>NZ_PGTO01000019.1 GCF_003284725.1 Paramagnetospirillum kuznetsovii | reverse complement strand
CCGAAATCGAAGCCCCTCCGGGGCTCCGAGCCCGGCCCCATTGCTCAACCCGCGCCAGACGGCGTAACTTTAGTCGGGACTCTACCCATGGCTGGATGAAAGTTCCACGGCAGGTCAGGACTCAGAAATTTTCCATGATCTTGGCCTTCTGCCCGTCGTAATCGGCCTGGCTGATCAGGCCCTCGTCGAGGGCGCCCTTCAGCTTTCTCAGGCGATTGATCGGATCGTCGTTCTGACTGGCCGCCACGGGCTTGGTCCGCTCGGAATGACTGGGAACGGCAGGCTTCGGCCGGGCATTGGGAGTGATATTTGGCGCTCCACTGGACACCCGGTAGAGAAGCCACCTCAGACCTCCGGTTACCGGGCTCATGTCCAGTCCCGAGGCCACGGACAGGATCGCCTTGATCGACGGTATGCGGATGGAATTCGATCCACAGGCCAGCGCCAGCCGTGCCGCCCAATCGCGAACGTAGAGGTCATCGGAGGCTGAAAGCCGCCGGAACAGTTCCGAGCCTTGCGGATTGAGGAAATCCGAGCGGGTGAAGATGAGGTTCTCGCCGCTGTGGCAGTGCTTGAACAGGCCGGGATCGAACACCAAGGCCCGCAACGACAGTTGCATCACCAGCATGGAGAAGTGATCCAGCGTCGCGTCGAAATGCGTCTCATCGCGCTCGGGGTGCTGGAAATTGATGCTGCCGAGCAAGGTGCAGGGCAACCCGCTCAGTTCGGGCAAAAACATGGAATCGTAATCGATCAGCTTCAGGCGACCATCAGGTCCGATCAGGATGTTGTCGTGTTTAAGGTCGCCATGGGCCACGCCACGGTTCAGCAGATCCAGGCAAAGCCGTGCCCAGGCCCGGCTCAGGCCGGCGATGCCGCCGCGCTTGTCGCTTTCGCACAGGGTCTGGACCACGGCGCCGATGGTGCGGCCTGCGATCCACGGCATGCTGATGACCGGATATTCACCGTGCTTGGCGATGGACGATGTCACGTAGAGTTCGTCGCGGTGAAACCGGAGAGGGACCATATAGGGCGAGCCGCTGGCCGCGACGAAGCCGGAGATTGCCTTGTAGCGGCGCTCAAGATCGGGAAGATCACGGATGAAGCACTTGATCGCCAAGAGCGATCCCATGGATTCGGTGACACGGAACACCCCGGCGAAGTTTCCGGCGAGAAACTGCGGATGGCCTCGGGAATCCTTGAACGGTGTCACCTGGAGAGTGGCGAACCGGGCCTTGGCGTTGGAAAGCGCCGCCTTGTAGTCCGCCAATACGGGAAACGTCACTGTTCGAACTCCGTGGTCCGGTCACGTGATGAATCCTCGGCGGCTTGGTTGAAAACGATGGCCGGGCGGGTGCCGATATCGAGCAGTTTGACCAACGCGACGGCATCGGCATTGAAGGCCATGCCGCGCAGGGTCGGCGTGGTCTTCAGGTCGCGCTCGAACAATTCGCAGATGATGGCGCGATGGCGGCCCGACAACTCACTCGACATCTCGAACAGCAGGCGTGCATAGGTGTCGTCTGGCAATTGGCCCGCGCTGGATGGAAACACCACCGGCGCGTCGTCGCCGCCTGAAATATGGCAGTTCATCAGCAGGACGTGGCCGTCCTTGGTCTTCAGCCCGGTCAACCGCCGGGCGGTCGCCAAAAGCTCTTCATCGCTGTCCACGTCGTTGGCCATGCCGTCGGTAATGTTGATGACGGCCGGGGGGAATGAGCCGGGGTTCGCCGAAATCCAGGGCTCCAGGATGGACTGCGCCAAGCGCAGAGCTCCGTTCATCGGGGTGCTTTCCACCGCCACCGGCGCCACCCAACGGGAAACAGCGACCCGTTCGACCACCGGCTGGCCGCGAACCATGATGGTGGTCTCTTCCTCGATGGTATCGGCGTTTTCCGCCACCTCGGAGATGGGCACCAAGCTGCGCCCGGCAAGGTTTCCCAGCCAGCAGAACTCGGCGCGGTTGGTGCGCCCATAGCCGATGACGCCGATGTCGAAATAGTCACGGACGCCTTCATCGCGCATACAGCGGTTGATCAACTCGTCAAGAGTTCGGTTGAGCGCATCCGCCACCACCTGGGCCCGGCTGATCGTCTGTCCGTTATCATCGACACCGAAGGTGGTGTTCATGGATTTGGATTGATCGACCAGAAAGATGAAGGCACCGCGTTGGTCACGGCTGATTTCCTGTGAATAGGCCACGGATCACGTCTCCTGTGGTTGAGCGGCAATACGGTTTACGCTGGCGGGTATCTCTGCCGACGAAATCAGTTCACATCCAGAGCCTTGATCATGAACGACCCGGAGATCCTGAATTTTACGCACTAAAACTTTAGCAAAGACCTTCGCTCCGGCATATTTCAGATAAAACACCAGGAAGAGAGGGCTGTTGAAGTGGGGACTTGAGAGTGATTATTAAAAACATGTTCTGCCATTGTATTGTTGTCCGCATGAAGACTATTGTCGAGCCGATGAATTTGTGCAACAAAACATATATGAGTTTATCTCTTTCCCAGAGGAGTTAGGTTATGGCAGCACAGATGGCAACAGGTATGGCTGGTGGAACCGCCGCGAACGCCGCAGCTCCCGCAGCTGGCGGTGCGGCCATGGCTGCAGCGGCTTCTCCGGAAATCGAACGCGAGGGTGCCGCGCAGGCCGTCGGCATGAAGGCCGGTGGTGCCAAGGCCGGTGCCGCCAATGGCGCCGCGGCCAAGACCGGTGCGGCCAAGGCTGCCGCGGCGGAGGTCGAGCGCGAGGCTGTGACCGCCAAGGCCGCGGGTATGAAAGCCGCCGGGGCCAAGACGGCTGCCGGTGGCGCCAATCAGGCGGCCATGGCTGCCAAGGGAGCCGGCGCTGCCACCAAGGTCGCCGCTACCGGCGTCAAGGGCAAGGCCATGGTTGCCGCTGGTGGAGCCGGTGCCGCCGGTGCCGCGGCGGGTGCCGCCACCGGGGCTTCGGTCACCGCCAGCCCCATCGCCGCCGCCACCAGCAGCAGCGCCATGCTGTCGGCCAAGGGTGTCGGCCTGGGCCTCGGTCTGGGGCTGGGCGCCTGGGGGCCGGTGCTGCTGGGCGTGGTTGGGGTGGCTGGAGCCGTCGCTCTTTATGAATATTACAAGAACCGCAATGCCGAGCCGGCTGCGGCCGAAGCCGTCTGAAGGAGGACGAAATGACCGCACAGACTATCGGGTTGTCGCAAGAAACCGGAACCAGTTACAAGCCCTTGGTGATGGCTGCCCTCAGCTATCTCGGCATTCTTTGTTTTGTGCCTTTGATGCGCAACAAGGATGACGAATACGTTCAGTTCCATGCCAAGCAAGGGCTGGTGCTGTGGATGATCGCGGTCCTGTCCATGTTCGTCCTGGAAATTCCCGGCATCGGAAAGTGGTTCTTCGGCTTCTCGTCCATGCTGGTTCTGGTTCTGTCGGTTGCCGGTCTGGCCTCGGTGGCGTTCCGCCGCGCCTGGAAGCTGCCGCTGGTCGGATATATCGCTGACCGCATCTGACTCTGCTGAACGGATCCGCCGCGCCGAGATGACTCCATGGGGTCATCTCGGCGTCGTCGTTTTTGTGGGGCGTTTCCGGTCACATGCGGCGCCACCAATCGAGGGTGCCGCGCAGCAAGGCGGGGCCGTTATCGACAATTTCGATAATGCCCATGGCTACGGCGGCCAACCCCAGCAGAATGCCTATCTTCAGCCCGCCATTCCGGGGCAGTTGATCGCGAGAGATCATTGCCGCATCCCCATGGCGGGGGTCAGCCGCAATCGGCGCGGCCGCCGTTTCGCTTGGCGCCGCAACTGCATCCACCGCCACATGACGCCCCGTCGGACGGCCGCCACATCCGCCACAGATGACGGATGACCACGAAGGCCGCCCCCGCTCCCACGACGGTAATGGCGCCCATATCCCAGAGTGAACCCCAAGCCATGGCGGCACGCTTCTTTCATCAAGAGGTGGCGGAGGAAGACTCCGCCATCAGGTCAGACCAAGGCCCATTGATCGGAACCGATCAATGGGCGCCTCAAACGCCGGGCGGGATTCTCCCAATCCCTTGGCTTTCGCCGTTTGATCGGCGCGACAGCCTTGCGGTCGACCAAGGCCCGATGAGTCTCGCTCGTCGGGCCTTGGGATCAGACCTACAGGAAGGTACCGCCAATCCGGCCGGCGGCCAGGGCCAGCAACCAGGCAAAGGACAGGGAATAGACCACCGAGAACCCGGCCCAACGCCAACTCTGCGCCTCCTTGCCGATGATGGCGATGGTCGACAGGCAAGGCGCGTAGAGCAAGGTGAAGATCATGAAGGCGATGGCCGTTGCGGGTGGCATGGCGCCCCTCAAGGTCTCGGTCAGCTGGTCCGACCCCTTCTCCTGGGCGTAGATGACGGCATAGGTCGCCACCACCACTTCCTTGGCGACAAAGCCGGTCATGATGGCCGCCGAATCCCGCCAGGAAAAGCCCAGCGGCTGGAACAGCGGCGTCACCGCGATGGCCGAACGCCCCAGATAGCTCTTTTCCAGCTTCTCCTGCGCCTGGGCGCTCTTCAGCGTCCGTAACGCCGCTTCCTTTTCCGGGCTGTCGGGAAGCGCGGTCTGTTCGGCGACGACGGTCTCGAAGTCCTGGGAATAGGCGATGTCGCGGGGGAATTCCTGGAGGAACCAGATCACGACGGAGCCCACCAGGATGACGCCGGTGACCTTGGCGACGAAGCCCTGGGCGCTATCCCACATATGATGCAGAACCGAATGCAGGGTCGGCAGACGATAGGGCGGCAGTTCCATCACGAAGGCGTCGCCACCGCTGCCGGGAATGATGCGGTTCAGCAACACCGCCGACACCATGGCGGCGACCAGGGACAGCATATACATGGCGAAGACCACGGTTCCGGCGATATCGGCGAAGAAAGCGCCTGCGAACAGGATGAACACCGGCAGGCGGGCCGAGCAATTCATGAACGGGGCGATCAGCATGGCGATCAGACGCGCCCGCTTATTGGTGATGACGCGGGTGGCCATGACGGCGGGGACATTGCAGCCGAACCCGGCCACCATGGGGATCAAGGTGGTGCCGTGCAGGCCGAAATGGTGCATTACCCGGTCCATCAGGAAGCTGGCGCGCGCCAGATAGCCGGTGCCGCTGAGGATGGCCATGAAGAAGAACAGAATGACGATGTTGGGCAGGAAAACGATGGTTCCGCCGACGCCCGCCATCACACCGTTGACCACCAGATCATGGAACATGCCCTCCGGCAGGCTCTTGTCCACCAGATCGGTGGCCAGTTGCACCCCGACCTTGATCCAGTCGGTGGGAATGGCGCCCAAGCTGAAGGTCGCCTCGAACATGACCCACAGGATACCCAGCAGCAGCGGCAGGCCCAGGGTGCGGTTCAGGAAGAAGTCGTCGAGGATACGGGTCAGCTTGAACCCGGCGGTGGGATCCCCCTCCTGCTGACGGGCTTCACGCAGCAGGCCGTTGGAAAAGGCGAACCTCGCCGAGGCCAACAGGCTGGCGGTGTCCTCATCATGCTCGTGGGCCAGGGCGGTCTGCTCGCCCTTGATTTCGCCTATCAGGTCGGCATGGTTGCTTTCGTGGCGCAGGATCTCGTCATCGCCTTCCAGCATCTTGATGGCCAGCCAGCGCGAGCGTGCCGGGCTCAGCTCCTGGGGGTGCAGCGTGGACAGATGCTGCTGGACGCGCTCGATGGCCGCCTCCAGATGGCTATCATAGTGTAGCCGCATGGGCGTGGCGGGAGTCGTCGAGGCCATGGCCGCCACCGCGTCCAGCAGGGCGTCGACGCCTTCCTTCTTCAGGGCGCAGGTCTCCACCACCGGTGACCCAAGGGCCGACGCCAATAGTGTGGTGTCAATGCGAATACCGGCCCGCCGGACCTCGTCCATCATGTTCAGTACGGTGATGCGGGGAAGCCCGGTCTCGATCAGCTGGGTGGTCAGGAACAGGCTGCGGTCCAGATGCCCGGCATCTAGTACATTGACGATGATGTCGGGTTCTTCGTCGTGAATGTAGTCGCAGCCGACCTTCTCCTCCGGCGATTGCGACGAGGTGGAGAAGATGCCCGGCACATCGACGATGCGTAGGCTGACCCCGCCATGGGTGATCTCGCGCACATTCAGGGAGGTCGTCACCCGCTGATAGTTGGCGACGGCGGATTGGGCGCCCGTCAGGGCATTGAACAAACTGGTGGAACCGGCATTGGGGTTACCCACCAGCGCCACGGTGACGGGGGATTTCATGTGCGGCTTCCCTTGGATCGAGGTCGATGGGGTGATTATTTCACGCGGATGCGGATCTGCCGTGCCTCGGCGTTGCGCAGGCCCAGGCTGTAGCCCATCAGGCTGTAGATGCGCGGATCACCCAACGGCGCCGCACGATCCAGCGTGACGGGAGTGCCGGCCACGACGCCAAGCGACTGCATGCGGCGTTTGAAAACGCCGTCCTCGGTCTCAATCTTGACGACTTCACCCTGCTGTTCGGGACCAAGGTCGGCAAGGGTGAGAATATCGGAACTGATCTGCTGTGCCATGGGATGATTCCTATGAAATATGCTATCGCGGCTCTGGATATTTTTCACTGTAGGTGCCGGTGATCCGACCGAAAGGGCAGGGAAGCAACGCCGGTCAGCGTCCCACGGCCCCAAAAACCGTTTCCGACATCAGGAGCGACTTCGTCGACATCGGCCGGTAACAAAGCAAGAAAGATGTAGGGAAGGACAAAGGCTCCGACCAGCATATTCAATAAACCGGCAATCTTCTTCATTGAAACGCCCAGTAGAATTTCTGCTATGCGACTGGCTCGCATCTTCAATAGCGTAGATTCCCCCTCGTGACAAGTGGTCTTGCGATGCCCGTGTGGGAAGCCCTTGGGCACCGCTCGCCCCTGGGGCCGCGTCCACGCCTGCGGGCCGTATTGGCCGCCGTCCAGGTCGCGGCCAAGCGAGGCACCGCCCCCGCCGATGAATCCAAAAGTGCTTCCTCGGCTGCCTCCGAATGGCAACGGCGTTACCCTCGGCCACACGCATGGTAACGCGTTACCGATTGGCGGTGCCGCCACAGCAGGAGCAGCGAGGCAGCCCTGCCAGCCGGTATTTCGGGCGATGGGCGGCATGGGGATTGACCTGGGCGTCTCGGTCGGGCTGACGGCGGTTGATCTCTTCTGCATTGGGGATCTTCAAACATCGGATCGTAGCTTCCGTCGGTGTCCGATTTCCGAAAAGCAGCACAATCGGGCCTTTGCCCCACCCAAGGTCTTGCGAGTCGCCTGGGCCATGAAGCTCCTCTCTTCCCAAAAGCCGCTTGGGGCTTTATGGTCCGGCAACTTCAGGATTCATGACCCAAGATGACCAAGCTCAGCCATATCCGCAATTTCTCCATTGTCGCCCATATCGACCACGGCAAGTCCACCCTGGCCGACCGTCTGATCCAGGCCTGCGGGGCCATCGAAGCCCGCGACATGAAGGAGCAGATGCTCGATTCCATGGATATCGAGCGCGAACGCGGCATCACCATCAAGGCCCAGACCGTCCGTCTGGAATACAAGGCCAAGGACGGCTTGACCTATCAGTTGAACCTGATGGACACGCCCGGCCATGTGGACTTCGCCTACGAGGTTTCGCGCTCGCTGGCCGCTTGCGAGGGCTCGCTGCTGGTGGTGGACGCCTCCCAGGGCGTCGAGGCCCAGACCCTGGCCAATGTCTATCACGCGCTGGACGCCGGTCACGAGGTGGTGCCGGTCCTGAACAAGATCGACCTGCCCGCCGCCGAGCCCGAGCGCGTCAAGCAGCAGATCGAGGACGTCATCGGCCTGGATACCTCCGACGCGGTGATGATCTCGGCCAAGACCGGCATCGGCATCGATCTGGTGCTGGAAGCCCTGGTCACCCGCCTGCCCTGTCCGGAAGGCGAGGAGAACGAGCCGCTGCAGGCGCTGCTGGTGGATTCCTGGTATGACGCCTATCTGGGCGTCATCATCCTGGTGCGCATCAAGAACGGCGTGCTGCGCAAGGGCCAGAAGATCCGCATGATGGCCAGCGGCCTCGCCTATCAGGTTGACAGCGTCGGCTATTTCACCCCCAAGATCATCCAGTCCAACGAGTTGCGGCCCGGCGAGATGGGATTCTTCACCGCGGGGATCAAGGCGGTGGCCGACACCAAGGTGGGCGATACCGTCACCGACGACAAGAAGCCGGCCGCCGAGCCACTGCCGGGCTTCAAGCCCAGCGTGCCGGTGGTGTGGTGCGGCCTATTCCCCATCGACGCCGCCGATTACGAGGATCTGCGCGACTCGCTCGCCAAGCTGCGCCTCAACGACGCCAGCTTCCAGTACGAGCCCGAGACCTCGGCGGCGTTGGGCTTCGGTTTCCGCTGCGGCTTCCTCGGCCTGCTGCATCTGGAGATCATCCAGGAACGGCTTGAGCGCGAGTTCAATCTGGACCTCATCACCACGGCGCCGTCGGTGGTCTATCGCGTCCACCTGACCAATGGCGACATGCAGGAACTGCACAATCCCGCCGACATGCCCGATCCCGCCCGCATCGACCATATGGAAGAGCCGTGGATCAAGGCCACCATCATGGTTCCCGACGAATATCTGGGGCCGGTGCTCACCCTGTGCACCGACCGGCGCGGCCAGCAGGTGGACCTGACCTATGCCGGATCGCGGGCCATGGCGGTCTACAAGCTGCCGCTCAACGAGGTGGTGTTCGACTTCTACGACCGGCTGAAATCCATCTCGCGCGGCTATGCCAGCTTCGATTACGAGGTGGACAGCTATTCAGAAAGCGAGTTGGTCAAGGTCTCGATCCTGGTCAACGCCGAGCCGGTGGACGCCCTGTCCTTCGTGGTGCACAAGGCCAATGCGGAATCACGCGGACGCGGCATCTGCCAGCGGCTGAAAGAGCTGATTCCGCGCCAGATGTTCCAGATCGCCATCCAGGCCGCCATTGGCGGGCGTATCGTGGCGCGTGAAAGCATCAGCGCGCTTAGGAAGGACGTGACCGCCAAGTGCTATGGCGGCGACGCCTCGCGCAAGCGCAAGCTGCTGGACAAGCAGAAGGAAGGCAAGAAGCGCATGCGCCAGTTCGGCAAGGTGGAGATTCCCCAATCCGCCTTCCTGGCCGCGCTGAAGATGGGCGACGACTGATATCGCTGACTCTTACGGAAAGCGGCCGGGACGGCCGCGCTCCCAGAATAGCGAGCAGTTAGGAGCGCGGACGTCTCGCCCGCCTGCGGATCACATCAAACGCCGGGTGGGTTTCTCCGAAACCCCTGTGCTTCCGCCGCACGAGCGGCGCGGGGTGGGGAGGTCTTTGCTTAACGCCGGAAGGCGTGGCGGCGCTGGCGCTTACGGCAGGCCACCGACAGGCAGGCGCCGGTCAGGCCGACGGCGATCCAGGCGGGAAGGTCGAGGATCAGGGCGGCCATGCCGTCCATCAGCGAGCGGCCCGCATCGGCGGTGTCGGGGGTGTGACCGGCCAGAAGGGTAACCACGTCGGCGGTGATGATTCCGGCATATTCCGCCGGTCCAAGGGCGAGCACGGCGTCGGCAGAGGCCATGATGACCGACACTCCGATCAGCAGCCACCCCATCACACGTCCGAAAATCATGCGGCCCCCTGAAGGCGATTTAGTGCTTATTTGATAACTGAGAATAGATTTGCGCCCAAGCGGTCTGAAATTCAACAGCTTTTCGCCGGATGTGGAAAAAAACAGCTAATTTCCGCATCAGGTTAAGACGGGATTCATATGCCTAGGTGCGATAGGATCCGTTGATGTCGATATAGGCGTGGGTCAGGTCGCAGGTCCACACGGTGGCCTTGCCCTTGCCGACCCCCACATCCACCTCGATGGAAATGTTCTGGCCCTTGAAATGGGCGGTCACCGGCGCTTCGTCGTAGCCTTCGGCGATTTCGCCCTTGTCGGCAACCAGGACGCCGCCCATGCGGATGGAAAGCTTGTCGCGATTGGCCTTTTCGCCCGCCTTGCCCACCGCCATGACGACGCGGCCCCAATTGGCGTCCTCGCCTGCGATGGCGGTCTTGACCAGGGGGGAATTGGCGATGGCCATGCCGATGACGCGGGCGGCACGCTTGCTGGCGGCGCCGCTCACGCTGACGGCGACGAATTTGGTGGCGCCTTCGCCGTCCTTGACCACCTGATGGGCCAGGTCCAGCAGCAGGTCGAACAGCTTGGCCTTGAAATCCGCCAGACGCTTGTCCTTGGCGTCCTTGATCACCGTATTGCCCGCCTTGCCCGTGGCGAACAGCATCAATGTGTCCGAGGTCGAGGTGTCGCTGTCCACCGTGATGGCGTTGAACGAGCCCTTGACCCCCTTGCTCAGCAGGGCTTGCAGGACATCGGCGGGAATGGCGGCGTCGGTGAAGACATAGGACAGCATGGTGGCCATGTCCGGCGCGATCATGCCGGCGCCCTTGGCGATGCCGTTGATCACCACCTTGGTGCCGTCGATGGTCGCGGTGCGGGTGGCGCCCTTGGGATAGGTGTCGGTGGTCATGATCGCCTTGGCGGCGTCGGCCCAGGCATTACCCTTCAACTTGGCGCGGGCGTCGGCCAGGGCCTCGGTGATCTTTTCGTCGGGCAGCCGGACGCCGATGGTGCCGGTGGAGGCCACATAGACTTCCGACGACCTGCAATCGGCCAGCTTTGCCGCCTTTTCGACGGTACGCTTGACCGAGGCCACGCCGACCGAGCCGGTAAAGGCATTGGCATTGCCGGAATTGACCACCAGGACGCGGGCGCGGCCCTTGGCGACGGATTGGCGACACCATTCCACCGGAGCCGATGCGGTCAGGGATTTGGTGAAGACGCCTGCCGCCGTGGTTCCCGCCACCATCTCCACCAGCAGGAGATCGGTGCGCCCGGCATAGCGCACGCCGCAGGCATGGCTGGCCAGGGTGACGCCCGTCACCTCCGGCATTTTAGGAAACCGGGCGGGAGCGAGCGGCGATACGGCGGTCATGGTGGTATTCCGTTGAGCGAGAGAATGGGGCCTCCGGCGGACCGGAGACCCCTTGTATCCGATCTTACTTCTTGGCGGGTTCGGCCATGGGGGTGCCGTTCACGTTGAAGCGCTTGATCTTCGCCTTGTCGCGCAGATCCATCACCACCTTCTGCTGAATGTCTTCGGCGATCTTGTTGGCGATGGCGGGCTTGGCCTGCTCGAAGGGCGGGATGGTCGCCATGCGCTTGTCTTCCACCTTGATGACGTGGAAGCCGAACTGGCTCTTCACCGGGGCTTTCGAGACTTCGCCGGGACGCATGGCGAAGGCGGCCGAGGCGAATTCCGGCACCATGTCCTTTTGGGTGAAGTAGCCGAGATCGCCGCCGCCCATGCCCGATCCGGTATCCTTGGAGCGGGTCTTGGCCAGTTCGGCGAAGTCGCTGCCGCGTCCCAGTTCGGCGATGATGGAGCGGGCGGCCTCCTCGGTGTCCACCAGGATATGGCGGGCGCGCACTTCCTCGGCGGGGACGAACTCCTTCACCGCCTGGTCGTAGCGGGCCTTGATCGCTTCTTCGCTGATGGCGGAGCGCATCTTCTTCTGCATATAGGCCTGGGTGATCAACTGGGCCTCGACCTTGCGGAGCGCCGCCTTGACCTCGGGGTCGGCGTCCATCTTGTCTTTCTTGGCGGCGTCGTAGACCAACTGGTTGTTGATCACCACTTCCAGCATGACTTCATAGGGGGCCTGCGCCGCCTGCGGACCCATTTGGCGGGCGAAGTCGGCCATGGACGACAGCTTCACGTCGCTGCCGTTGACATTGGCGACCACGGTGTCCTTTTGGTCGGCGGCGAAAGCGGGGCTGGCGGCCATTCCCGTCGCCATGGCGAGGGCAAGGACGGAGCGGCGCGCAAACAGCGTCTTCATGGGCGAGTCATCCTTCTTGTCGAATGGTCCGAGGCGCACCTGCGCCCCTTTGGCCGAGACATTGATCCTGGGTATGAAGCACAACCGCGTCGCGGGCACAAGAGCGCGGTTCTCCCGTCAGCCATTCATTTCCGGCGGCAGGCGCCTTGGGGACACGGGGGAAAATTCAGACCGTCCCAGCAATCGGAAATTTTGCATCGCACAATAGCAGTGCGAATTGAGCACTTGAAGAATAGGTCGTCCCAATAGGATCAGGATAGAGGATTATTTTCTGTCCGGTCCATTCGGTTATTACTTCATCACCAGAGGGGTGGAGCGAAATTAATCCTTTAGGGTGGGTGAGTAATGAAATATAATTTTAATGTCATCAATGTTTACTTTGCCATCGTTTGGGGGCTGGATTCGAATCCGACTCTGTGCAATATGGTTGCCCGACTTCGCAGGCTTGGGCGCGCTCTACCATGCGCGCTGGCGCCGTCCATCCAGCCCCTCGCCAGGGCGTGCCTGCCTAAACCACAGTGTCGGACCTAGTGGAGGAAATTATGACTGTTCGCGTTGGCATCAACGGTTTCGGCCGCATTGGTCGCATGGTTTTCCGCGCCGTGGCCAAGGAATTCCCGGAGATCGAGATCGTCGGCATCAACGACCTCCTCGAGCCCGAATACCTGGCCTATATGCTGAAATACGATTCGGTGCATGGTCGCTTCGGCGGCGAGATCAGCGTTGACGGCGACATCCTGACCGTCAACGGCAAGCCGATCCTGCTGACCCAGGTCAGGGATCCGGCCGAACTGAAGTGGGGCGAGCTGGGCGTCGATATCGTCATCGAATCCACTGGCCTGTTCCTGGACGCCGCCTCGGCTGAAAAGCATCTCAAGGCCGGCGCCAAGAAGGTGTTGATGTCGGCTCCGTCCAAGGACGAGACCCCCATGTTCGTCTATGGCGTCAACCACGCCAAGTATGCGGGCGAAAAGATCGTTTCCGCCGCGTCTTGCACCACCAACTGCCTGGCCCCGGTGGCCAAGGTGCTGAACGACAACTGGGGCATCAAGCGCGGCCTGATGACCACGGTCCACGCCGCCACCGCCACCCAGAAGACCGTGGACGGCCCGTCCTCCAAGGATTGGCGCGGCGGCCGCGGCATTCTGGAAAACATCATCCCGTCGTCCACCGGCGCCGCCAAGGCGGTGGGCAAGGTGCTGCCCGAGCTGAACAAGAAGCTGACCGGCATGGCCTTCCGCGTCCCCACCTCTGACGTCTCGGTGGTCGATCTCACCGTCGAGCTCAGCAAGGACGCGTCCTACGCGGATATCTGCAAGGCCATGAAGGCGGCGTCGGAAGGCGCCATGAAGGGCGTGCTCGGCTACACCGATGAAAAGGTGGTCTCCACCGATTTCGTCGGCTGCAACATGCCCTCCATCTTCGACGCCGACGCCGGTATCGCCCTGGACGGCACCTTCGTCAAGGTGGTGACCTGGTACGACAACGAATACGGCTATACCTGCAACATGCTGCGGTTCTTGCAGCACATCGCCAAGAACTAGGAACGGCTCTTTATTCCTCGTCATTCCCGCGAAGGCGGGAATCCATGTCGGCCAAGGACTCTTGGCGTCACCATGGACCCCCGCCTGCGCGGGGGTGACGAGGGATTAAGACTGCAAGCGGTCCTCAGCTTGCCGCCATAACGACCCAGGGAGGCTTCACCATGTTCCTGACCATCGACAAGCTCAACGTCAAAGGCAAGCGGGTGCTGGTGCGCGCCGACCTCAACGTGCCGTCCAAGGACGGCAAGGTCACCGACACCACCCGCATCGACCGTTCGGCCGCCACGCTCACCGAGTTGGCAGCCGCCGGAGCCAAGGTGATCGTTCTCACCCATTTCGGCCGCCCCAAGGGTCGGGAAGAGAAGTATTCCCAGAAGCTTCTGGTCGAGCCGCTGGCCAAGGCGGTGGGCAAGCCGGTGGCCTGGGCCGACGACTGCATCGGACCCGAGGCCGAAAAGGTCATCGCCGCCATGAAGGACGGCGACATCGCCTTGCTGGAAAACGTCCGCTTTCACCCCGAGGAAGAGAAGAACGATTTTGGCTTCGCCAAATCCCTGTCGGCGCTGGGCGACCTTTATGTGAATGACGCCTTCTCCACGGCGCACCGGGCGCATGCCTCCACCGAGGGGCTCGCCCATATGCTGCCCGCCGCCGCCGGTCGCCTGATGCAGGCGGAGCTGGAAGCCCTGGGCAAGGCGCTGGAACACCCGGAAAAGCCGGTGGCCGCCATCGTCGGCGGCGCCAAGGTCTCCACCAAGCTGGAGCTGCTGGGCAATCTGGTCAGCCGGGTCGATTACCTGATCATCGGCGGCGGCATGGCCAACACCTTCCTGTTCGCGGAAGGAAAGCAGGTGGGCAAGTCGCTGTGCGAGAAGGAAATGGCCGACACCGCCCGCGAGATTCTGGAAAAGGCCAAGGCCGCCCACTGCCATATCGTGCTGCCGGTGGACGCCGTGGTGGCGGGCGAATTCGCCGAGAACGCGCCGTCCAAGGTCGTCTCGGTGGACGAGGTTCCCGCCGATATGATGATCCTCGACGCCGGTCCGGCCTCGGCCGAGGCGGTGATCGACCGTCTGGGCGGCTGCAAGACCCTGGTGTGGAACGGCCCGTTCGGCGCCTTCGAGATCAAGCCGTTCGACGCCGCCACCAATGCCGTCGCCCAATGGGCGGCGGAGCGCACCAAACAGGGCAAGCTGCTGACCGTGGCGGGCGGCGGCGACACCGTCTCCGCCCTGGCCAAGGCGGGGGTCGAGGACAAGTTCTCCTATGTCTCCACCGCCGGTGGCGCCTTCCTGGAATGGCTGGAAGGCAAGGAGCTGCCCGGCGTGGCGGCGCTGAACATCATGCCCAACAAGGCTCCGTCGTCGGGCGGCGGCTGTGGCTGCGGCAGCGGCGGCGGCGGTGGCGGTTGCCACTAATCATTTTTCATCGTCACCCCCGGAGCGATCCGGGGGCAAGGATGCCCGGGTCACGCCCGGGCATGACGATTTTTGGGGATTGATATGAAAGTCCATTTCATCGGCGCCGGGCCGGGAGCCCCCGATCTGATCACCCTGCGCGGGTTGCGGCTGATCCAGTCCTGCCCGGTGGTGCTTTACGCCGGTTCGCTGGTGCCCGCCGAGATCGTCGCCGAGGCGGCGCCGGGCGCCCGTGTCGTCGACACCGCGCCGCTGGATCTGGACCAGATCATCGCCGAGATCGCCGAGGCCCAGGCCAAGAATCTGGACGTGGCCCGTGTCCATTCCGGCGATCCCTCGCTCTACGGCGCCATCGCCGAACAGATGCGCCGCCTCGACGCGCTGGGCATCGCCTATGACGTGACGCCGGGCGTGCCCGCCTTCGCGGCCGCCGCCGCCGCGCTGTCCACCGAACTGACCCTGCCCGATATCAGCCAGACGGTGATCCTGACCCGGACCTCGGTGCGCTCGTCCGCCATGCCCAACAACGAGGATCTGACCACCCTGGGCAAGAGCGGCGCCACCCTGGCCATCCACCTCTCGGTCACCAACCTGGCCCATGTGGTCAAGGAACTGAGCCCCCTCTACGGCGAGGACTGTCCGGTGGTGGTGGCCTTCCGGGTGGGGTGGCCGGATCAGAGCTTCATCCGGGGAACGCTGGCCGATATCCGCGACAAGGCGAAGGCGGCGGGACTGACCCGCACCGCCCTGATCCTGGTGGGCCGCGTGCTGGGCGAGGGCGCCGACTTCACCGATTCACGGCTGTACGCCGCCGACCACACCCATGTGCTGCGGCCGGGGAAGGTCTAACCACTCCACCGCCGCTTCGATGCTCTCGACGCTCTCGCCCTCGGGCGGCGGTGGGCGGCGGATCATCAGGACGGGCAGACCCAACGTTCGGGCGGCCTCGATCTTGCCGTAAGTGGCGGCACCGCCCGAGGCCTTGGTAACCAGCACGTCGATGCGATGCCCGGCCATCAACGCGCCTTCATCCTCCACCGAAAAGGGCGGGCGGCCGGTGATGACGGCGTAGTCCGTCAGGGGCAGGCTTGCGGCCTTCAGCAGGCGGACCAGGAACCAGACGCCCGCAACCTCGGCAAAGGCGGCCGCCTCGCCCGCCCCGACCGTCAGGAAGGCGCGCTTGCCCAGGCTCGGCAGTTTTTCCGCCGCCTCGGCCATGGACCCGACTTCGATCCAATGGTCGTCCGCGTGCTTGGTCCATTCCGCTCGGCACAGGGTGGTGCGGCGGATGCCGGTCGCCGCGCAGGCGGTTTGTGCATGGGCCGAGATGCGGGCGGCGAAGGGATGGGTGGCGTCGATCACCGCCTCGATTCCCTCGGCCCGCAGATAGGCTTCCAGGCCGGAGGCGCCACCGAATCCGCCAACCCTTACGCCGCCTGGGATATGGGGAATGCCGGCGCGACCGGCCAGCGAGGTGATGATCTCGACCTTGCCGTCCAGGGCGCGCGCCAGGGCGGCGGCCTCGGTTGTGCCGCCCAGGATGAGGACTCTAACCACTTTTCCCCACTACCTTGCCCCCGCGATCAACGGCGATCACCGCGATCTCGGTGCCGCCCGACAGCACCGCCAGGGCCGTCTCGCGGGCGCGACGCGCCACCAGATCGCCCAGCGGCAGATCACCGGCCAGGACCAAGGCCTGGGCGGCGGTTGCCGATAGCGGAAGTTGGTCGGCGAAGCCCAGGTCGCGCAGCAATCCGCCTAGGAAACCGCCATCCACCTGAGAGGCGGCGGAATGCAGGTCGAGATGGCCCGCCGCCAGCTTGGTCAGCTTGGCGAAGCCGCCCACCAGGGTCAGACGCCTGACCGGGGCGCGGCGCAGATATTTCAGCAGTCCCCCCGCCATGTCGCCCATGTCGATGATGGCTTGGTCGGACAATCCCAACCGCTTCCGGGCCAGGGCTTCCGAGGTCTTGCCGGTGACCCCCGCCACATGGTCGAACCCCAGGGCGCGGGCCACGTCCACCCCGCGATGGATAGAATGGACCCAGGCGGAACAGGAATAGGGGATCACTACCCCGGTGGTGCCCAGGATGGACAGCCCGCCCATGATGCCGAGGCGGCTGTTCAAGGTCTTGGCCGCCAGGGCCTCGCCGCCCGGAATGGAAATGGTCACCACCAGATCGACATCGCCCAGATTGTCCGTGATCTGGCGGCGCGGGCCCGGATTGATGGCGGGCTCGCCCGGCGGGATTGGCAGGCCGGGCAGGGTGACGGTGCCGACGCCCTCGCCCGCCCGGAAGGTGATGCCGGAACCGGCCGAGCCTGGTTCCACGGTGGCGATGATCTCGGCGCCGTGGGTGACGTCGGGGTCGTCGCCCGCGTCCTTGATCACCCCTGCAATGGCGCGGCAGGGTTCAAGATGCTTGCGCGACAGGGCGAAACTCGGCGTCTCGCCGCGCGGCAATTGGATGGTCACGGGATCGGGAAAGCCCTCGCCCCTCAGGGCGGCATAGGCGGCCTTGGCGGCGGCGGCGGCGCAGGCCCCGGTGGTCCATCCCTTGCGAAGCGGCGATTCGGTCATGGGCGGACTTTACCCGCACTCTTACGGAAAATACATGAGGCCGATCGGGACCAAATCCATATACTGCCGCCCATGTTGGACTTGCCGTTTGACTTTGCCCCGTTCGAGGCGGGCACCGTGTGGCTGGCGGGGGCCGGGCCGGGGGATCCCGGTCTGTTGACCCTGCTGGCCCTGCATGGCTTGCGTCATGCCGATCATGTGGTGTGCGACGCCCTGGTGGATGCGCGCATCCTCGCCCTGGTCCGCCCCGGCGCGGTGGTGGAGACCATGGGCAAGCGCGGCGGCCAGGACTCGGTCAGGCAGACCGACATCACCGACCGGCTGATCGAACTGGCCCGCCAGGGTTCGCGGGTGCTGCGGCTGAAGGGCGGCGATCCCTTCGTGTTCGGGCGCGGCCCGGAAGAGGCCTTGGCCCTGGCCCAGGCCGGGATCAAATTTCGCATCGTTCCGGGCATCACGGCGGGCATCGGCGGTCTCGCCTATGCCGGTATTCCGGCGACCTCCAAGGACACCAATTCGGCAGTGGCCTTCGTCACCGGTCATGGCGCCGACGGCGAGGTGCCCGATGAATTCGACTGGGACGCCCTGGCACGCGGCGCGCCGGTCATGGTGTTCTACATGGGATTGAAGCATCTGGACCGGGTCGCCAAGCGATTGATGGCTGCGGGGCGTAGGCCCGACGAGCCCATGGCGGTGGTGTGCGACGCAGCGACGCCCCGGCAGACCGTGCTGGAAACCACCTTGGGGCAGGTCGCCGAGGCGGTGGCGACGGCCGGGCTGAAGCCGCCCGCCTTGCTGGTGCTGGGCAGCGTGGTGCGCTTGCGCGACCGGCTCGACTGGTGGAGCCCGGCGTGAGCGAATTCATGGCGCTGCTCCATGCCGGTGTGTCCGTTTGCCGGGTCTCCGTCGATGGCCGGGAAGGGCTGATCGGCGGCTTGTTCCTGACCGGGCTGGTGGGCAGCCTGACCCATTGCTCGGGCATGTGCGGCCCCTTCGTGCTGTCCCAGGTGGCGGCGCGCATGGAAGCCATTCCGCTGGAGCGCATGACCGAGATGCGAAGGCTGGCGGGCGCCGCCTTGCTGCCCTATCATCTCGGACGCGCCACCACTTATGGCGCGCTGGGGGCGGTGGGGGCGAGCTTCGCGGGAATACTGGGTGGCGCCGCGTCGTTTCGCTGGCTGGCGGCCGGGTTGCTGGCGCTGGCGGCGGCTTTGCTGGCGGCCATGGCGGTCCCGGCCCTGAAAGGTCTAGCCGGAACCGGCGACAGTCCGTGGTCGGGCAGTATCGGACGCTGGGCTAGGCCTCTGTTCGCCCGTCCGTTCGGGCCGCGCGGTTGGGTGCTGGGCATGGCCCTGGGGTTCATTCCCTGCGGCTTGCTCTATGCCGCCTTGGCGGCGGCGGCGGCGGCGGGCAATCCCATCGCCGGGGCGGCGGGAATGGTGGCCTTCGCCGCCGGAACGGCGCCCATGCTGGTGGGGATCGGCGCCGTCGGCCATGCCGCCATCCTGCGCTGGCGGGCGCCGCTGTTGCGGCTGGCGCCGGTCTTGTTGGTGTTGAACGCGGCGGTGCTGGCCTTCATGGCCTGGCAGTTGCTCGCCGGTTAAGGACGGAGATGGACGCATGAAATTTTCCCGCACCCTGCTCGCCGTGGTCGGCGTCATCGTGGTGGCCTTCGTCGTCATCGGTGTCCGCATCGTGGTGTGGAGCGGCCAATCCACCAGCGACGGCAAGTCCATCCCCGCCATCGGCGGCCCCTTCACCCTGACCGACCAGACCGGCAAGACGGTGTCGGACCGGGATTTCCGCAATCGCTATATGCTGATCTTCTTCGGCTATACCTATTGCCCCGATGTCTGCCCCACCACCTTGTCCACGGTGGCTGGGGCGCTGGACAAGCTGGGGCCGAGCTTTGGCAAGAAGCTGGTTCCCATCTTCGTGACCATCGACCCGGAACGCGACACGCCCGCGGTGATGAAGAGCTATGTGGAAGCCTTCAACCCCGCCATCCAGGGGCTGTCCGGATCGCCCGAGGATATCGCCAAGGTGGCCAAGGAGTTCAAGGTCTACGCCGCCAAGGTCAAGGGCGATTCGCCCGACAGCTATACGGTCGATCACTCTGCCATCTTGTATCTGATGGGGCCGGACGGGCGTTTCGTCGCCCATTTCACTCATGGCATTTCGGTGGATGATCTGGTCGCCGGGCTGAAGAAGCATATTGGCTAAGGGACTCATTATCGCCGCCCCCAGTTCGGGCAGCGGCAAGACATCGCTGACCCTGGGGCTGCTGCGCCTGCTGGCCAAGCAAGGCATGCGCGTGGCCTCGGCCAAGGTGGGGCCGGATTACATCGACCCCGCCTTTCACGCCGCCGCCTCGGGCCGGGCCTGCTTCAACCTGGACAGCTGGGCCATGCGGCCCGAGACGGTGGCCGCCCTGGCCGGAACCCTTTCGGAAGACGCCGATCTGGTGATCTGCGAGGGCGTCATGGGCCTGTTCGACGGCGCCTTCGTGCCGGTGGGCCAGCCCGACGGCAGCACCGCCGATCTGGCCCAACTGACCGGCTGGCCGGTGGTGCTGGTGATCGACGGGCGCGGAATGACCGGCTCGGCCGCCGCCGTTCTGGCCGGTTTCGCCGCGCTGCGTCCCGATGTCTCGGTGCTCGGCGTGGTGTTCAACCGGGTGGTGGGCGAGCGCCACAAGGCGGCCATCGCCGAGGCCTGCCGGGTGGCCTGTCCCCGCATTCGCCTGCTGGGCTTCCTGCCGCCCGACGCCAGGCTTGAGATGCCGTCGCGCCATCTGGGGCTGGTCCAGGCCTGCGAACGCCCCGATCTCGCCGCCTTCCTCGACGATGCCGCAGATCTGGTGGGCCGCCATCTTGATATCGAGGCCTTGACCGATTTGGCGGTGCCGTCACGCATTAGGAGCGAGCGCGCAGCCCCGGTGCTGCCGCCGCTGGGCCATCGCATCGCCGTCGCCGCCGATCCGGCCTTCGCCTTCGTCTACGCCGCCCTGCTGGACGGATGGCGGCAGGCGGGAGCGGAAATTCTGCCCTTCTCGCCGCTGGCCGATCAGGCGCCCGATTCCTCGGCCGACGCCGTCTATCTGCCCGGCGGCTATCCCGAACTGCATGCCGGGCGATTGGCGAGCAATGCCGTCTTCCTCGACGGGTTGCGCGCCGCCGCCCAGCGCGGCGCCTCGGTGTTCGGCGAATGCGGCGGCTATATGGTGCTGGGCCGGACGCTGGTGGATGCCCAGGGCGTCGGTCATGCCATGGCCGGGCTGTTGGGGGTGGAAACCTCCTTCGCCCAGCGCAGGATTCATCTCGGCTATCGCCGCGCCAGCCTGTGCGCCGATGGGCCGCTGGGCGCGGCGGGGGGTGGCTTTCGCGGTCACGAATTCCACTACGCCACCGTGCTGCGGGAAGACGGCGCGCCGCTGTTCCGCATCCAGGATGCCGGCGGCACCGGGCTGGGCACCGCCGGCCTGACGAGCGGTCGGCTGGCTGGATCATTCGTTCATCTGATCGATCGACGCTAACCACTACCACCTTGGGCGGGATTTCGGCCATTATGGCTTGGCCCCAAGCCGCCGGGGCGTAACGAGGTTGAGGCCATGTCCGCCAGTTCCCCCGCCCCCAAGACCGAACCGCCGTTCTGGCACGCCACGCCGCTGTCGGCCATGACCCGGCCGCAATGGGAAAGCCTGTGCGACGGCTGCGGCCGCTGCTGCCTGCACAAGGTAGAGGACGCCGATACCGGCCAGGTGCACTACACCGAGGTCGCCTGCCGTCTGCTCAATATCGGCACCGCCAAGTGCAAGAAATACGCTCAGCGCTGGGACGACGTGCCCGACTGCGTCGAATTGTCGGCCACGGTCTTGAAGCATATCGACTGGCTGCCCTCCACCTGCGCCTATCGGCTGCTGGCGGAAGGCAGGCCGCTGGCATGGTGGCATCCGCTGGTTTCGGGTGACCCCGATACGGTGCACCGCGCCGGGATATCGGTGCGCGGCCGGGTGATCACCGAGTCCAAGGCCGATCTGCTGGACTACCACATCGTGACGTGGCCGGAGTAGACGTTGCCTGACTCCAAGATTCTTGCCGCCACCCCCGACGCCGTCGCCGAGGCCGCCGAGGCTCTGCGGGACGGCCGTCTGGTGGCCTTTCCCACCGAGACGGTCTATGGGCTGGGCGGCGACGCCACCTGCGACCGCGCCGTGGCCGCCATCTTCGAGGCCAAGGGCCGTCCCAGCTTCAACCCGCTGATCGCCCATGTGGCCTCGATGGAGCAGGCCGAAAGCCTGGTGGAACTCAATCCCGACGCCCATCGGCTGGCGGCGCGCTTCTGGCCGGGGCCGCTGACCCTGGTGCTGCCGCGCCGCGCCGATTCGAAGGTCTCGCTGCTGGCCAGCGCCGGGCTCGACTCCATCGCGGTGCGCATGCCCGACCATCCGGTGGCGCTGGCGCTGATCGAAGCGGCCGGACGCCCGCTGGCGGCGCCGTCCGCCAACCGATCGGGTGCGGTCAGCCCCACCACGGCTCAACACGTGGCCGCGTGCCTGGGTGAACGGGTTTCCCTGATCCTCGACGGCGGGCCGTGCCGGGTGGGCGTCGAGTCCACGGTGGTCGATCTGTCGGGCGACCGGCCCGCCCTGCTGCGTCCCGGCGGGGTGGAGGTGGAGACGCTGGAAGCGGTGCTCGGCCTCGTCCTGCCCCATGCCGCCGACAGCCCCGACGCGCCGCGCTCGCCGGGGCAGTTGGAAAGCCATTACGCGCCGTCGGCTCCGGTGCGACTGAACGCGCAGGCGGTGGAGGCGGGCTGGGCCTTGCTGGGTTTCGGACCGGTGGCGGCGACGCTCAATCTGTCGCCCTCGGGCGATCTGGAAGAGGCGGCGGCCAATCTGTTCGCCATGCTCCGCGCCATGGACAGGCCCGGCCTGTCGGGCATCGCGGTGTCGCCCATCCCCGAATACGGGCTGGGGCTGGCCATCAATGATCGGCTGCGGCGGGCGGCGGCGCCGAGGGGGACGTCATGACCCTCCTCAAGCAACTCGCCGGAATCGTCGGCCCCACCAATGTGCTGACGGACGCTGCCGATCTCGCGCCCTATCTGGTGGAGGAGCGCGGCCTGTATCGCGGCGCCGCCCAGGCGGTGGTGCGGCCGGGCTCCACCGAACAGGTGGCCGAGGTGGTCAAGGCCTGCGCGGCGGCTGGGATTTCCATGGTGCCCCAGGGTGGCAATACCGGGCTGTGCGGCGGCGGCGTGCCGTCGGAGGACGGAGGTTCCGTGGTGATTTCCACCGAGCGGCTCAACCGCATCCGCCGGATTGATCCCATTGACTTCACGCTCACCGCCGAGGCTGGTTGCGTGCTGGTCAATCTGCAACAGGCGGCGGCCGAGGTCGGCTGCCTGTTTCCCCTCAGCCTGGGGGCGGAGGGGTCATGCCGCATCGGCGGCAATATCTCCACCAATGCCGGTGGCACCAATGTGCTGCGTTACGGCAATACCCGCGATCTGGTGCTGGGCCTGGAAGTGGTGCTGCCCGATGGGCGCGTCTGGAACGGGCTGAAGAGGCTGCGCAAGGACAATACCGGCTACGCGCTCCAGCATCTGTTCATCGGGGCGGAAGGAACACTGGGCATCGTCACCGCCGCCGTGTTGAAGCTGTTTCCCCAGCCGACCGAGATTCAGACCGCCCTGATCGCCCTGACGGATCTGGATGCCGCCCTGGTGCTGCTGGCCCGCGCCCGGCGCGCCAGCGGCGACGCCGTCACCGGCTGCGAATTGATTCCCCGTATCGGTCTGGAACTGGGGGCGCGGCATGTGCCGGGGGTGCGCGATCCTTTCGAGGCCGCCCATCCCTGGTATCTGCTGCTGGAACTGTCGTCATCGCGGCCCGGCGGCCTGCGGCACGCGCTGGAAGAGATGCTGGCCGAGGCCCTGGGCGAAGGCCTCGCGGTGGACGCGGTGCTGGCCGACAGCGTGGAACAGCGCCGCGCCCTGTGGCGCATCCGCGAAGCCATTCCCGAGGCGCAAAAGAAGGAAGGCGGCTCCATCAAGCACGACGTGGCGGTGGCGACCTCGCTTGTGCCCGAGATGATCCGCCGATGCACCCGGGCGGTGGAAGCGGCCATGCCCGGCGTTCGGGTGGTGCCGTTCGGCCATCTGGGCGACGGCAACACCCATTTCAACCTGACCCAGCCGGAAAGCGCCGACAAGCAGGTCTTTCTGGCCCAATGGGACCGCATGAACCGCATCGTCCATGATATCGTGACGGAGATGGAGGGCTCCATTTCCGCCGAGCACGGCATCGGCCGACTGAAGGTGGCGGAATTGGCACATTACAAGCCCGCCCTGGACCTGGACCTGATGCGCAGGCTGAAATCCGCCATGGATCCGCGGGGTCTGATGAACCCCGGAAAAATCCTGTCCTGATCGGCGGTCGGGGGCTCACCTTTCGCTGTTCGGAGCCAAAGGTGATGTCTATAATCCCGGCGATGTCGGGAATTACGCGATACATACTGCGGCAAATGGTGGTGGGGATGCTGTTCGTCTCCATCGCGCTGACCTGCGTCCTATGGCTGACGCAGTCGCTGCGCTTTGTGGAAATGATCGTCAACAAGGGGTTGAGCATCGGGTCGTTCCTCAAGCTGACCATGCTGCTGATGCCGGGTTTCCTGGTGGTGATCATCCCGATTTCACTTTTCGCGGTGGTGCTTTTCACCTACAACAAGCTCATCGCGGACCGAGAACTGGTGGTGTTGCGCGCCGCGGGCCTCAGCCATCTGGCGCTGGCGCGGCCGGCCATGGTGCTGGGCTTGGTGACCACCGCGTTGGGCTATCTGCTGAGCTGCTGGATCATTCCGGTGACGGTGCGCGATTTTCACGAAATGCACTGGACCATTCGCAACGACATTTCCAACGTGTTGCTGCAAGAAGGGATGTTCAACAAATTCGGCGACGGCCTGACCATCTATGTGCGGTCGCGCTCGCCCGCCGGCGAGTTGCTGGGGTTGCTGGTTCACGACAAGCGCTCGCCCAATCGGGCGGTCACCCTGATGGCGGAGAAGGGTGCGCTGGTCTATACCGAGACGGGGCCTCGTGTCTTGATGATCAACGGCAATCGGCAGGAGGTGACGCCTGGGACGGGTAAGCTGTCGCTGCTGTATTTCGACAGCTACACCGTCGATTTCGCCACGGCCACCGGCGCCAAGCGCGACCGGTTCCGCGATGCCCGCGAACGCGGCACCATGGAATTGCTCTCCATTTCGGAAGGCGATGTCGGCCCCCAGGAATACCGGCGTTTCAAGGTCGAGATGCACTCCCGCCTTACGGCGCCGCTCTATAATCTGGGCTTTGCCTTGCTGGCGGCCTGTATCTTGTTGACCGCTGGCTTTGATCGCCGAGGCCAATTGGCCCAGGTGCTGATCTCCACCGGCCTGATGGTGGGCGTCCAGGCGGCGGCCTTGGGAATATCCAATGTGGCCACCGGCAATCTCACTCTGGCGCCAGCCATTTACCTCAATGCGGTCATTCCCATCGGTTTCGGCCTTTGGGTCTTGACCAGTCCGCCATGGCAGCGCCGCCGAGCGCCCGCCACGGTCGGCGATTCCGCCTGAACCGGCCGAGGACAACGTGTCGCGATCCCGCCAACTCTTCCTGCTGACCCTGCTGGCCTCCTCGACGGCCTTGTCGGGGCTTGCTCGTGCCGAAGCGGTAAACGGCGCCGCCTTTCCCGAGGTCGGCGGCTGGGGCCAGGCCTGGGGCGAGGACGAGGTTCCGCCACCCGCTGCTTCGCGCTTGCCTCCCCGTTCTTCGCCCCCTCTTCCTGGATATCGGGCTCCGCCGCCCGCGGCGGCTTTGCCCACTCGCCCCAGCGGCCCACTCGCCCCGTCCTCCGCTCCGGTGGAGGCGGTGCGGTCCGTCGCGCCGTTGGACGAGGCCGGAGGGCAAGCCTTTCCGGAAGTCGGAGGCTGGGGGCAGGCTTGGGGCGAGGATGAGCCGGTAACGGCGCCTCGGCCGCGCAGTGCTCCCGCTCCATCGACCATGGCTGGGCCAAGCCCCGCCGCTCCGGCTGGAGTCGCGCTACCGTCCCAGGCGGCGCCATCCCGTCTGCGTGCCTCGGTTTCTCCCACCTCCGCCGACGAGGCCGGTTCGCCCGTTCGTCGTCGCGGCGTGTCGGTGGCGGTGCAGCCCGCCGATATCGATGGGGATGCGGTGGGCATGCGGCGGCCGCCCAGAATCATTCCACAGGCTCTCCACAAGGCACAGCGCCGCGAGGAAGGCGAAGACCCGCCGGTCCACATGGAGGCCGATCAGGTCATCTATGATCGCGAATTCAACGTGGTCACCGCCAAGGGGCGGGTGGAGATGATCCAAAGCGGTCGGACCATCAGCGCCGATGTGGTGTCCTACAATCTTAAGCAGGATGTCATGGGGGCGTCGGGCAACGTCGTCTTGACCGAGCCCACCGGCGAAGTGACCTTTGCCGATTATTTCGAATTGACCGGTGACTTCAAGAGCGGCGTCGCCGCCAATATGCGCGTTATTCTTGCCGATAATTCGCGCTTGGCCGCCCAATCGGGACAACGCGTCGGCGGCGATCGCACCGATTTCGATCGCGCCGTCTATACGGCCTGCGAACCCTGCCGGGACAATCCCGGACGAACGCCCATCTGGCAGGCCAAGGCCCAGCGGGTGACCCATAATCAGGCCGAGGCGCAGATCGAATATCGCGACGCTTGGATCGAGCTTGCCGGTGTCCCCGTTCTCTACACGCCCTATCTGTCCCATCCGGATCCCACGGTAAAGCGCAAGAGCGGCTTCTTGGCTCCCACCGTGGGCTATAACAGCTCCCTTGGGCCATCCTTCACGACTCCGTATTTCTTCGTGATGTCGGACCAAGAGGATGTCACCCTGGTTCCCCGGTTCATGCTGCCGCAAACCGACGCCATTTCCGCCGTCAAGACCGACCCCGACAATCTGGCCACCTCGGCCATGCAGCATCTTCACCTGCTGGGCGAGCATCGCTGGCGCGGCGTTTACGGCGAGGCCAAGACCGTCGCCAGCATTACCGCCGACAAGGGAAGTGGCGATATCCGGGGCCATGTGGAGTCCAAGGGCTTGGTCGATCTCGATCGTACTTGGCGGGCCGGTTGGCAGGCCCAATACCAGTCCGATCGGACGTATCGCGATCTTTACCGCGTTCGAACCGACAATGACCGCCCCTGGCGATTGACGCGTCCCTATGTGGAAGGATTCGGTCGGCGCAATTACGCCATGGCGGAGACCATGTCGTTCCAGGGCGAGCGCCTTTCGGGCGACGGCACGAAGTCGCCGGTGGTCTTGCCGCATATGATCCACCGTGCCGTGAGCGATCCCGGCTGGGCGGGCAGCTACTGGAGCTTCGACAGCGATTTCCTCTCATACACCCGGACCAAGGGGCCGGTGGCGCAGCGCATCTCGCAGCAGACGGGATGGCATCTGCCCATGACCACGCCCGACGGGCAGGTGATGACCTTGAACACCAGCGTTCGGGGCGACGGCTATCGCAGTCAGAACCTGACGAATTACGCGGGAACGGCCACCGCCGGTCGTGCCATCCCCGAGGCGTCGCTGGAATGGCGTTATCCCTTCTCCCGTCCGGGCACATGGATGTCGCAGGTGGTCGAGCCCATGGCGATTGTTGCCATGAGCCCTGGCGGCGGCAATTCGGACAAGATCCCCAACGAGGATTCGCTGGCCTTCGAACTGGATGAAACCAATGTCATGCGCCCCAATCGGTTGGTTGGGCTTGACCGGATCGAGGGCGGCCTGCGCGGCGGCTACGGACTGCGGTGGAGCGGCTTTCCTGCCGTCGGCGGGCGCCTGGGGCTTCAGGCCGCGCAGGGCTGGCGGCGCAAGGTGGACAATACGTTCAGTTCCACCAGTGGCTTCACCGATACCTTGTCCGACTACCTTGGACGGGTTGACGTGGCCCCCACCGGATTTCTGGCCCTGAACAGCCGCGTCCGACTGGACAAGGAAAGTCTGGCGTTGCGCCGCAACGAATCGAGCATTTCCATCGGGCCGCCCATGCTGAGTTTTGCGACCACCTATGGCTATCTGTCCACTTCATCCAACACTGCTGGCCAGATCTATCCGAGACGGCAATATATTAACTATGGGGTAAGCTCCGCCCTGTCGAAATATTGGGTGGCGACAGCGTCATTGGCTCAGGATCTCGGGGATAATGGCGGCACGTTGAACTGGACGGCGAACACGACGTATAATGACGAGTGCTTTGCCATCATGGCGACGATGAACCGATATTATTCCAATGCGCCGGGTCTGCTGTCGGGCTATAACGCGATGCTCACCATTGTGCTGAAGACCTTGGGCGAAGCGCCTTTGGGTCTGTTCTGATTAACCGCCTTCGGCTGGCGTGTTTTCGCTTGCCGGAAGGTCGAAGGGGATTGCCGGGATGTTGGCTCGTTTCATCGTCGTCACCATCGTCTGCCTTACTTCGCTGGGCATGGGCAGGTATGCCGAGGCCCAGGAAGTTGATCGCATCGCTGCTGTCGTGAACGACGAGATGATTTCCATTCACGATTTGGAAGCGCGGCTCAAACTGGCCATCGTGATGTCCAATCTTCCGGATTCCATCGAAAACCGTCGCCGGGCCGTTCCGCAGGTTCTGCGGAAAATGGTCGATGAGCGGATTCAAATGCAGGAAGCGGCCCGGCTCAAGGTGTCGGTGGGCGGCGACGAGGTGAATCGCAGCATCGCCAATATCGAGCGACAGAACCGCATGCCGCCGGGTGGGCTGTTGGGATCCCTCAGCAAGGCTGGCGTCGATACCGACGTGGTGCGCGATCAGCTGAGGGCGGATCTTGCTTGGCTGAAGCTGATCAGCCGTGTCATTCAGTCCAATATCAAGATCGGCGAGGACGAGATCAGTGATCGTCTTGAACTGATCAGGCAGCAGGTCGGCCACCCCGAATATCAATTGGCGGAAATATTTCTGAACGTCGATTCGCCCGCGCAGGAGGAAGAAGCGCGCCGACTCGGTGAACGCTTGATGGAGCAACTCAAGGCCGGTGCCCCATTCTCCGCCCTGGCGCGACAATTCTCCCAAAGCGCCAGCGCCGGACAAGGGGGAATGCTGGGCTGGGTGGTCGATAGCAATCTCGACGAAGAGATTCGAACGGCCATCGCCACCATGGGCAAGGGTGATGTCAGCCCTCTTATTCGGGTCGGAACCGGCTTCAACATTGTGGCGGTCATCGACAAGCGCGTCGCGGGCTCGCAGCATTCCGACGACGAGACCATGAACATCCTGCAAATCACCTTTCCCTATCAGGTGGGGGCCGCTGTCAGCCGGGATCAGTTGAAGGCGAAGGCCCTCGATCTCACAGCGCCGCTCAAGAGCTGCCGCGAATTCGAGGAATTCGGCCGTAAGATGGGGTCGGACAAAGCGGCCCGGCTGGACAACGGACGCAAGTCCGAACTGCCGCCCACGGTCAGGACTGCGGTCGAGGGGCTGCCCACCAACAAGGCCAGCGCCCCCCAAGAGGCTCCCGAGGGATTGTTGGTGTTGATGGTGTGCTCGCGTACCTCATTGGGAGCAGCCGGGGGAGTGCCGTCCCGCGACGTCATTCGTCGCCAGATCGAGGATGAGAAGGTCGATCTTCAAGGCAAGCGCTATCTTCGTGACCTGCGGCGGGCCGCATTCGTCGATTTCAGGCTGTAGCGTGGCCATTGGCAATGGGCCGCCGCTTGGGGTGACCATGGGCGAGCCGGCCGGGATCGGCGGCGAGATAAGCCTGATGGCTTGGTTGGCGCGAACCGAGTCCAGCCCTCCATTTCTGCTCATCGACGATCCCCATCGACTGCGGAGTCTGGCCGAGCGGTTGAACCTTGCCGTGCCGGTACAAGAAATTCAGTCAGTGGGCGAAGCCGTCCCGGTGTTTCATCGGGCGCTGCCGGTGCTGCGTTTGGATTTGCCCCGGCCGGTGGAGCCCGGCCATCCCCATCGCGACAACGTGGCGGCGGTCCAGGCCTCCATCGCCCGGGCGGTGGACTTGGCGAGATCCGGCGAGACCGGGGCCGTGGTCACCAATCCGATCCATAAGAAGGTCATGCAGGACGGCGGCTTCGCCTTTCCCGGCCATACGGAATTCCTCGCCAGCCTGGCGGGAGAGCCAAGCCTGCGGGAGGTGATGATGTTGGCCTGCACCGGCTTGCGCGTGGTTCCGGTCAGCATCCATGTGAGTTTGGCCGAAGCGGTTCGCGGTTTGACCAGGGGCGATATCGTGGAGGTCGGGCGCGTAACGGCCGCCGCGCTTCAGCGGGACTTCGGCATCGCCTCTCCCCGTCTCGCCGTGGCGGGCTTGAACCCCCACGCGGGAGAGGGCGGCGCCATGGGCCGGGAAGACTTGGAGATCGTCGGTCCGGCGGTGGAGGACTTGCGCCGGGCCGGAATCGATGCCGTGGGGCCGCTGCCCGCGGACACCATGTTCCATGCCCGTGCCCGCCAAGGCTACGATGCCGCTTTGTGCATGTATCATGATCAGGCGCTGATCCCCATCAAGACCGTGGATTTCGACCACGGCGTCAATATCACCCTGGGCCTGCCCTTCGTTCGGACCTCGCCCGATCACGGGACCGCCTTCGAACTGGCCGGAACCGGCACGGCAAGCCCGGAAAGTCTGATGGCGGCCATGGTCATGGCGGGAGAAATCGCCGCCAATCGGGCCAAGACGTCGTGAGCGCCGATCCGCTGCCTCCCCTGCGCGACGTCATCGCACGCCATGGGCTCGACGCGCGCAAATCCCTGGGCCAGCATTTTCTGTTCGATCTCAATCTGACCGGCCGGATCGCCCGGGCGGCAGGCGATCTGTCCATTGGCACGGTGATCGAGATCGGTCCCGGTCCCGGTGGTCTGACCCGCGCGCTGCTCGATGCCGGGGCGCGGCAGGTCATCGCCATCGAACGCGACGACCGGGCCATCGCCATTCAAAACGAAATCGCCGAAGCCTATCCCGGTCGCCTGGAAATATTGGCGGCCGATGCCATGGCGGTGGATGCCGCCACCCTGGGGGAAGCCCCGCGCAAGATTGTCGCCAATCTGCCCTATAATATTTCCACCGTTCTGTTGCTGGCATGGCTGCGCCGCGCGGCGGAGTTTGAGCGCTTCGTCCTGATGTTTCAGAAGGAAGTCGTCGACCGCCTTGCCGCCGCTCCGCGATCCTCCCATTACGGTCGGCTATCGGTCATCACCCAGTGGCTGTGCGAGGTCCGTCCCCTGTTCAACGTGGACCGGCGGGCGTTCACGCCGCCGCCGACGGTCACCTCGACGGTGGTGGAAATCGTGCCCCGGCCGCAGCCCCTGGCTCCGGCGCGCTTCCAGACTCTGGAACGGGTGACCGCCGCCGCCTTCGGGCAGCGCCGCAAGATGTTGCGTTCCAGCCTAAAGCAGTTGGGCAACGCGGAAGCACTGCTGGCGGTTGCCGGAATTTCGGGCACCGCCCGCGCCGAGGAGATCCCGGTCGAGGGCTTTTGTGCCCTGGCGCGGGCTGTGGACAACATGGCACTATGACGGCCTAGTCCCAGGGGCAATTCCCAAAAGTGGTGATGCAGAACCGGTCGGAAGACAGCGCCTTGAACGACGGGACGGCCGATCTTGCGCCGCCGTCGCAGGCGTTTGCCGATCTGCTGGCCAAGGCGCTGGAGGAGTTGCCGCAAGACGGTCGGCCGCCGCCCGGTCCCTCCCCCAATGCTTCGGAACCGCTTCCGCGTCGCAGTATGATGCACCGGATCTTGGCGCGGCGCTCGGCCCGACAGGCGGCCGTGCCCGACGATGCGCCGCCCGAGCCCGAGCCCGAGCCCGAGCCCGAGCCGGAGCCGGAGCCCGACATCCCCGCGCCTCGGGACGTTCCCTCCCATGTGGAGGATGAGGACGATGACCAGGATGTTCTGGTGCTGGTCGAAATTGTCGAAGCGCCCACGGTCGAGGACCGGAATCTGATCGAGGCCATACCATCATCCTTGGCGGGGCCGACAGGCGCTTTCGCCGATGATGTTTCTCCGGGGCTGCTTGATCGCCTGTTCAGCCGCCGCCCAGCGGCCACGGTCGCCGTGTCCATGCTGGCGCCCGCCGCCGCCGACGGCGAGGATGCGGATGTCCTTATTCTGGAAGACCCAGTGGAGGACAGTCCCGCGCCGGTCGAAGCCGAGCCCGCCACAGGCCCTGAACCGGAGACCGAACCGGAGTTCCCGCCGCCGCCGGGGATCGTCATGGAGAGTGACGCGCCCCCCACGGGCGATGACGACGACGTCTTGGTGCTGGACGACAGCTTCATGACCCAGGTCGAGGCGCCGGTGGAAATTCCGCTGTCCGAGCCCTGTGGGGCGGAGGAGGCGGATAATCAGTATCTGCTGGTGCGGGTGCTCGACGCCTTGTCCCGTCAGCCGCCCCCTGACGCGGAGCAGACACCGGCCGGGCCGAGCAATCATGATCTGCTGACGGAGGTTCTGGCGGTACTCGGCGCCCAAGCTGCCCAGGCGGCGGCGGACATGCCCGAAGATACCGCCCCGGCGGAACCCGCCATCGCCGAGGACGACGACGTTTTGGTGCTCGACGAGGCCAGCATCGTCTTTCCCGTCACCATGACGGTGATTGCGCCGCCGGTGGCCGATCTCGTTCCCATGGGCGATGACATCGACGAGGAAGATGAAGTCCTGGTTCTCGACGACAGTTATGTCGCCTCCGCTCCTCCCGATCCGCAGCCCACTGCCCCGGCCATGGAGCGCGACGAGATGGTCGCACTGATGGAGGCGGCGACACCGGCCGGGACCGGGACGTTGGACTTGCCGGACGACTTGAATGCATTGGCATCGCTATTGTCGACTCCGCCCGATGATTTCGCCGCCCTGGACCTGCTCCATGCCTGTTGGCCGCGCGGCAGCTCGGCCATCACCAGTCGGACGCTTTTAGCGGTGGCGTTAAATTTGTCCCGCAACTTCGGCATGCCGGGCAAGCTGCCCATGGCGGCGGGCAAGGCATGGAGAATGATCGATCCAGAGACGTTCCAGAGGGCGCTGGTGCAGCGGCTGGCGGCCATTTCGGAATTCATCTTCGCCTGGCAACGCTCGCAATTCTCATTTCTCAGCCTGGATTACGGTGAAATCGAATTGATCGAATATCTGTTCGAGACCATCCATCCGGGAGATAATCAGGAGCTGCTGGCGAAGGTGATGGATTTCAAGGTGCTGTCCGGGCGACGGCTTGGCCTGATTCGCCGGATGCCGTTCCAGGCGCGCAGGGTGGTGGAAGAATTTGGTCCAGCTGGCCGGGAACAGGCGCTCATTCACTTGGCCCACGTCAAGGCGCTGCTGGAGCGGATCGCCGACCCTGGCGGTTACCAACCCATCGTCGAGGCGGCGACCAAATCGCTGGAAGAGGTCGAGAAGCTGATGAAGACCACCGCGACACCACCCGCCTTGGCTGATAATCGACCGCCAAGCGGGCTGGCGCCCTTGCCGCTGGGTCGGATATAGGAGGCCGGTCATGAGCGGATGGGGATGTGTGCATGAGGCGAATGGTCATTGCGGCAAAGTTGTCGGCCGCCCCTGCGATCCCGGCATGAAGGGCTGTGTCCTCGCCGGACGATTCCGCTTCTCCAATCCCAGTAAAAACCGCAAAGCCGCGCCCGATAAGGATCAAGCGGCCGACCCGGAGCATAGGCAGACGGACGGCCTACCTAAATCGGTGGGGTAATCCATAACATTTGGTGTAGGTAATCCCATTGACGTATGGGGCGGCGATGGGTTTTATTGCAATAAAGCAGTAAGGCGCTCGTAAGAAGCGTCTCCGAAAAGAGCGGATGTCCGGGAGACAATGACGATGCAAGGTCGGGACGGTGGGGGTTCCCCGTCGCAGGAGGATGCTGATTCCTTCGCGACGGAAGTGCTGAAGCGAATCGATAGTCTGAGCCTGGAGGTCGCCGATATCGCCGGCACCATGGAGGGGCTGACGCGGTTCGTCAAACATCAAGAACAGCTGTTCTCTCATCTGAAATCCGTCGCCCATGCCATGGCGGATACCATCGGGCTGATTGACACGGCCGGGCAGGAGACCCGCGAACTGACCCTACAGGCGGGGCAACAATCGGCCGATTCGCTGCGTACCATCGACACCGCCCTGTCGGGGGTCAATACGCTGGTCAGTGCCGTTCAAGGCATCGAGGAGCAGCTGGAGGGCCTTGAAGGCGCGCTGGGCGAGGTCAGTTCCATGTCGCGCAACATCCAGAAGATCGCGCGTCAAACCAATCTGCTGGCCTTGAACGCCACCATCGAAGCGGCGCGGGCCGGTGATGCCGGAAAGGGCTTCGCGGTGGTGGCCACCGAGGTCAAGACCTTGGCGCGCCAGACCGCCGACGTGACCACCGGCATCGATAACACCGTTCAGAACCTCTCGGGCTCGGTCACCACCCTGATCGAGACCTCCACCGACACCCTGAAGATGGCCGACACCGTCGGCGCTGGCGTCGGCGTCATCAACAATGCGGTCTCGGTCTTCGGCCAGGCCATAGACTCGGTGGAAAGCAAGGTCGGCGATATTTCCCAAGCGGCGTCCCAGTCCATGTCCCAATGCCAGGACGTCATGGGCGAGATCGACAAGTTCTTCGAAGGCGTGGCCATGACCTCCGAGAGCCTTCTGAAGGCCGACGAGCGCATTACCTCGCTGTTGGGAAATTCGGAAGAGCTGATGTGCTATATCGCCGCTTCGGGCTTCCGCACCGCCGACACGCCCTTCATCGAGACGGTGAGCGATACCGCCAGCCGGATTTCCCAGGCGTTCGAGGATGCCGTGGCCAAGGGCCGCATCACCATGAACGACCTGTTCGACGAGACCTATGTCCCCATCGCCAATACCAATCCGCAGCAGCATATGACCAAGTGGGTCGTCTTCACCGACGAGGTTCTGCCCCAGTTTCAGGAACCCAATCTCGCCTTCGACGAGCGGGTGGCGTTCTGCGTGGCTTGCGATCGCAACGGCTATATCGGCACCCATATCAACAAGGTGTCGCATCCCCAGGGACCGGACCCGGTGTGGAATAACGCCAATTGCCGCAACCGTCGCATCTTCAACGATCGCACCGGACTGTCGGCCGGACGCAATACCAAGCCCTTCCTGCTCCAGACCTATCGGCGCGACATGGGCGGCGGCAAATACGTCATGATGAAGGACGTATCGGCCCCCATTTTCGTCCAGGGGCGCCACTGGGGTGGTCTGCGGTTCGGCTATCGCATCTAAAGGCGGCCGCGTTTTCGCGGGGTCCGGCCTGCTCACCGAGGGGGGTGCGATCCGGCGGCGCGAGGCGTAGTATGGTGTCGTAGGACGCGTCCGATGGGAGAGCGCCATGACAACCAGCATCCTTACCGTAATCTCCGCATTGGCCGAAGTGGCGACAGTGCCACGCCAGGGCGACCATCTCCGCCCTCGGCAACCGGTCATTACCCTGTCCCGTGATTTCGGCTCTGGCGGCGATGTGATCGCCACCCGGCTGTGCCAGCGCCTCAACCTACCCCTTTACGACGAAGACCTGCTGCGCCAAGTGGCGGCCCGCCTTCAGGACGACCCGGCCATCATCCAATTGCTGGACGAGGGATTCGGGCGCTCCAAGGACATGTGGCTGTATCGCCTGTTCTCGGGCAAGGACATCAGCCCCGATGCCTATCGCGACACCCTGGTCAAGGTGGTGATGAGCCTGGGACGCCTGGGCGGCGTCATCGTCGGGCGCGGCGCCCATGTGATCCTGGCCGATGAATGCGCCCTTCGGGTCCGCATCGCCGGAACACCGGAAGCCTGCGCCAAGCGGCTCGCCGCCGGGGGACACGGCAAGGAAGCCGAATTGCTCGTCCAGGCGCGCGATGTCAATCACCGCCGGGGCAAGTTCGTGTGGGAGGTCTTCCATTCCCGCCTGTCCGACGCCTCGGAATTCGACATCACCGTCAATACCGACCGGATGGACGACTTCGAGGACGTGGTGGACATGATCGTCATCATGGCCAAGGCGGTCCATGAAGGCCGTGTCTTGCGCGGTGATTTGAAGAAAGTCGCTTAGGCCTGAAGCGGTTCCACCCATACCGCTCGGTCGATGAAAGGACTCTTGTGCTATGCGGCCGGGACGGCCGCGCTCCAAGTATGGCGTGCCAGTCGGAGCGCGGGCGTCTCGCCCGCACGAGTCACCTGATTGGACGAACGGTATTATACCGTCAGGTGGAACTGGGTGCTGTCCAGCGCCGTGGTGTTGACGTTGTTCAGCGTCGCCACCTGATGGGAATTGGTAGTGTCGGCGGCGTGGATGTCGGCGGTGTACCACACCTCGGTATTGGAGCCGTTGTCGATGGCGACGATACCGGCGACAGTGGCGGTGCCGCCCGAGAAGTTCTGGGCGGTGCCGGTCATGGCGCTGGCGCTTTCCGCGTAATTCCCGGTACCACCATCGGTCAGGGTTCCGCTGCTGCCCAGGCCGAACTGGGCGTTGGACAGCGACAGGCTGTCGGTGCCGCTGGCATAGTCGGTGATGGTGGAACTGACGACGCCGCTGGAATTGTTGAGGCCGAAGACATCGGCGCCATCGCCACCGGTCAGGGAACTGCCGCCCTTGCCCGCGGTCAGGGTGTCGTCGCCTGCCGCGCCCGAGATGGTGTCGTTGCCCGCGCCGCCCACCAGGGTGTCGGCGCCGCTGGTGCCGGTAATCACGAATTGCAGATCCGAGGCCGCGATGGCGTTGGTGCTGCCGATGACATAGCCGCCATCGGTTCCGATGGCCGTGCTGTTTCCGTGCACATAGATGTACAAGGCGTCGTCGAGGCTGGAATAGAAGCCGTCGCCCACGACGCCGCCGCCCGCCAGCCCCGCTTGGCCCAAGTTATAGGTCGCGGCCGAATCGTCGAAGGTCGAGACGTCCACATGGGTGCCGCTCAGCGACAGCCGGATATGGTCGGTCCCCGTCGCGAAATCGGTGATTGTGTCGCGGCTCGTCAACGCGTTCAGGGATTGGGATGGGTCGGTATAGACGAACAGATCGGCACCGCCGTTGCCGGTCAGATGGTCCGCACCGATGCCGCCGGTGATGGTGTCGTTACCGGCGCTGCCGGTAATGGTGTCGTTGAAGTCGGAACCGACGACGCTGAACAGGCCGCTCAGTGTGTCGGTATTGGTTCCGCCCGAGCCATGGGTGGCGGTTCCGTTGGTCAGGTCCACGGTGACGGCGTAGAGCTGGTCCTGGTACGACGCGGTGCCCGCCCCGGAATAGCCGGTCAGGGTGTTGTCGCCGCCGCCGCCCTGCAGCCATCCGTCGCCGGTCAGGCTGTCGTTGCCGCTGCCGCCCTCGATGGCGTCCATGTTGCTCAGCGTGATGGTCGAGGTGCCGCCGATGGTGGCGGTGCCGCTGCCGTTGATCAGGCTGGCGGTGATGGCGGTGGTGGCGGCGCGGAAATTGGCGGTGTCGCTGCCGCTGATACCGTCCATGCTGCTGCTGGTGACGCCGCTGGAATGCCAGACCAGGGTGTCGTCGCCGGTATTGCCGACCAACACCGTATCCGAGCTGTTTCCCACCACCATATAGCCTTGCCCGGCCGTGTTGGCGCCGCTGGCGTCGACGATGATCTCGGTGTGGCCCTGGCTGCCGACGATGGTGTTGGCGGCATTGCCGACCAGGGTGATGGTGCCGCCGCCCGAGGTGGTCATGGCGATATCGCTGCCGTTCCAGGCGACATCGGTGATGACGGATGCGGCCGAACGGTCGGCGATGGACATGGTCAGGGTACCGTTGCCGCCGGTGGCGTCGATGATCTGGTTCGCCGTGACGGTGCCAGTCAGGGTAAAGGAATCGGTACCGCCGTCGCCGATGATGGTTCCGGCCGCAGTTCCGTTGGTGGAAAACGAATCGTTGTGGGTGCTGCCAACCAGGATTTCCACATTGCTGATGGTGTCGGTATTGGACGTGTCATGGACCACCGAGATGGCGCTGCCGGTGATGGTGGCGGTGACGCCCGAGGTCATGGCGTCATAGGTCGCGATGTCGGTGCCGCTGTCGCCGTCGATGGTGTTGTTGCCGCCGCCGCCCGCGATGATGTCATCGCCGTAATAGCCCCACAGATATTCACCGGCATTGCCGCCATTGATGACGTCGTTGCCTGCGCTTCCTTCGATGGTGACATTCTGGGTGCTGGTCACATTGATGGTGAAGCCCTCGGTCTGGTTATCGACCTTGAACCATCCGCCCGCCGAGGTCGCATTGGTGATGTTGATGATCTCGACATTGGTGATTTGGTTGTCGGCATAATTGATGTCGTCAAAGTTGGTGGCGTCGATCGACAGGACATCGGCCGCTCCCAGGCCACCGTCGATCAAGGGGTCGTTGCTGTGGACCACGTGGATCACATCATTCCCGGCGCCGCCGATGAAGGAATCAAGACCGGCGCCGCCGGACAGCGTGTCATTGCCCGATCCGCCGGTCAGGGTGTCGCTGCCGCTGCCGGTGGTGATGGTCACGGCCTGGCTGTAGCTTGACGCATCGATTTTCACTGTTCCGGGGGCGGCGGAGGCATCGACGATGGCGATGCCCGACGCCTCCGCGCCCGCTCCCATTGTCGCGCCCTGGGTTCCCGCGAAGGTGCCGAAGGTCAGGGTGGTGATGCCGCTGAAGCCGGTCAGGTCGCTGTCGCTCAGGGTCGCCGCCGAGGTGACGCTGAGGGTGGCCCCCGACTGGGCCAGCGGGGCGGGCGCCGACGCGATGGTCAGGCTGGCGGTGTCGGTGACGGTGGCGCCATGACTGTCGGCGACGGAATAGGTCAGGGTGTCGGCGCCGGTATAGCCGCTGTCGGGGGTATAGATGACGTCGCTGCCGCTGATGCCGGCGGTACCGTGCAGGGCGGTCACGGTTCCGGTCACGGTCAGCAAGGTGGTTTCGCCGGTATCGGGGTCAACGGCATTGCCCACCAGGGTCGAAATGGCGATGGTCTTGGTGGTGTCCACGGTGCCGCCGCTCAGACTCACGCTGCCGGTAATGCTGGGCGTATCGTTGGTCCCGGTGATGTCCGCCGAGATCGAAGCGAGCGCCGATTTCCCGCTGGCGCTGCTGGTCACGATCACGGTGGCATCTTCGTGGGCGGTGGCCCCCACCACCATGGCGGCAGCCCCGGAATTGGGGGTGAAGGTTATGTCGCCGGTCGCCGTATTGACCGCGATGGTGCCGTGGCTGGTGGCCTGGGTCGACAGGGTGCCCGATCCGGTTACCGACAGGGTGCCGCCCTGAAGGGCATATCTTAAGGTTCCGCCCGCCGGGTCATGGGCGGTGACGTGACCGGCCGTTCCGCCGCCCACATGGTCGGTCGAGGCGGCATGGGTCGTGTTGTCGATCACTGGCGCGCCGGGCGGTAGCGGCGGGGGAGCTGGCGAAGGCGCGGGCGGCTGGGCCAGGACCGGCGGCGGTTCCGGGGCCTTGGGCGGCTGCGGCGGTTCCGGCGGTGCCGCGACCTTGGCGGGCTCCGGTGCCGGTGGCAGCGGCGGCGGCTCGGGGGCGGCCGTCGCGGCGGGAGGTTGCGGCGCGGCGGTCTGAACGGGCGCCGCCGCCGGGGCGGCGGGCGCGGCTGCCGCGGCGGCTCCGGCCCCGGTGGGGGCCGCTCCGGCGCCGCCGACGGCGGCCGGGGTGGCGGGCAGCGCGGGAGGCGCGGCGGGCGGCGCCACGGCGGCCGGGGCGGCGGTGGCCACGGCGGCGGCGGCATTGGCGGCCACCGACCATGTCCCACCGGCTCCGGCGCCGACGATGCCGGACCCGGCTGAATTGATGGTGAAGGTTTCGCCGCCGCCGCCGGTTCTGCCGACGGTGACCTCGCCGACGAAATTCGAGCCGGGATCGGGCAGCAGGGCGACCGAGGTATTGCCGTCGGCGGCAACCGCGCCGGCCACGGTGGTGCCGCGAATGCCCATGGTCATGACGGGGGTGGCGAGGCGGGCGGCGTCGGGCTGGGTCTTGGCGATGTCGCCCGACACGAAGTTGAAGCCGCCCTGGGCCACCAGGAAGGTCTCGTGGCCGGTCTTGGTGGCGGGGTCGTAGGCGAAGTCATCCAGCCCCACCAGCCCCTTGTCCTTCAAGGCGAAGGTGGAGCGGTCGGCGAACACCATGGAAATCTGGCCGCCCTGGGCGGTCTCGACCGAATCGCCCTGGGTCAGGCCCATATCGACCTTGGCGGGGATCTTCTGGCCGTTGTGGATGACCCAGGCCTCGCCCTGGACGGTCAGCACCTTGCCGATGACGACGACGGGCTTGCCGCCGTCAGAAGCGGGCGCAACGGCATCGGCGACGGGGGTCGCGATGGACTTGGCGGCGGGAATGGTCGTCGGGCTTACATGCATGGCGCGAACCTATTCTTGGGGCGCACTCCGGCCGGTGGGCGTAAGGCTGCGTCCACCCGGAAAGACCACTTTGAACGAATTCAGTGAAAAAATCATTTCATTGCGGAGCAAGGGGTCGAAAACCATACGAAGGATGGATTTGCGCCCTATGACGATGGAGGCGGTCCCCGCCATGCCGGAGCGGACCGGGAACTCCCCCCCCTTGGAATCGGTCAGCACCGATTTGTCGGAATGGATCAGCACCTTGTAATAGGTGGTCTGGGTGGCGCCCTTGGTTTCCTCGATGGAATCGGCGCCCACCATCATCACCCGGCCGCTCAGGTGGCCATAGCGGAACTGGTCGTAGGCCGACAGGCGGATGGAGGCGGGCAGGCCTTCGCGCAACTGGCCGATATCCTGGGGCGGCACCTTGGCTTCCACCACCAGGGCGTCGTCCAGCGGCACGATATCCATCAAGGTGTCGCCGGGCCGCGCCACCTGGCCCACGCTGGTGATGGCCGACATCTTGACCACGCCTCTGACCGGCGAGCGCACCTCGGAGCGGGATTCGCGGTCGGAGGCCACCTCCATGGTGGCCTTCAGGGCGGCGATCTCGGCTTCCACCTTGCCGATATCGTCCAGCACGCCGGTGCGCCAGCCCTTCTCGAATTCCGACAGCTTGGCGTCGGCTTCCCGCTGCTGGGCACGCAGGCGCGCGATGGTGTCGCGCGAGGTGGAGACCTCGGTGTCGAGCATCAGTTGCTCGCGTTCCAGCTTGATGATCTCCTGATTGCCGACGACGCCCGCGTCATAGGCCTTCTTCTTGATCTTCATTTCCTCGACCCCCTTGGCCTGGGCGCGGGTCAGGCCGGTGGACTTGGTCTCGATCTCGACCACCTCGCGCTGGCGGCGCTCGATCTCGCGCTGGATGACGGCGACCTGCTGCAAGCGGTGGGACAGGCGTTCGGCGTGGATGCTGGTCTCGCGCCGCTTGGTCTCGGCGTCGATCTCGATGCCCTTGGGCCAGGCGATGTCGCGGACGCCGTCCAGGTCAGCCTTGAGGCGGGCCGAGCGGGCCTGGAAGGCGGCCCAGCGAGCGCGCTTGTCGGCCAGATCCCCGGCGCCCTGGGAATTGACGAGGCGGACCAGCACGTCGCCGATGCCGACGAAGGCGCCTTCGTGGACCAGCACCTCGCGGATGGTGCCGCCCTCGAAATGCTGCACGTGGCGGACCTGACCCGACGGCTCGATGCGGGCGGGGACCGTCACCACCTCGTCCAGTTCAAGCACTCCGGCGGCGACGAACATGCCGACGAAGGCGACGGTGGCCCATAGGAGAAGCCACGAGGCCGAGGGCGGCGTCAGCTTCGGCGCGATGCCGTGGATGGGGCTGCGAAAGCCGTCCAACTCCGTCGTCTTGCCGCGCCTCGCCATCACGGACCTGCCTTGGTGGGAGTGGGGGGGCGCTGGTCCAGCCGCGCCAGCCTGCCGCGTTCGACGGTGGCGATCCGCGCCGCCAGCAAGGTGACGGCGGGGCGGTGCGAGATGACGATCAGGGTCCGGTTGCCCACCGACTGATGGATACCGGCGATGGCGCGTTTCTCGGTGGCCTCGTCCAACTGGGCGGTGGGCTCGTCCAGGATGGTGACGGCGGCGCGCCGCAGCAGGGCGCGGGCCAGGGCGACGATCTGGCGCTGGCCGCCCGACAGGTTGCGGCCGCCCTCGATCACCTCGAAGTCCAGTCCCATGCCCATGGGCATGACGCCGCCCGCGCCCAAGGCGTTCATCATCTGGATCATGTCCTCGTCGGACACCTGGCCGTCGAACGACAGATTGCTGCGCAGCGTGCCGGAATAGAGTGGCGGATTCTGGGGGCAGACGGCGATGTGGCGGCGCAGGTCGGCGGGATCGATCAGGGCGATGTCCACGCCGTCCAGCATGACCCGGCCGACGGTGGGACGGATGATGCCCGACATCACCTTTTCCAGGGTGGTCTTGCCCGAACCCGACGGCCCCACCACGGCAAGGCGCCCGCCCGGCTCGATGCCAAGGCCGATACCCTCCAAGGTGGGATGGGTGGCGCCGGGATAGCGGGCGGTGACGCCATCGACGATCAGCGCGCCTTGGGCGACCGGACGATGAATCAGGCTCGATCCCTCGGGCCGCTCGGTGGGGCGCCCGGTGACGCTGCGCAACGCTTCCAGGGCGGCGATGGCCGCCTGGGTCTGGGGGATCACCGAGATCAGCTGCATGGTGGCGCCGGTGAAGCGGGTCGCCAGCATGGTCGCGGCCAGGATGACGCCCGCGCTCATGCCGCCCTCGACGGCGCGCCATGCGCCCAGGCCGACGGCCAGCAGCATGGCCATGTTCTGGGCCAACATGGAGACATTGCCGCGCGCCGCCGACAGCATGCGGATGGCCCGCGCCGCGGCGGCGTACAGCACGGTGCCCTGGCGGAAGCGGGCCTGAAGATAGGCCGATGCCCCGACCCGGCGCACCGTCTCGGGATCGAAGAAGGTCTCCTGCGCCGCCTGGGCGCGGTGGGTGGCGGCGCGGGAGAGTTCCTTGTACAGCAGGCGTTGGCGATGAATGGCCAGGATGGTCGACAGGCTGGCCAGCAGGTTGAGGCCCAGGATGGCGACGGCGATCAGTGGGTCGCACAGGAACAGCCCGGCCAGGAACAGCAGCATGAAGGGCAGGTCGGCCAGCAGCGAGACCGCCGCCGCGCCGAAGCCGTCACGGATGGAATCGAAGTCCTGCAACAGCCGCATCAGATGGCCGGAGGGCGCGGCCGCCCCCTCGAAGCGGGTTTCCAGGATGCGGCGGTGCATGTCCATGGCAAGGCGCACATTGCCCTCGTGCAGGGCGTCCTCGACGAACAGGGCGCGCAGGCGGCGGAACACCTGTTCGAACAGGGCGGCGGCCAGGAACATGACGGCCATGGCGGCCAGGGAATCCAGCACGCCGTGGGGCAGAACCCGATCATAGACCTGGGCCGAGAAGATGGGACCGGCCAGGGCCAGCACATTGGCCAGCATGCCCGCCAATCCGGCCCGCACCACCATGGGCCGCCAGGACGACAGCAGGGCGGGCCACGAGGTGGGCAGGGTGGCGGCATCCTTGTCCAGGCGCGGCCGGATGAACAGCACCGTCGCCGCTTCGCCGTCGCGGGGCGGAACGGATAGTGCGCGGGGCTCGGTGGGGCCGAGCAGGACGCAGGGGAACAGATCGGCCGACAGTTTGGCTGGGTTGACCGCCTCCTCCACATGGGCGGCGAAGCCGTAGCGCGACAGCGCGACGACCCAGGGCGACCCGGCGGCGTCGGCCCGGGCCATGCGGTGGGAATCCTTCAGCGCGCTGGCGGCGACGGAATGGCCGAGCGCCCGCAGGCAGGCCGAGATGGCCTTGGCCTCCCCATCGCGATCCCCAGAGGCGCGATCTCCCGGGTCAGCTGGTGGACGGGGCGGCATCGGTGGCGGTTTCCGGTGCCGCGTCCGGCGTCGGCGCGGGGGTGGCGGCGGGGTCCGGCGGCAGTGCCGGATCGATGCCCAGGGCGGAGTTGAGACGTGCCTTGGCGCCTTGCAGGTCCGAATACAGGATGAAGCGCCGCAGCGTGGACAACATGCCCGAGGCCTCGGCCTTGATTTCCTCCATGGCGCTGCCGCTGCCCGCTTGCTTGGACTTGGAGGCCAGCCCGCTGATGCGCCGGTCGATCCCCGCCATATGCTCGGTCAGGCGGTATTCCTTGAGGGCGTGGCGATATTGCAAATCGGACACATGCACCTGGGTCACCACCGTCATGCCCAGGGCCAGCCGCCGGGCGCGGGTGACTTCGGCCACGTTCTTGGCCTGGCCGATACGCTTGGGCGTGCTGAGCATATCCACCAGATTATACGCCATGTGGAGGCCAGCATCGGCCCAGGCGTTGTATTTGATGAAGGTGTTGGAATCGTAATGGCCGCCCATGAAGGGGCCGATGCCGGGCAGCGACTTCAGCAATTCGGTGCGGACTTCCTGGACATCGATGCGGAACTGGGCTTCCTCGCCCCGCAGCTCGGGGCGATTGCCCAGCGCGATGATTTCCAGGTTCTCGATGGTTTCGGTGGGATCGGCCACGGTCAGGAAGGAATCGTCCTGCAATTCGGCCAGCTTGAAGCTGATCACCGACTGCACGCCCATATATCCGGCCAGATCGGCCCGCGCCGTCGAGGTCTGGCGCTGCAATTCGGCGATCTGGCGCATGGTGTCGACGATGGCGCGCTGATGGGCCAGCATCTGCATGGGGTCGCCCACCTTGGTGCGCTCGGCGGTCTCGGCGTCCTCGACCGATTTGACCAGTCGGCGTTCCAGCGAATTGTACTTCTTCTCGGCGTATTCGTTGATGACCGCCTTCCAGTAGGAGGCCTGGACATCCTGAACCAGCAGGTGCAAGGCGCGGCGGCGCTTTTCCAGCAGCAGCTTGACGCGGTCTTCTTCCTGTTCGGCGCGGATCATGGCGATGCCGAAATCCATCAGGTTCCACGACGCGGTCAGGTCGCCGGTGCGGCTGATGGCGTCCTCGCCGACGCTGTAATCGGCGGTGGCGCCGGTGGAGGTGTCGCGCGACGTGGTCAGCTTCTTGGGATTGCGCTTGCTCCAGCCGCCCTTGGCGGCCAGTTCGGGCAGCAGGGCGAACAGGGATAGGTCGGCCTTTCCGGCGGCCAGAACCTCTTCCAACACCTTGACCCGATTGTCCAGATTGTGGGCCACCGCCAGGGCGATGGCGTCTTCCACCGTCAGCGGACGCTGCAAAATCTCTTGCGGAAGCGTTTCGGCGTGACGGCTCAGCTCCTGGCGGATTTCGCCCAGATCAGGGGGCGTGATCGAGCACGCCGCAAGCGTTGCAGCCGTGATTGCCGTACTGACGATGTGCCTGATGGAGCGATGAGCCGACACGAGACCTCCTGTAGGAGATCATTTTTATCATGTATTTCAGTCTATTCAACAGACATTCTAAAGTTATGGCAAAGGAAGCCTCGCCAAGTGGGGGATTTCCCCTTTAGCGCGATGGCGGCATCAGGCCGTTGAGCACCAGATCGGAATAGGTGGAAATGACCTGTTCCTTGCTCAGGCGGCCATGGGGGCGGAACCAGGTACAGACACCGGTCAGCATGCTCAGGATGCCATAGGCGGCGACGCTGGCGTCGCCGCATCTGAACAGGTCCAGGGCCTCGCCCTGGCGCAGGATGTCGATGAGATGGCGTTCGTATTGGCGGCGCAGGGCGACGATCTCTTCGTAATGATTGGGCTCCAGACTGCGCAGTTCGGAATAGCCGATGAAGACCTCGCGCTTGCGCAAGATGTGATAGGTCACGTGGAAGGCGATGAAATCGCGCATGCGCTCCACCGGGCCCTTGTCCCTGCCCTCGGCCCTGACCTCGTCGAACTGGGCGAACAGGTCGTCCATATGGGCCTTGATGAGGTCGTAGAGCAGGTCTTCCTTGGTGGTGATGTGGTTGTAGAGCGAGCCGACCTGAATCCCCACCTCCGAGGCCAGTTGGCGCAGGCTCATGGCCTCGAAGCCGTGTTCGTAGATCAGCTTCAAGCCCGCCTTGCGGATGGCCTCCATGGTCTTGGGGCCGTGAGAGCCGATGGTGCGGGCCATGGTCGGTGAAATCCTGGGGGGGGGAGTCGTGAAGGGGTCAGGCGTCGGCGCGGGCGCGGAATTCCACTTGCGCCGCGAATACATATCCCACGGATCGAACGGCGCGGATGGGCAAATTCTCTCCGGCGGCGGCATTGACCTTGCGGCGCAGCCGCGCCATCACCGCATCGATACTGCGGTCGTCGTAACCGCCCACCGTCTTGCCCAGCGAGGCGGCGATTTCTTCTCGGGTGACCGAGGCGCCGGGATCGGTGGTCAGGGTTTGCAGAACCCGGTATTCGGCGTTGGTCAAGGACACCGAATGGCCGTTGGGCGTGATCAGCGACCATGTGGCGCTATCGAAGCTCCACACATGATGGCCTTCCTCGCGGGGCTCGGTCTTGTCTTCCTGTTGGGCGTCGCGCAAGCGTCGCGTCAGGCTGTGGATCACCGCTTCCAGTTCACGGAACTGCACCGGCTTGACCAGATAGGCGTCGGCACCGGCGGTCAGACCCAAGACGCGGTCGTCCAACTGGCTGCGGGCGGTCAGCATGACGATGCCCATCTTGGAACTGGAGCGCAGGCGGGCGGCGATGGAGAACCCGTCCTCGCCCGGCAGATTGACATCGAGAACCAACAGGTCGGGGGTCATGGTCGCCAGCAGGGTGTCCAGTTCCACACCGGAACCGGCCCGCTTCACATTCATTCCGACCAGGGTCAGGTATCTGACGATGGACCCGCAAAGGTCGGGATCATCCTCGACGACGATAATGTTGATCATGAGTGACCATTATAAGAGTTCGTTGCGCGATATGACCTTAGCATAAAGCAGTGGAGAATAATCAAGGTGTCGTATTTGTTGCATTGAGATTTGGTGGTTTGACGGGCAGCCACACGACAAAGGTCGCGCCGCGCCCCGGTAGACTGTCGATGGCGATGCTGCCGCCGTGAAGATCGATGACCCTTCGCACGATGAATAGTCCGAGGCCGGCGCCGCGAATGCGATCGGCCTTGGTTGATCGAAAGAACTTCTCGAAGACTCTCGGCTGGTCTTCCAGCGAAATGCCCGGTCCCTTGTCGGAGACGCTGACCATGATCCCCTCGGAATCGCCCGCGACGCGAATATCCACCGGAGTGTTGGGCGGCGAGAATTTCAGGGCATTGTCCACCAGGTTGGAAAAAGCGACGCGCAGCAAGGTCGCGTCCGCCTCCAAGGTGGCGGGATTCCCCACGCTGATGGACAGAGGGCGGTTGCCCGCGAATCGGCGTTTGTCGTCGCACATCTCCGTCAGCACCCTGGCAAGGTCGAACTCGGCGATCCGCAGGGACATGGTGGTGGAGTCGAGGCGGTCATCGGCGAGGCAGACATCGATCAGATCGGCCATGCGCCGCACGGCGCGCCCAATCTTGGCGACTTCATCCTCGGCGTCCGCATTGCCTCTGCCGTAAATCCCCATCAACTGGGACGAGGCCTCGATGATGGCAAGCGGCACGCGAAATTCGTGGGAGACCATGGACAAGAAATTGCGCTGTTCGCGCATGGATTGGTTGCCTGCTTCCAGCGCTGCTTCAGAGCGCAGACTGGCCAGCCGCAGCGATTCTTCCAATCGCTTGCGGGTGGAAATGTCGTTCATGCAGACAAGGACGGCATCCTGATTGAAATAGGTAAAGCGCACGGCGGACAACAAGACCCAGCGTGTCTCGTCGGGGTTGCGGCGGATCTGCAACTCGGCGCCCAGCACGCACCCCGTCTCGCGAAGCTTCCACAGGAAATGCCGCCGTTCCTCGGGGTCGGCGTAATAGTCCTTGGTCAGATGATCACCGGCCATTTCAGGGGCGATGTTCAGCAATTCCGAGGCTGGCTGGTTGATGAACATGAAGCGGCCTTCCGGATAGCTGGCCACCATCATGGGGAATGGCGCCGCATCGAGAATGGCGCGAACTTGCCCTTCACTTGCCCGCAGGCGGTCCTCGGCGGTCCGACGCACCACCACCTCCGCGGCCAGGGCGGTATTCGTCTCCGCCAGCTCCGCCGTGCGTTGGGCGACCCGGCGCTCCAATTCGCGTTCGTTGCGGCGAACCGTCTCGAGGCGGGTGGCGCCGATGCCCGCCGAACGCTGAAACAGACCCAAGGCCAACAGCAACACATGGGGCACCGCCAAGGCCTGCGGCATCAGGCTGCTTGGCGGAATGGCGGTCTTTATCCCGAGGACGTCGAGGATGACGATCGAAATGGAAATAGCGCTCACGAAGAACGCCGCCGCATAATATTTCGATGCATTTACTCCATCGTAATACATGGTCGCCGCAATAAATGTCGTCACAATGCTGATTAATTCCGCGCAAGCCAATAGCGGTATGGTTATGGATATGTTTGTGGGTAATGCTGCATCGGCTGTTGCGAGCGCGGCGGCGACTGCGGTGCCGAGGTATATTTTGTACAGACGTGGAAACGAGTGTTTTACGTCGACGGCCCTGGCTGAGAAAATGGCGCCAAGGCTTAGGCATGTGCAGCTTATGAATTCGCTAAACGCATCAGAGAGAAGAGGGCTGTCTCTGAAGATAAATTGTGAGACATACCCACTGATGGACATGTGCATTAATTGTGAAAGCAACGCATAGGCACAGAAGTACAGGTATAGTCGATCCTTGCTCAAGGTGTATTGAAATAACGCCATGAGTGTAATTATGATTGTGGCGCCATTAACAATGCCCAGCAACAAAGAATCCGTGGTCGCCGCCACGGCGAATCCGTCGCTGGACCACAATCGGGCGTCGACCGCCGCGTTGCCGACGGTCTCGACGCGCAGATAGTGGGTCCGGGGCTGGGGCGTTATGTCCAGCCTGAAGACAAAATCGCGGTAGGGCACCGGCCTCGTGGAGAACGGGGTATGGTCGCCGGTCAGGATCGTCGTGTATCCGCCCTGGTTATCGGGACTGAACAAGGCGACATGGTCGAGATAGGGCATGTCCACTTCCAGCAGCCATAGCCGTCGAGACGCCGGATCGCGCGAGACCGTGAAACGCAGCCAGAACGCCGAGCGATCAAACCCGGCGAGAAGATTCCCCGCCAACGGCTTGAAGCCCGCGGCGACCTCGGGCCGCGCCATGTCGTCGATGGTCAGAGAGCCGGTCTCGTCGCGCAGGACATCCCAATGGCCGCCCAGGTCGATCCTCTCGACTCCATTGGTCAGGACAAGCGGTGACGCCCGACTCGGCAATGACGCCAGCAAGCATGCCAGGGCAACGGCGCAGGCGATCATCACGCCTTTCGGGCGGCGGCAAGGCCGGATCATCTTCCCATCCACAAAGTCCAGCACGCCACCTACCGCTACACCGAAGATGGGTTCCGTGCAATGTCGGAAGGGTCAGCCCAGGGAATAGGTCTCGGTCGGAGGCAGGAAAAGGCCAAGAGCCATCTGGCCGCAGACCAACAGCACGATCAGCGCCAACAACAGGCGGAGTCGTTCCGCGGGCAGGTTTCCGCCCAACCGCGCCCCGACCTGGGCGCCCACCGCGCCGCCCGCCAGCAGGATCATGGCCAGCGGGACATCGACGGTATGGGTGGTGATGGCTTGCAGCAAGGTGACATTGGCGGTGACGAAGATCATCTGGAACAGCGAGGTTCCCACCACCACGGCCGTCGGCATGCCCAGCACATAGATCATCAGCGGCACCAGGATGAAGCCGCCGCCGACTCCCATGACGGCGGCGAGAACGCCGCCGATGACGCCGACCCCGATGGGCAGCATGGCGCTGATATAGAGGCCGGAGCGCGGAAAGCGCAGCCGCAAGGGCAGGCCGTGCCAGGAATGGTGCGGGTGCAGCTTTCCCATCACCTTGCCGGAATTGCTGCCATGGATGGATGACAGGGTCTCGATCAGCATCATCAGGCCGACGCTGCCCAGCACGCCTACATAGCTGAGGCTGATGACGAGATCGATTTGGCCCAGTTTTTTCAGCAGGGCGAACAGCCAGACTCCGGCCCCGGAGCCCGCGAAGCCGCCGATCAGCAGGAAGATGGACATCTTGATGTCCACATTGCGCCGTCGCCAATGGGCGAAGACGCCCGATACCGACGAGCCCATCACCTGATTGGCGCCGGACGCCACCGCCACCGCCGGGGGAATGCCCAGCAGGATCAGCAGCGGGGTCAGCAAGAAGCCGCCGCCGACGCCGAAGATGCCCGACAGAACACCGATCCCGCCGCCGATGCCGACCAGCTCCCAAATCTCGACCGATTGCTCGGCTATGGGAAGATAGATGCTCATGGCGGGGCCTCCGTTGGGACGGTGCCGTACCCTGGGCGCCGATTGTGTCGAGATTGTGGCGGAGCAAACCATTGCTTCTTTGCCGCCGCGACCTTATCTGTCTGCGTCATGGATACCAAAACCAATTTGATCGGCCTGTCTCGGGCGCAGCTTGCCGCCGAGATGGAGGCTATCGGCGAAAAGCCGTTCCGCGCCAAGCAGCTTTGGCATTGGATGTATAATCGCGGCGAAACCGATTTTGCCGCCATGTCCTCCATTTCCAAGGTGATGCAGGCCAAGCTGGCCGAGCATTTCCAAGTGCGCCGCCCCAAGACCGAGCGCGAGATGCTGTCGGCGGACGGCACCCGCAAGTGGCTGCTGAAGTTCGACGACGGCAACGAGGCGGAAACCGTCTTCATCCCGGATCTGGACGAAGACCGGGGCTCCGTCTGTATTTCCACCCAGGTGGGCTGCACGCTGACCTGCAAGTTTTGCCATACCGGCACCCAGCTACTGGTGCGCAACCTGACCGCCGCCGAGATCATCGGCCAGTTCATGGCCGGCCGCGACGCCTATGGCGAATGGCCGACGCCGGATGATTCCAAGCGCATGTTGTCCAACATCGTGGTCATGGGCATGGGCGAGCCGCTCTATAATTTCGAGAACGTCGCCACCGCCCTGGAAATCCTCATGGACGGCGAGGGCATCGGCATTTCCAAGCGCCGCATCACCCTGTCCACCTCCGGGGTGGTGCCCATGATGAAGGAATGCGGCGCGCGCCTCGGCGTCAATCTCGCCATCTCGCTGCACGCGGTCACCGACGAGATCCGCGACCGCATTATGCCCATCAACAAGAAGTATCCGCTCAAGGACTTGATCCAGGCCTGCCGCGATTATCCCGGCGCCTCCAATGCCCGGCGCATCACCTTCGAATACATCATGCTGAAGGGCGTCAACGATTCGGCGGCCGACGCCCGCGCCCTGCTGAAGCTGATCAAGGGCTTGCCCGCCAAGTTCAACCTGATTCCGTTCAATCCCTGGCCCGGCTCGGAGTTCGAGACCTCGGACATGAAGACGGTCAAGGCCTTCTCCGACATCTTGCAGGACAACGGCTATTCCGCCCCCATCCGCATGCCCAGGGGCCGCGACATCCTGGCCGCCTGCGGCCAGCTACGCTCGGAAAGCCTGCGCGAGAAGGCTGGGCGCGCCAAGGCACGGGCGGCGGCCGGGATCGAGGACGAGCATCACGGCGGCTAGCCTCAGTTCTCCCGCTCGATCCGCTCCAGCACTGGCCAGAATTCGGAAAACAGCCGCTGTCTGGCCGGGTCCGTTCCGCTGTCGGGATGGTACATGCGGGCAAAGGCGCGCTTGGCCTCGCGGAACTTGGTGTCGGCGACGGTGCCGGATTTGGCGGCCGCCTTGGTGATCTCCAGGGCGTCCTTTTGGATTTCGATGCGGGAATTGGCCAGCGCCAGCGCGTGCTCGGCCTCGGCGGCGCGCCCTGCCGCCTCCCTGGCCCGGGTCTCGGCGGCGGCGACCAGTTCGGCGCCGCGATCCTTCTCGGCAAGTCGCGCTTCCAGGGTTGCGATGTGTTCGCGCGCTCTTTCCAGATCCTGGGCGTAGTTGTCGACCGTCCGGGCCATGCGGGCCATGGCGCCGCTGCCGCCCAAGGAAGCTTCCGGCTTGGCGGCCGGGCGCCCGGACAGCCGCCACAGCCAATAGGACAAGCCGCGCCGGACCTCTTCGACCCGTTCTTCCAGATCGCGCGCCGGGGGCTCCGCGCCGCCCTTGGCGCCTGTGACCTCGAACAGGCGTTCGGCCCTGGCGGCGGCCTCCTTCAGATGGGACTGATCTTCGTTCATATGGCCTCTCTCCCGGATAGGACAGAGTGACTCGGTCCGGCCTTGCGCGAAAGAGGGAAGAGTCATGCTTGCTCCCGGCGCGGCAATGCCTATACTGCGCCGCCAAATTCTCCCCATCTCGGAAAGGCGTCTGCCATGAAGGGCGAAGTCAAGAAGGTCGTTCTGGCCTATTCCGGCGGTCTCGACACCTCCATCATCCTGCGCTGGCTGCAAGACCAATATCAGTGCGAGGTGGTGACCTTCACCGCCGATCTCGGCCAGGGAGAGGAGCTGGAGCCCGCCCGCAAGAAAGCCCAGATGATGGGCATCAAGGACGAGAACATCTTCATCGACGACCTGCGCGAGGAATTCGTCCGCGACTTCGTCTTCCCCATGTTCCGCGCCAACGCGCTGTATGAAGGCGTCTATCTGCTGGGCACCTCCATCGCCCGGCCGCTGATCTCCAAGCGCCAGATCGAGATCGCCAATCTGGTCGGCGCCGACGCGGTGTCCCACGGGGCCACCGGCAAGGGCAACGATCAGGTCCGCTTCGAGATGGGCTATTACGCGCTTAAGCCCGACATCAAGGTCATCGCCCCCTGGCGGCTGTGGAATCTGAACTCGCGCACCGCGCTGCTGGACTTCGCCGAGAAGCACCAGATTCCCATCGCCAAGGATAAGCGCGGCGAGGCGCCTTATTCCACCGACGCCAACCTGCTGCACATCTCCTATGAGGGCAAGGCGCTGGAAGACCCGTGGGTCGAGCCCAACGAGGATATGTATACCCGTTCGGTCAGCCCGGAAAAGGCGCCGGATCAGCCCACCTATGTGGAAATCGAGTTCGAGAAGGGCGACGCGGTGGCCATCGACGGCGTGCGCATGAGCCCAGCCACTCTGTTGACCAAGCTTAACCAATTGGGCGGCGCCAACGGCATCGGCCGCCTCGACCTGGTGGAGAACCGCTTCGTGGGCATGAAGAGCCGCGGCGTCTACGAGACCCCGGGCGGTTCTGTCCTGATCGTGGCGCACCGCGCCATGGAGAGCCTGACGCTTGATCGTGGCGAGGGGCATCTGAAGGACGAATTGATGCCGCGCTATGCCGAGCTGATCTATAACGGCTTCTGGTTCAGCCCGGAACGCATCGCCATCCAGACCATGATCGATAAGGTCAGCGAGAATGTCACCGGCACCGTGCGGCTCAAGCTCTACAAGGGTGTGGCCTCGGTGGTGGGACGCAAGTCGCCGCGTTCGCTCTATCGTCTCGACTACGTCACCTTCGAGGCGGACAGCGTCTATGACCAGCGCGACGCCCAGGGCTTCATCAAGCTGAACGCCCTGCGCATGCGACTGGCCAAGATGGCCCGCGGCTAGGCAGGCGGCCATATGGAAAAAAGGAAAGGCCCCGTCCCGGCGGGGCCTTTTCGTATTTCAGGTCCAATAAAATACAGGTTTGCGGCGGCACGGGGATACTTATACTATCGGTTAGGGAATTGGGCCAAAGACGCCCTGCGTCACCGGCCTTGCGGGGATTCCATGTCAATGCATCGGGGCATCATGACAGACGGCCTTCGCCGATGGTGGCCACTGTGGATCTGGGGGGGCGTCGTCATCCTGGTGGCGGGCTGGGTCCGGGCCACGGTTGCCAGGGATCTCGCCGAGGGCATGGAGCAGGCCCGGCTTCGCGTCCAATCCATGGCCGATCTGGCGGCCGAGCATATCGAACACCTTTACGACAGCGCCGATGCCGCCGTCAAAGTCGCGACGCCGCTGTTCACCCGTGACCACGATTGGAACCGGCTGGCGGCCGATTACGACGGTTGGCAGTTGCTGCGCGATCTCGGGCGCGCCCAGCACACCATCCCCAGTTTGTTCATGGCCGACCAAAGCGGCCGGTTCCGCATGCATGCGGGCGTCTTTCCCGCCCCCGACAAGACCATCGAGAACAGGCAGTATTTCCAGGCGCTGCGGGCAACGCCCACGGATCAGGCCTATGTCACCGAACCGGTCGTGGGGATGATCCTGGAACGCCAGACCCTGATCCTGGCCCGACGGCTCGATTATGCCGATGGCCGCTTCGCCGGCGTGATCGCGGCCAATGTGGACCCCCGGACCGTGGTGGAACTTTTCGAGACGCTGGGGGTCGGTGATCGCGGAGTCGTCAATGTGCAGCGCGGCGACGGCACCATACTGGTCCGTCATCCATTCCGCGAAGGTGCGGTGGGCTCCAAGGTGGACAACCGGACTGTCTTTCCCGCCATGGCCGAGGGCAAGGTCTTCGCCTCCAATGTCACGGTTTCGCCCCTGGACGGGGTGGAGCGGATCACCAGTTTCCGGCGGCTGAAGCACTATGATCTCGTGGTGCTGGCGGCCATTCCGCTCGACAGGATCATGGCGCCGTGGCGGCAGCAGAGCGTCCGGATGGTCTCCATCGTCGCCTTCGGCATCATCGGGCTGACCACTCTGTTTGTCTTGCTGCTGCGCCGCTATCACGCCGAGAGCGAGACTCTGGCCCGTCTCAAGGTCAGCGAGGCCAATCTGCTCCAGGCCCAACAGGTGGCGAGGCTCGGCTATTACATCTTCGACTTCACGAATGATCATTGGGAAAGCTCGGCCATCCTGGACGACATATTCGGCATCGATCAGTCATTCCAGCGGACCGCCATGGGCTGGCTCAGTCTCGTCGAGCCCGGCGCCCGATGGAGGATGGCCGAATACCTGAATGGAATCTTGAACGGAGAACATGACTTCGATCAGGAATATCCGATCCTGCGGCGCAGTGACGGCGCCTGTCGCTGGGTGGCGGGACTGGGCAAGATCGAATGCGACGACAGCGGCAAGCCTTGTCGGCTGGTCGGAACCATCAAGGACATCACCCAACGCAAGACGGCGGAACTGGACCTGAAGGCCAAGGCGGAGGAGCTGATCAGGTCCAATACGGAATTGGAGCAGTTCGCCTATGTGGCGTCCCACGACCTGCGCGAGCCGTTGCGCATGGTCAGTTCCTATGTGGACCTGCTTCAGCGCCGCTACGGCAGTCAATTGGGCGAGGAAGCGCTGGAATTCATCGGCTTTGCCCGCGATGGGGCCAAGCGCATGGATCGGTTGGTTCTCGATCTGCTGGAATACTCCCGCATCGGCCGCATCACCAAACCCATGTCGGCCATACCCTTGGGCAAGGTTTTCGATCGCGCCGTCAGGGCGCTGTCGGTCAAGATCGACGAGGCGAGGGCGGAAATCATCCTGCCGCCGGACCCATTGCCCTCGGTCTGGGGCGATGGCGACGAATTGTCGCGGCTGTTTCAGAATTTGATCGGCAATGCGGTCAAGTATCGCGATCCCGAGCGCCCGCCCGTCATCCGTCTTTCCGTCGCACCGGCCGACGGCGGCTGGGAGATCAAGGTCGCCGATAACGGAATCGGCATCGATCCGCAGTTCTTCGACCGCATCTTCCTGATTTTCCAGCGCCTGCACCGACGGGGCGAATATGAAGGGACCGGCATCGGTCTCGCCATCTGCAAGAAGGTGGTGGAGCATCACGGCGGTCGCATCGCCATCGAGTCGGTTCCCGGCGAGGGCTCGGCCTTCAGCGTCGTCCTTCCCGCCGTCAACGCACACGCCCCTCAGCAATAGGTCGGAGTCGTCCGCTTGGTGGCGGCGGGGTGCAGGGTGACCTTCCGGCCTTGGAAGGAAATGTGACCGGCTTTGGACAGCCGCCGCAGCAGGCGGGAAATCACTTCCGGGCCGGTTCCCACCATGGCCGCCACGTCGCGCCAGGAAACCGGCAGGGTGACGGTGATGTCGCCATTGTCCTGGGGGGCTCCCATCTCGTCGGCCCAGGTCATCAGCGCCCCCAGCACGCGCTGGGGCAGGTCGGAACTGCACAGCCGGAAGATCATTTGCTCGTCTTCGCGAAGTTCGGCCGCGCTCATGCGCAGCAAGGCCAGCGTGATGTCGGGATCGTCGCGCAAGGCAGGTATCAGGCGCTCCATGGGAACGAAGCACCCGCTTATATCGGTCAGGGCGCGGGCAGCGGTCTCGTGCGGTCCATCTCCCAGCAGGCCAGAGCAGGGAAACAGCGCCCCGGGCTGCAAGATCCGCAAGATGGTGAGACAGCCGTCGGCATCCACCCTTTCCTGCGCCACCATTCCACTGGCAAGACTGTAAAGTCCCGCCACCGCGTCGCCCTGATGGAAGATGTTCTGCCCGCGTGGCAGCGAGAATCGGGTGGCGAGCGCGGGAAACGGGCAGCGGGCGCCGATTGTGTCGCGCATGGGCTGGCGCCGCCCGGATTCCCACGCATCGCAATCGCAGCATTGACGTGAACTGGCCATCGCTCGGATCTCTTTCATTTGCAGGTATGGCCAAGCCTTAACCTGACCAGGACCAGCGAAATTCAGCCGAAGCCGAAAAATGAGCTCAGCGGCGGAATCTACCCAATTCAAAGGTGGCGGATACATAGGTCTCTCGTATCCCCTTGATTTCCTCCGTCGCGTGCCGCTTGCGGGTTTGGGAATTTACGCCATATCAATCTGCAACACTCAGACGGGGAGGGCGGCGGCCATGGTGGCGCCGCTTTCCCGCCGCTCAAGATCGAGGGCAAAATGGATTTCGAGAAATTTACCGAGCGCTGCAAAGGCTTTATCCAATCGGCGCAGACCATGGCCTTGCGCAATGGTCACCAACGCCTGACGCCGGAACATCTGGCGCAGGTTCTGCTGGCCGACAAGGAAGGCCTCGCCGCCAATCTGATCAAGGCCGCGGGCGGTGATCCGGCCAAGGCGCTGAAAGCGGTGGAAGCCGCCCTGGACAAATTGCCCAAGGTGGAAGGCCCCGGTGCCGGTGGTGTCCATCTGACGCCGGAACTGGCGCGGCTGTTCGACCAGGCGCAACAGATGGCCGACAAGGCGGGCGATTCCTTCGTTACCGCCGAGCGCCTGCTGCTGGCGCTGACCCTGGCCACCGGCACGCCCTCGGCCAAGGCGCTGCAAGAGGCCGGGGTGACGCCCCAGGGGCTCAATCACGCCATCGAGGAGGTCCGCAAGGGTCGCAAGGCGACCTCGTCCTCGGCCGAGGACAGCTATGATGCTCTCAAGAAATACGCCCGCGACCTGACCCAGGCGGCCCGGGGCGGCAAGCTGGATCCGGTGATCGGCCGTGACGAGGAAATCCGCCGCACCATCCAGGTGTTGAGCCGCCGCACCAAGAACAATCCGGTGCTGATCGGCGAGCCCGGCGTCGGCAAGACCGCCATCGTGGAAGGCCTCGCCAACCGCATCGTCAACGGCGACGTGCCGGAGACCCTGAAGAACAAGCGGCTGATGGTGCTCGACCTCGGCGCCCTGGTGGCCGGGGCCAAATTCAGGGGCGAGTTCGAGGAGCGCCTGAAGGCGGTGCTGACCGAGGTGACCACCGCCAGCGGCGAGGTGATCCTGTTCATCGATGAGATGCACACCCTGATCGGCGCCGGAGCGGCGGAAGGCTCCATGGACGCCTCCAACCTGCTGAAGCCCGCCCTGGCGCGCGGCGAGTTGCACTGCATCGGCGCCACCACGCTGAACGAATACCGCAAGCATGTGGAAAAGGACGCCGCCCTGGCGCGGCGCTTCCAGCCGGTCTTCGTTTCCGAACCGGGGGTGGAGGACACCATCTCCATCCTGCGCGGCCTGAAGGAGAAGTACGAACTGCACCACGGCGTGCGCATCGCCGATGGCGCCCTGGTGGCGGCGGCGACCCTGTCCAACCGCTACATCACCGACCGCTTCCTGCCCGACAAGGCCATCGATCTGGTGGACGAGGCGGGCTCGCGCCTGCGCATGCAGATCGATTCCAAGCCCGAAGCGCTGGACGAGTTGGACCGCCGCATCATCCAGCTCAAGATCGAGCGCGAGGCGCTGAAGAAGGAGAACGACCAAGCCTCGCGCGATCGTCTCGGCAAGCTGGAAGTGGAACTGACCCAGTTGGAGCGCGAAAGCTTCGACATGTCGGAGCGCTGGCGGGCCGAGAAGAACAGCCTCGCCTCGTCGACCAAGGTCAAGGAGCAGTTGGAGGAAGCCCGCATCGAACTGGCCAATGCCGAACGCGCAGCCAATTGGGCGCGGGCGGGCGAGTTGAAGTTCGGCGTCATTCCCCAACTGGAAAAACAGATCGAGGGCGGTGCCGATGAGGGCAAGCGCATGCTGACCGAATCGGTGACCGAGGAGCATATCGCCTCGGTGGTCTCGCGCTGGACCGGCATTCCGGTGGAAAAGATGCTGGCCGGTGAACGCGAGAAGCTGCTGGACATGGAAACCCGCCTGCGCGCCCGCGTGGTGGGGCAGCAAGAAGCGCTGGTGGCGGTGTCCAACGCGGTGCGCCGCGCCCGCGCAGGGTTGCAAGACCCCAACCGGCCCATCGGCTCGTTCCTGTTCCTCGGCCCCACCGGCGTCGGCAAGACCGAGCTGACCAAGGCCCTGGCGGAATTCCTGTTCGACGACGAGACCGCCATGGTCCGCATGGACATGAGCGAATACATGGAAAAGCACTCGGTCGCCCGGCTGATCGGGGCGCCGCCCGGCTATGTGGGCTACGAGGAAGGCGGCGCCCTGACCGAGGCCGTCCGTCGCCGCCCCTATCAGGTTGTGCTGTTCGACGAGGTGGAAAAGGCCCACCCGGATGTCTTCAACGTGCTGCTGCAAGTGCTCGATGACGGCCGCCTGACCGACGGACAGGGCCGCACCGTGGACTTCCGCAACACCTTGATCGTGCTGACCTCCAACCTGGGCTCCGAGATCCTCGCCAACCAGGACGAGGGCCAGGATTCCGGCGCGGTGCGCGCCGAGGTGATGGAGGTGGTGCGCGCCTCCTTCCGACCGGAATTCCTCAACCGGCTGGACGAGGTACTGCTGTTCCACCGCCTGGGACGCGGCGACATGGCCGGTATCGTCCAGATCCAACTGGCGCGCCTGCGCAAGCTGCTGGCCGACCGCAAGGTGACCCTGGACCTGGACGAGCGGGCGACCTTGTGGCTGGGCGAGAAGGGCTATGATCCGGTCTACGGGGCGCGGCCGCTCAAGCGGGTGATCCAACGCACCCTTCAGAACCCGCTGGCCAGTCAAATCCTGGAGGGCGGCGTCAAGGACGGCGACACCGTCAAGGTCACCGCCGCCGAGGGCGGACTGATGATCAACGGCCGCTCGGTCGGAGCCGAGGTCTGAGGGGAGGGCGGTGGGGGCCTTACCCCGCCGCCTGCTTCCGCGACGAATTGATGCGTTCGGTCAATTGCTTGACGGTGGCCTTCTGCTTCATGTCGTTGACCAGGACATGATGAAAAATCCAGTTTTCCAATAAGGCGGCCACTTTTTGGATGACGTCCTTTTCCGACGGCGCCTTATCCGGCACCAGATGGGACAGCAGCAGCGAGTGGATGGCGCTGGCCAGCTTCTCGTGCTCCTTGCGGTGGGAGGGCAGGTCGGGCGCCCCCGCCGCCGCCAGGATGGCCTCCTCGCGGCCGAAATGTCCCTTGGCGTAGTCATGCAGGCGTATGACCGTCTGGCGGGCGGAATCCAAATTCTGGGTGGAGACGAACTCGTTGACGAATTCGAACAGCCGCCGATGGTCGTCATCGATGGACTTATGTCCGATTGCGAAGGATGGAGACCATTCGAGCTTCATGATTCCCTCGGCACCATTCTGTGCGTTCGACCGTCCATAAGCCTCTCAGAAAACATCCGTCAAAGTCAATAAATGCAAAAATGCACAAAGTAACGAAATAGTGAAATGAAGGGTGCCATTGCATCGCATTGTGATGGCTTGATTTGACGATCGAGACGGTCGAATGGCGCCGTGCCTAGATAAAAACATGTTATAACAATATGTTGTGGCTTGGTCGTGTTGACTGGTCCGAAGGTGTCGGGCGGTTCGCGCTTGTGATGTTGCGGTTTTATGACATTGGCAATCCCGCTCCATAGGCCGTAATGGCGGATGCGTTCATGCCTTATGTATAAGATCCATTCGTACATGGCCGTCAATGGATGCTATATGCTTTCGTATTGCTTTGGCTCCGCTAAGACGGGTCATTTGTGTTCCTCCCCCTGAAAACAGGGAGACACGTGCCCATATAACGAAGTGGAGTATGCTCCGTGGTGGGTTCGGGAGGATGGAGTAGGCCATATGCGTGTTGGCCAACTGTGGGAAAGTATTCGCCGTCGCTTGGGGTTATCGCATGAGGTGTCCGCCGCCGATGGCAGACGGTCCGGCCATGTTCGGCCGCCCCTGCCCAAGGCCAAGCGGACGGGCTTCCTCAACGTGGATGCATTCGCAGGCGAGCTGGTTGAGATCAGGGACGGCGACATCCTGCCGCAGCCGCATCTGCATGTGTTTTCCCTATCGGATTTCCGTAGCGCCGTGGGAGCCAAATGGGAGCGGCTCGGCGGTCTGGTGGAAGTGGCCGTTGAATCCATCATCCGCCGCCATGTGAACGCGGAAAAGGATATCTTTACCCGTCTGGACGCAGAGATTGCCTGCCTGGCGCTTCCCAATGCATCGCGTTCGGAAACCCGAACCATGGTTGCCGCCATCGCCCGCGATATATCCGCCCACTTATTCGGCGACGCGGTGATCGACGGTCGGCGGCCGCAGGTGCTGGCCGCCAATCTTCCCCTGGATGATGCCTTGACCGACGGCGGCGAAATGGACCGCGAGGCCATCGACCACGCCCTGGCCAGGGCGGGGGCGGCGCTGGCCGAGGGATTGGCGGCCATGGGGGCGGCGGGTGGCATGGCTGCGCCCTATCGGGCCCAGTTGTCGTCCCTGATGACGCCCGAGGACGCCGCCCGAATGGAGGCGGAAGCGGCGCGCGAGAAAAAGAAGGGCTATGCTATTTCAGGCGGTGAACGCGCCAAAATGGCCGAGCCCGATTGGTTGATAACGGAGGAACGCGCTTCGCCGTCCTCGACGGCCAAGCGAGGGGCCGACGCCGAGCGTCGAGTGCTCGACATGAGCAAGGAGCGCAAGGAAAAAGCCCCCGAGCAGGTCATGCGCATTGAAGGGAGGGGAGGATCGGCATTGACGCCGGACACCGCCTTGACCTTGGTCTGGACCCCCACCTGGGTGACCGGCCGCCGCGCCATCGGCGCCTTTCATGCTCGGGTCATCCGTTCGGACAAGGACAATACGCCGACCCTTGAAGGCGTGCATGCCTATGACGGCCTCCAACCCATCGAGGCGCTGACCCTCGATCGCTTTACCGTCACCCAGACGGCGCGCGAGTTGAAAAGTCTGTTTTATTCCCGGCAGAAGATCGGCCTGACCCTGCCGGTCAACTGGATGTCCCTGTCGCCGAAATGGCGCGATGTCATCCGCATTCCGTTCGAGGATTGCCCGGTGGAAGCCCGCCGAAAATTCCTGAAGATCGAAGTGTTCGGCCTGACCCCGGGAATCCCGGCTCATGTCTTGCGCCGGGTCTTCGAGCCCTTGGAGAAGATCGGCTGCGATGTCATGGCGCGACTTCCGCTGACGGCGGTGGATATGATTCCGGCCTTGTCGCATCTGCGGGCGGTGGGGGTGGATCTTGCCGAACTGGCCGATGACGAGCGAGTGGGAGACGATGACCTGTTCGCCCGGCTGGAGGTCTTTCGGCTGGAGGCCAAGAAGGCCAAGGTCGCCACCTATGTCTGGGGCGTGCGGCGGCGGCCGCTGATCGCCAAGCTGGTGGAGGCGGGATTCTCCCTCATCAACGGGCCGGGCGTCATGTGCGATCTCAGTCACCCAGAATTGCCGTCCAAGGCAAATCGGAAGGCTTAGTCGTGCCGCGCGTCGGTTGATATGACCGACAGACGGGCGAGACGCCCGCGCTCCAGATGGGGCGCTATTCTCGGAGCGAGCAGTATCAATTCCGGCCGCCCAGCTTCCCCACGGCATTGGACGCCACATGGGTGGCCGAGGGAATCTGCGCCATGATCAGGTCCGACTGCCGCTTGTGGGCCTGGAAGCGCTCCAAGTCCTTGCCCGCCAGTTTAACGCCGGTGGGAACCTTGATGCTCATGGGATTGACCTGGGTATTGCCCTGCAGCACCTCGTAGTGAAGATGCGGTCCGGTGGAACGGCCGGTGGAGCCGACGAAGCCGATGATCTGGCCCTGCATGACCCGGCGGCCGGTGTGAACGCCGGGCGCGACGCGGCTCATATGGGCATAGGCGGTGGCGAAACCGCTGCCGTGGCGGATGCGCACGTAATTGCCATAGGCGCCGTTGGGGCCGGCCATTTCCACGCTGCCATCTCCGGCGGCCTGGATGGGGGTGCCGGGCGGCACGCCGAAATCGATGCCCTTGTGCATCTTGGAATAGCCCAGGATGGGGTGGTTGCGCATGCCGAACCCCGAGGTGATCTTGGCGCCATCCACCGGGGTCTTCAGCAGGGCCTTCTTGGCGCTTTCGCCCTTGGCATTGAAGAAGTCGTTGTTGCCGTGGCCGTCGTCGTAGCGATAAAGCTGAATCTCGGCGCCCGACAGGTCGAGACCGGCATAGAGCAATTCGCCGTTGCGGACCAACTTCCCCTTGGTGTCGTACCAGCCCTCGAACATGACTTCGAAGGTGTCGCCGCTCTGGATATCGCGCTGGAAATCGACGTCGTAGCTCAGCGCCTTGATCATATTGATGATCACCTGGGCGGGCACGCCCGCCGACGACGCGCTCTCGTACAGGCTGGACTTGATGGACCCGGAATAATGGGCCACCTGCTTGGTGACGGGGCGGACGTCCTGATGGGGCTTGAAGCGTCCGCTCGCCTCGTCGCGTCGGGCAAAGACGTCGCGCACCGGATCGGCGGCCAGACTGATCTGCTGAAATTCGCCCTCGCCGAAACCATGGGGGGCGGGGGCGAAGGTGACGGTGACCTTCTGCCCGGCCTTGAGGTTGCGCGGATCGAAGATGCTGATCAGGGCGTCGATGGCCTGGACCGCGTCGGGGCCCACCACGCCTGCCCGGCCAAGCAGGTCGCTCAGCTTGTCGCCAGAGCCGACCCGGACCAGGTAATCAACCGGGCGGCGGGCACGGTCCTCGATCTCGCTGTCGGACAGTTCGGCGGTGGCGTGAATCTTCCCCTCGTTATCCAGATCCATATAGAGGGAGGACGGGGCGTGCAGCGGCTCTTCATCGCCAAAGGGGGAAAAGCTCGGCACGAAGGGCCGGGCGGCGAATAGACCGGCCGCGCCGACCAGGATGACCAGGGCCAGGGCTTTCAGGCTGCGCTTCAGTTTGGCTGTGACGTGTCCGGCCAATGCTCTCGCTCGTCCCGCGCTTGTGTCCAGGGGCGGTTATGGCAGCCGGGCCCCCAGGGGCGCAACTCAAATTGCCCGATCAAGGCGGTTTGTCCATGGAGTCCGAAACCTTTTTGCGATTGCGAAGGAAATATGACGCGGAAGGGCTTGACGGTATGTATGGAAGGGACTACAACCCGCGCCTCGCTGCGGCGTTTTCGCAAGGAAATGCGGTGGTGAGG
>NZ_PGTO01000018.1 GCF_003284725.1 Paramagnetospirillum kuznetsovii | reverse complement strand
GTCTTGCCGTGGTCAACGTGACCAATGGTGCCGATATTGCAATGCGGCTTGTTCCGCTCGAATTTAGCCTTAGCCATCGTTTCTTACTCCGGTCTCGAATAACGTCGAATTTAACCAGCCAGCTTCGCGCGGATTTCGTCCGACACGTTCTGGGGCACATCCGAATAGTGGTCGAAAGTCATGCTGTACTGCGCCCGGCCCTGGGACATGGAACGCAGGGTGTTCACATAGCCGAACATGTTGGCCAGCGGCACCATGGCGGTCACCACGCGGGCATTGCCGCGCTGATCCATGTCGTTGACCTGACCGCGACGGCTGTTGAGGTCGCCGATCACGTCGCCGAGGTAATCCTCGGGGGTGACGACTTCCACCTTCATCATCGGCTCCAGCAGCTTCGGACCGGCCTTGGCGATGCCTTCACGGAAGGCGGCGCGCGACGCGATTTCGAAGGCGAGCACCGAGGAGTCGACGTCGTGATAGGCGCCGTCGATCAAGGTGGCCTTGAAGTCGATCAAGGGGAACCCGGCGATGACGCCGTTGTCCTTGGCGGAGCGAATGCCCTTATCGACGCCGGGGACGTATTCCTTGGGAACCGAACCGCCGACGACCTTGTTCTCGAAGACATAGCCCGTTCCGGTCTCGCCCGGCTCGAACTTGATCTTGACGCGGGCGAACTGGCCCGAACCGCCGGTCTGCTTCTTGTGGGTGTAATCGCACTCGTAGACCTTGGAAATGGTCTCGCGATAGGCCACCTGCGGCGCGCCCACATTGGCTTCCACCTTGAACTCGCGCTTCATGCGGTCCACGAGGATTTCCAGATGGAGTTCGCCCATGCCCTTGATCACGGTCTGGCCGGATTCGGCATCCGAGGTCACACGGAACGAGGGATCCTCGGCGGCCAGGCGAGCCAGGGCGACGCCCATCTTCTCCTGGTCGGCCTTGGACTTGGGCTCCACGGCGACTTCGATGACCGGCTCGGGGAACTCCATGCGCTCGAGCACCACCAGCGAGCTGGGGGTCGGATCGCACAGGGTGTCACCGGTGGTGGTATCCTTGAGACCGGCGAAGGCGACGATGTCACCGGCGCGGGCTTCCTTGATTTCCTCACGCGAATTGGCGTGCATCAGCAGCATGCGGCCGACGCGCTCGCGCTTGTCCTTCACGGTGTTCTGAATATAGCTGCCCGATTCGACCACGCCCGAATAGACGCGCACGAAGGTCAGCGAACCGACGAAGGGGTCGTTCATGATCTTGAAGGCCAGACCGGCGAAGGGCTCGTCGTCGGTGGCGTGCTTGGCGATCTCGTCCTCGGTGCCGTACTTGACACCCTTGATGGCGGGGATGTCGAGGGGACAGGGCAGATAATCGACCACGGCGTCCAGCAGCGGCTGCACGCCCTTGTTCTTGAAGGCGGAACCGCACAGAACCGGCACGAAGGTCATGGCGATGGTGCCCTTACGGATACACTTCTTCAGCGTCTCCTCATCGGGCTCGGTGCCTTCGAGATAGGCTTCCATGGCGGCATCGTCCATCTCGACGGCCATCTCGATGAGGGCCTGACGATATTCGGCGGCCTTCTCGACCAGATCGGCGGGGATGGGACGATCCTCGAACTCGGCGCCCAGGCTCTCGTCTTTCCAGATCACGGCGGTGTTGCGCACCAGATCCACCAGACCGGCATAGTTGCTTTCCTCGCCGATGGGCAGATGCAGCACCATGGGGCGGGCGCCCAGGCGGTCGACGATCATGTCGACGCAGCGATAGAAGTTGGCGCCGATGCGGTCCATCTTATTGACGAAGCAAATACGCGGCACGGCGTATTTGTCGGCCTGACGCCACACCGTCTCGGACTGCGGCTCGACGCCGGCCACCGAGTCGAACACGGTCACGGCGCCGTCGAGCACGCGGAGCGAACGCTCCACCTCGATGGTGAAGTCCACGTGGCCGGGGGTGTCGATGATGTTGACGCGGTGATCACGCCAGAACGCGGTGGTCGCGGCGGAAGTGATGGTGATGCCGCGCTCCTGCTCCTGCTCCATCCAGTCCATGGTGGCGGTGCCTTCGTGCACTTCGCCGATCTTATAGGACTTGCCGGTGTAGTAGAGGATGCGTTCGGTGGTCGTGGTCTTGCCGGCATCGATGTGGGCCATGATGCCGATATTGCGATACCGATCGAGGGACGTCGTGCGTGCCATTTTATGTATCTACTCGAAGCTCGAGGTTACCAACGATAATGCGAGAAGGCCTTGTTGGCCTCGGCCATGCGATGCGTGTCCTCACGCTTCTTCACGGCGGCTCCGCGATTGTTGGCGGCGTCCAGCAGTTCACCGGACAGGCGGTCGATCATGGTGGTCTCGGACCGCTTGCGCGAATAGTCGATCAGCCAGCGGATGGCCAGAGCCTGACGACGGTCGGTGCGGACTTCGACGGGAACCTGATAGGTGGCGCCGCCGACGCGACGCGAACGCACTTCCAGGGCCGGCTTGACGTTGTCCAGGGCTTCGTGGAAGACCTTCAGCGGATCCTGGCCGGACTTGGCCTGGATCTTGTCCAGAGCGCCATAGACGATGGCTTCGGCGGCGGACTTCTTGCCGTCCAACATCAGGCAGTTCATGAACTTGGCAACCACGAAGTCGCCAAACTTGGCGTCGGGGGTGATTTCGCGCTTCTCAGCGGCGTGACGACGGGACATCTGGTGTACTCCTTACTTCGGACGCTTGGCGCCGTACTTCGAACGACGTTGACGGCGGTCCTTGACGCCCTGGGTATCCAGAGTGCCGCGAATGATGTGGTAGCGAACGCCCGGCAGATCCTTCACACGACCGCCGCGGATCATCACCACCGAGTGTTCCTGAAGGTTGTGGCCTTCGCCCGGAATATAGCTGGTCACTTCAAAGCCGTTGGTCAGGCGCACGCGGGCGACCTTACGCAGGGCCGAGTTGGGCTTCTTCGGCGTCGTGGTGTAGACGCGGGTGCACACGCCGCGCTTCTGCGGGCAGGCTTCCATGGCGGGCACCTTATTGCGCGCCGCCACTGGCTGGCGCGGCTTACGGATCAATTGATTGATCGTGGGCATTCAGTCACTTTCCCTTCACACGAAATCGACGTAACCAAGAAAAAAAACCCGCCGGTAGCATCCTACCGGGGCTTTCTTCGGGCTTCGATCGCCGACCCGTTCGGCGTTGAAATTATTGTCTCATGGTCCCCGTGGCATCGGCGAACGACCAACGGCCGCGCACCGGTCCCCCAGGAAGGCGGCATCCTATTTATCCCGCCTCCCCCCGTCAAGAGAAAGAGTCGCCATGGATCAAGGCGTTTTCGCGGTGCGATGCGCACGATCATGAATCATCGTCGACGAGTCGATTCTTGGTAACTTTTATCTGCTATGGTTCGCCCTGAGCGTTGAAGTCGAGGCGTCCCATGCAAAGCCCTGCCACCGACATCGTCACCCCCCAATCCTCCGAGCCGTCCAAGGGCGGCCGAGTCGTTTCGGGCATCCGCGAAGCGGCCGACAGCACCGGCGTCTCCTTCAATTACCTGCTGGCCCAGGCCACCCAGGAAAGCGGATTGAATCCCCATGCCCGCAACACCCGGTCTTCCGCCGCCGGGCTGTTCCAGTTCACCACCCCCACCTGGCTGGACATGGTCAAGCGCCATGGCGCCGAGCACGGGCTGGAAAAAGAGGCCGATGCCATCGTCAAGGGCGCCGACGGCAAATGGGACGTCAAGGACAAGGCCATGAAGAAGGCCATCCTCGACCTACGCAAGGATCCGAAGCTGTCGTCCATGATGGCGGCCGAATTCGCCAAGGACAACGCCCAGGTGCTGGAAAAGCGCCTGGGGCGCGCCGCCACTGCATCCGACCTCTATCTCGCCCACTTCCTTGGGGCCACCGGCGCCGCCCGCGTCATCGAGGGCATGGAGGATAATCCGCGCCACTCCGCCCGCACGCTGCTGCCCGACGCCGCCCGCGCCAATCCCGACGTCTTCCGCAAGGCAAGCACGGTGGCGGGGCTTTACAAGACGGTCCAGGCGCGCTTCAAGACGGCGCTGGGCGAGGATCACGCCAGCGCCACCCAGCCCGTTCTCGCCGCCGCCATGGCGCCGCGTCCCCTGCCCCGGCCGGAACCGGAAGCCGCGTCCTCGGTCTATATCGCCGCGACCGAGGAAACCCCGACCACCAAGGCGGTGGCCGCCATCGCCAGCGCCGCGGCGGCGCCCGCCGCGGTCTTGGCCAATTCCTTCGCCAGCGCCATCGAGCCGGAGAGCCCGTTCTTCCCCGCCAGAATTCCCCCCGCCCCCAGTCTGGCCGGACCCAGCGGCAAAACGGACAGCCTCAGCCTGAGAGGCGCCCCCCCAGTCGGCGAGTCCGGCAAGGACGTTTGATCAGCGGAAATATTCCTCGATGGCGATGGCGAAATTCAACCCTTCGGCATCGCGCAGGTGGAAGGTGGTGATTCCCACCAGATTGCCAGCGGAGTCAAACAGACCGCCCCCCGACGACCCGGCCGAAATGGGCGCCGATGTCTGGACATAGCGGACTCCCTTGATGGTCCGCAGGCCCGAGACCAGTCCCTGGCCCAAGGTCGCTTCGAGCCCTTTCGGCGAGCCGATGGAATAGACGGTCTCGCCAACCTTGAGATCCTCCCATGCCCGCACCCCGGGAACCGCCGACAACCGCCCCGGCGAAACGCTGAGCAGACACCGGTCGGTGTCGCCGTCTCCCCCGGCGGGCGTGGCCTTCACCGCCAGATTGCCCTTGCGCAGCCAAATGACCGGCATTTCGTCGATGACGTGGCAATTGGTGACCAGCGTCCGCTCGTCCATGGCGACGGCCGAGCCGTAGCGGACGCGATTGGCCTTCACGTCATCCTCGTTGCGAGCCGCCACCACCACATGGACGGCACGGCCGACGGTGGCGAACACATCTTCCGCTCCCACCTGGGCACGGCCTGGGCTCCGTCGGAGCGAGGCGGCCAGGGGCTGCCAGGGCGGCATCTTGGCCGCACCCGTCGCCGCCGCGCCTTGACCGGCCGGGGCAACGCCCAAGGCGGCGGCAACCTCGACCGGCCCTTGGCGATCGGGCAGACGGCCCGGCCGCCAGGCGGCGGCGGAGGTCTCCACCTTCGATTTCAGGTCGGCAGCCATGGATTTGGCCATTTCCGCCTTGAAGAAGTAGGACTCGGTGGCGCAATCACCGTAATGGAAGCGACTTTCGAACATCGGGTGCCCCTCGGCGCGACCGGGAACGCGGGCATTGGCGGCGGCCACCAGCGCCCAATACAGCGCCTGGGCATGATTCTTTTCCAGCCAGCCGCCGCGATCATGGCCATGGGCCAGCCTGAGTTGAGCCAGACAATTGCCGTCGGCGGCCAAGGCGTTATAGGCGTCGGCGGCATCGCCGGGATGATCCGCTTCCAGCAACAGAGCCCTGAGCAGCCGAGCCCAAGGCGCGCCTTCCGCCGCCGCCCGATCGACGTATTGACGTGCCTTGTCGGGATCCCTGGCGATGCCGCGGCCATACCAGTGAGCATCGAACAATCGGCGCAACGCGACGGCACTGCCGCCCGAGGCTGCCTGGTCCCACCAACTCAGCGCGGCCACCGGATCATAGAGGCGGCCTGCGATATCGGCCATGGCGTCGCCCAACAGCAGGGCGGCCACCGCATCGCCGTTCGTGGCGGCGGCGGAGCACTGCCCGAGATCGGCAGGATTGGTCGGCTTTCCTGTACACGCGGCATGCGACGACGCACCTGCCCAAAGGGCAAGCGTCAACGTCAACAGCCACACCCGCCACGAGCCCATGGCTTCTCCCTGATGCTCTGACCAGTGTCAGCCCTGAATATGAAAGCCATCGAAAGACATACTAGCGCGCCGACAGCCTCAGGTCTTCACCCTATTTCCGAATCGGCGACAAATTCCGGTGCTGTATCGGTGTCACGCCTTGCGCACGGATACCAGGAAATGCTCGGCTTCGCGGCTGAGATCGCTCACCACATTCGCCAGGGTCTTGGCGCTCCAGATCACCCGCACCGTGCCGGCGCAGCTCATGGCCGAAGCCTTGGACAAATGGGTGACGCTGCGCGACACCTCGCCGGCCTGATGGGCGACCTCGTCGATATTGGAGGCGATGTCGTGGGTGGTGGCTTCCTGCTGCTGCACGGCGCTGGCGATGGCGCTGGAAATGCCATCGATGTTACGGATGATTTCCACCACCGACTGAATGCTGGCGGTCATCTCCTCGGTCGAGCCCTGGACGGCGGAGACCTGGGCCGAGATTTCCTCGGTGGCCTTCGCGGTCTGATTGGCCAGATGCTTGACCTCGTTGGCGACCACGGCAAAGCCCTTGCCCGCTTCTCCTGCCCGCGCCGCCTCGATGGTGGCGTTCAGCGCCAGCAGATTGGTCTGGGCCGCGATATCGTTGATCAACTGGACCACATTGCCGATGGCGGCCACCGCCTGGGACAGGTCGGTCATTTGACTGGCGGTGCCGTTGACGTCTTCCACCGCTTTCTGGGCGATGCGGCTGGAGTGATCCACCTGCTTCGCGATTTCGTTGATGGACAGCGCCAATTGGCGCGTCGCTTCCGACACGGCGGCGGCGCGTTCGGTGGTGATTTCAGCCGCCTCGCCCACTTCCAGCGAGCGTCCGCCGCTCTTTTCCGAGCGGTTGGCCATGGATTGGGCGGTGCCGCGAATACCGGCCGTCGAGGCCTCCACCTCGGCCACCTTGGCCTTGACGGTGGTTTCGAAGTTGTCGGCCATCTTGCGCATGGCCTCGTCGCGTTCCTGAGCCGAGCGCAATCGCTCCTCTTCCTGGGACTCGCGCAAGCGGTCGCCTTCCAGCATGTGCTCCTTGAACACCTGAACGGTGCGGGCCATGTCGCCCACTTCGTCCCGGCGGTCGACGGCATCGATCTCGACCGTGGTGTCGCCATCCGCCAGCTTGGCCATCAGCGCCGTCATGTGCCCGATGGGCCGGGTGATGACACTGGTGAGAATGGTGCGAATGCCCAGAACGCCGATCACCGTTGCCCCCAGTCCGGCGACGATCAGGCCCATCAGAACCTTGTTCAGCTCGCTTTTCTCCTGGGCGTTGGACAGGGACGAGGACAGGACGGCGATGACCTCGCCATCCTTCATGCCCATACCGCCGTGACAGGCATAACACACCTCTTCCTTGGCGCCGTCGGTGACCCCAAGGACGATGGGCATGGCGTAGCGGTAGAATCCGCCGGTCATCCGCCCGACGGCCTTGCCGGTTTCCAATGCCTCGCGGTCGATGTCGTCTTGGGGAATTTTCGGTGCGCGGTCCGGCTCGACATCCTTCATATGGGCGGCGACCTTCGGCCCCCAGACGCTCCAAACCTTGCCTGCATAGTGGATGTTGCGGCTGTCGAACCACTTGTTGAACACCTTGATGCCGATATTGTCGGCATCCTCGGGGCGGGTGGCCATGACATTGAGGATCAGCGCATGCAGCGACGTCATCTCGTTGACGCTGAGTTCATGGAGCTTGCGCTCCATGGCCTGTTCCTCGAACCGGGCGATGAACACCACGATCAGCGTGGCCATGACGATGACGCCAAGGCCGACGACGACCATGAACCGTCGGCGCAAGCTGAGGTTCTGCCAAATGCCGATGGACATGCCGTTCCGCCCCTCTTCCGCCAAGGTTAGCGCTGGATCTCGAAGGTCTTGTGCGCTTCGGTCAGTTGCAACATCCGCAGGACGTTGTCGCGGGGATGGGCGAGAACGATGCTCGCGCCGCCTTCCGCCATGTCCTCGCGGGCGATATAGAGCAGACCAAGGCCGACCGAATCGATATGGCTGAGGCCCGTCATATCAAAGACCACCTTCTTGTTCTTATGGCTCGCCAACTGCCCCAGCAGCACCTGGAAGTCCTCGTTGGCGGCGAAATTGAGCTGCCCCTCCAACGCCACATGGACACTGGCGCCGTCATCTCTCACTCGAAACTGCATAATTTTCTCCTCATCCTAGAGTCCAAGGGCGCCAATCCTGCGCCATCAAAATTCCGCCGTCAGCGGGCGAAGGTCATGGTCAGCGTGCGGCCGCCGTCCTCGGCCAGCAGCGAGGCGCAAATCCGGCTGATCAATCCCAGACCTCGGCCACTCTTCGCCTCGGAATCCACCGTATGGTTCAAATGCTCGGCGAAATTAAAGCCCGCCCCCTGATCCGACACCATGACCGCTATGAAATCATGGCCGCGTGGAAGGATATTAATCTCGACGCGTCGGCACGCAAGAACCGGGTCGTTCAACCGCTCGTGCATAATCTGGCGAAACCGCTGAAAGCCCTCGGAATTAACCCGCAAATGGGCGGGAACCTCAAGATTGCCATGCATGACCGCGTTACTGATGGCCTCGCCGAGGCAAATGCCGATGAGATCGGCCCTTTCACCGGGCGCCAACCCCATGCAGTCTCGCAGCGCATCGCAAACGATGTCCAGTGTGGGCAGGGCATAGGCCGATCGAGTCTTGAGCGATATGGCCAGTCCCCCGGACCGAACGGTCTCGAAACACCGCAGGCCGACCCCCAGCAGTCCTTCGTCGCCCAATTCCACGAACCCGCTGAAATCGCCCCCAATCCCCCGCCGGATGGAATCGTCGCTGGCGATGCCCGACAGTAACCGTTCATCCGCATGCACCGCGTCGGGCGTACCGATCAGCAGGCCAAGCGCGGCGCATTGGTCGGCCAAATCTTCGCTTACCGGCCCGTCCACCGCCAAGCCAAGCGGTCGAACCGGCCGACAAATGGAAAAGACTTCAGATGGGGGAGGTGCCGAATGGATCATGGTCGCCCTCCCAGCCGACGAATGCAGACGGCGGTCAGATCGTCCTCCAACGGAGTCCGCACCCGGGAATCGAGTCCTTCGATCAACTGCCCCACGCTCAGTTCGCCGGTCTTTGCGAGAATGTCTCGCACCAACGCGCAAAGCCCGTCCTCGCCGAAGGTCTGATCGTCGCTCACCAAGGCGTCGGTGATGGCGTCGCTGTACATCAGCAGGCTGGCTCCCGGTGGGAATTCCTCGCGATGTTCGGAATATTCGGGCGTTCGGCTAAGCCCCAGCGGCACCCCTGTCGCATCCAACAAGCGGAACTCGCCCTTATGCAGAAGCAGAGGCGCGGGCGCGCCCGCCGAGGCCCATTCAATCTCGCCCCGCGCCGTATCGATGGTGCACAGAAACATGGTGGCGAACTGGCCGCGCCCCAGCAATCCCCGCAGGGCCATTCCCAGGATCTTCAGCATGAAGCCGGGCTTCAGCCTGGGATCCCAATGGTCGCTGATCAAGGCGTGCAGTCGAAAGACGTTGAGGGCGGCCCCGATGCCATGGCCGCTGAAGTCGAAGCTATAAAAGCTCATGCGGTTTTCGCCGCAATCGAGACAGCCCCACAAATCGCCGCCGATGCCCGACGACGGTTCGAAGAAGGCCTCCACCTCGATGGCCATTTCCGCCAAACGCGGATCGACTCGCTCGGACCGCGGCAACAGGTCGAACTGCATGCGCCGCGCCGCGGCCACTTCCTCGATCAGGTGACGTTGCTGCTCTGAAATGCGCTCGATCAGGACTTGGCGCTCGATCTGGCTGGCCATGCGGGAAATGGCATAGCGGATGGCGCGGCTGACGGTCTTCTCGGGGTCGTCGCTCTTGATCAGGTAGTCCTGGGCGCCCACTTCCAGGGCATAGGCGGCAAAGCGCGGATCATCCATGCCGGTCATGATCACCAGCGGCGTCTTGGGCGCCGCTTCCTGCATCCGAGAAACCGTGGAGATGCCCGAGGAATCCGGCAAGCTGAGGTCAAGCAGAATGACATCGACCTCGGCGCCGCTTTCAATGCACGCGACGGCCGCGCCCAAGGACGAAACGTGGGTGACCTCGAATATGGGGGAACTGGACATCCTAAGGGCGAACTCGACCAAACGGGCATCGCCCGGCTCATCCTCCACCAGCAAGACCTGGAGCCGGTCCTTATTCTGCCGCCAAACCGTAAGCTGCGGCAGGAATGACGACTGCTTCAATATCTGATCGCCCCCCCAACCAGCGTTACGGCCAGGCAGCTTGATCAAACGACCTCCCAACGGGTCGATCATCGCGCATTCCCCAAATTGCACCCAAACCGCCTTCTAATTCTTTAGTCCTATGACCCAGTCTAATGCATAGGCGTAACCGTGGTCCATCCCATGCATCAACGAATGGTAAACAAGAGGCAAACGCAGGTGACTCAATTCTGGGTGCCGCCCGGCATGTCGAACTGATTGCCGTCGGTCAGATGGAGATCGCGCTCGTTCACCAGGCACGCTTTCTCGCCCATGCCGCGCCCCCCCAGAGGCTCGACCACCGACTGCACCATGCAGCGCTGCGAACATACCTCTCCGCAGACCAGCGGCATGTTCTGCCATTGCTCCGCCGCGCCCAGATCCACATAGCCTTTCATGGCCTTGATCTCGGCGGCGGAATAGCGCCCGCCCAGCGCTTGGCCGAAATCGGCCCGCATGCGATCGACCGAGATATCCGAGCAGCCGCAATTGGCGATCAGCCCCATGAACCGTCCCATGCGGGCGAAATGGGCCGGCTGGTCGGCCGACGGCAACATGCAGCCGCCCAGGGCCAGAAGGCAGAGAATCAGAATCGCTTTCATGACGCCCCTCAAAAATCACAATGCTCGATTATAGCCCCACTCAATGAGCGCGTCATGATTCGCATTCAAATATTCTTTCCCCACCTTTGGGCGTGAACTCGACATGGAAGCCGATTATAGTTCGGCGGGTGATCGGCCGTATCCCGCTACCGATCCAAACCTCGATTGGACGATTCGCGGCGATGCACTTGCACATGGAGTTGGCGGCCCGATGATTGGCAATGCTGACACCCTTCAAGACGCGTTGATGGAGATTCACCGCCTGAGGGCGGAGATCGAGCTGCTGAAAGTCAGCGAAAAGCGCCACCGTGAATTCTCCGAAACCATCGCCGATTGGTTCTGGGAAACGGACACGGAACAACGTTTCACCTGGGTATCCGACGAATTCCAGACCGTGCTGGGCGTATCGCCGCAGCGACTGGTGGGTAAGCGGCGATGGGACGTGGCCAGCGAAAGAATGGAAATCGATTCGCAGCAATGGCAGGCGCATATCGCCGATCTGACCGCTCGACGCCCGTTCCGCGACTTCAAATACTGGCTGGAAGACGGTGACGGACGGCCATGCTGGATCAAGGTCAGCGGCATCCCGCGCTTTCATCCCGATGGGTCTTTCGCCGGATATCGCGGCACCGGCACCAATATAACGGCCGCGGTCGAAACCGCCCATCGCATGAACATGCTCAATCGCGCGGTTGAGCAAAGCCCGGCCTCCATCGTCATCACCGATCTGTCGGCCCATATCCAGTACGTCAATGCCGAGTTCATGAAAGTCACCGGCTACAGCGCCGAGGAAGCCATTGGACGCAATCCCCGCATCCTCAAATCCGATCTGACGCCGGTCGAGACTTACGACTCCATGTGGTCAGCGCTGTCGGCGGGGGAGAAGTGGGAGGGCGAACTGATCAACCGCCGCAAGAACGGCGAGTTGTATTGGGAACTGGCCTCGATCCAGCCCATCCAGAACGTTGAGGGCGTGGTTACCAACTATTTGGCCATCAAGACCGACATCACCCAGCAAAAGCTGAACGAGGCCAGGTTGGCCAATCTGGTCAACGAATTGCACCGCTCCAATCAGGAACTGGAGCAGTTCGCCTATGTCGCCTCCCACGATCTGCGGCAACCGCTGCGCATGATCAGCGGCTATCTCGGCATGCTGTTCAAGACCCTTGGCCCCAGCCTCAATGACGATACCCGGACCTTTTTCGGCTTCGCCATCGAAGGCGCCAAGCGACTGGACCGCATGATCGTCGATCTGCTGGAATATTCACGAATCGGCCGTCAGGACGCTCCGCAAGAGCCCATGAATCTCAACGAGGTCTTGGCCGACAGCTCCCGCCATCTGGAAGTCGCCGTTTCCGAATTGGGCGCCGCGGTCACCATCGCGCCGAACCTGCCGACCATTCATGGCGACCGCTTGGAACTGGTCAGGCTGTTCCAGAACCTGATCGGCAACGCCATCAAGTACTGCGCCCCCGACCGAATGCCAAGGGTCGAGGTCACCAGCAGCGACGGCGGGACGGAATGGATTCTTGCCGTCAAGGACAACGGCATCGGCATCGGGCCTGACGACTTGCAGCGCGTCTTCGGCATCTTCCAAAGACTGGTCACCCGTGATCAATACGAAGGGACCGGCATCGGCCTCGCGGTATGCCGCAAGATCGCCGAACATCATGGCGGCCGCATCTGGGTCGAGTCCAAGGCGGACGAGGGAAGCACCTTCTTCGTGGCCTTTCCCAAGAAGCAGCCATCCACCGCCGCCTAGGCATTGGCCCGCGGCGCCTCTATTGCACGGTGGCTGCCCCAGAGCCGTACCAACGAATGCTCTCCGCTTCATCACGCCCTCCCTCGTCGCCCGACGAGACGGCCTCATTCGTCCGTGCCAGGGCGCGGCTTTGCGAATTGTGATGCAAATTTTTTGACTCTTCCGTAAAAAATGCATTATGACGTTAAAAAATGCAGTGCGCCAACGAGCGCGGGGAGGAGTCGTAACCATGCGAGATAGGCTTTCCAGCGCGAAAAAATCGGTGCCGACCTATTGTTACAATTGTGTCGCAGGCCCCGACCTCATGTGCGTCACGGTCGAGGATGGCGTCGCGGTTTCCGTCGAACCAAACCACAAGGGCATAGGCATTCACCCCGCCGATGGACGTCCTTGCGTCAAGGCCTATGGGTTGGTGCAAAAGACCTATAACCCCAACCGAATCCTCACCCCCATGAAGCGGACCAACCCCAAGAAGGGACGAAACGAGGATCCCGGATTCGTGGCGATCTCCTGGGACGAGGCCCTGGATCTGGTGGCCGGGAAACTGCGCGACTTGCGCGACGTGGGACTGCTGAACGAACAGGGCATGCCTCGCCTGGCCGCGACCTTTGGCCATGGCGGCACACCGGCCAATTACATGGGTACCCTGCCCTGCCTGTTGGCCGCCTGGGGCCCCATCGATTTCAGCTTCGGCTCAGGCCAGGGCGTGAAATGCGTTCATTCCGAGCATCTGTATGGCGAATACTGGCACCGCGCCTTCACCGTGGCCGCCGACACGCCCAGCGCCGATTACATCCTCTCCTTCGGCACCAATGTGGAGGTGTCGGGCGGCCCCTGCGCCGTGCGCCGCCACGCCGATGCCCGTATTCGCGGCATCAAGCGGGTCCAGATCGAACCTCATCTTTCGCCCACCGGGGCCTGCTCGGCGGAATGGGTGCCTATTCGTCCCAAGACCGATCCTGCCTTCATGTTCGCCTTGCTCAACGTAATGCTGCACGAAGCGCCCAGGTCCAAGCTGGACCTGGACTTCCTGCGCGACCGCACCGCGTCGCCCTATCTTGTGGGCGACGATGGCTGGTATCTGCGCGACGAGGCAACGGCCAAGCCGCTGGTGTGGGATACCGTCAGAGGCGGGCCGGTCCCCCACGACCATCCCGGTGCCGTTCCGGCCCTGGAAGGTGATTTCACCGTCATTCGCGCGATGTCGAAGCTTCCCGACGGCGAGACGGCAATCTGCGAGAACGCGAAGGCGAGAACCGGCTTCCAGATGCTGGCCGAGGGCATGGCCACCTACACCCCGGAATGGGCCGAGGCGGTCTGCGACGTCCCCGCCGCGACCATGCGCCGGATCGCCAACGAGTTCCTGGACAGCGCCTGTGTTGGGCAGACGGTAGAGATTAACGGCAAGATTCTTCCCCATCGGCCGGTGGCGGTAACGCTGGGCAAGACGGTGAACAACGGCTGGGGGGCCTATGAATGCTGCTGGGCGCGAACCGTGCTCGCGACCCTGGTCGGCGCGCTGGAGGTCCATGGCGGCACGCTCGGCACCACGGTGCGCCTCAACCGCCCCTACGAGAACCGGCTGAAAAGCGTCAAGCCCGGCGAGGACGGCTTCATGGTCGCCCAGATGAACTCGACGCGAAAGGGCGGCTGGGCCGAAAAGCCCAAGGGCCGCAACGCCCACACCACCTTGATCCCCATCGTCGGTGATTCCAGCTGGGCGCAGGCCCTGGGCCCTACTCATCTGGCCTGGATGTTCATGAAAGACTCGCCCGAGGGTTTCGAGCCGCCGCTGCCTCCCGACGTCTGGATCGCCTATCGCACCAATCCGGCCGTGTCGTTTTGGGACACGGCGCAGTTGTCGGCCAACATGGCCAAGATGCCCTTCGTTGTGTGTTTCGCCTATACCATGGACGAAACCAACCACATGGCCGATATCCTGCTTCCCGAGGCGACCGACCTGGAAAGCACCCAGCTGATCCGAGCCGGCGGTTCCAAATTCGTCGAGCAACATTGGGCGCACCAGGGATTCGTCTTGCGCCAGCCGGCGGTATCACCGCAGGGCGACGCCCGCGACTTCACCTGGATCACAGGTGAGTTGGCGCGGCGAACCGGCCTGTTGGCCGAATATAACCGCGCCATCAACAAGGGCTTCGCCCTGGTCCCGCTGAAGGGAGAGGGCTACGACGTCTCGCTGCCCGAGGACGAGGTCCACGAGGTGGATACCATCTGGGACAGGGTGTGCAAGGCCGCCACGGCTGGCGCCACCGGAGGTGTCGAGATGCACGGCCTGGATTGGATGAAGGAGCATGGCTTCTTCATGCAGCCCTTCGCCCGCGAGGACTGGTACCTGCATACCGCCATGGAGGAGCAACAGCTCCGCTACGAGCTCCCCTATCAGGAACGCCTGATGCGAGTCGGCGAGGAGTTGGGCCGCCGCCTGCACGAAGCCGGTATCTTCTGGTGGGACGAGCAACTGGAAGAATACCAGGGCATTCCCCGCTGGCACGACGTCCCTGGCCGCTGGGTAAGCGCGGTGGAGAGGGCCGGAGCCAAGGCCGACGACTTCCCCTTCTGGGGCATCACCACCAAGACCATGCCCTATACCACCGGCAACAACGCAGGCATCCCCTTGATGAACGAAGTGGCGGGCAATCTGCGCGGTCACGGATCGGTGATCATCAACGCCTCGTCCGCCAAGCGACTGGGAATCAAGCAGGACGACTGGGTCGAGGTCTCCTCGGTGGTAGGGCGCACGCGGGGCCGTGCCGCCCTGGTCCAGGGCTGCCGCCCCGACACGGTGGTCATACCCGGCCAGTTCCAGCATTGGAAGACCCCCTTCGCCAAGGATCTGAACTTCCCGTCCCTGAACAGTATCACCCAGATGTCCTTGGAGCTCACCGACGCCACCGGTTCGGGCGCCGATCTGGTGCGCGTGGCGCTGGCCAAGGTCGACGGCCCCCTGGGCCAGGACGAGGGAGGCACCCCATGAACGCCATGATGGTCGCCCCCGCCAATGGCCCAGCGGTGGAAACCGTGCGGGTGGAGCGTTGGCGGAACGGCGAAGTCGTCCAAGACCACGACCTGGCCGCCGCCGAAGTGCCGATCTGCCTGGAGTTCAACGGCGTTTCCCACGCGGTGATGCTGGCCTCTCCCACCGATCTGGAGGACTTCGCCCTGGGCTTCAGCCTGACCGAGGGCATCATCGAGCGGCCCCGCGACCTGCTGGAGGTGGAGGAGCAGGCCACCTGCGAGGGTATCGTGCTGCGCCTCACCGTGGCCGCCGCCTCGTTCCACCGCCTGAAGCAGGTGCGCCGCACCATGGCCGGGAGAACCGGCTGCGGCCTGTGCGGCGCCGAAAATCTGGGGCAGGTATTCCGCCCCGTTCCTCCGGTGAGGGCGAGCGGGACCATCTCCGCCCCCGCCCTGCATGCCGCGTTTCGCGATCTGGGCGCCAACCAACCGCTGCAGCGCCTGACCGGGGCGACCCACGCCGCCGGATGGGCTTTGGCTGACGGCCCGTTGGCCCTGATCCGCGAAGATGTCGGACGCCACAACGCCCTGGATAAGCTGATCGGAGCCCTGGTGCGGGCAGGGATGGATCCAGGCCATGGGGCCGCCGTGGTCACCAGCCGCGCCAGCTACGAGATGGTGCAGAAATCCGCCGCCGTCGGCATCGGCATTCTGGCCGCCATCAGCGCGCCGACCGCCCTGGCCATCCGCATGGCCGACAGCCTGAATGTGACCCTGGTCGGCTTCGCCCGTGGAGGCGGCCATGTGCTCTATGCCGGATCCGGGCGCATACTTGCAGGAGTCCCCTCATGACCCGCTACATCATGGTGGCCGACCTGCGCCGCTGCGTCGGGTGCCAGACCTGCACCGCGTCGTGCAAGGAAGCCAATGGAACGCCGCCCGGCGTCCAATGGCGCCGGGTGCTGGACATTGAAGCAGGAGAGTATCCCGAAGTCAGCCGGGTCTTCCTGCCCACCGGTTGCCAGCATTGCGACGAACCCCCCTGCATGGAGGTCTGTCCCTCCACCGCCACGGGCAAACGCGCCGACGGCCTGGTGACCATCGACTACGACATCTGTATCGGCTGCGGCTATTGCGCCATCTCGTGCCCCTACGAGGCTCGCTACAAGGTGGACAAGGCCGAATTCGCCTATGGCCCATCTTCCGTGGCCTCGGAACAGCTGCGCTTCGACCCGTCCAAGATCGGCGTCGTCACCAAGTGCACCTTCTGCATCGACCGCATCGATGCCGGCACCAAGGCCGGCAAAGTCCCTGGCATCCATCCGGAAGCCACGCCGGCTTGCGTCAATTCCTGCCTATCGGGGGCATTGCGGTTCGGCGACATCCACGCCCCGGACAGCGCCGTCTCCAAGCTGGTGGCCGAGAACCAGTGGTTCCGAATGCACGAGGACGAGGGAACCGGGCCGGGGTTTTACTATCTCTGGGACAAGGGGGCGCTATGAGACAGATCGCTTTGGCCAAACGGCAGGGGTTCTGGGATCTGCGGGCGGCGGGCAATTTCATCGGTGGCGGCACCGGAACCGGGCTTCTCATGATTTCTGCCGCCGCCGGTTTGGCGGGGCTTGAGGTGACCATTCCCCTTCTGGTCGGCATGGGTTTCGTCATGGCCGGATTGTCGCTGGTCTGGCTGGAAATCGGCAAGCCCTGGCGGGCGCTGAATGTCTTCTTCCATCCCCAAACCTCGTGGATGACCCGCGAAGGGATCTTGGCGGCGCCCCTGGCGTTTTGCACCCTGGGCTTCGTCGCGACCGGCTATCCCGCCTTGCTGGTCGCCGTCATGGTCCTGGCCGGGGGATTTCTCTATTGCCAGGCCCGCATCCTGAAAGCGTCGCGCGGCATTCCCGCCTGGAAGCAGCCGGAGATCGTGCCTTTCATCATCGCCATAGGATTGGCCGAGGGAACCGGTGCGTTTCTGGCGCTTGGCGGCGAGCCATCCGCCGCCTGGATTACAACCGCTCTGGTTGCGGGTCTGGCCCGCGCGATGACTTGGCGTGCCTATGGCCAAGGATTGCTCGACAGCAAGGCCCCCGCAGGCACCCTTGAATGTCTGGGCTCGTCCACCGCTCTTGCTCTCCGCGCGGTGGGACTGGCGGGCTTGTCCCTGATCCTGCTGTCCCTCTTCGTCCTCCCCCAGCCCTTGGCCGCCTTGGGGGGCATCCTGGCGGCGACTTCTGGATGGGGAGTTAAGGCTCTGATCGTGACCAGAGCCGCCTTCACCCGTGGCCCCAGCATCCGGCACACGCCCATACGCGGGCGCGGGGTCAGTCGAACCGTGGAGGCATGAAGCACGTGGCGAGGGACAGCCAGCGGATCGCCCGGACCACGCGGAGTCTCACGCATATGGCGATTCAGCCAGGAATCTCATTTAATGCACCATCGTGACCGTTGTCGGCAAAGTGGCTAAATCCATGGACTCCAGCGGAGGTATTATAATACCGCATTTGTAACGTATTGTTTTTATTGATGTTATTTATCATTGACAGAAAAGCCCCCTGTGGCATACTCCGCGCCCTCGACGCCGGGGATAAGCCTCGGCGACGCCAACTGGTTTTGCCGTGGGTGCCATGAAGACCTATAACGCCAAACCGTCCGAAGTTGAAAAGAAGTGGGTTGTGATCGACGCGGACGGCGTCGTGCTTGGCCGCCTTGCCACCATCATCTCGATGCGGCTGCGCGGTAAGCATCTTCCGACCTACACCCCGCATGTGGACATGGGCGACAACGTCATCGTCGTCAATGCCGAGAAGGTCAAGCTGACCGGCAACAAGCTCGCCGACAAGCGCTTCTACTGGCATACCGGCCATCCCGGCGGCATCAAGGACCGCACCATGGGTCAGCTGCTGACCGGCCGCTTCCCCGAGCGGGTCATCGAAAAGGCCGTCGAGCGCATGATCACCCGTGGTCCGCTCGGCCGTCAGCAGATGAAGAACCTGCGCGTCTATGCCGGCTCCGCCCATCCGCACGAGGCCCAGGCGCCCGCCGCGCTGGATGTCGGCGCGCTGAACCCGAAGAATAAGAGGTAGTCCCATGGCCGATCTCTCCAGCTTGGCCGATCTGAAGGCCTCGACCCCGGCCCAGGCCCCCGTGCATGTCCGTAAGGTCGATGCCCAGGGCCGTGCCTATGCCACCGGCAAGCGCAAGAACGCCGTCGCCCGCGTCTGGGTGAAGCCCGGTTCCGGCAAGATCATCGTCAACGGCCGCGAATTGCCGGTGTACTTTGCTCGTCCGGTGCTGCGCATGATCATCAACCAGCCGTTCCAGACCGCCCGGGTCGAAGGTCAGTTCGACGTGAACTGCACCGTCACCGGCGGCGGCCTGTCCGGTCAGGCCGGCGCCCTGCGTCACGGCATCAGCCGCGCGCTGACCTTCTTCGATCCGGGCCTGCGCCCGGCGCTGAAGGCAGGCGGCTTCCTCACCCGCGATCCCCGCGTGGTCGAGCGCAAGAAGTACGGCAAGCACAAGGCTCGCCGTTCCACCCAGTTCTCGAAGCGCTAATCGCGCTTCCCCTGGTGGGGAAAAGATTAAGGCCCGGAGGAAACTCCGGGCCTTTTTCATTGGTCGGACGGCGATGGAAGACGGCGTCAGTAGAAGGTTGGGGCGTGGGACTGCGCGAAGCGGAAATACGGGCATTCGCCGGTCTTTTGGTCCTCGCCGTCCAGCCGCGCGGTGGAATTGCAGCAGCGCTCATGGGTGAAATAGCGGCAGGCGCCACACCTCAACAGGCTGTTCCGTGATTCGGTGAATGCGCTGACGGCAAGCATAATTCGATATTCTCCCCCCACGTCGGGCTTGATCTAAGGCAATTTCCCGTCGGCCACAATAGGGGGAACACCCGAAAGTCGCGCAAATCCGGGCATTGATACCAATGCCCCGCGCCTATTCCAAAGTAGGCCGGTAACAAATTCCCCTGGTCTAAGCGGCGTGTTACCTGTAGTCGAAACGCCACCGTCATGGGAGTTCGTCATGGGAACCATCTACGTCGCCAAGAGCAAGGCGCTGCAAACCTGGGGCGCCGATGTGGGCCTGGGCAAGAACACGGTCTATAAGATCGGCTTCCTTGAAGACGGCGACGCGGCGGAGATGCTGGCCGCCGGATTGGCCGGGGTCACCGACTGGGAGTTGATCAAGACCCAGGACGCCGAGGGCGTCACCGAGCAATCCCTGCTGGAACGCCTCGCCCGCAAGGAAAAGCTGGTGGACCCCAACTACTACCCCAAGATCAAGGGGGCGCAGGGGCTGGTGAAGGTGGATCTCGTCAAGGTGGAGAACTCCATGCGCATCCGCATCGCCCTGGAAACCAACCAGGAGCCCAAGACGCTCAAGGTCAAGCCGACCGACATTGCGCAGTATCTGATCAACAACGCTCTGGGATGAGGACTTTGATTAGGCGGCGGAAAAACGCGTTCTCGCCCCCTTTTTATCGTCACCCCCGCGCAGGCGGGGGTCCATGTTGATGCGAGGTGGGGCTTTAGCCATACGAAACTGAGGAGTTGACGCATGGATTCCCGCCTTCGCGGGAATGACGGGGGTTTCCCGCACCCTGTTATATCAGGAAACGGCGGCGGAGACGAACCGGCTGACGATGGCGACCAAACGTCGCCAATCGCAGGGCTTGGTCAGATAATCATCGGCCCCGACATCATAGGCCATGGCCTTGGCCGCGCCTTCCTCGACGCCGGTCAGCATGACGACGGGCAAACCAAATCCATATTTGGCGCGCAGCTCTTCCGCCAGGGCCAAACCATCCTCGCCCGCCAATTCGATATCGAGCAGGACCAGACCGGGCGGATAGGCGGCCAAAGCAGCCCACATCTCGGCTCCGCAGGAACACGGAACCACGGAGAACCCAGCTTGCGTCAAATAACGCGAGATCAGTTCACGCATGGTCACGTCATCATCGACGGCGATAACGCAGGGGTACTGGCCGGTTGCTGGCTGGGTCATGGGGCTTTTCAGTACAACGGATCCGCCCAACCCGTATGGGTTAGGCGGATCGCATTATAGGCAGCACCAAGCGCGGGGGAAATGGAAAAGCTCTCATCTACCCCACCAATTCGGGTTCCGGCGTCTTGGTCGGTTTGGCAGGCGCCGAGACGAACTCGAATTCCAACTTATTGGCGTCATCGACCTTGATGCGAACGATGCCGCCCTTGGCCAGCTTGCCGAACAACAGTTCCTCGGCCAGGGATTTCTTGATGTGCTCCTGAATGACCCGGGCCAGCGGCCGAGCTCCGAAGCTGCGGTCATAACCCTTCTTGGCCAGCCATGCCCTTGCCTGATCGGTCAGTTCGATGGTGACGTCGCGGTCACCCAACTGCACTTCCAACTGCATGATGAATTTGTCGACCACCTGGGCGACGATGTCCGGCGTCAGGCTGGCGAAGCCGATGGTGGCGTCCAGGCGATTGCGGAATTCCGGGGTGAACATGCGGTTGATCGCCTCGGTATCGTCGCCTTCCCGGGATTCGCGCTCGAAGCCGATGGTGGCCTTGGCCAGATCGGCCGCCCCGGCATTGGTGGTCATGATCAGGATGACGTTGCGGAAATCCACGTTCTTGCCGTTGTGGTCCGTCAACTTGCCGTGATCCATGACCTGCAGCAGGATGTTGAACAGATCGGGATGGGCCTTTTCGATCTCGTCGAGCAGCAGCACGCAATGGGGATGCTGGTCGATGGCGTCGGTCAGCAACCCGCCCTGGTCGAATCCCACATAGCCGGGCGGCGCGCCGATGAGCCGCGAGACCGAATGGCGTTCCATGTATTCCGACATGTCGAAGCGGGTCAGCTCGATCCCCATGATCTGGGCGAGCTGACGGGCGACTTCGGTCTTGCCGACGCCGGTCGGACCGGAGAACAGGTAACAGCCGATGGGCTTTTCCGGTTCGCGCAGCCCGGCGCGGGCCAGCTTGATGGCCGAAGCCAACATCTCGATGGCCTTGTCCTGGCCGAACACCAGGGTCTTCAGATCCCGCTCCAGCGTCTTCAATGCGGCCATGTCGTTGGTCGATACGCTTTTGGGAGGAATACGAGCGATCTTGGCGATCACATCCTCGATGTCCTTCACCGTCACCGTCTTGCGCCGCTTGGATTCGGGCAGCAGCATGCGCGACGCGCCCACCTCGTCGATGACGTCGATGGCCTTGTCCGGCAGCTTGCGGTCGTTGATGTATTTGGCAGAAAGCTCCACCGCCGCCTTGATGGCGTCGGGGGTATAGCGAACCTTGTGATGGCTTTCGTAATAGGTCTTGATCCCGTTCAGGATCTTGATGGTGTCGGGGATGGACGGCTCGTTGACGTCGATCTTCTGGAAGCGGCGCACCAGGGCGCGGTCCTTCTCGAAGTGATTGCGGAATTCCTTGTAGGTGGTCGAGCCGATGCAGCGCAGCGTGCCCGAGGCCAGCGAGGGCTTCAGCAGATTGGACGCGTCCATGGACCCGCCCGAGGTGGCGCCCGCTCCGATCACCGTATGGATCTCGTCGATGAACATGATGGCGCCGTCATAGTTTTCCAGCTCGGTGACGACGGCCTTCAGGCGTTCCTCGAAATCGCCGCGATAGCGGGTTCCCGCCAGCAGCGAGCCCATGTCCAGCGCGAAGATGGTGGCATCCTTCAAGACGTCGGGCACCTCGCCCTTGAGAATGCGCAACGCGAGGCCCTCGGCGATGGCGGTCTTGCCGACACCGGGGTCGCCCACATAAAGCGGATTGTTCTTGGACCGGCGGCAGAGGATCTGGATGGTGCGGTCGATCTCCTCCTCGCGGCCGATCAGCGGGTCGATCTTGCCCTGCTCCGCCTTCTTGTTGAGATTGACGCAATAGGCGGTCAGCGCCTCCTGGCCCTTCTTGACCACCTTTTCCGATCCGGCGTCCTCGTCGGCGCCGTGCACGGCGCGGGCCTGGCCACGTCCGGGGGCCTTGGCGACGCCATGGCTGATATAATTCACCGCGTCCAGCCGGGTCATATCCTGCATCTGAAGGAAATAGACGGCATGGCTTTCGCGCTCGGAGAACAGGGCGACCACCACATTGGCACCGGTCACTTCCTCGCGCCCCGAGCTTTGCACATGGATGGCGGCGCGCTGCACCACCCGCTGGAAGCCCGCGGTCGGCTTGGGCTCGGTGGCGCGGGGGCTGACCAGATCCACCAGAGAGGTGTCGATGAAATCGGTCAGGTCGTGCTTTAGCTTATCGATGTCCACATTGCAGGCTCGCAACACCGCGACGGCGTCCTGATCCTCGGTGAGCGACAGCAAGAGATGTTCCAGCGTTGCGTATTCGTGCCGCCTGTCGGTGGCATACGACAAGGCTCGGTGCAGGCTCTGCTCCAGATTGCGCGATAGCATGGGCCGATCCTTTCTATTCCTTCTCGATCGTGCATTGCAGCGGATGCTGATTCTGGCGCGCCAGATCCATGACCTGGGTTACCTTGGTCTCCGCCACCTCATAGGTGTAGACGCCGCAAATTCCGACACCTCGGGTATGAACGTGCAGCATGATGCGCGTCGCCTCGTCCCGGTTCTTGTTGAAGAACCGTTCCAGGACGTGGATGACGAACTCCATGGGAGTGTAATCGTCATTCAGCATCAAAACCTTGTACATGGCAGGCTTCTTGGTCTTCGGCCGGGTCTTGATGACCACGCCCGTCTGATTGTCGCCGTCATGCCGTTTGTCGTTGCCGTCGTCGCTCATAGACTCGCTTGCTCAGGTTTCGCTCTCGTTACACCCTAATCATATTGGGTGCGCGGGGCTAAGGAAAAGGCCTCGTCGGCCGGACCCGACCGGAATATTCCTGAATAGGCCCCATCGAAAAAAGAAAGGCGGCCCGTCGGGTTTCCCCGGCGGGCCGCCTGATCCGTTCAGTGGATCCGTCTGATGGCCGAATTAGGCCGCCGACTTCACCAGCTTGTCCACGGTAACGGTGACGCGCTCGTTGATGGGCGCCAGCGCCTGTTCGATCAGCTTCACCGACTTGTCGGAGAGGTTGGTGGCGTCCTTGACGGCCTTGTCGACGCTGGACTTGGCGATCTTGGTTTGGATGTCGATCAAATCCTGGATGGTCTTGGCGCCAAGCAGGGCCTTGGAGGCGGCGACGCCTTCCTCGACCGCGGCCTGGGTCAGGTCGACGACGACCTTGCTCAGATCCTGCAGGCCCTTGGTGAAGATATTGCCGGCCTTGACGAAGGCTTCGACGTTGTCCTTGCCGATGGCGACGAAATCCTCGTAGCCCTTGTAGGCGACTGTCTGGGCCTTCACGGCGGCCTCGACCTGCTCCTTGGACAGGGCGACGGCCTTGTCGTAGCCCTTGGCGGCGGCGGCGGACGAGGCCTTCACCACGGAGTCCAGGGTCTCCTTGCCGGCGGCGACGGCGGCGTCGACCTGCTCCTTGCCCAGCTTCACGGCCTTGTCATAACCCTTGGCGGCCACATCGGTGGAGGCCTTGACGACCGACTCGATGGTCTCCTTGCCCACGGCCACGGCGGTCTCGACATGTTCCTTGCCGATGGCGACGGCCTTGTCGTAGCCCTTGGCGGCCTTGTCATAGCCCTTCACGGCGGCTTCGGTGGAGGCCTTCACCACCGTCTCGATGGTCTCCTTGCCGACGGCGACCGCTTCCTCGATGCTCTTCACGGCTTCGGCCTGGACGGCGGCGACCGGAGAGACGGCGGCAACCGGCTTGGGCGCCGGGGCGGCGACAGCCTTGGGCGCCGGGGCGGCGACGGGCGCCGGAGCGGCGGCGGCCTTGGGGGCGGGGGCGGCGACGGCCTTGGCGGCAACGGTCTTGGGGGTGGAAGTGGCGGTGGCCGGATTGGCCTTCACGGTGGTCATGTCAGGTGGCTCCTTGACTGAAGGGGGTTTGCAGCCGTCCGAACACGGATCATGCTGCAATGCAACATGGAGCCAATATGTTACAGCGCGGCGGCGGAGTCAATCTCGCTTTTTGCACTGCAACATAAGCATCATTTCCCCAGCCCGGCAGGTCCAACCTTAAAGGTGAATTCCATGACCTTTGCCTGATTGCGATTGTATTCGTACATCACGTCAAAGGGGATGGGCGCCGGGGGGCGAATGTCGGCGCGATCGGGGTCAAGCGCGAACAGCTTGGCGGCAAAGCGGGCCGATTCGAATTCCGGGGACGGATACTTCCAACCGGTAAAGGTGAAGCTGCCCTGGCGGCAGGTGGCGGCGGCCCAATAATAGGAGCGCGACACCAGTTCGAGCCCCACCGCGGGCGGGCCGAAACCGCCGCTTTCTCCCAAAGCCGCCATGAGTTCGTCATAGGCGCTCGGGTCCAAGCTCACCGATTGCTCCACCGCCCGCCAATTGCCCAGCGGATCGCCGAGGCTCATACCGCGCAGGTCGCCGGACCCGATGACGCGGATGCGCAATACGCGCCGAACCGAGTCCCACTCATAGATGCGGACCTGCTCGCCCCAGACCGCATTGTAGACCAACCGGACGCGATCGGGCGTCTCGGCCGCACAGATCGCCGCCATATCCTCGCCGGACACGAAGGACGACCAGTGAAACTTCCGATGAATCGGATCGCCTATGTCACCGCCCTTGTACGAGCAAGCGCCGAGTCCGGCAAGGACACCGAACAGAATCGAAAAACGCGTCAAACGGTTCATCACGAGTCCTTGTGGTTGCGGTGCGGAGATTGGACTCATCGCCCCGTCGGAAGCGATTCAACCTCGTTGATCTTCGTGGCGGCACCACGGCGACCTGATAGAAGACAAAAGTGTCGAAATTTTGGCGTCGCCAAAGCTGGACACCGATTCGTAAATTCTTTAAGGTTCCCAAGCTAGCTTATTCAAGATGCAAAGCTGAACGGAAGGTCGAGACATTGCACCTGAACCGCGCCGGATTCATCAAGGCATTTCGTTTCTGTCTGGTGGGCACGATCCTCGGCCTGATGGGCCTCGCGGCCTCCGCCAGTCCCGCCGCCGCCGGAAAGTATGCGTCCATCGTCATCGATGCCGATTCGGGCGCCATCCTGCACGCGGCCAATCCCGACAGCCGCAGCTATCCCGCGTCCCTCACCAAGGTGATGACGCTGTTCTTGATGTTCGACGAATTGGATGCGGGCCGCTTCAAGATGGATTCCATGCTGCCCGTCTCGGCCCATGCTGCGGCGCAGGCGCCGTCCAAGCTGGCGCTGGAACCCGGCGACAAGATTTCCGTGCGCAACGCCGTCCTCGCCCTGGTCACCAAATCCGCCAATGACGTGGCGGTGGTCATCGCCGAAGCCATCGGCGGCACTGAATCCGGCTTCGCCCAGATGATGACCCGCAAGGCCCACGCCCTGGGCATGCGCAACACCACCTACCGCAATGCCTCGGGCCTGCCCGATCTTGGCCAGATGTCCACCGTGCGCGACCAGGCCACGCTGGCCCGGGCGCTGATCGGCCACCACCCGGGCTACTACAAGTATTTCTCAACCCGTCAGTTCGCCTATGAGGGCCAGGTCATCACCACCCATAACCGCCTGATGCTGCGCTATCCCGGCGCCGATGGCATCAAGACCGGCTATATCCACGCCTCGGGCTTCAATCTGATTTCGTCCGCCAAGCGCGGCGACACCCGGATCATCGGCGTGGTGTTCGGCGGCGCCACCGGCGCGTCCCGCGACAAGCATATGGGGCAGTTGCTGGACAAGGGCTTCGCCAAACTGAAGCGCGGCGAGACGGTTGAAGTGGCGGAAGCGGAAGCCGAATCCGACGACATGCCCAATATCGACGAGTTGGTGGCCGCCGCTCAATCGGCCAAGGCCCCGGCCAAGCCCTCGGGCAAGATCGTCCTCAAGGCTCCCCCCGCCAAGAAGGTCGCCATGCGCGCGCCGTCGCGCGCCGCCTCGAATGACGACGACGACGATGACGATGAAGCGGTGGGCGATGCCGATCCCTCGTCATGGTCCATCCAGGTGGGCGCCTTCAGCGAATACCGCCCCGCCCATAAGGCGGCAACCGATGCCGCCAAGAAGCTGGGCGGCCTGGTGTCCAAGGGATCCATCGATATCGACAAGGCGGGCGCGGCCAAGAAGCCGGTCTATCGGGCCCGCATCTCCGGCTTCAACGAGGATCAGGCCCGTGCCGCCTGCAAGCGGCTGGAACGCGCCGGCAAAAGCTGCAAGCTGGTCAATCCCAACGCTTAAGGGGGGGGGGCCGTTCCCGCCCCTTTTTATCGTCACCCCCGCGCAGGCGGGGGTCCATGCCGATGCAAGGCTAGGGCCAATCGACATTCAGACATGGGCCACAGATGCACACAGATACCCGCTGCGCGGGACACAGATAAGGAAATCTCTCAATTCATCTGTGCGCATCTGTGTTCATCTGTGGCTAAAATTCCTGCTGGACAGACGTTCCCGCCAGAAATCAGTCGAATTCCCTGAATGTCGACACAACCTATGCTTTAGCCACAAGATATTGTGGGGTTGATGCATGGATTCCCGCTTTCGCGGGAATGACGGGGTCTTTCCGCCCTCTGCTCTAAAATCGGCCGAGCTTGGCCATGGCGGCGACGGCCTTGGGCAGCGCCTCGGGCTTATGCTTGCGCTGCCAGAGGTCCAGTTTCCAATCGCGCGAATCAGGCAAGACGCCACTTGAGGCGGTGAACATCTCCGTCGCCACCTCACGGCCGGCCAAGGTGCGGACGGTCACCGGTTCCGGGACATATTCCCAGCCCTCGTAATAACCCAGACGCTCGATATCGCGGTCGCCGAGACCGTGAACCAACAGCCCCTCGACCCGCCCCCCGGCCTGCGGGATCAGCATGGGATAGGGCCGGTTGGCCACATAGACCCTGCGCATGCCGCGCAGAAACGCCGCCTCGCGTTCCGCCGCCGCCGGAGTGCGGCCAAGAACCGCCGACAACATCTCGACATCCATCAGGGTGCCGAAAAAAAACATGCTTCGCGTCTGGATATCGTCCGTCATGTCCCTCACCTTTCCGGCGCCATGTTAGCGACCGGGAGCGCGGACGCAACCCATGCTTACGACGGGATGGCCGTGGCGTCGAAGGCGCGGGTGATGAGGATGCCGAAGGCCTCGGCATAGGTCTCGAGGATGTCCTGGGCGGTCGTGCCGAAGAAATTGGGCACGCTGGCCCCAAACATGACGAAGCCGAGGAATTCACCGTCCACTCGGATCGGGACCGTCATGCAGGAGCGGGGCGCCAGGCCGCGCGCCCCCGGAGGACGATATCGGTTGGCATCACCGAATTCGGCGAGATCGGCGACGATGCGCGGCTGCGTCTCATCGGCCAGCAAAACCAGTGACGGCACCTCCGCCATTCCCACCAGTTGAACCTCTGGGACCGCGGCGTCGGCCTCCGCCACGGTGAAAGCCCAAAGCATGTCTTGGGCGGCATCGTGCACGGACAGGGAAATATGCGCCAACGGAGCGAACCCCGGCACCTCGCACAGCATTTGCCGCAACCGTCGGGTCGGCTCGTCCAGCCATGCGACCACCTGATCCATGCCAGGATTCGCATGGACTCCGCCTCTGCCTGAAAGGCCGTGGGCAAGCAACTGAGACATCCGCCGAGCACCTACCAAATGGGTCATTAACTGAAATCGCCTACTATATTCAGCGATCAAAGGTTAAATTTCCACCCATGGAAGGTGATTCAATATGACGAAGCGTGATTCACCTTTTCGTCAGAATCCGATGACCAGAGTCGCCCAGCCGTCGATCACGAAGCGGCGCTTCAAGGTCAGTCCCTGCTTTTCGTGATTGGCCATGACCATGCGTTCCTGGCGTTCCAGCAATCCAGACAGCACCGCCAGCCCACCGGGGGCGAGATGGGCCGCCAGATCGGGCGCGAAACGGCACAAGGGCCGTGCCAGGATGTTGGAGAACACTAGATCATAGGGCTTACCCTTGCCCACCACCGGATTGCGGTAGCCGTCGCTGACCACGGCGGTGACCAGGGCGGCCTCGCCGTTGTTGGCGGCATTGCCTGCGCAGACCTTGACCGCCGCCGGGTCGATATCGGTGCAGACCACCTTGGCGGCCCATACCTTGGCCGCCGCGATTCCCAGGATGCCCGAACCGGAGCCCAGGTCCAGCACGCGGGCCCGCCGTCCCCGCTTGGCGATGGCATCCAGCGCCAGCAGGCAGCCCCGCGTGGTGGCGTGCTCACCCGAGCCGAAAGCGGTCCCGGCGTCGATCTCGATGGCATGGCTGCCGGTCGGCGGCTTGCCCTGCCAATGGGAGCCGTGCACGAAGAAGCGTCCGGCGGAAATGGGCGGGAAGTCGCGCAGATTTTCCAGCACCCAATCCACGTTGGGCAGCCGGTCGATCTCGAGCGGCGGAACCTCGATACCATTGGCCGCCGCCACCGCCGACAGGGCGGAGACGATGGCGACCCGATCCGGCGGCGTGCGCGAGAAGCCTTCCAGGAACCAGTCGCACTCGCCGTCGGAGATGCCGGAGCGATCCTCCATGAACATGGTGACCGCCTCTGCGAAGCGTTCGAAGACCTCCTCGAACACCGGCACTTGATCCATGGAGACGGTCAGGCGCAGGCGCCAGATTTCAGGAAATACGGGGGGCATCAAGGAAACTCCGAATCCTGCGGGCGGGACGCCCGCGCTCCGACACATACTGGGCGGGACGCCCGCGCTCCGAACGATACGGCTGCCTGGAGCGCGGCCGTCCCGGCCGCATCAAACCACCGCGACGTAACTGTCCAATACCTTTTTGGTCCCCGCCTTGTCGAAGGCGATTTCCAGCTTGTTGCCGTCCACCGCCAGCACGGTGCCGTTGCCGAATTTGTCGTGGAACACCCGATCGCCCAATTTGAAGTCCGACTCCGGATCACGCGCCGGGGCTGGCTTCCAACTGGGCGCGGCGGCCTGACGCGTCTGCGCGCCATGGCGGGCACGGCTCCAACCGGGGTCGTTCCAGGCGGCCCGCGATTCCTGCAAGCCGCCGCTATAGAGCCCCTGATCGGCCATGCGCTCCACATGGGCGTCGGGTAGTTCCTCGACGAAGCGGCTGGGAAGTTGCGACTTCCACTGGTTATAGATGCGGCGATTGGCGGCGAAGGTGATCAGCACCCGCTTTTTCGCCCGGGTGATGCCCACATAGGCCAGCCGCCGCTCCTCTTCCAGCCCCTGGGTGCCGGTCTCGGCCAGGGCGCGGGCATGGGGGAACACCTCTTCCTCCCAGCCGGGCAGGAAGACGGTGTCGAATTCCAGGCCCTTGGCCCCGTGCAGGGTCATGATGACGACGCGGTCCAACTCCGCCTTCTCGTCGTTCTCCATCACCAGGGCCACGTGTTCGAGGAAAGTGGGCAGGTCGTCGTATTCCTCCAGCGCCGCCACCAGCTCCTTCAGGTTTTCCACCCGGCCGGGAGCATCGGGGGCCTTGTCGTTGCGCCACATCTCCTGATAGCCGGATTCCTCCAGGATGGTGGCGGCCAGTTCGGCATGGGGCATGGAGTCCAGCAGCGAGCGCCAGCGCCCCACATCCTCGACGAATTTGGCCAGCCCCTGGCGCGGCTTGGGCTTCAGTTCGTCGCCCGCCACCAGACGGCGGGCGGCTTCCAGCAGCGGCACATTGTCCTGGCGGGCGCGGATGTGGATGGACTGGATGGCGGCTTCGCCCAACCCGCGCTTGGGCGTATTGACGATGCGTTCGAAGGCGAGGCCGTCGGCGGGCGAATTGACGAGGCGCAGATAGGCCATGGCGTCGCGGATTTCCAGGCGCTCGTAGAAGCGCGGCCCGCCCACCACCCGATAGGGCACCCCGGTGGTGATCAGCCGTTCCTCGAATTCGCGGGTCTGGAAACCTGCACGGACCAGGATGGCCATGGAGGCCAGTTTCTCGCCGCCGCGCTGGACCGCCTCGATCTCCTCGACCACCAGCCGCGCCTCGGCCTCGCCGTCCCAGACGGCGCGGGTGCGGACCTTCTCGATGGCATCGGCGTCATGGGACAGGCCGGAGCGCAACGTCTTGCCCAGCCGTCCGCCGTTATGGGCGATCAGCCCCGAAGCCGCCGCCAGGATATGGGGCGTCGAGCGGTAGTTGCTTTCCAGCCGCACCACGCGGGCGCCGGGGAAGTCCTTGTCGAAGCGCAGGATATTGCCCACCTCGGCGCCGCGCCAGGAATAGATGGACTGGTCGTCGTCGCCGACGCAGCAGATGTTGCGGTGCTTCTGGGCCAGCAGGCGCAGCCACAGATACTGGGCAACATTGGTGTCCTGGTATTCGTCCACCAGCAGGTAATGGAAGTGGCCCTGCCAGTGTTCCAGCACCGAGGCATCGGCCAGGAAGACGGTGAGCGTGTGCAGCAGCAAATCGCCGAAATCGCAGGCGTTGAGGCCGCGCAGACGCTCCTGGTACAGCCGGTACAGCTCCCTGGCGCGGCCGCCCGCCAGTTCCGAGCCGCCCTCGGCCCCCACCTTGTCGGGCGTCAGCGCCCGGTCCTTCCAGCGCTGGATGATGCCCATCAGCGCCTGGGGCGGCGAAGCCTTGGAGTCGATGCGCTCGGCCTCCATCACCTGTTTCAGCACCCGGAGCTGATCATCGGAATCCAGCACGGTGAAGTCGGAGCCCAACCCCACCATGGCGGCATGGCGACGCAGAATGCGCAGGCACAGGGAATGGAAGGTGCCCAGCCACAGATCCTGGGCCGGAGGCCCCACCAGATCGGCGACCCGCTGCTTCATCTCGCGGGCGGCGCGGTTGGTGAAGGTGACGGCAAGGCATTGCCAGGGCTGGGCGCGGCGCGACGCCAGGATATGGGCGAGCCGGGCGGTCAGCACCTTGGTCTTGCCGGTTCCCGCCCCCGACAGCACCAGAACCGGACCATCGACGGTGGTCACCGCCTCCAACTGCTCGGGGTTAAGCCCCTTTAGCCAGGGCGCATCGGGGGCAACGGGGAGCGGTCCGCCAGCGGTACGGGGCGCGGGCGGGGCGAAATCATCGTCGAGGGCGAAGGGATCGGTGGGCATGGCCGGGATATTGGCCGAACCGGCGGCGCGAAGCAGCAGGAATTTTCGCGTTTTCCACATGGCAGAGGCCTCGCGCCCCATATGGACAGGTGTTTGGCCTTGGGATAAGGTTAAGGACTATTCTTCCAAGGGATTCCCTGCGTCAGCCGCCCATCGCCGATGGCGGGGACATCCCAGCCTCACCTTTCATACGGGCCTCGCACCTTCATGCGTCTATCCGGCTTTGTCGTCCTGCTCCTGATCATTCTGGGCAACCTCGGATTCTGGGCGGCCATCAACCGCCCCCAGTCCGGCCTTCCGTGGGAAGGCAGCCTGAAAAGCGTCTCGTTCAGCCCGTCGCGCGCCGACGACGACCCGACGCTGGTGCGAAAGTTCCCCTTCCTCGACGAGGAAAAGCTGCCGACCCGGGCCGAGATGGACGAGGATCTCGCCCTACTGGCGGGCAAGGTGGAGCAGGTCCGCACCTATTCCACCCTTGAAGGCCTCGATCAAGTGCCGGAACTGGCCGCGCGCCATGGCGTCAAGGCGCTGCCCGGCGCCTGGATCGACGAGCGTCTGGCCCGCAACGAAGTCGAGATCGCCAATATCATCCGCATCGCGCGGGACAATCCCACCGTGGACCGGGTGATCGTCGGCAACGAAAACCTGACCCTGCACCGCCTGACGCCGGAACAGATGATCCGCTATCTGCGCCGGGTGCGGGCCGCCCTGCCCGACCGGGTCAAGCTGTCCACCGCCGAGGCATGGTCCATCTGGCTGGATTATCCCGATCTGGTCCGGGAAGTGGACTTCATCACCATCCACACCCTGCCGTTCTGGGAACGGGTCGATATCTCGGGCGCGCTGGACTTCACCAAGCGCATGGTCCGCGAAGTGAAGGCCGCCTATCCCGGCAAGCCCATCTTCATCGGCGAAGTGGGCTGGCCCTCCGCCGGGCGGGCCTATGGCGATTCCGTGCCGTCGCTGGTCAATCAGGCCATGTTCCTGCGCAACTTCCTCAATTGGGCGCACGAGGAAGGCCTGGACTACAACATCGTCGAGGCCTTCGACCAGCCGTGGAAGGTCAATCTGGACAACAACGCCTCGGAAAAGCACTGGGGCATCTGGACGGTGGACCGCCAGCCCAAATTCAGCTGGATCGGCCCGGTCATCGAGTTCGAGGAATGGCCCGCCCAGGCGGGCGCCGCCGCCCTGATCGCCCTGCTGCCGGTCATCTGGTTCCTGGGCAAGTGGCGCACCTTGCGGCTGCCCGGCAAGATCTTCTTCGGGGTGCTGGTGCAGTTCGCCTCCACCCTGCTGATCTGGACCATGTCCAGCCCCATCATCCGCGACGTCGGCCCCACCACAGGCCTGATGCTGGGATTGATGCTGCCCGCCCAATTGCTGCTGCTGATCGTGGTGCTGATCGCGGGCATCGAGGTCACCGAACTGACCTGGGCGTCGCGCTTCAAGCGCAAATACCACATGCTGCCGCCGGAAGAGTGCAAGAACTTCCCCAAAGTCTCCATCCACCTGCCTTGCTACAACGAGCCGCCCGAGATGGTGAAGCTGACCATCAACTCGCTGCTGGCCATGGACTACCCCAATTTCGAGGTCATCGTGTTGGACAACAACACCAAGGATCCATTGGTGTGGGGGGCGGTGAAGGATTATTGCGAGGAACTCAACGACCCCCGCATCCGCTTCTACCACCTGGCCCCCTGGCCGGGCGCCAAGGCGGGCGCGCTGAATTTCGGCCTGTCGGTCACCGCCGAGGACGCCGTGGTCATCGGCGTGGTGGATTCCGACTATATCGTCAACAAGAACTGGCTGCGCGGCCTGATCCCCTATTTCGAGAACCCCAAGGTCGGCCATGTGCAGGCGCCCCAGGACCACCGCGAGTGGGAAGGCGACCTGTTCAAGGAAATGATCAACTGGGAATATGCCGGATTCTTCGATATCGGCATGGTCTATCGCAACGAGGCCAACGCCATCATCCAGCACGGCACCATGACGCTGATCCGCAAGGAAGCACTGGAAAAGGCCGGGCGCTGGGGCGAGTGGTGCATCGTGGAAGACGCCGAGCTGGGCCTGCGTTTCATGAAGGACGGCTATGAATCCGTCTATGTGCCCGACCGCATCGGCCACGGCCTGGTTCCCGACAGTTTCATGGCCTATAAGAAGCAGCGTTTCCGCTGGGCCTATGGCGCGGTGCAGATTCTAAAGGCCCATTGGAAGGCCCTGACCCCCTTCGTGAAAAGCGGCCTGACCGCCGGGCAGAAATATCACTTCGTCTCCGGCTGGCTGCCCTGGATGGCCGATGCCTTCTATCTGCTGTTCACCGTGGCCAGCGTTTTGTGGTCACTGGGAATGGTGCTGGCGCCCCGCTATTTCAGTACGCCGCTGCCGGTGTTCACCCTGCCCACCGTCGGCGTCTTCGTCGCCAAGATCTTCCACCACTTCTTCCTCTACGCCACCCGGGTGAAATGCACGCTGCGCCAGCGCTCGCTGGCCGCCATCGCCGGAATGGGCCTGACCTATTCCATCGCCTGGGCCATGTGGCAGGGCTTCTTCACCAAGTCGACGCCCTTCATGCGCACGCCCAAGATGGCCAACAAGGCCGCCTTCACCCAGGGCTTCATGATGGCGTCGGAAGAAGCGACCCTGATGCTGGCCCAGTGGATCGCCGCCATCATGGTTCTGGTTCCCAAGAACAACTTCTACGACCCGGACGTCCGGCTGTGGTCCTTCGTGCTGTTCGTCCAGTCCGTCCCCTTCCTGGCCGCCCTGGTCGCCTCGCTGATCAGCGTCATGCCCAATAGCGCGACGCCTCATCCGGCCGGAGCCCCGACCGCCCCCGAAGCCGCCGAATAGCAGGAACCGCAATCCCGAATCCTTGACAAAAGTCATGGCTCGAACCGTGCCGTGGCTATGTCTGTTGGGATAGGCAACAATTTGCTCCACCACGTATACATTGCGCCGCACTATGCTACCCCTGGGGTAGTCCCCAATAAGGAGCGGGCGGTTATGCAAGGTTCAGGTGGACGGCTGGCGCGTATCGGAATGGTGCCCAAGATCATGGCCATCGCGGTCTTCGGCGTGGTCCTGCTGGGGATCTCCATCACCCTTCTGACCCGCAGCCTGATCCACTCCGCCGCCGCCGACGCCGCTCGCGAGCGGGTGGACACCAATATCAAGGTCGCCTGGGATGCGCTGAAAGCCAAGGGCGGCGTCTTCACCGTCGCCGAGGGCAAGCTGTTGGTGGGCGATCACGCCTTGAACGGCAATTTCGAGGTGGTGGACAAGATCAAGACGCTGGTGGGCGGCACCGCCACCGTCTTCATGGGCGACACCCGCGTCAGCACCAATGTGATGAAGCCGGATGGATCGCGCGCCGTCGGCACCCAGTTGGCCAAGACCGCCGCCTACGATGCGGTGTTCAATCGCAAGACCGGATTCCGGGGCGAGGTGGAAATCCTGGGCGAGCCCTATATGACCGCCTACGACCCCATCTCGGACAAGGACGGCAACGTCATCGGCATCCTCTATGTGGGCATGAAGAAGGCGGAATTCCTGAAAGCCGCCGACAGCACGCTTTATACCGTCATCATCGTCACCGCAGTGGTCACGTTTGCCACCATCCTGATCAGCTGGCTTGTCGCGCGTCGCAGCATTGCCCTGCCGCTGCGAGCCACCATCACCGCCATGGGCGAACTGGCCGACGGCAACCTGGATGCGCAAATTCCCGAAAGCGACCGCGACGACGAAATCGGCAAGGTCATCAAGGCGCTGGGTGTCTTCAAGCGGAGCGGCCTGGAACGCCAACGGCTGGAAGCGGCCCAGGCGGCCGAGCAGGTGGCGCGCAACCGCCGTCAGCAAATCCTGGAACGCCTGACCGCCGACTTCAACACCAGCGTCCAGACCGTGCTCGCCAGCGTCACCCAGTCGGCCCATCAACTGCGCGATTCGGCCCAATCCATGACCTCCATCGCCGAGGACACCTCGCGCCAGTCCACCGTTGTCGCCGCCGCCGCCGAACAGGCCTCGGTCAATGTGGAAACCGTCGCCGCCGCAGCCGAGGAACTGGCCGCATCGGAATCGGAAATCGCCCGCCAGATCACCAATTCCAGCGAAATCGCCAAGCGCGCGGGCGAGGAAGCCGAACGGGTCAACGATATCGTCGCCACACTGGCCGATGCCACCGGCCGCATCGGCGAAGTGGTGACCCTGATCAACGACATCGCCGCCCAGACCAACCTGTTGGCGCTCAACGCCACCATCGAGGCGGCACGGGCGGGCGACGCAGGCAAGGGCTTCGCCGTCGTCGCCAACGAGGTCAAGATTCTCGCCACCCAAACCGCCAAGGCCACCGAGGACATCGTCACCCAAATCAACTCGGTCCAATCGGTCACCCGCGACGCGGTGGTCGCCATTCATGGCATCGGCGACACCATCGCCGCCATCACATCCAACGCCTCGGCCATCGCCTCGGCGGTGGAGGAGCAGACCGCCGCCACCGGTGAGATCGCCCGCAACGTCCAGCAGGCATCCAGCGGCACCCGCGAGGTCACCTCAAGCATCACCTTGGTCAACCAGGGCGCCACCACCACCGGCGGCGCCGCCCATCAGGTGCTGTCCACCGCCGACGAACTGTCCCGCCAATCGGACGCCCTGGCCGGCGAGGTCACCCAGTTCCTCGACGCCATCAAGACGGCCGGCGAAAGCCGCGCCGCCGCCTGACCAGCATCCGTCATCAATCCCAAGGCCCGCTCCGCCCGGAGCGGGCCTTGGTCGTTTCGAGCCCCCTCCCTATTGCGTCCATCGCCGCGCCGCGCCTAATGTGACATAGCGGTTCAGCGACGGGTTCCATGGCGCAATCGGACAAAGACTTCACGGTTCTATGGCTTCAGGCCGGATCATGCGGCGGCTGCACCATGTCGGCGCTGGCGGCCGAGGATGTGGGCATGGTCAAGGCGCTGGGCCGCTTCGGCATCCGCCTGCTGTGGCACCCGTCCCTGTCGGAGGAATGCGGGGCCGAGGCTATCGCCATCCTGGACGATGTCGCCGCCGGACGGGTGGCGTTGGACTGCCTCTGCGTCGAGGGGTCGGTGCTGGACGGCCCCAACGGCAGTGGTCGCTTCCAGATGATGTCGGGAACCGGGGTTTCCATGAAGGATTGGATTGCCCGTTTGGCCGCACGCGCCCGCCATGTGGTCGCCATCGGGAGCTGCGCCGCCTATGGCGGGGTTCCCTCGGCCGGTCCCAACCCCACCGATGCCCGTGGTCTGCAATTTTCCGGTTGGGACGCGGGCGGCGCCTTGGGCAAGGGATTTCGGTCGGCGGAGAATCTGCCGGTGATCAATATCTCGGGCTGCGCCCCCCATCCGGGATGGGTGGTGGAAACCCTGGCCTCGTTGGCGCTGGGGGATTTTGGCGCCGACCGTCTGGATGGCCTGGGCCGTCCGCGCGCCATCGCCGACCACCTTGCCCACCATGGCTGCGCGCGCAACGAATTCTATGAGTTCAAGGCCAGCGCCAGCCGCCCATCCGATCGCGGTTGCCTGATGGAAAATCTCGGCTGCCGCGCCACCCAGGCGCCGGGCGACTGCAATATCCGTCGTTGGAACGGATCGGGTTCGTGCACCGATGCCGGTTTCACCTGCGTCAACTGCACCAGTCCGGGCTTTGAATCCCCCACCGGCCCGTTCCAGGAAACCGCCAAGCTGGCCGGTATTCCCGTCGGCCTGCCGGTGGACATGCCCAAGGCCTGGTTCGTCGCCCTGGCCGCCTTGTCCAAATCGGCCACGCCGCCCAGGGTGCGCACCAATGCCCATGCCGACCATGTGCTGGTCCCTCCCGCCCGCCGACCGCCGAAATCACCATGACCAGCACCTCGCGCCTGATCGTCGGCCCTTTCAATCGGGTCGAGGGAGACCTGGAAGTCACCCTGGACATCGCCGACGGCGTGGTCGCCGAGGCGCGGGTGAATGCCCCGCTCTATCGCGGCTTCGAGCAGATCCTGCTGGGGCGACCGGCCACGGACGCCATGGTCATCGCGCCGCGCATCTGCGGTATCTGCTCGGTCTCGCAGTCGGTGGCCGCCGCCCGCGCCATCGCCCGCGTGGCCGAGGTGGAGCCCCCCGCCAACGGCCGCCTCGCCACTGACCTGGTCCTGGCCTGCGAGAACGCCGCCGACCATCTGACCCATTTCGTCGTGTTCTTCGTCCCGGATTTTGCCCGCGCCTGCTACGCCTCGCGGCCGTGGTTCGCCGCCGCACGGCGGCGCTTCGCCGCCAATGAGGGCGAGACCGCCAGGGCGCTGCTGCCCGCCCGCGCCCGCTTTTTACACATCATGGGACTGCTGGCGGGCAAATGGCCCCATTCCCTGGCCATCCAACCGGGAGGCGTGACCAAGGCGGTCGATCCGGCGGAGAAGGTGCGGCTGCTGTCCATCCTCGCCGAGTTCCGCGAAGCGCTGGAAACCACCCTGTTCGCCGACCGCCTGGAAGCGGTGGCCAGCCTGGACTCGCTGGAGGCACTGGAAAATTGGGCCGATGCCGAGGCGCCGGATCGCGGCGATTTCCGCCTGTTCCTTCATATCTGCCGCGATCTTGAATTGGATCGGCTGGGCGGTGGGCCGGGCGTATTGGTTTCGTCCGGCAGCTTCGGCCTGTTCCAGCCGGGCGTGTGGACGCCCAATTCCGTCGCCCCGTTCGACCCCGGCATGGTGGTCGAGGATGTGGCCATGTCATGGATGGAGGGCGCCGCCGCCTCCCCCTTCGAAGGTCGGACCATGCCGTCTCCCGACAAGCCCGGCGCCTATACCTGGTGCAAGGCGCCCAGGCTGGGCGGCCGGGTGGTGGAGGTGGGGGCGCTTGCCCGCCAGGTGGTGGATGGCCACCCGCTGGCCCGCGCCCTGGTCGCCTCGGGCGGCGCCGGTTCGGTCAAGGCCCGCGTGGTGGCCCGCCTGCTGGAACTGGCCCGCTTGATTCCCGCCATGGAAGACTGGGTCCGGGCGCTCCGCCCTGCCGAGCCGTTTTGCAACGCCGCCCCGGAACAGGCCATGGACGGCGCCGCCACCGGCATGGTGGAAGCGGCACGCGGTACCCTGGGACATTGGCTGACCACCCACGATGGCCGCATCGACGGTTATCAGATCGTCGCGCCGACCACCTGGAACTTCTCGCCCCGCGACGGCGACAATCGCCCCGGAGCGCTGGAACAGGCCCTGGTGGGCACCCCCGTCCTTCCCGGCGAGACCACCCCCGTCGCGGTCCAGCACGTGGTCCGCTCATTCGACCCCTGCATGGTCTGCACGGTGCATTGATTTTTTATCTTGTAATTTCAATGCATTAACTATGAGCATCCCTAAATCGTCCCTAATTGGCCGGAACGCTGATCCATTCAGCCCCGCGAACATCGCGATAGAGCGCCGTCATGTCGGGGGATTTGTGCCCCAGCAGCACCTGCGCATCGATGCCCTGCTCGGCATAAAGCCGGGCGGACATTTTGAATGGCGAATCGAGGGGTGGTGCCGAAGGTGATCTGGCGGGTTTCCCCCGGCGCCCGACACTCCCAAATATCCCAAAGATAGCGTCGATCCCCATTTGCGCACATACCACCCCCTCCCGAGTGCGACTAGCCTTCATTGCGACAGACCTTTTGCTTCGGTGGCAGACGCATACGACGATGCGTTGGAGGGTGACATGGACGGAACTGTGCACGGGGATTGGGCCCCACTCATGGAACGCGACGTCTTTGCGCTGAGCGACGACATCGCCATGCGGTGCCGCGTCCATGGCGAGGAGCACAAGGCGATCCTTGACATGTCGATGCTGCTGCACAGCCTGGGAACGCGTGACAGAGGAGATGCCGTCGTCGAGACGGCCTTGGCGTGCATCGAGGAACTCGTCGAGGGACATTGTTTGCGCGAAGAAAGCGCCATGCGCGCCGCAAACTACCCGCAGGCGGATCAACACGCAGCCTTACACACTTTGTTCCGCCAACACCTTCGCGAACGTGTCGACCCACACAGGCACTGCGGTCAGATATTGCTGCCCGTCGTAATTGGCCTGGGCGGCACGGCCCAGGAAATTGATGGCGCGCTTCTGGTCGAAACGGTTCCAGCCCACCGCCATCTGCCAATCCATGAAAACGCGGTCTTCGCGCAAGGTGCCGTATTGCGTCAGCTGGAAATTGTCGAGGATGGTCGATGATCCCGAGCCACCTGCTTCACCGACAATTCGCCCGAGACCAGCAAGGCGTGGGCCTGGTCCAGCCGCCATCGAACGAGACACTCGAACGGTGCCGCGCCGAATACGGTGGCGAAGGCTTCGGACAGGCGGCGCTGGGACGTTCCCACCTGGCGCGCCAGTTCCGCCATGCTCGGGGGCGATGCCAGCTTGGCCATCAGGATGTCCCGGGCGGCCAGGGCCCGCCGTTGGTCGCGGGACGCCGTTCGCGGCACGGTCTCGACGTCGCCCCCCAGGTCGTCGAGGGCCGTCGCCATCAACTGGTGCAGCAGGCCTTCCCGGTACAGATCGGCCATGGCGCCCTGATAGGGATTGCGCCGCAGCCGCTCGGCCAGGTGACGCAGGCTGTCCGAGGTTCGGACGGCAGCGTCGAACTCCTCGCAGCGACCATCGAGAAAGCGGCGTAGCGGCGCGATGGCCCGATGGTCGCTCACCAGCGCGCGAAGATGGCTGGCCGTCATGATGGAGACCAGCGCCCCATAGGTCTCGCCTGGGAGATTGTCGATATGACAGAGCGAATCCACCGTCATGCTCAGGGTCCAGTGGTCGCGGGATTCCTCCAGCGTGTTGCGGCCGTTGCGGAGTCTGGCTCGGCCGGACGAGGGCAGGCGGATGGCCAGGATGGGTTCGTCCACCAGAACCCGCGCCTCCACGGTCACCGGAACATGGAAATGGCTGCGAATGTCGAGAAGGAACGCTCCCTGGCGCAGGGGATGAAACCCCACGTCGGCCATCCCGATGTCCGGCGGGAAGGCGGCCAGGGGAGCGGGCGGCAGATCACTGGCGCGAAGCCCATTGGGCAGAACCCACTCGGTGGCCAGCGGCAACATCACGCGCGCCCAGGGGAACGGGTGATCACTTGAACAGATATCTCCGCCAGTGTCGGGATATTTCCGGCGGGATTACGTCGCGAAATCGGCGAACATAATCCTCGATGACGGTGGACTAAGACATCGTTGGTGATGTCATTCATCTCGTCAGTGGCGCTTTCGGAAGAGACTAACATATATTTGTGGTTTCTTAAGTGGCCCGGCTTCTCTTCAACATCGTCCTCAACAAAAAGACTCGCAATAGCCCACGGAGCCATATGGCCATATGCCTGCATACGTAAGTATTGGCGCCGAGACGGGCGCTTTCGGTCAGGTGCCAAGGTCCATTGAACCCGGCGCCGTCACTGTCCCGAGGCGGCCGAAATATCGACTCGAAAAGTGGATAGTCTGCTTCCATATTCGGATAGTTAATTGACATTCGACGTCACGTTTTAGACCTAGAGGCGTTCTAGGGTGGTTCCGAGAGCATTGCGTCCTCTGCAACGGTGGCATCCGCCTACCCGTCCCAACCCACCCGCCAGGACTGGCACGGGATTTGCGGTCCCTCCCTGCCACAACCGATCACGAGACGTTCAGGGGGACGTCCGGACGCGGGCCGCACAGGCGCCGTATCCTCGATCCCCCGGATGTCTTCAGCCCGACGCGCCAGACAAGGTGGGGGACAATGTACGACGACACCGAGATTTCCCGCGAGATCGCCAACCGGTTCGACCTGGACCGCCGCGACTTCCTGAAATTCTGCGCCGCCATGGCCGCGACCATGGGCCTGCCCAAGGGCGCCGAGGCCCAGATCGCCCAGGCGATCACGGTCAAGGAACGCCCCAGCGTGATCTGGCTGCACTTCCAGGAGTGCACCGGCTGCACCGAGTCCATGCTGCGCGCCGAGCACCCCACCATCGAGAAGCTGATCATGGAGATCATCTCGCTGGATTATCACGAGACGCTGTTCGCCGCCGCCGGCCATCAGGTCGAAGCCGCCCGCGAAGCCGCCATGAAGAAGAACTGGGGCAAGTATGTCCTGGTCGTCGAAGGCGCCATTCCGGTCAAGGACAACGGCATCTACTGCAAGGTGGGCGGCAAGACCGCCATGCAGCTCACCAAGGAATGCGCCGAGGGCGCCGCCGCCGTCATCGCCATCGGCTCCTGCGCCTCGTGGGGCGGCATGCCGTCGACGCCGCCCAACCCCACCGGAGCGACCGGCGTGGGCGAGTTCCTGGGCAAGCCGGTGGTCACCATCCCTGGCTGTCCGCCCAACCCCTATAACTTCCTGTCCACCGTGGTCCACTTCCTGACCTTCGGCGCGCTGCCCGCCGTGGACGACAAGGGGCGGCCGAAATTCGCCTATTCCCGCCTGATCCATGAAAACTGCGAACGCCGCGCCCATTTCGACGCCGGTCGCTTCGCCCTGGAATTCGGCGATGATGGACACCGCAAGGGCTATTGCCTGTACAAGCTGGGCTGCAAGGGCCCCGAGACCTACGCCAACTGCCCGGCCATCCTGTTCAACGACGTGGGTTCTGGCTCGTGGCCGGTGGGAACCGGTCACCCCTGCATCGGCTGCACGGAAAAGCATATCGGCTTCGAGAAGCCGATCCACGCCCTGGCCAATCTGCAGAACCAGCGTCCGCCGGTGGGCTATCCCCGCGTGGTCGAGGAGCAGGGTACCGGCGCGTCCATCGGCGCCCTGGCCACCGTGGCGGCCGTCGGCGGCCTGGCCATCGGTGCCGGCGCCAAGCTGGTCGGCAATCTCGGTAAGTCCGAGAACAACCAGGACTCCGGCAAGCAGGGGTAAGCCGTCATGAGCATCACCAGACGCAACTTCCTGCGCAACGCGGCGGGCGGCACGGCGGCAGCAGCCGCCTGCGCCACCCTGGCGAGCATGCCGGCCGAGGCGCGCGAAAGCAATAAAGTGCCCGACAAGGCCATTGGCCTGCTCTACGACTCCACGCTCTGCATCGGCTGCAAGGCCTGCATGTCGGGCTGCAAGGAGGCCAACGAGCTGCCGCTGGAAGACACCATCGGCGAGAAGCTGTGGGATACGCCCCTGGAGCTGTCGGGCAAGACCTACACCGTCATCAAGGTCTATCAGCACGGCACCATGGAGAATAAGGACAAGGCCGAGAACGGCTTTGCCCATATCAAGCGCCAGTGCCTGCACTGCGTCGATCCCTCCTGCGTCTCGGCCTGCCCGGTCTCGGCCATGCTAAAGCGCCCCGAGGACGGCGTCGTCACCTACAACAAGGACGCCTGCATCGGCTGCCGCTACTGCGTCGCCGCCTGCCCGTTCGGCGTGCCGCAGTTCCAGTACGACACCCCGACGCCGCAGATCGCCAAGTGCCAGCTGTGCAAGCATCGCCTGGCCGAGGGCAAGATCCCGGCCTGCGCCCAGCAATGCCCCACCGGCGCCACCCTGTTCGGCACCTATCCGGCCCTGTCGGCCGAGATCGAACGCCGCAAGGCGCTCAAGCCCGGCGAGGCGGCGCTTTATCCCCGCCGCACCGTCGATTCCGGCGACAACCATGAAAAGCCCGCCCCCGAATACGTGGAGCATGTCTACGGCCAGAAGGACGCGGGCGGCACCCAGGTCCGCTATCTGGCCGGCGTGCCGTTCGACAAGCTGGCGCTTCCCGTCGGCCTGCCCGACCGCTCCTATGCCGCCGATTCCGAGACCTTGCAGCACACGCTGTATGGCGGCCTGATCCTGCCGGGCGTCGCCCTGGCCGGTCTGGTGGCGGCGGCGTGGAAGGGGTCGAAGGACCATCACGACGACGACGATTTCGACATGTTCGATCATCCCGAGGGGGGGAAGACTCATGGTTAATCACCCCATCCCCAGCGAAGTGGCCAGCCGCCTGCGCAAGAACAAGGCCAAGGCCTCCGCCATCGGCGGCAGCCTGATCAGCCCGTTCACCATGGTGCTCGGCCTGCTGATCGTCATCGCCATGTACTTCCTGGCCCAGCGCTTCATCTATGGCCTGGGCGCCGTCACCAACATCAACAACGGCTACCCCTGGGGCATCTGGGTGGTGTGGGACGTGGTCATCGCCACCGGCTTCGCCTGCGGCGGCTATGCCATGGCCCTGGTCACCTACATCCTGAACCGGGGCGAATATCACCATCTGGTGCGCCCGGCCCTGACCGCCTCGCTGTTCGGCTATTCGCTGGGCGGCCTGTCGGTGCTGATCGATCTGGGCCGCTACTGGAACTTCTGGCACATCCTGTCGCCCAGCTATGCCCAGACCGGCTCGGTGATGTTCGAAGTGGCCGCCTGCATCAGCTGCTACATCCTGGTGCTGTGGATCGAGTTCTCACCCGCCTTCCTCGAACATCTGGGCATGAAAAGCGCCAAGAAGGCCCTGAACAAGTTCATGTTCGTCTTCATCGGCCTGGGCGTGCTGCTGCCGACCATGCACCAATCCTCGCTGGGATCGTTGCTGGTGGTGTTCGGCTACCAGATCCATCCGCTGTGGCAGACTCCGCTGCTGCCGCTGCTGTTCCTGCTGACCGCCGTGTGCATGGGCTTCGCCATCGTGATCCTGGAGGCCACCCTGGCCGCCGTCGGCTTCAAGCGCGACATCGCCGAGGATCTGCCCATGCTGTCCAAGATCGGCAAGATCATCATGGGCATCCTGGCCGCCTATGTGGTCATCCGCCTGGGCGACCTGATGGTGCGCGGCGGCATCGGCAAGGCCTTCACCTCGGGCATCAAGAGCGTGATGTTCCTGATCGAGATGGCGGCGTTCATCTACCCGATCGTGGTGCTGTCCAAGCCCTCGAACCGCAGGCTGCTCTCCAAGCTGCTGGCGGCGTCCATGAGCATGCTGACCGGGGCGGTGCTGTATCGCATCGACGCCTTCCTGGTCGCCTACGACACCGGCCCCGGCTGGCACTACTTCCCCAGCGCCCCCGAGATGCTGGTCACCATCGGGGTGATCGCCATCGAAGTGCTGGCCTATATCATCTTCGTCCGGAAATTCCCCATTCTACCCGGCCACTCCACCACCGCGGCCGCCGAGTAAGGAGACCTGAGCAGTGTCCAAGAGAATCACCATCGATCCCATCACTCGGATTGAAGGCCATCTGCGCGTCGACGTCGAAGTTGACGGCGGCAAGGTCACCAAGGCCTGGTCCTCGGGCCAGATGTGGCGCGGCGTCGAGTTGATCCTGCTGGGGCGCGACCCCCGCGACGCCTGGGCCATCACCCAGCGCATCTGCGGCGTCTGCACCACCGTGCATGCCATCACCTCGGTCCGCGCGGTGGAAAACGCGCTGAACCTGGAAATCCCGGTGAACGCGCAGTTCATCCGCAACATGATCATCTCGGCCCATGCCATCCATGATCATATCGTCCACTTCTACCACCTGTCGGCGCTGGACTGGGTGGATGTGGTCAGCGCGTTGAAGGCCGATCCCATCAAGACCGCCCAATTGGCGGAAAGCCTGTCCGACTGGCCGCTGAACAACAAGCACGTCATGACCCAGACCCTGGAGAAGCTGAAGAGCTTCGTGGGTTCCGGTCAGCTCGGCCCGTTCACCAACGGCTATTGGGGCCATCCGGCCATGAAGCTGTCGCCGGAAGTGAACCTGCTGGCGGTGGCGCACTATCTCCAGGCGCTGGACGCCCAGCGTCACGCCAACAAGATCGTCACCCTGCTGGGGTCCAAGAGCCCGCACATCCAGAACGTCGCCGTCGGCGGCGTCTCCAACCCCATCGCCACCGACAGCCAGTCGGTGCTCACCATCGAGCGCCTGCTGAAGCTGAAGGAGCACATGGACGCGCTGGGCGAGTTCATCCGCAAGGTCTATCTGGTGGACATCGCCGCCATCGGCGCCTTCTACGCCGACTGGACCAAGTACGGCGCCGGTGTCATGAACTATCTGTCGGCCCCCGACTTCCCCATGGATTCCAAGGGCACCCAGTTCCTGACCCCTGGCGGCTATATCCCCGGCGGCGACATCGGCAAGTACAAGCCCATCACCGCCTTCGGCGACGCCTTCCTGCGCGACGGCGTCGAGGAAAGCGTCAAGCATGCGTGGTACAGCTATTCCAAGCCCGGCCCGCTGCATCCCTATAAGGGCGAGACCACGCCGAACTACACCGACTTCCAGGACGACGGCAAGTATTCCTGGCTGAAGGCGCCGACCTTCTACGGCGAACGTGCCCAGGTGGGTCCGCTGGCCAATGTGCTGTGCGGCATCGCCGCGGGCCACCAGCCGACCATCACCTACGCCACCAAGGTGCTGGATACCGCGTCCTCGCTGCTGGGCTCCAAGATTCCGCTGGCGGCGCTGCACTCCACCATCGGCCGTCATGCCGCCCGCGCCGTGCGCGCCGGTGTCATGCAGGAAGTCATGACCCAGAACTGGCAGGCCCTGATCGACAATATCGCCAAGGGCGACACCACCAGCTTCAACAAGCCCACCTTCCCCAAGGGCGAGATCATGGGCTATGGCTTCCACGAGGCGCCGCGCGGCCTGTTGTCCCATTGGACGGTGATCCGCGACGGCAAGATCGCCAATTACCAGTGCGTCGTTCCCTCCACCTGGAACGCCGGTCCCCGCGACGAGAACGACAAGATTGGCCCCTACGAGGCCTCGCTGATGGACAACCCCATCGCCGATGCCGAGCAGCCGCTGGAAGTCCTGCGGACCATCCACTCCTTCGACCCCTGCCTCGCCTGCGCCGTGCATGTGGTCGAGGACAACAAGGAAGTCGTTCAGGTCAAGGCGCTGTAAGTGTAGAGTTTCCCTCTCCCGCTTGCGGGAGAGGGAACATCAGTGAGGTTTTTATGCGCGTTGTGATTCTGGGCGTCGGCAACATCCTGCTGACCGATGAGGGTGTGGGCGTCTACGCCGTCAACGAGTTGCTGGCCCGTTACGACCTGCCCGAGGAGGTCGAGGTCATCGACGGCGGCACCTCGGGCATGGATTGCCTGGATCAGGTCTCGGGCGCCGATCATCTGCTGATCGCCGACGCCATGCGGGCCAAGAAAGACCCCGGCACCATCACCCGATTGTCGGGCGACCAGATTCCGGCCTTCTTCAAGACCAAGATCTCGCCCCATCAGGTAGGCATTTCCGACATGCTGGCGGCGCTGAATTTCCACGGCCTGATGCCCGCCAACATCGTGTTGTTCGGCATCGAGCCCCAATCCTTCGCCACCGCCATGGAACTGTCGCCCGGCATCGCCGCCATCCTGCCCCAGGTGGTCGACATGATTGTCGCCGAGTTGAAGACACTGGGCCTGTCGGTCCGCCCGAAGGCCGCCTAGGATGAAACCGCGGTGTTTCATCCGGCGCGGGTCGGAGACCCGTTTGGTGGAGAACTGACATGTGCATGGCCGTCCCGTCGCGCATCGTCTCCATGGCCAACGGAATGGCCACCGTCGAGGCGTTCGGCACCACCCGAACCACCAGCCTGATGCTGCTGGAAGACGAGGTAGCGGTGGGCGATTACGTCATCCTGGGCGTCGGCGGCAATTTCGCCGCCGAGAAGCTGGCTCCCGAACTGGCCGCCGAAGCCCTGGCCTATCTGGCCGAGGTGCTGGATAGCGGTCAGGCCTGATGGCGTTTCCCGATACCGGAATTTCCGTGTCGCTTGAGGTGAGACAGGGCCAAGTCGCCCATGTCGCCATGCGATCCGGCCGCCTGGTCCAGGCCTCGCGCCTGCTCGCCGGACGCGGCCCGAACCAAGTCATCGCCCTGCTGCCCACCCTGTTCGCGCTGTGCGGCACCGCCCAAGCGCTGGCGGGCGCCGCCGCCCTGGAACAAGCCGCCGGACTGTCGGCCACCGCCTCGCAGCGCATGGCGAGGCGGTATCTGTTGCTGGTGGAATGCCTGAGCGAACATGCCCAGTCCATCCTGCGCGACTGGCCCGCCTTGCTGGACGAGACGCCACGGTTGGAGGCGGTCAAGCCGTTGCGTCCCATGGTCGGGGCCGCCAAGCGCGCCCTCTATCCCGATGGCGATTGGGCGCGCCCCGGCGGCGGACGGCTGGTGGTCGATCACGGCGCCGTGCTGGAGCAGTCGCGCCTGCTGGCCGATCTGGTCGCGCGGCTGTTCGGCGATCTCGACGACTGGGATGACGGCCTGGACGATTTTCGCCGCTGGTTCGCCCAGGGCGATTGCGTCGCCGCCCGCCTGCTGCGGCGGATCGAGGCCGAAGGCCTTGGCGGATTCGGCGCCACCCCGGTTCACTTCATGTCCGCCACCGGCCCGCGAGATCTCGCCGAACGACTGGAAGACGACCAGAGCGGCGATTATGTCGCCCGCCCCGACCACGGCGGCATCGCCCTGGAAACCACGCCGCTGTCGCGCCACCACGGCCATCCCCTGGTCAATGCCTTGATGGCGGAACATGGCTCCGGCCTGTTGCCGCGCTTCGCCGCCCGTCTGGTGGATGTGGCGGCGGCATTGCGGGAGGTGGAGGAACTGGTGCAGGATTTGTGCGACGAGCCGTTCATCCCCGGCGTCATGGATGGAACGGGTGTCGGCTTGGGCATGGTCGACGCGGCACGCGGCCTTTTGGCCCATCGGGTGGAATTGCAGGAGGGCGTGGTGCGCCGCTATCAAATCTTGGCCCCGACCGAGTGGAACTTTCACCCCGACGGAGCCTTCGCCCAGGGAATACGGGGGGCTGCGGCCGGCCCCGATCTGGTCCGGCGCGCCCGTCTGCTGGCCGCCGCCCTGGACCCCTGCGTCGCCTGCACCATCGAGGTCCATGACCATGCATGAGATGAGCCTGACCGAAGGGGTCGTCCGCATTCTGGAGGATCAGGCCGCCGCCCACGGCTTCACCCGCGTCAAGACGGTGTGGCTGGAAATCGGCGAGCTGTCCACGGTGGTGCCGGAAAGCATGGAGTTCTGCTTCGGCGCCGTGGCGGCGGGCAATCCGCTGACCGCCGACGCCAGGCTTGAAATCATCCGGGTTCCGGGCGCAGCGTGGTGCATGGATTGCTCGGAGAACGTCCCAGTCACGTCCCGCGTCGATCTTTGCCCCAAATGCGGCGGCGCCAAGCTGGCCGTCACCTCGGGCGAGGAGATGCGCATCAAGGAATTGGAGGTGGAGTGATGTGCACGGTTTGCGGCTGCGGGGATGCCAAGGTCGAGGGCCATCCCCACTCTCACGATCACGGACACGGCCATACTCACGATCATGGACATGACCACGATCACGGCCATTCCCACGACCACATCCATTACGGCCACGGCATCGCCGGAGTCCATGTCCCCGGCTTGTCGCAGTCGCGCATCGTCCAGATCGAGCAGGACATCCTCGGCCACAACAACGATTTCGCCGGCCGCAATCGGGCCTGGCTGGAAAGCCACGGCGTCTTCGCCCTCAATCTGGTCTCCAGCCCCGGTTCGGGCAAGACCACCCTTTTGTGCCGCACCGCCGAGGCCTTGAAGTCCCGCTTCCCCCTGGCCGTCATCGAGGGCGACCAGCAGACCAGCTTCGACGCCGACCGTATCCGCGCCACCGGCATTCCGGCGTTGCAGGTCAATACCGGCAAGGGCTGCCATCTCGACGCCCATATGGTGGAAAGCGCCATCGCCCGCCTCGACATCGCCGAGGATTCGGTGCTGTTCATCGAGAATGTGGGCAATCTGGTCTGCCCGGCCGCCTTCGACCTGGGCGAGGCCTATAAGGTGGCGATCCTGTCGGTGACCGAGGGCGAGGACAAGCCGCTCAAATACCCCGACATGTTCCACGCCGCCTCCATGATGATCCTCAACAAGATCGACCTCCTGCCCCATACGGATTTCGACGTGGAGCGCTGCATCGCCTATGCCCGCCGGGTCAATCCCGAGATCGTTGTTATTCAATTGTCGGCCCGCACCGGCGAGGGCTTCGACGAATGGCTGGCCTGGATCACCGAGGGCCGCCGCCGTATGGCCGCCCATCGCAAGGGGCAGGCGGGGTCTTAATGCCCCATCGACTGCCAGCCCCCCTCACCCCGACCCTCTCCCCCCCTCGGGGGGCGAGGGAGATGGACTTATCCCATCGCCCGCTCGCGGGAGAGGGTGGGGCCCATCGCGATGCGATGGGAGGGTGAGGGCCAATGACCGCCATTGCCGCCGTCATCCCCTTGCCCCGCGCCGTTGCCTCGGTGCTGGCGGTGGGGCCGTTCCTCAAGAACACCGTCTGCGTCACCAAGGACGACAAGGCCTTCGTGTCAGCCGATCACGGCGACCTGGGCACACCCGATTCCATCATCGCCTTTGAAAATTCGGTCGCCGCGCTGCTGGCGGAGACTGGCGCCGCGCCGGTACGCGTGGCCCACGACCTGCACCCCGATTTCCATTCCACCCGCTTCGCCCTGGGCCTCGACCTTCCCGCCGTGGCGGTTCAGCACCACCACGCCCATGCCGCCTCCGTGGCGGTCGAGAACGGCCATGACGGACCGGTGATCGCCCTGTCGCTGGACGGGTTCGGCCTCGGCCCCGGCCACCAGTCCTGGGGGGGCGAGTTGCTGTTGGCCGACGGCGCCCATTACCGCCGCCTCGGCCATCTGGCGCTGTTGTCCCAGCCGGGCGGCGACATGGCGGCCCGCGAGCCCTGGCGCATGGCGGCGGCCGCCCTGCACCGCATGGGGCGCGGCGACGAAATCGCGGCGCGCTTCGGCCATATTCCCGCCGCCGCCATGCTGGGCCAGATCTTGGACAAGCGGCTGAACTGCCCCGAGACCTCCAGCGCCGGACGGCTGTTCGACGCCGCCTGCGGCTTGCTGGGCATCCATCCCATCGCCAAATTCGAGGGCCAGGCCCCCATGGCGCTGGAAGCCATGGTGACCCGCCCGGAGGTCTTGGCCGAAGGTTGGAGCCTTCAAGACGGAATTTTGGACCTGACCCCCCTGCTGGCGCGATTGTCGGCTTGCACTGACCCGGTCGCCGGGGCCAACCTGTTCCACGGCACCCTGATCGAGGCCTTGGCCGCCTGGGCCATTGCCACGGCCGAGGCCACGGGAACCACCACCGTCACGCTGGGCGGCGGCTGTTTCCTCAATAAGGTGCTGACGGCGGGGTTGATGAAGCGGCTGGCTGCCGCCGGGTTGCGGCCCTTGACCGCCCTGACCCTGTCGCCGGGCGACGCCGGACTGAGTTTGGGCCAGGCGTGGATCGCCGCGCTGACCGAGTAAGAAGGGAATTCCTCCATGTGCCTTGCCCTGCCCTCCCTGGTGACCGAATTGCTGGCCGACGACAACGCCAAGGTCAATCTGGGCGGCGTCACCAAGACGGTGTCGCTGGCGCTGGTCTCCGACGTCAAGGTGGGCGATTACGTCATCGTCCATGTGGGCTATGCCCTGTCGGTGATCGACCCCGAGGAGGCGGCGCAGACCCTGGCCCTGTTTCGGGAAATGGAACAGGCGGAGCCCGCCCAGTGAAATATATCGACGAATTCCGTGACGGGCAGGTGGCCCAGTCCATGGCGAAAGCCATCGCCGCCGAGGCCGACCCGGCGGGCAGCTATCACATCATGGAATTCTGCGGCGGCCATACCCATGCCATCAGCCGTTATGGCCTGGAAGACCTGCTGCCCGCCAATGTGCGCATGATCCACGGCCCTGGCTGTCCGGTCTGCGTGCTGCCCATCGGGCGCATCGACGCCGCCATCTGGCTGGCCCGGCAGGACGGCGTCACGCTGTGCACCTATGGCGACATGCTGCGGGTTCCCGGTTCCAAGCGGCTGTCGCTGCTGAAGGCCAAGGCCGAGGGCTGCGACATCCGCATGGTCTATTCCACCCTGGATGCCCTGAAGCTGGCCCAAAGCATGCCCGAGCGCCAGGTGGTGTTCTTCGCCATCGGCTTCGAGACCACCACGCCGCCCACCGCCGTCGCCATCAAACAGGCCCAGGCTCTGGGGCTGAAGAATTTCAGCGTGTTCTGCAACCATGTGCTGACGCCGTCGGCCATCACCCAGATCCTCGACAGCCCGGAAGTGCGTGAACTTGGCACCGTCAAGCTGGACGCCTTCATCGGCCCCGCCCATGTGTCGACCATCATCGGCTCGCGCCCCTACGAGTATTTCGCCGAGGAATACCAGCGCCCGGTGGTGATCGCCGGGTTCGAACCGCTGGACGTGCTGCAAGCGGTGCGCATGCTGATCCGCCAGATCAACCAGGGCCGCTTCGAGGTGGAGAACGAGTTCTCCCGCGCCGTCACCCGCGACGGCAATGAAAAGGCCAAATCGCTGGTGGCCGAGATGTTCGAGCTGCGCCGGGTGTTCGAATGGCGCGGCCTGGGACTGGTGCCCTACTCCGCCCTTCGGCTGAAGGAGGCCTATGCCGCCTGGGATGCCGAGCGGCGCTGGGACGTGCCCCAGGACTCGCCGCCCGACAACAAGGCCTGCGAATGCGGCGCCATCCTGCGCGGCGTCAAGCGGCCCATGGACTGCAAGCTGTTCGGGACAATCTGCACCCCGGAAAACCCCATGGGCTCGTGCATGGTCTCGGCCGAAGGCGCCTGCGCCGCCCACTGGACCTATGGTCGCTTCCGCGACGCCGAACCCGGCATGCCGCAAGGCCCCGAGCCGGAGGAAGAGGAAACCGAATGACCCTGCCCCGTCGCGCCCATCCCCGCCCGCTGGACCTCAAGACCGGCCGCGTCGACCTCACCCATGGCGGCGGCGGCCGCGCCATGGCCCAGTTGGTGGAAGAGCTGTTCATCAAAGGCTTCGACAACGAGGCCTTGAATCAGCGCAATGATCAGGCCGCCTTCGACGTGCCCGCCGGGCGCATGGTGATGACCACCGACGGTTATGTCATCAGCCCGCTGTTCTTTCCCGGCGGCGATATCGGTAGCCTCGCCGTGCACGGCACCGTCAACGATGTCGCCATGGCGGGGGCGGTTCCGCTGTCGCTGTCGGCGGGCTTCATCATCGAGGAAGGCTTCCCGCTGGCCGATTTGAAGCGCATCGTGGACTCCATGGCCAAGGCCAGCAGGGACGCGGGCGTCCCGGTGGTCACCGGCGACACCAAGGTGGTGGAAAAGGGCAAGGGCGACGGCATCTTCATCACCACCGCCGGTATCGGCATGGTGCCGGCGGGCGTCGTGATTTCGGGCGACAGGGCCAAGCCCGGCGACGCCATCCTGATTTCCGGCACCATGGGCGATCACGGCGTCGCGGTGATGAGCCAGCGCGAAAGCCTGGGCTTCGAGACCGCCATCCTGTCGGATTCGGCGGCGCTGCACACCATGGTGGCCGAGATGGTCGCGGCGGTGCCCGGCATCCATGTGCTGCGCGATCCCACCCGTGGCGGTCTCGCCGCCACCTTGAACGAAATCGCCAGCCAGTCGGGCGTCGGCATGCTGATGGAAGAGGCACTGGTGCCGGTCAAGCCCGAGGTGCGCGGCGCCTGCGAGCTGCTGGGCCTGGACCCGCTTTACGTCGCCAACGAGGGCAAGCTGATCTGCATCTGCCCCGAGGCGGACGCCGAGACCCTGCTGGCGGTCATGCGCGCCCATCCGCTGGGGGTGGACGCGGCGCGCATCGGCGCCTGCCGCGCCGATACCCATCACTTCGTTCAGATGAAAACCGCCATGGGCGGCATGCGGGTGGTGGACTGGCTGGCGGGCGAGCAATTGCCGAGGATCTGCTAGCACATGCGAACCGACGAGCGAAGCGAGGAGTTGCGGCCAAGGGCCGGCGCGCCGCGTGGCGCGAAAGCCAAGCCCTCTCAGCATCGCTTTCAGCGATGCGAGACCTTTGGGACGGATGTGGGCGCCCGGCGCTTGAGGGACATTTAAAAAATGCGCATTCTTCTCCTCGCCCATAGCTTCAACAGCCTGACCCAGCGCCTGTGGGTGGAACTGTCCGAGCGCGGCCACGACGTGTCCTGCGAGTTCGACGTCAACGATGCCGTCACCATCCAGGCGGTGGAACTGGCCAGGCCCGACGTCGTCATCGCCCCCTTCCTCAAGCGTGCCATCCCGGAAGCGGTGTGGAAAAACCACCTCTGCCTCGTCGTGCATCCCGGCCCCGTCGGCGACCGGGGACCGGCGGCGCTGGACTGGGCCATCCTGGAGGGCAAGGAAAGCTGGGGCGTCACCGTCCTGCAGGCCAAGGCGGAAATGGATGCCGGGCCGGTCTGGGCCAGCCGGAGCTTTCCCCTGCGGCATGCCTCCAAATCCAGCCTGTACCGCAACGAAGTGGCCGACGCCGCCGTCTCGGCGGTGTTGGAAGCGTTGGAGAAGACGGAGGGCGCACGTCCCGCCGCCACCACCTGGAAGCCCGCCATGAAGCAGGCCGACCGCGCCATCCGGTGGAACCAGGACGACACCGCCACCGTGCTCGCCAAGATCCGCTCGGCCGACGGCACCCCGGGATTGCTGGATGAGATCGGCGCCAAGCCCGTCTATCTCCACGACGCCCATGCCGCCAACGGGTTGAGCGGCCCGCCGGGAAGCCTGATCGCCCAGTCCGGCGGCGCGGTGGCGCGGGCCACGGTGGACGGCGCCGTGTGGATCGGCCATCTGCGCGCCAGGGAAGAGCATGCGTTAAAGCTGCCCGCCCTCGCGGTCCTTGGCCCCCTGGAGCTGCCCGAGACCCCCGGCTATCACGACATCTGGTACGACGAGCGCCACGGCGTCGGCTATCTGCATTTCCCCTTCGTCAACGGCGCCATGAGCACGGAGCGGTGCGAGCGGCTGCGCGAGGCTTTCCTTGCCGCCGCCCAGCGGCCCACCAAGGTCATCGTCCTGATGGGCGGCCCGGATTTCTGGTCCAACGGCATCCATCTGTGCACCATCGAGACCGCCGCCAGCCCGGCCGCGGAATCCTGGTGCAACATCAACGCCATGAACGATCTGTGCCGCGACATCATCACCTGCGGCAGCCATCTCACCATCGCCGCCATGCAGGGCAATGCCGGAGCCGGAGGCGTGTTCATGGCCCTGGCCGCCGATCTGGTGCTGGCCCGCGACGCCGTGGTCCTGAACCCCCATTACAAGGGCATGGGCAATCTTTACGGCTCGGAATACTGGACCTATCTGCTGCCCCGGCGCTGCGGCGAAGACAAGGCCCGCGAGGTGGTGGAGGCCCGCCTGCCCGTGGGAACGGCGGAGGCCGAGCGCCTTGGCCTGATCGATTCCCATTTCGGCACGACCGTGGCCGAATTCCGGACCCTGGTCGAGCAGACGGCCGAAGCCCATGCCGCCGACCCGACGCTTGACGAGCGCCTGATCGCCAAGCGCCTCGCCCGCGCCGCCGACGAAGCCGCCAAGCCGCTGGACTCCTACCGCGCCGAGGAGCTGGAGCATATGAAGCTGAACTTCTACGGCTTCGACCCCAGCTACCACGTGGCCCGCTATAACTTCATCCACAAGGTACCGAAGTCGCGCACGCCGCTGTATCTGGCGCGCCATCGGCGGAAGTGATTTCGATGTCATGCTGAGTCGCAGGCAGGGCATTTTTCATGCCTAACCGTCTTATTGTGAAAGATCCCTCGGCTTCGCCTCAGGATGACTGGGAGTTCTTGGACAAGTCCCGCCAATCGGGATTGAGCGTCTCGATCAACGCGACTTTCCGGCAGCGCTTCCAGCCTTTAATCTGCTTCTCCCTTGCAATGGCAGCCCGCACATCGCCGCTACATTCAAACCAGACGAGGCGATTGACTAAGTAGCGTTTGGTAAAGCCATCGGCCGTCCCGCTTCTGTGTTCGGCAATGCGGCGTTCAAGGTTATTGGTGACGCCGCAATAAAGTACGCCTGACAGACTGCTCAAGAGATAGACGGTGTAGGTGTGGTCGCGCATCCACCCTCCCTATCATGCCAATTTAAATTGTCATCCTGAGGCAAAGCCGAAGGATCTTTCAACCGCGTCTCCAGCCGCTATCACGTGAAAGATCCTTCGCTTCGCTCAGGATGACAGGATGGATCAAACTATTGCCACCTCCACCACAGCTCCGGCGTCTTTCCCGCCAATTTTCCACCGCCTAAAAATATTCCGAGGCCGACCAGGAATATGAAACCGCCAATCACGACTTCTCCATTCTTTCTGCCGGGGGCGAGGCAGCACTCACCTGAAGCAAGATAGCCTCATCTTTACTCTCCGAAAAGCTGTTGCGACGATGAATCATCGTCTCCGAAGTCTCCGCGACCGCGGTCACCATCTTGCGCGTTCTGCATGGCGCAAGCATCCCATAGCCCCCCCCGGCCGCGACGCGCCCGCCGCTTCGTGCTATGATCATCCTGGGTTCGGGCGTTTTTCATAAGGGGATAAGCCATGACCGTGATCGTCATCGGCGGTGGCCCCGCTGGTTTGATGGCGGCCGAGGTATTGGCCGAGCGCGGTATCGACGTCGCCATCCATGACGCCATGCCGTCGCCTGGACGCAAGTTCCTGCTGGCCGGTAAGGGTGGCCTCAACCTGACCCATTCGGAAGCGCTGGGCGGCTTTATTCCCCGCTACGGCGCACGGGCAGGGCTGTTCCAGTCATTGCTGGCGGATTTCGGCCCGGCCGATCTGCGCCGCTGGGCCAAGGAGTTGGGAATCGACACCTTCGTCGGCAGTTCCGGCCGGGTCTTTCCCGACGAGATGAAATCGGCCCCGCTGCTGCGCGCCTGGATCAAGCGGCTGAAGAGTCAGGGAGTCACCTTCAACGTCCGGCACTATTGGCTGGGCTGGGCGCCCGACGGCGGCTTACGGTTCCGCTCCCCCCAAGGTGAGGTGACCGTGCGGGCCGATGCGACCGTCCTGGCCCTTGGGGGCGCCTCCTGGCCGCATCTGGGCTCGGACGGCTGCTGGGAGACACTGCTGGCCGAACGCGGCATCGACATCGCCCCCATGAAGCCCGCCAATTGCGGCTTCGATCTGGACTGGAGCAGGCATTTCGCCGACAAGTTCGCTGGTCGCAGATTGTCCACCGTCGTCTTGTCCTTTGATGAGCAGTCGCTGCGCGGCGAGGTGACGCTGACCGCGACCGGCATGGAAGGCGGTTGCATCTATGCGCTGTCGGCCCCCATTCGTGACGCCATCGCCGCGAACGGCCTTGCCATGGCGAGCTTGGACCTGATGCCCGATTGGGACGAGGCGCGCGTGCTGGCGGCGCTGTCGGGGCCGCGCGGGTCGAAATCCCTGTCCACCTTCCTGAAGAAGACCCTCGCCCTGGACCCCGCCGCCATGGGATTGCTGCGCGAATTGCTGCCCAGGGAAGACCTGGACAATCCGACCATGCTGGCGGCGAGCATCAAGGCCTTGCCATTGCCACTGCTGCGACCCCGGCCCCTGCCCGAGGCCATCTCCACCGCCGGTGGCGTCCGGTTCGAGGAATTGGACAGCCAGTTGATGCTGAAGACCATGCCGGGCGTATTCGCCGCCGGTGAAATGCTGGACTGGGAAGCCCCCACCGGCGGCTATCTTCTCACCGGCAGTTTCGCCACCGGCCGACGAGCCGGTCTCGGGGCCGCAAAATGGGTGACTCAATCATAGCCCCCCTAGACGCATGGATGGGCCATCCCCACATGAGAAGGGCAGACATGTGAGAGGAAGACGCTCATGCCCACTTGGGACCACGACGATTGCGACCCCGTCATCGAAGCCGAGCACAATCGCCTCTATCGCATGATGAACCGTCTGGAGCCGGTGATTCTGAAGGGTGAGGAGCACTCTAGCGTTGCCCGCGCCATCAACATGCTGCAATTGCGGATGTCGGAACATTTCCAGGTGGAAGAGGAACTTTTCATAACCTCGGACTGGAACTCACGCCAAATCATGATCGACGACCATCGCCGCCTGCTGAACATGCTGGGGGAACTGGCGCGACTGTCACCCGACGATTCCAAGGGCAGGCGGACGCTGTTCATGACCTTCCTCGATGAATTGGTCCGCCACGACACCGATATCGACGCCCCGCTGTTTTCACTGAAGCACTGATACTGTCGGCCGTCTCTGGTGGAAAGCGGCCGGGACGGCCGCGCTCCGAGAAGAGCGCGCCGTTTGGAGCGCGGGCGTCCCGCCCGCCCCAGGCTCACATCAAACGACGAGCGGATGACCTCAGCCTCGGCGCGGAGTGCCGTCCTCGCCGAACTCCAGGACGGACACTTCGTCGTCCATGGTGATCTCCGCCCGGCTCAGAACCCCGTTGGGGTGGTACGCGTAGCGGTGCGAGATCTGAATATCGCCATAGACCAACTTGTCGCATCCCATCATGCGGTCCTGCCCGTCGAAATAGGCCCGCATGAAGGTGTTGCGGTTCTCCAGATCGCCTTCGTCAAGCGGATTGACCAGCTTGAGGGGAAGCTTCACCCCGGAATAGGACTGGAAATAGCGGCAAACGGTGCCCTCGGTTGCGCTCATGACTGAAATATCCGGCCAAGTTGACGAGGCGGCATGATGCGGGCATCGCCGCCCGTCGCGCAACCGGTCACTCATCCGCCCCTTTACGGAGATCCCGCACCCGCACCGCCTTGCCCTGGGAACGCGGCAATTCCCCCGGCAACCGCACGATCACTTCGCAGGTCACGCCGATGATGGACTTGATGTGATGGCGCAGTTGCTGCGCCACATGGGAGCGATTGCCCTCGCTTTCGCGGGCCAGGGATTCCGCTTCCACCGTCAGGTGATCCATGGCCCCCTGGCGCGACAAGGTCAGCAGGTAATGTGGCGCGATGCCGGGGAAACCCACCAGCACGGCTTCGATCTGACTGGGATAGATGTTGACGCCCCGGATGATCATCATGTCGTCGTTGCGGCCGGTCACCCGCTTGATGCGCGCATGGGTGCGGCCGCAGGCGCAGGGCTCGTCGATCAGGCTGGTGATATCGCGGGTCCGATAGCGCACCATGGGCAAAGCCTGCTTGGTCAGGGTGGTAATGACCAGTTCCCCTTGCTTGCCCATGGGCAAGGGCTGTAGCGTTTCGGGATCGATGATCTCGAACAGGAAATGGTCCTCCCAGCCGTGCAGGCCGCAGCGATGCTCGCACTCCGCCGCCACGCCGGGCCCCATGATCTCGGACAGGCCATAGGTGTCGTGGGCATGAATGCCGAGCCGACGGTCGATTTCACCGCGCATGGTCTCGGTCCAGGGCTCGGCGCCGAACACCCCGACGGCCAGGCTTGAACCGGCGATATCGACGCCCATCTGTACCGCCACCTCGGCGATATTCAGAGCATAGGACGGGGTCGCCGCCAGAACGCGGGCGCCAAAATCCATGATCAGGCCGATCTGCTTTTCGGTATTGCCGCCTGACATGGGAACCACCGAGCATTTCAGCCGCTCGGCGCCGTAATGAAAGCCGAGCCCGCCGGTGAACAGGCCATAGCCATAGGCGTTGTGCACCACGTCGCCGGGGCGGACCCCCGCCGCCGCCAGGGTGCGCGCCATCAGTCCCGCCCAGACATCCAAGTCAGCCTCGGTATAGCCGACCACGGTGGGCTTGCCGGTGGTGCCGGAACTGGCATGGATGCGAACGACCTTCTCGCGGGGGACGGCGAACAGCTTGAAGGGATAGTTTTCCCGAAGGTCGGTCTTGACCATGAAGGGAAAGCGGGCGAGGTCTTCCAAATCCCGCAAGTCGTCGGGCTTGACCCCCGCCGCGTCGAAACTGGCCCGGTAATGGGGAACATTGGTCCAGGCATGCGCCAACAGCGACCGCAAGCGCTCCAACTGAAGTTTCTTCAGATCACCGCGCGCCATGCGCTCCATGTCCGGAGCGTACAGATAGGATGCGGCGTTGCCTGCCGTCATGGCGCGTTCCCTCCCAATGCGATCATCAAGTATTCGGGCGCAGTATCACCCAGGAGCGCGCGACAGCCAACCCACCGTCGGCGGCTTTTCCCTACGCCAGAGAATCCAAGGCGCGCTTTTCGGTTTCGGAGATGCTGGAAAACGCCTTGGCGGCGGCGGCATAGCTGTGGCTGGCCTGACTGAGATTGACCAGCTCACGGCCAAGATCCACATCGCCCTCGGGAGGAAGAGGGATGTAGTCGGCACCGTTCAGCGGCTTGGAGACCAACTGGCCTTGCTGGGCCTGGTATCCTTCGGTGGTGGCGTTGACGATATTGGTCGCCGCCGTCTCAGCCACGCGGGTCTGGGCGCCAAGACCGCCGACAAGGGTGTTCAGGGAAACCGAGGAAATCATGACCGGCGACCGGACAGTTGCATTCCTTGGATCATGCGCCCGGCGACCACGGAATCGCAAGGACTACAGGGAGATGTCCACCAGGCGGCGCAGCATGTCGCGGGCACCGGGCCGCATGCTCGGCTGTTGGGACAGCGCCTCGCTCAGCAGGTCGATCAGGGCGGCGGGACACCCTTCGAGCGTCCTTAGACGCTCGCGATCGGGAAAGTGCCCGGTCAACAGGCGAATGCCAATGACTCCCACCGAAAAGATGTCCGAGCGGTCGGTGGCGTGGGTGGCATTGGCGTATTGCTCGGGGGCGATGTAATCGCGGGTGCCGAACCAGATGGAGTCCTTGGACCGCGCCTCATCCGACGTCTTGGCCATTCCGAAATCACTGATCTTGAGGCGGCTGCCCGGACCGTTGCACAGCAGCACATTGCGCGGCTTCAAGTCGCGGTGGACCACGCCGCGTTCATGGATCGCCGTCAAGGCCATCAGCACTTCCACCAGGATCTGCTTGGTCCGGCCAGGAGAAACCGCGCGGGACTGCTGCTCTGGGGGCTGGGCCGCCCTTTCCTTCGGCGCGAATATGTCCGTACCGATCTCGGTCATCAGCGACCCCGTCATGTACTGCATGAAAAGTGCCGGTCGGCCGTCGTCGAGGGCCGACAGCGCCACCACCGGGACGATATGGGGATGGTCGAACCGCGCCATCAGGCGCGCTTCCTGGAAAAAACGACGCCGCCATTCATCCACATGAAAGGGTGGGATCATTCCTTGGTCGTCGGCCTTGGGAGCAAAGATCTTGACGGCGACCGGACGGCCCAAGGCGGCATCCTCGGCCAGCCAGATCTCCGAGAAATCCGTGCTTATAAGTCTGCGGTGAAAGCGCCAACCCGCCAGTCCGGGAACGGCTCTATTCATCGCGCTCTGGCGTGCTGTCGTCCATGTCCGCCCCAAAAAATCGAGCCCGCCAGCCTTGCGGCGGACGGGCTCGGAAACCTTACCATATCACCTTAATACTTGATGGACTCGATGTTGGTGAAGTGGATCGTCTCGTCGCCACCCGCCGAATGGATGGTGACATCACCGGCCTTGTCCAGACCCAGATTGACCGTGGCGGCGGCATGGTGGTCGCCATCGGACGCCACCGTCCAACTCTGATGGTCGGCGGTGGTGATGGTGATGGTGGCCCCCGCATGCATGTCGGTGGACAGGTCCAGAGTATCCGTCCAGGTCGCGCCCGCGCCGCCGTCGACGGTGGCATGGCCGTGACCGAAGTCGAACATGAAGGTGTCGCTGCCGTCCTGGCCCATCAGCACGTCGTCGCCTGCACCGGCCACGATGGTGTCGTTGCCCGCGCCCGCATGGACGGTGGTGGTCCCATTACCGGCGGTGATGAGATCATTGCCGCTGGCGGTCCAGATCACGTCATGGCCGGTACCACCCGCCACGGTCAGATTGCCGTAGTCCATGTTGGGCGTGGTCATGTCGAGGGTCGCGTGCTCGCCATTGCCCATCTGGATATGGTCGTAGCCGGAAATCATCTGCTTGCCGGCGCCATTGTCCAACGACAGATAGTCATTGCCACCGGCGGCGATCAGCGTATCTCCGCTCTCGCCCTTATAGACCTCGTTATGACGGTTATCGCCCTCGATGGAGAAGCGGTCGCCGGTGCCCGCGCCACCCGGATTGCCCGAGTCCCAGGCATACCAGCCGCTGCCCCAATTGGTGCCATCATCCGTCGCGTTGGTGACATGGCCGCCATGGCTGTTGTGGCTCTTGCCGCCATGGCTGTCGCCATGGGCCGCGCCGCCCACTTCCCACGAGCCCTTGTCGCCCCAGCTCTCGTCACGGCCGCCGCCGTTGCCCCAACCGACCTTCTGGCCGTCATTGAGGCCACCGGCACTGTGACCGTCGCCAGACGTCCTTCCGCCGATTTCGTTGATGGTGATGGTCTGGTTGGTGCTGCCGCCATGACCGTCGCTGACATTGACGGTAAAGACGTCCTTGCCGCTCCAACTGGTGTCATTGGCATCGTAGAAGAACGAGCCGCTGCTGGAGTCCATGACCAGCGAGCCATGATGCTCGCCGCCCGCCGCCACGGTATAGGTCAGCTTGTCGCCGTCCACGTCGGTGGCGGTGACTTGGCCGATATTGGCGGTGTTGGTGTGCGCGTAATCCACCGTGACGCTGGCCGTGGTATGGGCCGCATCGATGACCGGCGCATGGTTGGGCGCCGCCACGGTGACGCTGACCGTCTCGGTGGTGGTGCCGCCATGGCCGTCGGCGATGGTGACCTTGAAGCTGTCGGTGCCGACGAAGTTGCTGGCCGGCGTATAGGTGAAGTTGCCGTCGGGCAGAAGCACGACAGAACCATGCTGGGCTCCGTCGGTGCCCGTCCCGAGAGCGAAGTGCAACACGTCGCCATCGGCATCCGTGGCCTGAACCACACCAAAAAGCGCGGTGTTGGTCAGGGTCGAGCCCGAAGCCGCCGCGCCCGCGTCCGGCCCGTGGTTGGACAGGTCGTCATGCACCGAAGCGGTCGCCGTGGCGGTCGCCGTGGTGGAGCCTTCGGTGGTGGTGGCCGTCACGGTGACGTTGATGTCGCCGTTGAAGCCCGCCGCCGTCTTGACCGACAGGCCGGTCAGATGGGTCGGATCGACGGTGTAGGCACCGTTGACCGCCGTCAGCGCTACGCCGTCTTGATACAGCGTCGCACCGGCAGGCAGGCCGGACAGCTTCACCGCATGGCCTTCGGATCCGTCCATATCGGGGAAGTTGGCGGTCACCGTCAGAGGATGGGTTGAGGTCGGAGCGGCCGCCCCCCAAACCACCGACATGTTGACGTCGTTGTAGTCGCGATCACCGCCACCGGCGAGATCTTCCCAGTTCTGATTGCCGGAAACGGCACCGCTGTCCTGGGCATGGACCAGATGGTTATCGGAGTTCAGGGCGCTGTTGTCGAACAGCACCTTGGCGCCGGTGCCGACCAGGGCATGACCGCCCGAGTCCATCGCCTGCCAGTTGCCGGACGTGTCCTTGGAGAAGGTCAGAGCCGCGCCATCCTTGAGACTGGCGTTGTTGCTGTGACCATCGGGGACGATGAAGAAGCCGATCCGGTCGGGGTCAACGCCGGCCACCGTGGCCACGGCGTTGGGCGACGCATGCACATCGGCCCAGATCACCCCGCCAGTGGTCGGATTGCCGCTGGCATCCATCACATAGTAGCCGTAGGTGTTGTGATAGCCGGCCGAGGCGGTGTTATCCAGATTGGTGACGGTGAAGCTGCCGCCGGGGCTTTCGGTTCCGGCGCCGATGGACACACCCACCGTCGCCTGATCGGCGGCGCCTGCCACATTGACATTGACGGTCTGGGTGGCGGTGCCGCCGTGACCATCGCTGACCTGGACGTGGAAGCTGTCGCTGCCCGACCAGTTGTTGTCCGAGGCGGTGAAGCTGAGATTGCCGCTGCCGTCCACCGACAGGGCGCCGTGATGACCGGAGGCCGCATTGTCGGTGACCGTGTAGGACAGGGTGTCGCCCACGTCCACATCGGTGGCGACGACCCGAGCGCCGGTGACCGTGGTCGCCGCGCCGGACGTGCTTTCGGTGCCGCTCATGGTCTGCTGCGAGGCGCTGACCACCGGCCCGTCATTGCTGCCGGTGATGGTCACGTTGACGGTGGCCGGATCGGAGTTGGCGCCATGGTTGTCGGTGGCGACCACCTTGAAGCTGTCGGGCAGGGTCTTGCCGACGGCCAGCGACGAGTCGTTGGTCGGCGTAAAGGTGTATTCGCCCGTGGTCGCATTGATGGTCACATGGCCATGGGCGGTGTCCAGGCTGGTCACATGGTTGCCGCTGCCGTCCAGCAGGCTGTAGCTGACGGTGTCGCCCGCATCGGCGTCACGACCTGCGGCCGTGGCCTTGATGGCGGTGTGGTCATCAGCGGTGGTCAGCGGCGCCACGCTCAGGGTCGGACCGGAATTGGTCTCGGATACCGTCACCACCTGGGTGGTGGTGCCGCCATGGCCGTCGGAGACCGTGACGCTGAAATGATCGCTGCCGGTGTAATTGCTGTTGGGCGTATAGGTGAAGGTGCCGTCGATGCCCAGCACCACCGAGCCGTGCTGCGGAGCGGCGGCGCCGGTCCCCAGGCTGAAGCTGAGATGGTTGCCGTCGGCATCGGTGGCGGCGATGGAGCCCGCGATGGCGTTGTCGGTATGGGCGCTGAAGCTGGCGGTCGCCGCCGCGCTCGGCCCATGGTTGCTGAGATCGTCATGCACCGACACCGCGCTGGCGCTGGCAGTGGCCACCGTGCCGTTCTCGGCGCTGGTGGCCTCCACGGTGACGTTGACGTCGCCGGAGAACCCGGCCGGGGTCTTGACCGACAGACCGGTCAGATGGGTCGGATCGACCGAATAGGAGCCGTCGGCACCCGGGGTCAGCAGATGACCGTCCTGATACAGGCTGGCACCCGCTGGCAGGTTGGTCAGCTTGACCGCATGGGCCTCGGAGCCGTCGCTGTCGGGGAAGTTGGCGATGACCGTCAGCGGATGCGTCGCGGTCGGAGCCGCCGCGTTCCACGACACCGAGACATTGGTGTCGTTGTAGTCGCGGTCGCCGCCACCGCTGAGATCTTCCCAATTCTGGTTGCCACCGTCCCGGCTGGTGTCCTCGGTATGGGTCAGGTGATCGGAATTAAGCCAGCCCTTGTCGAACAGGACATTGGCGCCCGCGCCGCTCAGCACCGTGCCGTGGGAGTCGACGGCCTGCCAATTGCCCGAGGCATCCTTGGTGAAGCTGATGTCGGTGTTATCGGCCAGGCCGCCGTTCTGGTGACCATTGGGAATGATGAAGAAGCCCACATGGTCGGGATCGACGCCCGTGATGGTCACGGTCTGGTTCACATCCGCATGAGTGTTGGCCCAGATCACATGGCCGCTGGTGGGATTGCCGCTGGCATCGGTCACATAGTAGCCGTAGGTGTTGCTATAGCCCGCCTCGCCATCGAGATTGGTGACGGTGAAGCTGCCGTTCGGCGTGACGGTGCCGTTACCGATGGCGACCGAAACACCGGCCTGATCGGCCACGGCATCCACATGCACAGCCACGCTCTGGGTGACGCTGCCGCCGTTGCCGTCCGAGACGGTGACGCTGAAGCTGTCATTGCCCGCCCAATTGGCATTGGGGGTGAAGGTGTACTCGCCCGTCGCGGTATCCAGGCTTACGACGCCGTGATCGGTGGTCAGCAACTCGTTGCCGTGGCCGTCGGACACGCCGCCTTCGACATGGTAGCCCAGGGTATCGCCGGTATTCACATCGGCGCCGACCACATGTCCGGTCACCGCGTTATCCTCGGTTCCGGTACCACCCTCAAGGGTGACCGTCGGGTCAGAGTTGATGTGTTGCACATTGACGCTGACCGAGGTCGAAGCCGAATCCTGGTTACTGGATTCGGTCGAGGTTGCGGTGGCGGCCAGGGTGAAGCCTTCGCTATCGGCAGGCACCCGCAGGGTCAGTCCATCGATCTGACCGCCAGGCAAAGACCAAGTGCCGTCGTTGCCAGCCGTCCCGACCACGTTACCAGACGCGTCCATGATGACCGCACCCTCGGGCAAGCCGTTCAGGCTGACCGCTAGGCTTTCCGAGCCGTCGGTATCTGTCAGGCTGGACGACACGTTCAAGGGATAGTCGATAACCCGCTCGCCGGGCTCGGCTTCCTGGAAGCTGATGGAATGGATCATGTAGTCGTTATCGCCGCCGCTGGGCGCCGAGAAGACGATCTGATCGAAATTGCCGCCATTGGTGGGGCTGATGCTGATGGTCGGATCGACGTTGTCGGTAATGCCGGCAACCGTGCCCTCGCCCACCTTCACGCCGTCTTTAAACAGGTCGTAATGGGCTCGCTCATTGCCCGCAAGCCAACCAAAGGAAACATTGGCCGTCGAGACATCGTTGTCGAAATCGACCACGATCTTCTCTGAACTGCCGCGCGACTGCCCCAGCTCAGCGGAATCGCCCGAGGCGCCGCCGGCGACACCGAAGCCGTACTGGTTACTCGACAGCGTTCCGGCCGAGCCGTCCAGCTTGAAGGCCGACACCGAGAACCCACCATCGCCGGCAAGCATGTTGGCCGAGGTGATGGTCACTTCCGCCGTCTCGCCCGGCAGGGTCACCGACGAACCGGTCCCCAATTCCAGGCTGAGTTCAGGAGCATCCGCCGCCGCGCCAACATTCAGGTTGACCGTCTGGGTGGTGGTGCCGCCATGGCCGTCGCTGACCTGGACGTGGAAGCTGTCGCTGCCCGACCAGTTGTTGTCGGTGGCGGTAAAGGTGAGGTTGCCGCTGGCATCCACCGCCAGGCTGCCGTGATGTCCGGAGGCCGCGTTGTCGGTGACCGTGTAGGACAGGGTATCGCCCGCATCCACATCGGTGGCGGTCATATGCCCGGTGACCACGGTGGCCGCGTCGGACGTGCTTTCGGTGCCACTCATGGTCTGCTGCGAGACGTTGAGCACCGGCCCGTCATTGCTGCCGGTGATGTCGACGCCCACATGGGCCGAGGTGGTGCCGCCGTGACCGTCGGAGACGGTGACGGTGAAGCCATCGGTGACCTTGGCGCCCGCGCCCAGGCTGGCCGCCCCGGCATTGGGGGTGAAGCTGTATTCACCGGTGCTGGAATTGATGCTGACGCTGCCGTGTTCGGTGGTCAGCGAGGTGATGGGCGAACCGTCGGCATTGGAGCCGAACGAGTAGGTCAGGGTGTCATGGGCGTCCACATCCGTGGCCGTCACATGACCCGCGCTGACGCCGCCGTGATCGGTTGCGGTGGCATTGGTGCTGCCGCTGATGGTGGGCGCGTCGTTGCCACCGTCGATGATCACGGAGACCGTCTGGGTGGCAGTGCCGTCGGCCGACTTGACCTCGAAGGTCTTGGTCATGCTCTCGCCGACCCCAAGGGCCTGCACATCGGCATTGGCCGAATTGACCTGGAAGCTCCAATTGCCGTCGGTACCGATGGCGAATGTGCCCTGGTCGGTAACCATGGTGGACGCCTGGACATGGGCCTGATCATGATCCACATCGGCCGCGTCAAGATGGCCGGTGGCCGTGGCGTTGCCATCCTCGGCCACATGAGCGGAGGTATTGCCGCTGATGGTGGCGGCGTCATTGGCGCCGTCGATGGTCACGGTGACCGTCTGCTCGGTGCCGTCCGCCGAGTGGATCTTGAACTCCTTGGTCAGGCTCTCGCCCGCCGCCATGCCCTGCACCGCGTCGGCATTGACCGCGAAGCTCCAATTGCCGTCGGTCCCCATGGTGAAGGTGCCTTCCGGCGTCTCCTGGGTCGTCTCCTGCATCACCGCCTGATCGTGGTCGGCGTCGGTCACGCTCACATGACCGGACACGCTGGCCGAATCCTCGGACACGTGCTTGGCGTCGCCGGTG
>NZ_PGTO01000017.1 GCF_003284725.1 Paramagnetospirillum kuznetsovii | reverse complement strand
CTCGGCGACTTGGCCACCTACTGCCGCATCCAGGCCACCACGCCGCTCAACGAGAATTACGTCTTCACCCTCACCTCAAGGCCGACCCCGACCCAGAAACGCGCCTTCGAACTCCTCGGCATCGCGCCGGAGTGTACCCAGTAACGCACCCCTCGCTCGATGCAAAATCGTGCGATATCAATGGGGTGCGTATCCGCAAAGAGGGAAGTTCAGTCTAGCCAGGTTGGATCGTTCTGTCACCGGCAGCTTCGGGTCATGTAGAGCCCGTCGGACCCGGCGCTGTGGATGACCGCTTCGCCCTCGGCACCTGCCGCTACCTCTCGCCAGCCCCTTCGCATTGGGCCGCACCACGAGGCGATTGGGAGCCCGCCTCGTGGTGTGCCGTAATTCAGAGTTCAACCTGCTCGGAGATAGCGAGGGCGTCTTCGACCTCGATGCCGAGGTAGCGAACAGTGCTTTCGAGCTTCGTATGCCCCAACAACAGTTGGATTGCTCGCAAGTTACCCGTTTTGCGATAGATCTGGGCGGCTTTTGTCCGCCGCATGGAGTGCGTTCCGTAAGCCATACCATCCAGGCCTGCGCTATCGACCCACCTGTGGACTATACGGGCGTACTGACGCGTCGACAGGTGTGCGCTTTCGTGGAGGCGGCTCGTAAAAAGGTAGCTGGTGTCCATCGGCTGCAACACACTCAGCCATTCCCGGAGTGCAGCCCGGGTCTGTTCGGTGATTTCAAACTGGACCGGTCGTCCGGTTTTTCGTTGTACGATGGTTGTTCGATCGCGAACCCTGCCGCCAAGGCAAACGTCTTGGGCCTTAAGGGTGACGAGATCACATCCGCGAAGCTTGCTGTCGATCGCCAGATTGAAGAGTGCGAGATCACGCTTTGATCCGAGGATCTGAAGGCGAACGCGAATAGTCCAGACGTCCTTGGGCTTCAGCGGCAGTTTCTGGCCGGTCAGTCTCCCCTTGTTCCACGGTGGGCGGGGAGCTGGCAAGTTAGAAAGGGGTTTGGCATCAGGCATGGTATTTCCTCCGAAAACCCGACCACCCCCACCTCAGCGCCCACCACATTCGGGGCCATTCAGTTTACTCCGATTTTGTGATGTCGGGGCAGGCCGACCGAAGCGGCGCTCCGCATGGCGGGCCGCAGCTGCCGTGGCCATCTCGACCGAATGGCGGTTGTCGGGGGCACTGCGGTCGCATACCGCGCCAGGGCCGACGGGCTCTACATGACCCGGAGATGCCCTTTGGGTTTCTTGGGGCTAGGCTGCGTACAATCGCTGCATCTGCGGGGGCGCCTGTTGGCTGCCATGTGGTTACATCCGAACTACGCCAAGCTAAATGGGCGTACAATTACAGGCTCATCAACGAAAGGAGGGTGCCATGCTCGCGCATCCTATGTCCGTGACGGTCGCGATGAGCGGCCACATCATCAACGCTACCTTACAAGCACTATTGTCAAGCAAGGCAGACGAAGGCCGTAGCCGTTCGACGGAAAAAGCGCACGGCTCTGAGCCCATTTGCTTGGGAGATGCTGGATGGTGCGATCATTATGGTCGTAGGCATTGTGATGTCGACGTTGAAAGGCTCTGATGGACGGTGGCTCAAGCCAATATCAATGACGTGGTCGTCAGGAACAGAGAGGTGCTGCCTCCGGCCTCTCTGGTTCTGACTGCGGCGTGTTTGGAGAGCAGCTATGAAACCGGCAAGCGGAATTCGGTTTATTCACGCTCACCTCAATCGCAATGATACCATCGACGATAATGGTGAAAATCGGGCGGTCTGTGAAATCACGCGTGTGGCCGATGGTATTGTCTGGTATGCGGTGCTGGACCGCAACGGGACGGCAATCAGCAGGGAGTGGTGTGAGATTTCACGCTTTCCTGAAATCTTTGCTCAAGCGGCCTGACCCCAAAACTTTTGAGTTAAATGCCTAATCGACCACGGCGTCGAGCAACATGGTCCTGAACAGTGAAAGGAAATGCTGGTCCAGATGGTGTCCCATCTGGTCGGTCATGATCTTCACGGCCATTTCGGCCGCCATGGGCAGTTTGTAAACGCGGCGGTCGGTCAGGGCGCTAAAAACATCGACGATGGATGCCATGCGGGCGAGATTGCTGAGTTCCAGGCCTTTCAAGCCGTTGGGGTAGCCGGAACCGTCCAACTTTTCGTGATGTTGGGCTGCGATTATGATTACCGGTTTCGGGATGCTGGGTGTCAGGTTAAGGAACTTCACCGTCTCAGCGACGTGGCTCTTCATCAGCGCGAACTCGTCGTCTGTGAGAGGTCCCTGTTTATTGAGGACCTCATGCGGGATAGATATTTTTCCGGCATCATGAAGAAGGCCGCCACTCGCCAATACCAGTAGCTCCTCCTGCTTTAATCCCAGAGTATGGCCAAACAGGGAGAGCAACGTCGCAACGCGCAGACTGTGGACATAGGAGTAGTTATCATGCTCCTTGACCCCGTCGAGTATGCCCTTGAAGCTATTCTTGGCCACGGCGTCGATTAGAGGGGCGCAAGCATCTTTGACGGACTCATATGGGACAGGCTCGCCAGCAGCGATAAAATCAGAAATATTGTTGAATACCTCGACTGTGCCTTTGAGGACAGTGCGTTCATGTTCCGGCAAGTTGTTCCAGTTTGCTTCCACATGTCTGTTGATCAGGGTGCTGACAATCTTGATCAGTGCGCTGCGCCGGAACGGCTTGGCAAGGCATCCGTCGGCACCGCATTGCTGCAAGGCATCGGCAATTTCCGACGGGGCATGGATGGAAGTGATGACGGTCGGCACGTTGGCGAGAATTGGATCTTGCCTCAGGTCGTGTATGAGTTCACAGCCGCCCCGCGGCCCAATCATCTCATCGATCAAAATCACACTGGGTGGCTCGAGCCGCATCTCCCGTATGGCCTCAACCTCATTGGGAAATCCCTTGACGCGGTACAAGGACATCAACGCTCTCCCGACCTGGGCTCTGAATGCGATATGAGTGTCGATGATGGCAATAAGGGCGACACGCTTGCTTTGTCCCTGTAATCCCCACTTATTCGAGCATGTGATCCCAGATCCCATCATGGGTTGCAGACGGACGGGTGGGCGCGGTGCTGGCGCAAGGGAGGGGATCATGCCTGTTTACTCCGAACCTCATTTGTGGTCATCGCCTTACCGCTGATGATCTGCTTGAGATCGTCTGCGACAACGTGACAATTTGTCCGAAATTCATCCAGCCGTGCCCGATCAAAAGATGGGTCCTCGTGCATGATAGCTTCAATATCTGCGCTTAAGTCAGAGAGAGCGCCTAGCGTTCGCGGATCAACATCGGTGCAACAAAGATCGTCGCAACAGAATGGAAAACTAACGCGAATCCTGTCTAGGCTTCTTGTGAAAAATTCCAACTTGGGCGGCTCTATCTTTCCCCGCAAAAACATATTAGTTGCGGTTTTATCGATAGCAAGAAGGCAACCAGCATAGCTTCTCAATTTCAATGTACTTAGCTCAAGCCGCGTTAAGTCAATTTGACTTTGTATCTCAGCGAGAGGCGTGTTTCTGATCCTGGCGGCAATTGGATTAGGGACGCTGACGTGCGGAGCGGACGCACAGCCTAGGCGTGGAGCTATGCGACGATCGGGGCCAACATAATCGACAGTAACCACAAATGGCATGCGCCCAACGACGAAGTGGTCAATACACTTCAGCATTGGTCCAGGAGCCACTGGCAGCAACATTATATGATCGGCCCCGGCGGCGGCGACGTTGCGAACTAAGTCTGGGTTACCGTCGGCCAGCAGCATTATGACGATGGGAAATGGGTGGTGAGGCAAGCGGCCATCACGCATCGCGATAATTATTGGTGCGACAAAAGCCCCGCCGAGTTCGGCACTGACAATTATCAGGTCAAAACTTGTTTCTTCAATGGCGGATGAAAGGGCTTCGAGGGTACCGGCCTCAGTGAACGCTTCACCGTTAAATCCTGCAAATGTGAATGCTTGCCGCAGACCCGTGCGGATGATTCGGTTGTCTGCAGCCAGCAATGTTTGGATCGGACTATAATCAATTTTGTTCATAGGACTTTCTCCGGCTGATGCATCGAAATTCCTGTACATCCTTCTCAAGGCAGTTTGGATGATCGTGTGATCGCTCCTGCAAAGCTGGCGCCGTCTTGATTTCCTGTCGGCAGCCAAAAAATTATGGAATGCCCGCGCTAACCGGTTAGGCATGGTTCATTACGTGATGCAGTCCTGAATTGTTGTGATCATCGGGCAAAATGACAGTAAATGTCGTTCCCCGCCCATCCTTACTATTGACGTCAATACGACCGCCATGAGCCTCGATGATTCGAGAGCAGATATAGAGACCAAGCCCATTTGATCGCTCCCCTGCAGTTCCGGTCTTTCCTTTCACGAATGGCTTGAACAGGTTGATCATGACGTCCGCCGGAATGCCGCCACCATGATCGGAAACCGACAAACATTTGCCGTCAGCGCCGTCCACTACCGACACGGTAACGACGTCACCGGCCTTGGAGAACTTGATGGCGTTGCTGATCAGGTTGTTTAACACCTGTTCGATCTTCATAGCATCGCCCTCGACCCAAACAGGCGGCGCCTCCAGTGCCAGCCGCACCTGCTTCTTTTCGGCGACGACGGCACCTATGGTCACGGCCTTGCCTGCCACAGCAGCAAGGTTTAGCCACCGCCGGTTCACCTTCACGTCTCCGGCGTCAGCCAATGCAAAGGCCAGGACCTCCTCAATCATGTTGTTCATGAAGGCCGCCGATTCTCTGATGGCTGTGAGGGCGGCCATCATCTGCGCTGATAGGCTCTTTCCCTCGGTCATCTCCAAGAGTTCGGCATAACCGCTGACGGCCCCGATGGGATTTCGGAGATCATGGGCGAGAATGCCGAGCATCCTGTTCTTGACCTCCACCGAGATGCGGAGTTCCGTGACAAGGGCTTCACGTTCGACCATCAGTGTCATGCGGGCAACGGAGTAGCTGATGGCCCGCCACAGCATTGGACCTGTGAAGTCGCCCTTGACAAGGTAGTCCTGCGCTCCGAGGGAGACCATTCGCTCGGCGAATCCGGTTTCGTCCGTGCTGGTCATGATGACGATCGGGATGGATATTGCCGCCTCGCGCATACTTGTTACCGTCTGCTCCCCCAGGCTATCGGGGAGGGAAAGGTCAAGAAGAATGACATCCGGGCTGGGGCTGGCGAGGCATTCCCGCGCCTCCGCTAGGGTCGCGGCAAGGGAAACCTGGAATTTAGGCCGCACCGACCCGGCGAGCGCGACCGAAACCAGCTGAGCGTCGCCGGGATTGTCCTCGACCACCAGCACCCGCATTGGCGCGTTCGCATTCATAGTGTCTGCGCTTTGTCGGCGAGAGGCGCCGATTTGCATGGAAATGTGATGATCTGCTGGGCGACCTTGCCTTGGTAAGCAGCTTCCCGAAGTATCCATTGTTCCGCTTTGCACCACAATTCTAGGTCATGCCCCTCCGGTCGGCCTTCCTTTTCCCACAGGATACGAGCCATTTCGCGAACCCTTGCTTCATTGTGGGTCATGTTTGCGGTCCTTCATGATGTGGTCTGATCGGCGTCGCCTCCTGGATGCTGGGGGCAGCATCGTCCTCCGCCCCTTTCATCTCGAGCTCTGCCGGTTCTGTCGCGCCGGCATCTGGAATGGTGAAGCGGAATTTCGAGCCATGATCGGGATCGGACTCGACCCAGATATGTCCGCCGTGGAATTCGACGATCTTCTTGCAGATGGCTAGGCCGATGCCGGTGCCCTCGTATTTTTCGCGGGTGTGCAGGCGTTGGAAAATCCAGAAGATGCGCTCGAAGTATTCGTGCGCGATGCCAATACCGTTGTCCTCGACGGCGAATTGCCAGCCGTCTTGGCAGTGGTCGCAGTTGATGCGGATTACCGGCTGGCGGTCGGGATGTCGGTACTTGATTGCGTTGGCCACTAGGTTCTGGAAGAGGCGCACCAACTCGTCGTGATTGCCGGTAACCATCGGCATGGAATCCACCACCTCCACGTTACAGTCGGATTCCTGGATTTGGACCTGGAGATTGGAAATGGCTTCGGCAACCGCGCCGGCACTGTCGATTTGGCCAAATTCGCAGTTAATCCGGCCGACGCGCGACAGCTCGAGCAGTGCCAAGACCAAGCCATCCATCCGCACCGCCCCATCCTTGGCGAAGGCGAGAAATTCTTTCGACTCGATGTCAAGTTCAGGATTGCGTCGCTCCAGCAGGGTCAGGAATCCGTTGACCATTCTCAACGGCTCCCTCAGATCGTGAGAGGCAACGTAAGCGAATTGCTCCAGTTCTATGTTGGCCTTGGTGAGTTCCAGTGTTTTTGCTTCAATTTCCCGTTCGATCGCCTTGCGATCGGAAATGTCGCGGATAATTCCTGTGAAAAATATGCGGCTGTCGTCATTCCATTCGGCCATGGACATTTCCAGCGGCACCTCGTGCGTGTCCTTTCGACGCCCGGTCATTTCGGTGATCTTGCCGTTGAGATGGTGCTCTCCCCCGTCCAGGACCCGCTTCAAGCCGCTATGATGGCGGTCATGGAAACGGCGAGGGATCAGTAGAGTCACCGGTCGCCCAATAGCCTCAGTTGCGGAATAGCCGAAAATACGTTCAGCGCTTTGATTCCAGTCTATGATCCGCCCGGCGCTATTGATCGTTACGATGCCGTCTAAGGCCGTGGATACCACCGCCTTGTAGCGGGTTTCCTCCTTATGCAGCTTCTGCTCCACCCGCTTTCGATCTGAAATATTACGAATGTTGCATTGGATAACTTTTACGTCATCGCAATCATAACTATTGCTCACGAATTCTACATCGATGTAATTGCCAAACTTTGTTCTGAGCGGCATGTCCTCATACCTGACATATCCATTTGCCTGCAGCTCGCCAAACATTTTCTTGGACAAATCTGTATCAATGATGTTCCCAAGTTCCCAAAGCTTCTTATCGACAACCTCTGTATACGAGTAGCCGAGCATCTTGATTAGGTAAGGATTGACGTCCTCGATCTGCCCGGTCGCCGCGTTGAGGAGTAGAATTCCGTCCTGGGCCGCCTCAAACAGCCGTCGATAGCGGCTTTCTGATTTCACCAGCAATTTCTGGGCTGAATCGTGATGGTAGGCCATGACAAGCTCCAGTCCGTATCACTCGGGCAAATGGCTGTTAAAGTAGGGCATGATCATCTCGATCCTGTCGCTTCGGAGGCGTTCGCGCCCGCTGACCTTGACGAAGAAGCAGCGGTCCCTGTGGCAGAATGCCAATTCCTTGATCGCGCCGGATGCCGTCTTGCGGCAGAGTATGGAGGTTTCCTCCCGCCCCTCGGACTGGGACGTCAATTCCTCGAAAGCGTCTCTCTCGATCATGTTCCCCTCCCTGATCGTGGATGACGGGCGCAATATCTTGGGCGGGTTTCTGGCGGTACTGCCCTACGTCGCCGTCGCGTCCGAGCCGTAAGCGCGCTTCCTGCCGATGTGCGGTCGGCTCAAGGCGATCACTAGTCCCTCATTCAGCTGCCGGAGTGAGAACGGCTTTTCCATGTAATGATCAACGCCGATGGCATAGGCATCGGCTTCATTGTCGGGGCCTCTTTGAGCGGTCAGCAGAACTATGGGCAGTACCGGGTCGATACCTTCGATGCCTGCGCGGATGAGCCTTGTGCATTCGAAGCCGTCCATCACCTCCATCTTCCAGTCCATGATGGCGATGTCGGCTCCCTTGACCTTGAGTACGGCGATGGCCTCGGCACCGTTCCCGACCTCTATAATTTCTTTGGCACCGCAGCTGCCCAGCGCCATGTGGATCAGCCCCCGCATCTCAGGGCAGTCCTCAATGATCACGGCTCGCTCAACTTTGCTGGTCATGTCAGCCTCCTCTTTTAAGGGGATTACCCCTCAAGCGTTGCAGATCTGTTCCAGGCACTCGGCCTGGCCGTGTCTCCCAGCATCTCTCTCAGCCGCGTGGTCCCAGTAGTAGCTATCGGCGAAAGTGGCGGCTTCGTCTGCCGGCATTGGTCGGGCGAAGTAGTAACCCTGGACCTCGTCACAGTTCATGGTCTTGAGGTGGTGCAGGGTGTGCTTGTCCTCGACGCCTTCGGCAATGGTCTTCAGATCCAGGTTGCCCGCCATCTGTATGATGGTACGCACGATGGATGCATCGTCATCATCCACCATCAGATCCCGCACAAAAGACTGGTCGATCTTCAACTTGTCGACCTTGAAGCGCTTGAGGTAGGCGAGACTGGAATATCCGGTGCCGAAATCGTCGATGGAAAGCGAAAGGCCCAACGATTTTAGCCGCTTCAGCGTGGTTAGGACGGACTCAGCGTCCTTGATCAGGATGGATTCTGTCAATTCCAGTTCCAGCCACGCCGGATCAACGCCGGCATCAGCTAGGGCGCGGGTGACGGTTTCTTCAATATTGCCGCGCTGGAACTGAAGCGCCGACAGATTGACCGCCACCACCATCTTCGGTAGCCCGTCCCTCTGCCAGGCCGCAATCTGCCCGCAAGCCTCGCGGATCACCCAGTCGCCCATGGGGACGATCAGCCCGCTTTTCTCGGCGATCGGGATAAAGCGCCCAGGCGGGATCATGCCTAACCCCGGGTGGTTCCACCGTATCAGCGCCTCCATACCTATTGTCTTGCCGTGGGTCAGATCGACCTGGGGCTGGTAGTGCAGGACGAACTCCGACCGCTCCAAACCCAGGCGCAGGTCGTGGCGTAACCGTAGTTGTTCATCGACATCTGCGAGCATTCCTGGATCAAAGAGACAGTATGCGTTCCGCCCCATCTCCTTGGCCTCGTACATGGCCGAGTCGGAGCGGCGTCGCAGCGTCTCGAAATCACTTCCATCCTCGGGATAGAGGGCGATGCCGATTGATGCCGAGGTTGAAACAATGTGTCCGTTGACGTCAAAGGGATCTGCGAGGGCATGGATAATCTTGTCCGCGACTCCGCCTGCTGCTTCGGAGCTGTGGATATCCGCCAGCAGGATCAGGAACTCATCCCCGCTATGACGGCCGACGGTGTCGGTATCGCGGACACTCTGCTCCAGGCGTTCGCCCACACGTTTCAGCAGGTGGTCAGCCACTTGATTGCCGATGCTATCGTTGATGATCTTAAAATGGTCCAGGTCGAGGAACAGCAGGGCGCATTTCGAATTGGCCCGGTCGGCGAAGGCCATGGCCATTCGGGCACGGTCCTCCACCAGCGACTGGTTGGGAAGACCCGTGAGTGCGTCATGGTAGGCCAAGTAACGAACGCGCTCCTCTGAGAGCTTTTGCTCGTTGATGTCTCGGCCGACCGCCTGGATCTCCACGACTTTGCCGTCGGCATTGTTGATTCCACCGCCTTCCCAAGCCACCCACCGGTCGCCATCGGGGAAGGTCATCCTGTTCTCGATCGTGGCGCGATAGGCTGGCGATCGACCGGCAGTGGCCAGGGCCGCGCCGGTGGCGGTTCTGTCGTCGGCATGCACATAGGATTGCCAGACGGTACAGAGGATCTCCTCCGGCTCCAGTCGCAGGGCGCGAGTGAAGGCTTCATTGGCGAAGAGGAAATGACCGCCGAGATCTAGTCGGATGACGAATTCGCTCTGGGATTCAACCATCCCACGATAGCGCTCCTCGCTGGCCAGCAGTTTTTCTTTGGAAGAATGGGTTTCCGACACATCATCGATCACCCAGAGGGTTTCGCCCGAGCCATTCAGACCGCTCACCAAGCGAATGCTCAGTCGGCACCAAAACTCGCTACCGTCGAGGCGCCGTATCAGGATCTCGTCTTCGAACGTCTCTCCGGCAAGGATGATCGGATAGGCTCGGACATAGGCATCCAGCAGCAGATCGATGGAGCCAGGCATGGTCACAGCGGCCCGACCGGCGATGTTCTCTCCAATCCTGAGAATTCTCGCCGCCGCATCGTTGATCATGGTGACGGTCCCAGCTGACGTGAGGATCACCAGACCGATCGGGCAGTTGTCGAGGATGGCCTGCATCCTTTCATTGGTGGATTCAGGGGAGGCGAACATGATGCTTTGCTCCATGCCAAATACCCTTTCACGTTGCAGTGGCGCAGTAGCGAACTGGCTCGACGTGAAGAAGCCAAGGACTGAAATTGAAGGCATCAGGGACAATGGAGCGCTCGTCATTGGCGTGAAGCCGGATCTCCGCTTGGTCCGTGATCATGTCGGCAATGAGGAGGACGTGCAGGCTGTCGGCGATCTCGGCTATTTCGCGTGCAAAGGCCCGACGTCCCACCGCACCCAAAAGATCGTCCACGCGGCTGAAGATAAGCGAGTGATCAAAGAAATGGTCGTTTTCGATGGTCAGAACCTGCTCGGCTAACTCATGCACCGAGCACAGATCGCAGAACTCTTCGGCAAGGCGCCTGAGGAGGGAGTGGTTCAGTCGGATCTCGACCGCCAAGGCACGGTGGATTTCACCGAGGCAGTCCATCATCTCGCGATGGCGTGAATCGATCTCTGCGTCCCCACAGCTGTATCTGATGGACGTGCAGGCATGAAACATGGTGGCCCTCCGGTTATGATTGGGCTGGGATTTCGTGGGGCAAAAAGATCCCGTTCCGGAGTTTTTGTTAAATCCGGGGGGGGGGGGGGGCTACGGATGGTGGCGTAGAGGTAAGGGTTAGCCGCTGGACTTGCGGTCGATGTGAGCGATCAGCCAAGCCCCAAGCGGAACCTCGTCGCTCAAACCCGAATCGTGCCACGCGGACAGGGCGAGATCTCGAATGGACTTGATCTCGCGCCCGGATGCCAAGCGCCGGGATATGTCGCGATTGATTGTGACCAATGCCTCGACATCGCTGTCTCTGATGTTTAGACCGCACTTGCCAAGCCGCGACAAGACGAAGTCACTGTGACGCCGATCAACGCTGCCCCATCCGTAACGGTCTGCGACCTCCATCAGCCTTCGCCACAAACGGTGATTTTGATCGAGAGCAGAGACGAAAGCTCCGATACTGCCCGCTTCATTAAGGTTTTCTGCCGACTCGACCAGAGCCACCGCGCTGCTTTCCTTCAGGCTTAGACTGACTGAAGTGGCTGCGTTCATGGCGTCACTGTCGATGTCGAACATGATTGCCTCCAAAGGCCGATTTGGATTGCCAAAGCCTTGACCGTCGACATGGCTCGAATCTGGATCTGGCCGAAGCACGGTCGGAACCAGGACCTTGCGGATCAGCGCCGCCAGAGACTTCACTCCGGCCTTGCGCATGATAGCGGCTCGATGATTTTCGACCGTCCGCTGGCTGATGCCAAGTTCATAGGCAATGCATTTGCTGGGATGGCCGAGCAGCACCATGTCCATGACTTGGTGCTGCCGCATGGTTAGCCTGCTCGCAAAATTTTCCGCACCGTCATTGCCGTGCTCCTTGCCATCAAGGGGCACGATATAATCGATCATCGCTTCCAATGCCTCTATATCGCTGTCGATGACACCGAGTCCGCATTTGTGACGGCTTGCCATGACAAAACTCGCCGTTTTGGTGGGCGATGTGATCCCAGCCTGGCCGATGCGGCTAAAAACATCGGTCAGGTCCCGCCCCAGGCGGTGGTATTTGCAGAGGGCGGAGGAAATGAATGCGTCGATGTCGGACTCTCCGTTAAGGCACATACCGCGCTGCTTTCCTCCAGCCTCCTTCAGGTTCTGACTGACCGGAAGAACTGAGTTCATGGCGTCCCCATCGGTGTCCAACATGATTACCTCCAAACGCTGCGTGGGATTCCCGCCGAAAAGGCATCGCGAAATTCCCGCCCTGAGCCCACACGGTGCCCGCGCTGCTTTTGCGCGTCTGTGCGGTGCAGCACAAATAAGTTTGGTAAAATTGAAGTAGGTATTTAACGAAAATTAAGTGATTTCAGGCGCCTAGAGCAGTCACTTGTGCCGCATTTCCTTCAATGCAGCATCATCGTGATAGAAATAAATTTATCTTAGACCGGCGTATTGATAATAGTTATTACTGCTGCATTGAAATTTAGGGGGGGGGGTGTGACGCGCATCTGCTATGAAATTATTATCAGTGACGGATAATTGTTTTAGTGATCATCATGCAGATGATGAGCGCGCGCTTGCTTTCCTCCCGAGGCAGGGCTGGAGAATGCTACTTATGAGGGCCTTATATACCGCTCCGCAAAACAAGCTCCTTGCCGCACTGCCCAAGGCCGATTTAGCGCTATGGCTGCCGCATTTGGAGGTGGTCAAGTTAGAGCGGGGCTCAGTGCTTTGCGAGGCCGGCGACGTCTTGAGCCATGTCTACTTCCCGACGACATCCATCGTCTCCCTGCTCTACATGATGGAGAATGGGGCTTCTGCCGAGATCGCCGTCGTCGGGTGTGAGGGTGTCGTTGGCGTTTCGCTTTTCATGGGCGGGCAATCGACACCGAGCCGCATGCTCGTGCGGAGTGCTGGCCAAGCGGTGCGGCTAGATGCAAGTCTTATGATGCGGGGATTCAACAAAGGTGGTGAGATCCAGCATCTGCTGCTGCTCTATACCCAAGCCCTGATCACCCAGATGACGCAGACGGCCGCCTGCAATCAGCACCATTCCCTGGAGCAGCAGCTGTGCCGCTGCTTGCTGCAGGGTCTGGACCGCTTGTCTGGCGATGAAATCGCCATGACCCATGAGGTCTTGGCCAACCTGCTGGGGGTCCGGCGCGAAGGCGTGACCGAGGCCGCCGGGCGATTGCAGACGGCCGGGATCATCAGCTATCGCCGGGGCCACATCAAGGTGCTGGACCGCGATCAGCTCGAAAAGCACTCCTGCGAGTGCTACGGCGTGGTCAAGGCGGAATATGCGCGCCTCCTCGGCCCCAAAAACTTAGCCCAGCGGCTTTACTGGGCTGAACGAACTGATCTTGGAGTAGTTGATGGCTTCTGAATATCTCGGAATGGCGCATTCGGTCGATGAGTTGGTCGCTCTGATCGACCATGACCGACTGGCGGCAGCAGACATGGTCGCGTCCACATTCGCCTGTGAGGTAGCGGCTTCCGTTGCGACGATTACAGAAATCAGCACCATTGCATCGGCTCGTGTGTCGGCGGATATGCAAGTCGCTTCCGCAAAGGTTCTTACAGATGCCGAGGTCACTGCCGCGACCTTGTCGGCTTCAGCAGAAATGCTGATAAGCGAATACCGGCAGAAGATGAGCCGCCCCATCACGAAGAGTGCGAGAGCCGCATCCGAGGCCATGCTTAAGAAAACTGGCCAATCTCACATTGACCATCTGAGCGAAAGCGCCAAGCAATCGGTCGAGGCCATCGAACGTGAGGCTCAAAATGCCATCCTCAAGATCAGGAATATAGGCAACGACGCCATAAATAACATCAACGATCTCGTCGAGGCGGTGTCATCGAAGACGCGGAAATCTGCCGCTGCAGCCGCTGAGAAACTGGCAACATATCGCCATGATCCTCACACGCGGGAAGAGATGGTAGCCGAAGCCGAAGCTGCAGCCCGGATCGTTACCGCTGCATCTGAAAGCGCGAGTTCATCCCTCCGGGCAGAAGTGAATGCGGCACTGGTGAATATCCGCGCGGTTACCGATGAAGCCTGCCGCAGCATTCAGAGTGTGGTCGAAGCGGCAAAGAAGCGCATCGACCTCGCGTTGGAAAAGGCGACAGGTCGAGTGCGGGGGGTAATTTCCGAGCAAATTTGGGGGGTAAGTCCTAGTTTTGCGGCCCGTCCAGATGAGTAATGCAATGTCCAAAGGACCGTGGTGTGACGCAGATGGACGTGTCGGGGATAGTTGTTCTGGCAATGACCGTCGATGGCCGTGACCGGCAGGTCATGGCACATCCCGGGCATAGCGGACGTTCCAGCCAAGTGGCGGCTGTCGGAGGTACAGCGGTCGGTGGGCAGAATGAACATATCAGCTGCAGATGCCGCGTTCCCGGTAAGCTCTACCTTAGCGTTGTTTAGATAACAACCAACGCCCTGGACTCTATTGCATCGAGAATTTCAATCACACCGGCGATTCCCTCACGGGCACTTTTGCCCGCATTAGTTTTGTAGGCAGCCGGCGGCCGCCTACGATGTAGGCGCCAACAGCCCCGCCGCAGCCTGCATCAGCGCGTCGAGGGCCCGATCTCTTGCCACGCCTTTCAGCTTCAACGCCCGCCTCCCCTCGTCACTACTCAGCACCTGGTGTGCTAACCGCAGATAGGGATCATCCGGGTGAAACTGCGGACAACGATCAATGACCGGTGCCTTGGCCGGGGAACTGAGACGCGCCGATCTACCACCAGACGGTCTCGACCTGACGATCGTCCACCGCGCCGACTTGGCCGCCCCCTTCGATTTTATCTGGCGCCCCGCCTTTCCTGCGTCACGTTCCGCTTTCGCCTGTGCGTGCCGTACCGCCTTTTTCGCAGCTGTCGCGGCGTCGGACTGCGTCTGCTGTTCGACCATGGCGGTGATCATCGCCCGGAACCCCTTCGGCCATCGTTTCGCCCGGAGTTCGAGATCGGCCAGTGCCCAGCGTCTGTATCCGCTTCTGAGCGCACTCTCTCCTGGCCATTTTCGCCCCGTGTCTCTGGCACTGCCAAATTTCGGACGCGTATCATCGATCGATCCCCAGCGCTCACGCCCCAGAAGCGGCCCCATCAAACCGCTCACAAACCGCCGACGGCAGTCCGGGCTCAACACGCAGAGCGACTTCCCGTCGGTATGGCCGACATCAATGTCCCGCAAACCCATCAGCCTCGGCGCGATCGTGGCGATACCGGCACGCTGTCGGGGCCAGGCCTTGTGCCCCCATTGGTCGACCAGATCACACAGCAACGCATCCAGCTGCTCGCCGTTGCCTGGGCCGCCCCACTCAGGGGACAAGGAACCTCCGTCCATTGTGGCAATTAGGGCCTGCTCCAATTCGGTCAGCCATCGCCATCCCAGGATGCTGTACTGATCGACATTCGCTGTGAAGTCGCCGGCAGCCGACGTCACAATGACCGTAGTAGTGCGTTCCCAATCCTCCAAGCCAGGGCCCAACCGCAAGCTCTCAGGCCATGTGAGCAACGGGACCGAATGGCGTCGACACATCGTGCTGTAGGTCAACGTCCATTCCCGCCGGAGATAAATGCCTGTCGCGGTCTGGGCCATTTCGTAGAAACACAGCGGGCAGTAGCCGGGTGCTGACGCGATCAGGGGGCTGCCTAGACTGAAATGTGTCGAGGCGAACCAGTGCAGTGGCCAATTTCTGTGGTCATGCGCCAAGGTATGGCTGGCGAGGATTGCGGCCGAACAATTGGTCAGTTTCGCCAGCCACGCCAGCCAGTCTGGAGAAGGGTTGACGTCGAGATAGGTAGGTGATGCGAGGGTCAGCGGCGAGCGTGGCGACGGGGGGGCATCTATCTCCCCTCTGGAGATGTACCTGGTCAGGCTGCCGTGTATGCAGTAATACGCTTCAATCCGCCGGAGCCACGAAGACAGCAGCTCATCGGACTGAAGCACGGGGACCACCGGAAGGGTCTCGGGAATGCACCCGGCGTCCAACATAGGCTACCGCGCCATGCGCCGATTAGGCGCCAACGTCATTGATACCAGTGGCAGCACTAATTCTTCGTCGGCAAAACTGCTTTCGTCCAACATCTCTCGCCCGTCGCGAATCGCCTCTGTCGCTACCGTCTCGATCAGACGGAAGATGCGCACGGTCACCCCGTCCGTCATGTCGAGAACGCGCCGCCGCACTGCGACCGTGTCGAGGGCTGAGCGTAGTCGAAGCGGTAGAATCGCAGAGAAACCGCCCAAAAGCTGCCGGAATTCCTCATCATTTTTCCATCGGCGAAGCTCAAGGGCCTCGAACCGGTCAGCCAGTTGCTGGTCAGTGATCAAAGCCGCACGGGCCTCGTCTGTGCCGGCGCAAACAATGGGAATGCGGAGATCGTTGGTGAGAAACCGTATCGTGTTGAGGAAGGCCCGCTGCTGGCGCGCCGTGCCCGCCAGCATGGCATGGACCTCGTCAATCATCAGCATACGTGTCCGCATATCGCGCATCAGCCGACGGGCGACGTTGCGTAGGCTTACGACGGCCGCGCCGCTGTTGTAGGCCCCACCCAGGGCGATCAGTAGCTCAATGTAGAAATCGCGGTCGTCAGGCTGCGACGGCATCTGGAACACCACCACCGGCATGATGGTGGTGCCACTCCCTTCAACATGCACTGGCGGGTGGTTGCGAATAAACTTCCGGAGGATCTTGGTCTTGCCCATACCTGGCGGCCCATACAGAAGCATACAGGGCATTCTATCTCGGGTCGGATAATGCAACAGATCTTCCAGCCGTTTCAGCGTTGCATCTGCGCGACGGTAGGCCAGGTATCGATCGGACCGGATCCACTCGACCCGGTCCTCATCATCCAGCAGCGCATACTGCTGGTAGGCGGGATGAATGTGACTGAGATCGGCATTTACGACCATTCTTCCACCTCAAACGGCAAGATCGGCACGGCGCTGGGAGCCGGGGGCGGATCGCTTGCTGGTTCCGCCGGCAATACCGCCGCCGGCGCCTTGGTTGCGGCCATGGCATTGGCCGTGCGCTGCATGTCCCGCCGCGCCTTCTTGGTCTTGGCCGCCGCCTCGGCGACCAGCATCCGCTGTGCGGCAATAGCATCGAACAGCATGCCCTCGTCGACCGCCGCTCTCCCGCGCTGGTGGAGGGCCTCCGTCGCCCGGTTGTGCTCCCACAGCGTAATCCTGGGGCGGCGGAGATCGCGGTAGGGAATCGGCCAATAGTGGCCCTCCGGGTCAAGCAGCAGCATCCGTGACAGGTCGCGCGGATCGTACTTCACCACCATCCGCTGTTTGGTCTGTCCGGCCCAGACGGTCAGCACGTTGTCCCAATAGTGGATGTTGAACATCTGGATCCCGTCGCGCCGGACCATCCGCATCTCGAAGGGCAGGAAGTCGAGCAGGAACCGCTGTTCATCCTTGGGCAGGGAGATTGGGGCCGAGCGGCGAGCCAAGGCGTCTTCGTAGGCCAGTTGGGGCGGGATTTTACGCGTGCGATGGATCTTGCCGTTGTGGGCAATCACCTGGATAGCCAGCCACTGCTCCAACTCGCGTAGCGTCAAAACCGCCTTCTTTTCCGGGTCGTAGTCGCCCTTTTCTTCGATGCCTGAGAACGTCGTTCCCGGCAGCAGATGCATTTCGCCCATCATCGTCCCGACCAACCGCTCAATATGGCCGCCGTAATGCGGGGTTCGCACCGGCCGATATCGGAGGTGGATGCCATACTCACGGCATCCACGTTCGAGTGCTCGCGAGTGGAACTCCTTGGCGTTGTCGAGGTGAATGGTGGCCGGAATGCCGTGAATCGGCCACGGGGCGGTCACCCCTTGCCCCTCCAGATACTTGGCCTTGGGCAACACGGTGTGGGTGAGCGCCATGGCCACCGACAGCGCTGACGGGGCTTCAAGGGTGAGGTAGTAGCCAACGATCGCGCTGCTGGACACGTCGATCCCGAGCGTCAGCCATGGCCGGGCAATAGGCTGCCTGAAAGACTCATCGACCACGATGACGTCGGCCAGCGTGTGATCGAACTGGATCACTTCCATCGCAAAGTCCGCATATAGCTCGCCGATGACGGGGCGGAATTGATCGTCGGCCGCCTTGTTCCCGCGCCGCGCTCTGGTGCGAATCGAAGGAAGCACGCGCTCGACCCGGGCTTTCACTGTCCGGTAGTCTGGCGTGACGTTCAGGTCGGCGGCACGGCACCGGCGCGCGATCTCGGTGACCAGGGTGCGCAGTTTCGGCTGCTGATCGGTCAGGTAGAAATCTTCGATGGTCTCCAAGATGACCGTCTCGACCGAATCCGGGAGCCGCCCGGCCCCGCTTTTGAACCCACGTTTCTGCGGCAGCAGGCTCTCGATCGTTGGGTTTGCCCGGTAGCGTCTCAGCCACTCGTACAAACGATAGCGACTGACGCCCAATGAGGCCGCCTCGCCATCGATGACCTCATGCGTCATCTTGGCGGCGGCATGCAGCCGACGAACCGCGGCCAGCCGTGTTTCGGCGATAGCCCAGTCGGCCTCGTTGATCCGGGTCAATTCCTGGGTTCGCTTTGGAGATTCGGGGTTCTGTCCCATCGATTTCCGCTTCGGCCTCACCTGCGCATTCACTTGGTGGCGCTATTTCGTGTTGTTCGTACCACCAAGTTGCGCTATTTAATGTCAGTTGCGTTATATCATGTCAAGTTACTGCTTTGATTTTCAAGAGGACGCCAGTTGCGGCTTTTATGCAAAACGACACTTAACCCGATTGTTGCCGCCCATATCAGCCTTGGCCGCCTTGTCCAATTCCTGGACGTCGACACCCATGACCTATGGCTCCCCGACGCGCTGCGGCGCGAGGCGATCGCCACGCTGAAGCTCGATTCCCAGCTTGTGCATGGTGAGGATCTTGCCATCGCCCAGCTGCAGCAGAGCCGGGTGATCCGCCCTGATCTGCGGGCTGCGCTCTCCGTGATCCAAACCGCCGAGCGTCTGCTCCACGGCCGGACAACCGGCGATGAATTTGGCGATTACACCAGTGATGATCGCCTGAAGCCGAAACGTCTCGATGCATTGATGGCCAGCGAGCTGGAGCCTCGGGGATTTGATTGGAACCAAGATGAGGATGAGATCGAGCCCCTGGCCGATAATGATCCCCTCTGTGATCTGCTGGACGACGAGGATGAGGCGGAGCCCCCCTGCCCCGCCCTACCGATCCTGCCGCCACCTCTATCTACTGCCTGGCTGACCTTGGCCTGGACCGGGCTTGAGGGGACGCCCAGCTCCGTCGAGGCCAGTGTCCTAGAGCAAGCGGCGCATGTGATCGATCAGGCGCTGCAGTTGCCCGGGCTTGAAGGGGTGTCCCAGGCGATTTGGGAACTGCATCGACCTGGATTTTGGCCGGAAAGTGAAGCCTTCTCCTATGACGGCATCAAAGCCGAGGATCGGGCTTTCGGTGAAAAGCTGGAGATGGCCCATGCTGAGGCCCTCCCTCCCTCCCCCGGCTTGCGACTGGTACGGCTGATCACACCATGGATGATCCAACGTGCCTGCGGCATCGATCGTGTCATGCCTCTGGTGTCGGGCTGGTTCTGCGGCAATGAGGCTTACCGGCAGATTGCCCATACCACAGCGCGGGCATGGACGCGGGAATTTTGCGGCCTGATGGTAGCTGGGTGTGCTGCTGAAATGAGGCGGGTCGAAGAGATTCACGCGGTACTGGCATTGTGGCAGAGGCAGCTACGATCGGAACGCAGGACCGCCGACAAGATGATGGAGCGGCTGCGGCTGCTGGTAAAAACACCGGCAATGAGCAGTGGTTCCCTTGCCCGCCAGGCCGGCATGAGCCGTCGCATGGCGCAGATCACCCTTGATATCTGGTGTCGGGCCGGGGTGGTGCGGGAGGTCACCGGCCGCTATGCCGAACGGGTGTGGCTGGCGGATCGCTTAGCCTGACGATAGTGTCGGCCTCCTGCTGCCGTCGTTCCCCGGGTAACTCAGGTATCCTCTGCCCACCTCGTCAGGCCGCTCCAGTAATGGCTGGTGTTGCAGGAACTGGTACGCTGTGTTGCCCCTCACCTGTCCAGCGAGGTGCAGATTTACCGAAATTGTCTAATGAGTACCATTCCGTCATCCGGCCTGAGATTTAGGCCACCTCACTTTCACACCATCCGCAGGACCCTTGCGGAAGGTCAACGTGAGGAGAGGCATTATGGCCGAGATCGTTTGTCGTATTCGCCGACTAAAGTCGATGGCAGCCATCGGCGTGGCCGACCGCCACAACAGGCGGACCCATTTCACCAAGAGCGCAGATCCAGAGCGCCGCCATCTGAATCAGGTACCCATCGGCGGAGCGTCACTGGTGGAGGATGTCAAGGACAAGCTGGCGACCGTAGATGGGGCGTTGCGGTCGAACGCCGTTCTCGCCGTCGAGATGGTTCTGTCGGCGGCTGCGTCGTGGTTCGAGGCCGATCCATCCAGGGCGGCGGCATTCCTGGAGCGCGCAGTTCAGCAACTCGTCGATCGGTACGGCGACAGGTTGGTCCGGATCGATTGGCATATGGATGAAACGGCCCCCCATATCCACGCCTTCATTGTGCCAACAGAGGTTAAGCCAAGTGGTAAGGTGAAGCTGAACGCCAAGGGTATGCTGGGCGGGCCACGCAAGATGCATGAGCTGCAGGACTGGGCGGGTGAACTTTGCCAGCCTCTCGGTCTGGAGCGGGGCAAGAAACGACCATCGGTCCTTCCTGAGAATGACGAAGTCGGGGCGCCGCAGCCCAGGCGGCGGCACAAGTCACCCCGCCAGTACATGGCCGAGGCAGAGCAGATGCATGAGGCCTCCAGGCGCATGCTGGCCCAGGCGGAAAGGGAACGGCAGACGCTGGATGAGGAGCGTGCGGCGTTCGAACAGGAATTGGCAGCGCTGCGACTTCAGCAGACCGAGCTGAGCGACCTCATGGCCCGCGTGCTGCACCTCAACGAGGGGATGGCCACCCTTGATGTGTGGGTGGGCGAGGAACTGGGGGCCACCGTTGCCTTCGCGGACGCCAGCCCGGAAGACGTGGATCGCGTTTACGCCGAGGTGGTCCAACTGCTCAGAACGGAGCCGACCTGGGAAACGGCGCTATGCGGAAGCTGCGAGCCATAGCGACGACGAAATTCATGGCCCCTGGGCGCGCCCCAGACACTGAACTCGCCATCCGTGCGAAAGACCACCGAAAGACCGAAGTTCCGATCCAGCAACCGGCTGATCACCGATGCCTCCACCTAGGGAATTTTCATCCATCCGATATGGGGAAAATCAGGTCGCCATTGACTAGTTCACCGGCGCCACCGTCGGAAACCCAGCGTCAGCCCCGTAAGCAATTATCAACCACAATCCGCCGGTAGAACCACTTGCCTTCATCTATGGATCACCGGAGCAACGCGTGCAGGCGAGCAATTTCCGCGTTGATGCTCTCCCGTTGAGCCTCAAGCTTCCGTATCCGTGAGTTTATGGCGCCAGGACTAGTGAGAGGACGCGGTCCTCGGTCACCTCGAACCAACTTGCGGAAGGCGATAACATCCTCACGGGTCACTTCTGGATTCACAACGCCTTCCTCGATAGCCCTTTCCCGTTCCTCGGCCTTCAATGACACCAGTTCGTAGACCGTACTGTGGCTAGGCGGAAGCTGGTCGCGCGGAAATATTCCGTCATCAATCGCCTTCGCCACAACCATCAGGCGTTGCGCCTGCCGGGCACCGAATGGAAGCTCTGCTTCGATCATCGGCTCAAATTCACCATGACCGAGCCGATCCTTGGCCTCGATCAGATAACGGCCGATCTCGATGTATCGACTACTGATATCTGACGATAGACGGGATATTTCGCGGACAAAATCAGCCTTATCATGGCACACGACGTGGGCATCGATGATGTTGAGCCCTCTATGGTCCCGAGCCAAGTGCGCCACTGGAGCTATTACTGTGATATTGCCTCCATCAGAAGTGATTTCATCGATGGCCGAATCAAAACTGGATGCTGGACGTTTAGCCATTCACCACGGCTCCTTTTCGCTGGATGACGTCGTCAAGACCTAACAGGCGGGAGACTTCCGCCCAGATCGCTTCCATGTCGTCCCCTCCTCTGCCCTTCACCTCAGTTATACCAAGCCCTTGCACCATGGCGCGCTGAATGTCGACCGTCGCCGAAAGGCTGGCTGACAGCAAGGGGCCAAAGCGCAACAACATGTGACGCGCGCCTTCGACTTCCCTCACGCGGGTATCCACGCGGTTCAGGACGAAAGTTGCAGTACGGCCGAGACCCTGTGCCGTGGCCATCAATGTCTTAACGGACGAGACATCATCGATTGCCGGTTGGGATGGAATGAGAATCAGATCGGCGGCAAGCAGGAGTTCCTTTACTGCAGCGGGGTGTTCCTCCAATGCGGTAGGCGTATCGATTATAACGAGGTCAACGTCTCCAGAGGCTCTGGCAAGAGCAGTGACTTCTTCGAGCGTCGATCCGACGCCCTGGCACTGAGCAACGGGCTTCTTCGCGCGAGCTGCCAGGAAGGTGAGCAGTGTTTTTTGTGGATCTGTATCGTAGGCTGCCACGCGCAGGCCAGCCGCGAGGGCCAACGGAATTATGTTCCGCGCGTGGGTACTTTTGCCGCTACCGCCTTTGCCTGAGGCGACGACCAGGATCTTTGGCATAAGTGCGGGCCCTCCAGGCCAGGTTAAAACCGACACCAACAATTTGCCGCACGCGTTAACCGGTGTCCACACGAAACGTGCAAATCAGACACCGGAGAATTATTTTAAGTGAGAAATACGACACCGGTGTCGCATTTGTCTGGATCCCACCTCGTGGGCAATCTCGTTAATCTATAAAGGAGGAACGACGCGTACCCCTCCGGCAACAAAGCAACTACCCGCCTTGCTTCCTGGAGCCGCGCCGCATGGCCGAAAAGGCTCTGACCGCCGTCATCCAGGAGGCCTAGATCCAGGGCATCTCGACCCGCTCGGTCGATGATCTGGTCAAGGCCATGGGCATGACCGGCATCTCCAAGAGTCAGGTCTCGCGTTTATGCGCCGAGATTGATGGAAAGATCGTCTCGGCCTTCATCGGCACCGCCTTCGCCCGGGACGACGCCAAGGCGGCCAGCGACAAGTGGCCGATCAACTCCGCCCCAGAGTGCCGATGCTCGCCAATCTGATGGATGAGGCCGAGACCGACGTGCTGGCCTGCATGACCTTCCCGCCCGCCCATCGGGCCAAGTTGCACTCGACCAATCCCATCGAGCGCCTCAACGGCGAGATCAAGCGCCGCACCGAGGTGGTCGGCATCTTCCCCAACGAGGACGCCCTCACCCGTCTGATCGGGGCCATTCTGCTGGAGCAGAACGATGAGTGGGCCGTCCAGCGAGCCCGCTACATGACCCTGGAAACCGTCGTTCCCATGAGCGATGATCCCCTGGTGAGCCTACCACCCGTCGCGGTAGCCTGATCAAACCTGCCAAGCCCGCCGGAGATCAAACGGCGACAGCGCTGTTACACCTATCAGGGGGACACGACTGGTAGGGGCTCAAGCCGCCAGCCCGAGCTTTTCATAAACGAGATCCACGATCTGCTTGGCCATTGCGTCGTGGTCTGCCTTCCGCCACTCGGCGCGCAGCTCATTTGCGGTCAAACCCATGGACCGCATGTCGAAGAAGCCGTTTGCATTCTTCATCCTCGTGCAGATCACCATCGGAAGGGCACGATGGCGCACCTCTTCGCGAGTCAGCGCACCGCGCAGGTTTGACAGGATGCCAGCCACTGTCGACGCCACATACGCAGATGACAGGGTATCTAATGTTGCCTTGGTCATGGTCATTACTCCTCTAGTCTATTACCTCAGCAGGGCCATTTGCGAAGAGAGAGTCGCAGCGATAAAAATAATTGTGCCGCTAAATGCGTCTAACATTGGCATGACGAATATCCCTTATTTTGTTGGAAATCATATTTTCGGAAACTGATTTAAAATGCTCATGGGCAACCGACTGGATTTTATCCAGCTGCGCATTACTCAGCATCTCGTGGAAATCCTGCTTGATGGAATCTGCGATAAGCGGCTGGCCATAAAGGCTCTTGCCGGCGCCATCAAAGAACGCATCGTTCTTGGACGTCAGATCAGCGTGAACACTGGAATGCTCGGCATATAAATCAGCAAAGCCCACGGCGTTAAAATCGCCGCCGCCGGATAAAATTTTATCGAGCTCAGCTTGTGAGGCTTCCGCTAAGACATTTGCATGGATCTCGCCCGGGATCTCGACGCCGAAATGCTGAAGCTCCCTGAATGACCGGCCATGGTTTATGGCGTGGTCGAGATCGGCGCGGATATCCTCGATTTGATTTAGCTCAGCTTTATAAGCCTCTGTACTGTCGGCCATATCGTCGGCCAACGAGGTAAAATACTCTGCCGCCTTATCGACGCCATGAGCGTGTACCTGATCCGCCATTGTATTAATGACTTGCGGGTCAAGGCCGCGGCGGGCGATGTCGTCCTGGTTAAGCTGGAACCGCTCGATTGAGCTTGGCTCATTGGTGACTGCATGCATAGCGGCATTATAAAATGCCGCGCTGTAAATCGCTGGCTTGTGCTGCTCGATATAATCTTCATGGAGCGCCAGTTTAGGATCTGGTCGCTGTGCCGGCTGGAAAGCCGGAATCGGCGACTCTTTATGCTGAGCTGCGATTGATTTAGCGCTTTCAAGCGCGGCCGATCGAATTTTAATTGGATCATCGCCGGCCAGATCCTTAACGAAAGCATTGCGCGGCAACGCCAAAATTGCCTTGCTGCTTGCAAGGTCAAATTTATGTTCGATGGCATTTTTGCAAACGGCACGCTCATTCTGCCGGGCGGCAATATTATCTCGAGTCAAACGCTCTTGAAACTGATCGGCCTGGTCGAGACGGCTTGTCTCATTATTAATCCACTGCTTTGCTTCGGCGACATAGCCATCAATATGGCGCTCAAACAGCGGCTGGATGTCTGGCATCGCCTTATTGTCGCCCAGCTGTAAGTGGCGTTCGGCAAAATCCTGCACCAGGTCGCCGGCCAGCATTTCCTCGGTCGGCCTGGTGTCACCGGCGACTTTCAGGCGCGCGAGATGCTGGAGATAGGCCTGAACCTCATTATTTTCCGCCAGCTTGTTGGCGCCGACCTGCATGAAGACGCGATCGTGAACCTCATCCCGGCATCGGGAGATGATCTTCGAGGCGGCAATGGATGAGAGTTCAGCGCGATCGACGCCGACGCGTTCAGCAATCTGGGCGATAGCTGGGCTGGCGGCGACAAAGCTTGATACCTTTGGCTCGATCCGCGCCAGGAAAACCCTGTTGATCTCATCATCAAGGCTGTCGACCTGCTCGACGCTGACGACCTCATTCCCCAGAGTCTGCGCGTAATATTCGGCACGGTCCTTCGTCATCCAAGTGACCAGCAATTTAGCACTCGCACCTTGGATAAACTTGTCCAGCTCTGGGTCTTGAAGGATTCGCGACATATTGAACTCTCTAGATGGCTTTGACCGCCCATAATCTTGCGGCAACTCGCGTGAAAGCGTCCATTTCAGGTCGCCAGTCATGGGGCGTTTCGCGCGGCGAGTTGAAAGCCTGGACCTCGACATGGCCCGACGGCGAGACCGTGGCCAGCCATTTCCTGCAAATTATCGACGTCGCTGATACTGGTTTGCTCCTTAATTCAGACTGGTGTTCCGGTGGGCGAGCTGTCGATTTGTGATGTGGCCTCAGATTTGGAAATCAGGCGACTTTGGCAGTCACCTCATTGACCACTGACCTGATCGCGCTTTCGATCTGCTTGCGCACTTCCGGAAGACCCGGCCAATCAGCAACATTGAGCCTCTGGCCGTGCTGGAGCCTGTCGCTGAACAGCCATTTTGGCGCCCACAGTTGTCCGTTTTCGTCGGCCCTAACTTGTGAAACAGGCAAAGTGACGCGAATTGTGCGCCGACAAATCTCAGGATTTGAATTAATTAGAATGCTTTCCTGGATATCGACATTGTAACGAGCTGACTTCGGGGTCGATCCACTGGCAACCCTCGTTATCGGCACTTCATCATCGGCGATCGCTTCAGCGATCTTATTCATAACATTATCGATTGCGCTGGTGATCTCTGCTTGATCAAGGCCCTTGAGGAGGATGGCTGCATTGGGCTCACCACCAAAACGAGCGCCAAAGAGCGCATTTAATTTCTTGTTCGTTATCCAGATCTGCCCACCCGGCGTTTCAAAGCGCACCGCACCTTGGCTGCGCTCGATCTCTGGCCAGACCATCAAGTTGACTTCAGATTTGTAGCCACGTCCGCGGGGGTTCATGTACTGCTGAATCGCAGCACCGTAGATTTGCTGCTCGCGCCCCAAAAGGGGGAATTTTAAATTGAGATTGATCGACATTTTTTGAGTTCCTTACGGATGGATGTGGCCGCTGGGATCATCCATGCGACCTGTGGGGCTCATCAGAGCCATGGAGTATCGTTCTGAGCCTCCTCGCTCGCCTTAGCGACAGCCCGCAGGCACCCGGCACGGGTCTTGTAAACCTTCAGGAACTTCGGCTTGACGATCTGCAGCCCGATATAACGAGCGACCTCGTGGGGCTGCACTTCTGACCACGACTTCCCTCCGAAAACGCAACCTGGAAGATTGGGCGCATCGCCATTTCCGTTGAAATACTGATCGTGATCGTCATCGCGCAGATAAGCCCGATCGCCCAAGAAGCCGAATGGTGCCGAGCGAAAGCCGCCGTCCATGTAAAGCCGCTCATCATCGAGGTCGAAGAAAGCGTGAAGCATGATGTGATTCCTTGTTTTGCATTTCTGTGGGGGTTTCCCCGTTTCCACGATTCAATATAGTGGTACGGTGCCACGTTTGCAATATCTATTTTCTGCTATTCGCCGTCGTTCTCAGTATTTTTTCTTGTTTTCGTGTTCATAAGACTGAGAATACAAATTACGCCGTATGCGGAATGAGGAACGGCGGCCAATTGGCCGCCGTTCTGTCTGACGGATGTTGCTGCTGGCTTCAGATCGCGCCGCACACCACCAACCTGGCCGCCATCTCAGCAAACTCCCTTAGAGAGCTTGCGCCGGCCTGCTGCGTCTGGGCCGGATCAACAACTTTAGAGTATGATTCTGCCCGATCTGAAAAGCGCAGTATCACCGAGCTGGTCAGCTGCGGCACGAGATCATCGAGATTGGCGATCTGCTTGATGAGCAGCCAAGCGCGCCGAACTTGGAGGTCGGTCAGGTCGTAATCGACAAGAGCGACGATGCCATCAGAGTTCAGTCTGAGCCGCGCCGGCCCTGCCCATGTAATCATCCTTATGGTCGCGGCGATGTCGGCCGGGATCGGCCGGGCGGACACGCCGCCTGCTCGACCCCATGCGATGACCGTATTCAATGAGGCTCCAAGGAGCGCAGCCAATTGTTCACGGGTTATCCCGAGATACGAACGAGCCAGGTTAAATTCATGGGAATCCATCGATTGATCTGAATAAAAATACATCGAACGACCTCCAATTTTGGCTGTTGAGCAAAAATGGCACTGTGTCACTGTGTTTGGTAAGATCGTACTGCCATTTACGGCGTGGAAATAAGAATAAGGCGGCCCGAAGTCGCTTGTCTTTTGATCTGCGATTACGCCACCAGTGCGATTTCACATACCCCCTACATTATGGAGAGAATGGGAGGGGCTTCGGCCCCGCCTCTCATCGTTCACCGGTTCACCGTAGAGAAGGGATTGCCACCCTTGGCAACATGGCAGTCGATGGAATGCATCAGGTGACCGTTGCCGAGATAGCGGTAATCGATGCCCTTGTTGCTGACCATACCCAGGTAAACAGAAGTGCTCTTGTTGCCACGCCTCTTCTTGCGATCCCATTCGGACTCGAAGATCTTGAACAAGATGCGATTCTTGCTGAAATCAACGCCGACGATCTCGCAAACCTTAAGATGCGCAAAGCCGCCTCTCATTTGATCGGCTTCAGACCACGTCGGGCGTACAGGACGCCCTTGCGACCGCATACCGTCCCGACGGGTATCTACGGTTACGCCTGGTGGTGGCTCACATGGACATGGAGTGCTTGGCCTGCTCGGCCTCGAGCTTCTCGGCCTGAGTGGTCATAATAACCAGGGTCTCGGGATCGAAGGAGTAAGGTGAGCTCTTATAGGGCTCGCCGACGGCATAACCGATCATGACGATGCCGTCATTGCCCGCCTCATGCAGATCATCGATCTCACGGATCCGCTCTTCCTCGCCATCGACTTCGACGTCAATCACATTGGCATTGTAGTAAAAATTGCCATTCCGGCGCGAGATCGACAGGTAGGTCATCTCCCAGCCGACCATATAGGAATTGGCATTGATAAGGGCGTCGACGGCGGCTTCGATGTTTGATGGGGCGGTCATTTCAGAAATCCTCACTTTGTGCAATTGGGAGCCATCTCCCGGTACTCATGGATTCATGATAATGGTACGGTGCCATATTCGCAACATCTATTTTCAACTAACTTCCGAATGATTAGTATTATTCTCACGCATCCTGTGTCCCAAGACAGAGAATACGATTTACGCCGGTTGACGGCATGAGGACCGGAGCCATGCTGTTTTCGAACCGACGGCATGTGAAAACGGGTGGGCGCCTCTAGTATTTTGAGTTGGGGTTCAGTTAAAATGGACGCCCATAATTCCACAGTAAGGTTTCGCACGCCTAGTTTTTTGGCATATGTTAAACATATTACAGGTGTTATTTAAGCCAGGCGTTAGAATGTCCACCAGAAATGCCAAGACCGCCAGAAAGGCGGTAGTCGAGGAGCAACGGGTCTATGACCCGTATTCAGTCGAGAAAAAGGTCAGAATGGGCATGTTCTGCGCCGCCAAGCTTGGCGGCGAGGCCCATTGGTCGGCCGTTAAACTATGGGCTAATACCAAGGCCCGTTGATTGGGACCCACGCAGGGGGTTCCCACGGCGGCGAGAACCCGGTCGAAAACATCTGGCAGTTCATGCGGAAAAACTGGCTGTCCAACCGGATATTCCAATCCTACGAGGATATCGTCGACCATTGCTGCCACGCCTGGAACAAGCTGGCAGATCAGCCTTGGACCATTATATCCATCGGGCTCCGCGACTGGGCGCATGGATTCTAATCAATGAGCCTTGGCATAAGGGATGACGGCGGAAATGCCGGGTTCTGGGGAACGGCTCTGGCCATTAAATATCGAAAGGCACACAAATGGCACAATGGCACAGCTGTGCCACCGTATTTTGCGTAGTGTGCCACAACAAAAAACTCCTTATTTTACTTACATTTTTCCTCATAAATGGAGATAGAAATATAAGAAATGGCACAGTGGCACAGAAAAACATACGGCTTCTGCAGGATTTGAATTTTCGAGAGATATCCAGCGGCATGTTCCGGTATCGTAACGTATTGTTAGCTTGATCGATTTCGCTATAATGAAAATATGGCTATGTCGTGAATAGGTGTGCCATTGTGCCACCATGCAAAATTTTCCAAATATATTTTAGAAAAACAACGTGACACAGACTGTGCCAGAAGGATTTTGTGTGCCACATGACTTGTGGAGCACTTTTAGAAAGATTTTACCAATTTTAGGACGTAGCGTCCTATCCTTGTTATTGGTACAGTTACGAATATCCCAATGAATATCGTGGAATCTCTCTTATGTGCCTGCATCACGAATAAGCGGCCTGGGCACTGTCTACCGGTGGCACGTCGATGGCACAACCATGAAAAGTCACCATAAAAAAACGATGGAATAACCAGTCTGCGGTGCTATAGCCGTAAAACTACACAAAATACCAAGCGTACAAAGCCATTGGTATGTGTTATACATAATCGTGTTGTAGTTATAGAACGGCCAATATCAGGTCGCATGACCCAAACAAGGAGATATTCATAATGCCAATCAGAAAATCGCAGTCGGCGCATATGGCCGTAAAAGAGTCGGGCTCACCGGTGATCTACGATGAATTTATTTTGGAAAAGCGGGTCAGAAGCGGAATGTTCTGCAGCGGATCTCGCGGCGGGGATACCCATCGAGCTGTGCTGAAGACGTGGATCGAAAACACAAATCCAGAATGCGCAAAAATGCTGGCTCGTGTTCGCGCCAAGAGAGAGCCAGAATTTGATAGAGATAACGTCGAAGCGCAGATCGTTCACTTCCGCCGTCCTGGAGGTCCTGTGCGAACCTTTCGACCGAAACTCTATGGGCCAGGTGAGTTTCCGCCACCACCGCCAAAATGGCTTATATGGAGCAACGACTAGAAGGAAAGGCCGGATAAATCCGGCCACTCCTTCTTTACGCGACAGCTTCGTCGGCGAAAGCAGCCTCAAGTTCAGGGAGTTCATCAGCGAGCGATTCCTCAATCTCTTCCTCTGCTGTCAACCCACCGACAAATGTCCTGAACGACATTGCGATTGAGCGCATCGCACCCGCCTGATCATGGTCCCTATAACGGCGCTTAATGTCACACGGCCTTTTGTTCTTCGCCAATTTTGCCGAACCAGTTTTTTGGTCGATGATATAATCGACGGTGTTAGGCATTGTGCAGATGGCGATCCGCCACTTTAGCTCTGTGTCCCACTGGGTTCCGGCGAGAGCCTTATTCCAGATATCGACGGACATCTTGTTAAACAGCACGGCAGGTCCGCTGATAACCTTATTTAAATCATAGTCATATCCATAATCTTCGCTTGGCGAGTATTTCATTCCGAAATCGCCAAGAACATTTACCGCCTCGATAGCAATAACTCGCTCACGCTTGCGGCGCTCCTGCCGGAATTGGCGCTCAGCGTCACTCAACTTTTTCTCAAGATCTTCATAGGGTTCATCATAGAGCTTGCCGCTCGACAGCTTTTGGGCAGCCAAGATACAATCAAGAACAGAAAGCTTACCGTAAACGTCAAGCTTATATGCCTTAATGATGTTCAGGCAGCGACTTTCATTGGATGAGGATGATGTATCGTCAATATGCTTGACGTATATATCCTTGTTTTCTAGCATAAATGTTTTTGCTTCATCCTTGCTAATCATTGCTTTGGTGATAATTGCATGATAGCAAGCCAGCAAAACGCCAACGGTATCTCCATTGCGGCTGTCCATCAGTACGTCAGATGCAGCCGCACGGAAATTTTCAACATTTTCTAAAATCGTCGGTAAATTTTGCAGGATCCGAGCCAGCAGGCGTCGTGATGTTACGCCGTTTTTTACTGCAGCTTCTACGCGCTTCTTTGTGCGTTCAAAATTTGCCGATTCTTCTTCGTACTTAATTCGGTTGCTCTCTGAATTCTGGATAAATTTTAGAGGCTTGCGAAATGGGAGTTGCATGAAGCGATTGATATCGGCTTCCTGCTCGAGTGCCGGACTGATGGAAGAAAATAGAAATGATGAGCGGATTTGGTAAGAAACACTCCCACCACCTTGAGTTCCTCTTCCGACACAGAAATCATTATCCTTCTTTTCATTGCTTGGATCGTCGATCGGTCCGCTGTTCGTTGTGCCGCTGCTAGAAGTGCGAGCCAGACCAAGCACAGCCTCCATTTGCTTTTTTGTTCTCTCAGTTTGGCTTTCTGCCTCATCAAAAAGAACAGCAAGGGAATCAGATTGTAGCTTACCGCGGATAGCTGCTTCAGTTGCACCCTTAAAGGCAAGCGTTAGACTTCCAAGCAGCGGGCTAATGATCATGGTCTGTGTCCATGTCTTGCCAGAACCGGAAGGCCCGCTAAGCCAGACATGAGGCCGCCATGGCATTGCGCCACCGACCATGGCCGAAACGATCCAGCCAATAAGCAAATAGCCATGGCCTTGATTCTCCCAGCGCAGGCCAGAGTAAATAATATCGGCGATTTCACGACCCTCTTCGTCTGTCAGCGGATCATCCATCAGTGGCGCAGGCAAAGTATTATTTATCTCATAATGGTATGACCCGCAATAATCCTCAATCTTACAGGTTTCTCCATCGATGATAAGGCGGTCTCCAAGATGCATTACAGTGCGGCCGTTATCAAACCAGACGCCGCGTCCACGGATACGTTCATTTTCAAAAAGACCCTTCTGATGGCAGTCGCGCATCAGCCAGCTGGCGGCATCGATCCAATTGATGCCGCCCTTCTCAGTGCCGAAGGCCAACTCCCAGAAGCCAGCGGGGGCCAATTGCAGCAGGTTACGATCGCGATGTTTTTCAGCCGACATAGAGACGATTTCGCGAGTTTCCGAGGAAAGATAGAAATAGACGCCGCGGTGATACCCCATGCGTTGAATGGTGATCTTAAAATCATGGAGCAGGCCGTTCACGCGGTCGGACATGCCGCCGTCGTTCTCACGGGCAGCCAGAGTAACAGCCTTATCCATTTCGTCGCTCGGAACGCCGATCTTGGACAGCTCCTTCTTGAGCTGCACATAGGCGGTGCGCTCGCAGGCCTTCATGCGAACCAGCATCTGCACGACCGGACCATCCTGAAGCGATGCCGGATCGTTCTTGGCCAGGCCGTGGATCAGCATGCCGTCCTTGGTCAAGCCAGCCAGGGCCAGGTTGATCCGCTCTTCCATGCTGGAGACATCCATGCCGATAGCCCGCATGGCGACCCGGAAGGCGCCATAGCCGCTCTTATTTGACTTCCGCATGCGACCCAGGATCTGCAGGGTTGCTGGCTCTTCCAACACGGCCGGGCCCTGGTTGCAGATCCGGTCGTAGATCGTGATGCCATCATGGGGTACATCGGCCAGATTCGGCGCCGCCGCTGGGGTGGTCAGTGATGGCTGAATGGCATCAGCGACACGCTCCATCTCGACAGTTTCGACCTCGGCCATGTCAGACTTCCATTCTGTATATGGGATTGCAGCCCCGAGCCATCTGGTCAGCTGCTCGGCATTCCAGCAAGAATCAGCCGCATCCCAGCCCTTTGCTGCGCCTTCGGGCGCCAGGGCGACATAGATATCACCGGTGCAGCCCGCGTCGCGCAGCTGGCGCTCCAGCTTCTGCATGCAGACATGACCGGCCGGATCGTTATCAGGGCAAAGAATATGGTCACGCCCAGCAACCTCGGGATCGAGAGCAAGCTTGTCCACGGCGCCGGCGCCGCCAACCCAGCCCATTCCGACGTATGCTGCCTGGCCCAGCCGCTCATTGGCGTAATCGACCGCCTTCTCACCCTCGAACCAGGCGCAGAGCGCGTTTGGATTCGGATTAACAAGTTCACGACCATAGGGCTGGCGCGGCGGCGGAAAAGCCATGCTTGTCCAGCCAGACCGGATCGACCCGTCGGGCATGTGGACCTCTTCAGCCCAGACCACCTGCTTGGTCGACTTGCGCTTCACGCCTTCGGCATCGACCCAATCATTGCGCAGCACATAGCCCAGCAGCTCGCCATTGGCGTCACAATAGGTGTGCTGCATGGTGATGTTCTGATCGAAGACCGGGCAATCCTCATTGTTTGGATTGAGGATCTTCACCGACTTCGGCGTCTTGGCCCCCAAGTCGCTGAATCCGCTCGCCGTGGCGACGATATCTTCAGCTGATGCCGGCACGGGCAGGATCGCCTTGGGTTCCGGCGTTGTAGGCTTTGACGATGACGTCGTCCGCATTGCGGTCCGCTCATAAGTGGCCGCAACCAGTGAACCACTGCGGCGGCGAAGATCGATACCGCCGTTTGAAAGCTCGTAGACCACATCGGCGAAGGAACGGGCCTCATATTCCTGCAAGAAGCGGATCGCGGTGCCAGCAGCGCCACAGGCGCGGCAGTAATACACGCCCTTCTGAGGATTGACCGACAAGGAAGCCTTAGTGTCTTCATGGAAGGGGCACAGCCCGACATGCTCAGCGCCCTGGCGCTTCAGCTGAATGCCGCGGCTTGAAATGATCTCAACGATATTGAGGCTCTGCTTGAGGCTCTCGATTGCCGCATCAATTGATGGGTCGCGTGATGATTCGGTCATTTTACAGACTCCTGGCCCATATATTTTTGGGTGAAAATTATTGTCTTTAAATGCGTGAAGGCGGATGCGTTCTAAACGAGCGAGGCGGTGCCGCCATTGGCGCGAATGGCTTTCATGGCATTTTGCACGGCGTGCAGCTTGCCCCAGGACACATCCGAGAGATCGGAATCCAGGAGAGCCTGCATCTTATCGACGTCGATCAGCCAAACGTGGCCGCTCTTTTTTCCGATATCGAAAGCGTCGCACCAATTGGCGACAGTCGCACGTGTAAGACTCACGCCAAACGTCTTGACGATATCGATGAGTTCATATGCGGTAACAATTGTCTTCACTTTCTGTCCCCTTCTAAAGCCGACCATCAGTTCCTACCTGTGGAACGGTTTTGTTTTACTCATGTCAAAACCATAACCCAGGAGAAATCCGGTTTGCAACAACAAAATTTCGAAACAGTGAACGATATCAGTATGTTAATCGTATTTTCTGTCTATCAGATACGATTTATGAATTCTAGAAACCCAAGTAATATTGGGAAAATTCCACGTGCGGCGTGTCGTATGAAGTGCCCAAAAATTATTTTCAAATACCGATATGAATCGGGACTCCAAGGGCGGAAATCGTGTATGCGGTAAATCCCTGAATTCGCAAATCGGCAAACTTTCCATGGGCAAACACCGCCTCATCCCGCCAGTCGCCTCGATCAACACGGAAGCCGAACACCGCGACGCTCTGATTGCGCTGCTGCAGGGCAGAAAGCCGCCGGCCCGAGCCAGGCTGATTAAGAATTACCTGGCGGCGATCGAATCCGACCAACAGCGTGCGCGTATTGCGCAGATTGCCGAGCAGATCTCATCAGAGATGGGCCAAAGAGGACGACCGCCGCGCGACGATGCTCCGCGGACATCGAGCCAGCGCACGATTGAATCCAGGCAAGCTTACAGGGATGAAGTTGAACGGGCGCTGATGTGGCTGCTTGCCCATTTGACGGAAGTCGAGCAGCAGGAATGGGCGACCTTGTTTCCCAAGGTGGTGGAGCGTGGAATTGCAGGGATGCCGCCGGCGAGGGGCGGGGCAGGGGAGCCCATGCTGGAAGAGGGCGGCATGTTGCCGGTCAACGAAACGGATATCGACGCGCTGTATGATGATTTCGACTCTCTGGTAGAGATCATCATTGATACCGCGTCTCTTCCTGTCGAACGGCAGGCCTCTCTGCCAGCTGAGGAAAAGATTATTCTGCTGCCGGATAGCGAAGCTCGCCGCCGACAATTATCTTGGCCGGTTGAGCGACAACTATGATGGCCGGTATGATTGCCCGCTGGGGCCGGACGTAAGGAGGGGCGGAGCCCCGACTGGAGACCGGCCCCAGCGGGCGGCGGCATGACAAACGGCCCCATGGGGCCGTTCCAGCCTGACGGCGTCGAGGGTGGTATCCAAGGTCGCATCCGAATCAACTTGCGGTGCGGTCTTGATGCCTGGCCTTCACGTTACCGATCAGCAGGTAGTGCGCTACATGTCTCAACGACCGAATCACACTCAGGCGATCGCGGCGGCCAAGTCTGGCTTCAGCGAGCGTACCGCGCGGCGGCTCGACCATGACCTCCGCCTTCCATCCCAGAAAAATCCAGAGCGGGCATGGCGGACCCGTACCGATCCATTGACCGAGGTTTGGCCACGGGCGTTGGAAATGCTCAAGACCATGCCGGGCATCATGGCCGTCACCATCTTCGAGACCTTGCAGGAGGAATTCAGCCCAGATGCGGTTCCCGATACGGTGCGCCGGACGCTGGAGCGTCGGGTGGCCGATTGGCAAGCCCTCAATGGCGCGGACAAGGAGGTCTTCTTCCCCCAGCGTCATGAGCCGGGGCAACAGGCTCAGTCCGACTTCACCGTGGCCGATGCCCTCGGCGTCACCATCGGCGGCGAGCCGTTCCCCCATCGCCTTTACCATTTCCGTCTGGTCTACAGCGGATGGGAGCACGCCCATGTGATCCTTGGCGGCGAGAGCTTTTCAGCCGTCGCCGAAGGAATGCAGGACGCGTTGTGGAAGCTGGGCGGCACCACGGTGGAGCACCGCACCGACTCGCTGTCGGCGGCCTACAAGAACCTCGCTCGCGATGCCCAACTCGACTTCACCAGCCGTTACAAGGATCTGTGCGACCATTACGGCATGACGGCCACGCGCAACAATCCCGGCGTGGCAAACGAGAACGGCTCGATCGAATCCTCGAACCTTCACATCAAGCGGCGTCTCGCCCAAGCTCTCCTGCGCCGAGGCAGTCTCGATTTCGAGTCTCTCGATGACTACCGGCGCTTCGTCGATGGCATCTGCGACCGCCATAACGCCAGACGTAAAGCCTTGGTGGCCGAAGAGCGGGAGAAACTCAGACCGTTACCAAAGCGGCGGACGACCGACTTCACCAAGGTGACGGTGCCCGTCACGCGCAACAGCACCATCAGCGTTGATCGGGTGCTGTACTCGGTGCCCTCCCGGCTGATTGGGCACAAGCTTGAGGTGCATCTATACGATGACCGCCTTGTTTGCTTCTATGGAGCCACTTCCGTGGCCACCATGGAACGTGTCCGGGTCAACCGCTCCGAACGCGGACGGAATATCGACTACCACCATGTCATCGGGACGCTGCGACGAAAACCACAGGCACTGCGCAATCTGCTCTATCGGGACTCCCTGTTTCCCAGCGCAGCCTATTCTCGCGCATGGAGCGTATTGAATGCCGGGATGCCGACGCGGCTTGCATGCCGGATCATGGTTACCCTGCTCGATATCGCCAGCAAAGACTCGTCCGTGGAGGAGGCTCTGGGCCAGCGCCTTGATGCGATCTTCGACGCGGGAAAGATGCCTGACCCAGTTGCCCTTATGGCCGAATTTACTCCGAAGGATCCAAGGGTAACCGACATCACCATCCCGCCGCCCAACATCAAGGGCTATAATGACCTGCTGCCTTTGATGGGCACTGGCGCTTCGTCTGTCGAGGGCGGGGAGTTGCTGCCATGACCGCCGACACCGCGGTGCTCCCCACCTTGCTGACGGCGCTGCGCCTGCCCAGCATCGCGCGGAATTGGAAGCGTATCGCCGAAATTGCCGATCGAGATGACTGGCCCGCCGCCAGGTTGCTGGCAACGCTGCTGGAGATCGAGGTTGCTGACCGTACATCCCGACGCATCCAACGGCACCGCGATCAATCCGGTCTGCCTGCCGGGAAGACCTTCGCCACCTTCGACTTCAATGTCGCTACGGGTGTCCGCAAAAATCATCTGCTGGCACTGGGAACCGGCGACGGCTGGATCGAGACCGGAGACAACCTACTGATCTTCGGCGAAAGCGGCACCGGCAAATCTCATGCGGTGGCCGCCATCGGTGACGCCTTGATCGATGCGGGACGGCGGGTACTCTTCACCCGCACGACCGACATGGTCCAGCGGCTCCAATCCGCCCGTCGCGACCTCGCTCTTGCTGCCACCTTGGATAAACTGGACAAATACGACCTGATCATCCTCGATGACCTGTCCTATGTGCGCAAGGATCAGGCCGAAACCAGTGTGCTGTTCGAACTCATCAGTCACCGCTATGAGCGACACAGCATCGCCATCACGGCCAACCAGCCCTTCTCGGCTTGGGGCGACGTATTCCCCGATCCGGCGATGACCGTGGCCTCGATCGACCGTCTTGTCCACCACGCTACCATCATCGAAATGAACGGCGAGAGCTACAGGAAGAGGGTAGCCGTCGCTCGCGTCAAAGGCAAGGACAGCGCCAGCGACAATTAAAAACGTCTCATCACCCTCACTGGGGTAATTGTCGTTTCGACGGCGTAGCGACAATTACCATTCCCGCCAGATCGCGACCGCAGCGACAATTACCGTAATTGTCGCTGCACTTCCTTATTGCTGAGCAATGCTTGCTTGTGATAGCGGTATAGGTGCTACTCGACGGTGTCTCATACCGGCCATCCTAATTGTCGCTGACCGGCCACCGTAATTGTCGCGCCCCAAGCGAAGCGGACTTCGCTGCGCTGGACGAGGAGCTGGAGGAATTCGAACGCCCACGAGACCCTGAATCCCATTAAGCCACAAAGGAGCCGTATACCGGCGGCGCTTTCTCGACGGCGGAAATGTTATTAGCTTGGGTCACTGAAATCAGAACGGTAAGCGCGTTGCGATTTTTATCGAAAACATTAATATATTGGTATGGATATTACGATCAGACCTGAATTTCTGGACTTAATGATGACCCACGGCTTGACCGTATGGGAATCGCGCATCCTCGCTGCGATTCTGGCGCAAGGAATTATTGTCGGTTCCATGGATGACATCGTCATCGACAGCCAGGAAATCGCTGCGCGCATCCAGCGAAAGCTTGAACGAGCAGGGGAAGCCGTGCCGGCCGGCATCGGCGTCCAGTTGAGCAACGGCATTCCGCGGTTGATCGGAAAGGGCTTCCTGACATCCAGCGGCAAGCAGGGGCGCAAATTTGTCGTGTCTGTCGTTGCCGCCAAGCTGGAATGCAGCTGACTTAAACTGGTTACCACCACCAAGGTGCAACAGGCCTTCGAGGATCTGAAGGAGCCCCATTGCGACCATAACTGAACTGGAAATCTGCATGTGGTTGAAACTCACGTTTAACCCCTGTTTTCGTAGGTTTCACCCACACGCAGCTCTGATTTCCGCCATTTTTTAAAAATATGGCCGTCAAGTTCGTCAATTTGAACCACATCCATCCCTATTTCGGTGTTCAACATCAATGCGGAATATCGACACATAGATTAATGATTGTACGCAATACACCCTTGACGGGTAATACACCATGCCAGCCGGCCTGGATGTGGTTGAAATTCACAAAATCGGTCCAAAACGTGAGTTTCACCCACGCCCAAAGCCGTTTTCCGCAATTTGCAAAACACGGTATTTGATAACAATTTAGTTTCTCTTCGTGCCTTATTATGGTAGGATCGTTCTACCATCTAAGCAGGAGCTTCCAAATGCCTTCCGTCATCAACGAATTCAGGGGCCTTATGGACACCAGGACTAACTGGCGGCCTTCGTTCCGTCGTGATGGCATGCAGCCGACCTTTGAGGCCTGGCGCACCATGTCGCGCGCTGAGATGACCTCCTACAGCGTCAAACGCCAGATGATCAACATGCTGATCAGCTCGACCAGGTTTAACGACGACGCGCGTAAGGCCTTGGTCCTCGAAGCTGCCCTCGAGGAGGGCAATGCAGGTGCTCATAAATGCATCAAGGTGGCCATGGCCATCGGCGGCAATAGCGATTTGGCGCTCACCTGGCTGGCCTTTGCCGCCACCACACATCACCCCGAAGCTATCGCCATGCTGCTTGGCCACCTTGGCGAATATATCGCTCAGGAAAAGCGCAAATGGCCGCGATTGAAGGCGATCCGGGTAATGTTGGGGTGGTTTGCCTCTTCGTCCGTCACTCCGCTTTATAAATTAGACGCCCGCGAGCATACCGCAGGTGTTTTTAGGTTCGCCGAAGAATGGCAGACCAGTGTCGGTGCCAACGGCCCTGAACACGGGACGCCATTGAAAGCCGTTCCTGCCGCGCCTGAACAAGCCAAAAAGGCCGTGGCGCCGTCTCCCAATATCGCCGTGATGGCGAATGAATTGGCCGGCGATACTGGCAAGGCTTGGAATTTCTTATGCAGCGTACATCTGCGTGGTTCCGACGCCGATCCGGCTCTGATCCGCGCTGTGCTGCTTGGCGAATTCCCGTGGTGCGGCGATGCCATCGACGCCCTGCTGGGTGACATCGAGCTACGCCGTTCCGCAGGTCGCCAATGGATCAAGATTCGCCCGACTTTGTTTATCGGCCCTGCGGGAACCGGTAAAACCAGTTTCACGCGCCGCTTTGCCGAACTGGCTCAGCTCGGCTTTTCGACGGTCAATGTCGGAGGCTCTTCCGACAACCGCTCTTTGCAGGGCACGGCGAAGGGTTGGGGCTCGGCGAATCCGACCTTCGTTTTGCATGCGATGAGATCAACCAAATCGGCAAATCCGCTGATCATGTTGGATGAGCTCGACAAGGCGGCCGAGGGCACTCGCAATGGCTCTGTTCACCAGACCCTGCTTTCCATGCTGGAGCCCGCAACGGCCAAGGCGTGGACGGATGAATGCCTTCAGGTCCCTGTGGATCTCTCGGCAGTGAACTGGATTGCCACGGCCAATGATCTGACGCCGCTCAAAGGCCCGTTGTTGAGCCGCCTGCGTGTGGTTGAAATCGGTTCTCCCACCGCCGATGCCTTTGATTCGGTTTTTCACGGCATCCTGCGCGACATCGCCAATGAACTCGAAATTGAGCCGGGCGATCTGCCTGATCTCGAGCCTGAATCCATCGAGCATCTGCGCCGCGCCTTTGCCAAAGGCTGGCCGATCCGCCGCCTGCGCGCCGCTATCGAAGGCGCCCTTAATTCGGCCATGCCTCGGCCGCGCCTGATGAATTAAATTAATAAAAACATTAAATTCCCTATTGCGTTAAACGACGATAATCGGCATTATTTCCTTATGGAATTTGGAGTTTTTGGATATGTCGAATGTCTGGTTTCCCATCGGCCGCCTGGTTGCCACGCGCACCATTGTCGATAGCGGCATCGAAGTGCTGCCGCTGATCGGGCGCCACGTTAAGGGCGACTGGGGCGACCTCGATGATGAAGATAAGCAGGCCAATCAGCGCGCGCTGATCGACGGCGGCCGCCTGTTCTCGGCCTACATGGTGAATGGCCAGAAGATCTACATCATCACCGAAGCCGACCGCTCCTCGACCACCGTTTTGTTCGCTGAGGAATACTGAGGTGCGGCAATCCAATCCCATGTGGCGGCTCTTGTCGCGGCATTGGCCGAACGCGAGATATCGCGCGCTTTTCCTGAAGCGCCGGCGCGGTCAGGAAAGGAAGGCTATTTCGATTGAGTGTCTGGATAGAGAGCTGCTCGATGCGCTGGCATTGCCACACTTTGGCTTCCTCTCAACGTCTGACAATCACCTTCATGCCGCCCGAAATGTGGCCGACAGATCCAAGGAAATCAAAATGCGTGCGGAAGTTGAAGCAATGCTCGGTCTAGTGCCGCCGAATGTGGATATCAAGCGACTGGGCTATCTGAGCGCCATGCTTGCGAACATCTACGAGCTGGACCAGCAAGCGGTCAGAACCTGGATGGCCACGCCTTCCGCCAAGCTTGGCAACCAGTGCCCCGTGGATCTGATCGATACGCCGTCGGGCCTGGAGGTCGTCATCGCGGAAGTGGAACGCCTGCTTTCCCGCAAGGTGGTGATGAAGAACATCAAAGCCTTTCAGGCCCTAAAGGATCGCTAAAAATGCCCCAGGAACCCAACAGAGCTGAACGGATGCAGGCGCTGCGCGATGAGATGCGTCGCCGTGGCTGGCGCGGCCTGGAGATCGAATCCGGTTGGGTCGGCATTCTTGAGGAATTTTGCCATGCTGTGGCTCACATTCCCTGCAATGAGTTTGCGGTAGCCCAGATCAAGGAAAAGTTCGGCACGCTGCGGATTTACTACACCGTGAGCGATAGATTTAAGCAGTTCGTCGCCGATGCGAGGACCAGGGCTGAGGCCCGGTCTTTTGTGACATGCATCCATTGCGGCTGCCGCGGCCGGATGCGGAATAACGGCTGGCATTCGGTCATGTGCAATGTGCACGACTGTGCTTACAAATCCTATCGCCCCTCGGCAGGCAGTCCGTCTCTCAGCGAAATCCCCGGTGAAGACGACCCGGTTTCCGCTTACGCCCTGGCCATTCGGCGTGATTTTCGCGGTCAGCCCATGCTGGAATTTGTTGAGCTCCTTAGAGGTGGCGAGGGGAATTACCTTGGGACCGATCGCATTGTTCTTTCGGCGATGATCACGGCTGAAAGCCTGGTTATTGCGCTGGATCCCGAAGGTGTCCTGGAGCACCTGGGCGGCACAGAAGGCTTGCCGTTCAAGATCATCCAGGCGCGCGAGGCTTTCCTGGATCTGGCCCAGCTCTACGGCCGCTCCATCGATGAGCTGGACGCTCGGCTGGCCCATGTTGCCGATGAGGAACAGCGATATATCGACCACCAAGCGGTTTTAGACACCTGGCATTCCAGGCCGCGTGAACAAAAGATCGCCGGCGAATTACCGAAGTCAAATTGCAAGGGTCAGCTTGATGAACTGGCGAAGACATGGCGGTGGCTCAAAGGTCTGCCGGAAGATGAGGTGCTGAAATGAAAGTCGTAATCTCGCGCGGATGGGGCGGATTCCCTGTCGGAAAACTGCATGGCCTCAGCAAGACAATTTTCGGGCGTCCGAAGGACGAAGTGGCTGCCCTGCCGCGCAGTAATCCGTGGCTGATCAGCATGGTCGAGGCTAATCCCGGCTGTGGCCTGTTGGCGGTCGAGGTGCCTGACGGCCTTGGGTGGACGATCTTTGATTATGACGGTCAGGAAGCCGTATTGCTCGGTCTGCCCGAAAAGATTGTCCGCATTACCGACGAAGGCGTTGTCGATCTTACCGTCGGCGAATTTCTCGACCCTCAAAAGCTAAGCGGAATCTAACATGGACAGGATTTACGCCATCGGAGACGTCCACGGCTGCGCTGAGCAGCTGGACGCCTTGCTGCGGCAAATTCACCTGCACGCCGCCGGCGCCGGCATTGACCGCCCGAAGGTGGTGTGCCTGGGCGATTACATCGACCGCGGTCCCGACAGCAAGGGCGTGCTTGATATTTTGACCGGGCCCAAGATGGATCAGTTCGAACCGGTCTTCCTGCTTGGCAATCACGACCTGGTGCTGGTCGGCGTTTGCGAAGGCGGCTTGCCGAGCTGGGACTGGGTCAGCGAGCACGGCGGCCAGAAATGCATGGATAGCTTCGGCCATTTCCCGGCGCGGAATTTCAAGCTGTCCATTAAGCATTTCCGCCAGGCCATCCCGCCGGCGCATAAGGCCTTTCTGGCGGCCCTGAAGGCTTCCGTTAGTCACCGCTACGGTCCGTGGTTTTTCAGCCATGCTGGCGTTAATCCCAATAGGGCTCTGGACCAGCAAACGGCTATGCCGATGATCTACGGCGACATCGACATGTTCCAGCACGATCATGACGCCCTGGCGCCCAATCTGCGAGAGCGCCTCGGCGCCTGCGTCGTCCATGGTCATTTCGTCTCGCGCAGCAAGCAGGTGGACGTCCACCCGCACCGGATCTGCGTGGACACCGGTGCCGGCTATCCGGGTGGAAAACTGAGCGCAGTGGCGCTGTTTAACGATGGGCGAGTGGAGGTGCTGACGTGACCAAGATCGCGTTTTTGGATATAGATGACGTAATTTTGACCGGCCGCGCCCATGCGTTGCCTGCCAATATCGCGCGTCTCGAGGCTTTCAGGGCCACCGATGGCGTCGGTTTGACCCTGCTCGAATCTCAGCCGGCGACCTTCGATCCGGTGGCCGTGGCCTGGCTTAACCGCCTGGCCCAGTTGAGCGGCGCCAAGATCGTGGTGCATTCGTCCTGGCGGAAGTCGGTCGGCGATAGGGAGACTGTGGCTCATCTGATCTCCCAGGGCGTTGAGGCCGCATATCTGCATGAGAAGCCCTGTTGCCCTTGGAAATTCACCTCGCCGAAAATCCACGATATCTCGCTTTGGCTCGACAGCGCTGAAGAGCGCGGTGAGGTCATCGAGCAGTTTGTGGTCATCGATGACAGCGATGTCTGGCGCTCGAGCGAGTCCGATGAACCGAGTGATTTAGATGACGACGGACGGCCTTACAGCCCCATGGCGCGCCATCCGCAGGGCTTGATGGTCCAGGTTGATCCGGCAGTCGGGTTCAGCCCGGCCGATTACCGTAAAGCGCTCGACTTCTTCGGCGTTGAAGATCCGCTATTCGATCAATCCAGGACCATCAGAATCGAGCGGACGCTCTCGCGCGCCGAGTTTTCCAGCTACGAGTCCAATGACCGCCTGGTCGTTCTGCTGATCGACAACGTGCCCTTTACCTATATCGGCGGCGGGATGACCGAGTGCCCGACAGTGCCTGAGGTGGTGGTTCCGCAAGCCGAGATCGACCGGCTGCGCGAGGATCTTCCGTCCTGGCCCGAGCGGGCTTGGGCGCCGGATTTCGAAGACGAAAAGCTGGTCGACCGCATCCTGGCCGGCGACCGTGAGGCCTTGGCCGAACTTCGTCGGATTTCGAAGGTGAGAATATGGTGAAAATCCCTGCAGCCGGCACGTCTGATGACATCATCTTGGGGTCCTGGCTTGCTGCCTTGGTCGAGGCGACGGCCTGCCACATCGAAAGCAGCCCGGTGCCTTGGAAGTACGGCCCCATCCAACTGCGAAAAAACCACTGCCATTCCGCCGAGCCGCAATCGGCTTCGCATTGGGCAATCTGGATGGAAGGACGGGACTTTCGAGACAGCGGACTCTCTCTTGTTCTGCCGAACCCCCAACTGCGCGACGCTTGGGCCTGGCTCGACAGCTGGTGGACTGAGGATTACCTGCCGCGCCATCCGGCCATCGCCCTGCGCGAGGCCATGTCCGACGTTGCCTGTGCTCAGGAATATTCGTCCTGGATGTGGAATACCGAGATCGTCGCCTGGGAACTCATGTTTGGCGAAATCGACACTTCATCATCGCGCTGGCGCGGTGAAACCCATGGCTTGGCAGAGACGGCCGCAGAACTGAGGCGGCTGCATAGCCTCGTCGATGGCTGGTGGATTGAAGGCGATGAAAATGCAGGCTGGGTGCCGGTCTTCATTGATGCCGAAGCCTGGGAGATCCGGCGCCGCGAGAAATGGGAGGGCGAAAATGGTTAAGTTAGATGGACGCAATGCGGGCGGCTATACCGTCGCCGCCCTGCTGCCCAATCTCATTCACCGCGAACAGTATCTCGATACCATCGCAATGGGCGCTGTCGACCTCAAAGACGCGGCCGCCAGACGTGAATTCGCAGAGATCCTGCGCAAGGGCGATGCTATCCGTATTGCACCGCATATCTTCGGCTGGCGCGACCCCCTCGGCACCTTGATGCTGGCCCAATATGGAGGTGCCGGCACCCCTGATATGCCTGCACCGCACCTCGTCGCCGCGGCAATGGCGCGCCAATACGGATGGCGGCTTGCCATGCCCGTGGTGATGGCCCGCAGCGTCCTTGGTTTGGCTGAGCGTCCTTTGGAATTACCTGAAATCCCGTATGACCAAAGCCAGCCGCGCCATTTTACCAAGGCCAATCTGACGCTCATTTCTGCTTCGGCCGACCTGTTTGACCTGTCGCCGGCGGGCCAATGTCTGCGGCAGGCTTTGCCGCGTGACGCGTCCGGGCCTGGGCTGGTGGAAATCGGTGAGCAGGCCGGTGGCGCAATCATCGCCACGGCGATCTTCCTTGATGGTCTCCGTGCCGATCTGGCGGCCGGACGGCTCACCGAGCGCGAGATCCTTGTGGCCAACGCCATTGTGGAAAACGTTGGCTCTGTTGGCCGCCGGGCGCCGAAGGAGTTCGTACCGCCGCCTGAGGACGAGGTGGTGGCCACCGTCGATCAATGGCGGGAATTCGAGCGCGACGGATCTGTTTTTCTGACGGCGCAGCGCGTCACCGGGCACCCGCATTTGTCGGGAGATCGGCTGAGTCGGACGAGTCCGGTGATCTGGATCGACGAGCGGTTGGGCTTTGCGCGGACGCGTTCGCGGTTGTACCGGCTCGGGAAGAAGGTGGGTGCTTAGAATACGGGGATCACGCGGCGTCAAAAGCCGCTTCGTTGTCACGTTTGAAACCCTGCCCATATTGGTAGTATAGTAGTATAATGCGATTTGCGTATTGTGCCCCCCGCTATATCGCTAAAAGCTTTTGATATTTTTATTTCATTGGAGTGGCCATGGCCCTGGACGACGGTAGCGTGAAGCAGAGCGGCAAGAAGGTGGTGAAAGCTGCGATCAGTATGCCCCCCGACGAGAACCTTCGCCTGCTCGAGATGGAAGATCTCGCCATGAAGGCTGGCCTGAAGGTTACGCTGTCGCAGATCTGCCGCGCTGCCCTGCAATTGCTTTACGAGGTTGAGCCCGCTGATCGCCTCAAGCTGATCGCTGCCGTCCAGACCTTCTCACCCGGGCCGCCGAAGGGTGCGCCGCGCAAATGGAGTGGTGTCCGTCGGCCTCGAGTGCCAGGCTTGCCACCGGCAAATGATTGACAATACGGGCGGACAACGGTGGTGCGAAGGTTGAAAATCCGGCTGTTCATTTCGTGTCAAGGAATGACAAAGCTGTAGATCCTAACTCAACCCTGGACTGTTCGGCAAACTCCAGCGGTGCGAGAGAATCCCAAAAAGCGACATTTGCTCCATATTGAAGAGCAATTCAGGGGTGCTGCGAAGCGCACCCATTTTATGTTCTGGCAGGAGTGAGGAGGGATAACAGGCGGTCAGATTGAGTTTTGTTGGGGAATAGGCGCTTGAAGGTAGTTTGTTATTGCGCAGGGGTTTTAATCTGTCCGCAAGACGAAGGTGAGCAGTGCCAGTGGATCCCGTTTATTGAACGTAGGAACGTTCCTTGGCTGAAGCTGGGTTTAGATTCAGTTAGATATAGTTTATAGAATCAGTTAGGCGGGTGTGGATAACCACAAGGCGGCTTTATCTAACAGTGAGTTATCGCTTTGCGTTAAAGGAGCGATACTCCGTTTGCCAGGGTAGTGATACTACGTTCACAAGGAATGATCTTCCGTTCGTTGAGGAATGATACTCCGTTGTTTGGTGGACTTATCCACAGATTGGCCTACTGGTCGGCGTCGGTTGCTCTAAGGAACGATACTCCGTTCGGACTCTCGGAAAAGAATCGTGTGAGTCAATGGCTTGCACCTCGACATTCCACAATGCAGTGTTTTCAGCCGGTTGGCCGATTCTGAAGCTCAGATGGTGGTTTATCGAACGGAGTATCGTTCCTTGCGGCAGCTTTGCTGTCACAAGGAACGCTGTTCCAGTCATTTCTTAGCCATCCTTCGAGGCAATTCGCCCGAACAAATCAGCAGCTTCAGCGACGGCTTCGTGCACGGCGGTATTATCGACAATCTCATCTTCGAATCCGAACGGAGTTTCATTCCCCGCGTCATCGCCATCATCGTCCAGGGCGTCGGTGCCAGCCTTGAATCCACGGTTCCAGACCATATTCACCAGTTCCTCGCCGTCGTGATTGCGGCCCAGAGTGAAGGTGTAATCAGGGATCTTGCCGCCCTTGATTGCGCGGCGGATGCTCTTAGCGAAATCATTGCGGTCCATGGCTGAGCCGCTGCGCTCATGCAACGTTGCCATCTTCAGGGTAAAGCCCTTTTCCTGGCGCCCGGCAACCTTGCGGGCAATGCGATAGAGGAAGCGCTCAAAGCCGCCGGTGAGATCGAAATAGGCGGGCGAGATGGCCAGGATGCCCTTGCGGGTGCGAACCGATTCAATCATCCATTCCGGCAGAAGAAAGCGCATGCCGCCAGAGCCGGCTTCTGAGGGCTCAAGCTCTTCAAATTCATGGATCAGCGTAAAGCGCCGGAAGTTCTTCAGCTGGCGTCCGTGCCACAGATTGGTCTCGATGACGCAGGTTTGCAGGCGGGCAATCGCAGCACGAAGATCCGAGAACAGCACGCCGGATGATTTTTTCCCGTCATGGACGCGCCGGATCCCTCGAAGGATCTCGGTCGGCAGGGCTTCAATGCCGGGACGGTTCCATTTCCAGTTAGGCTTGTTGGCATATTGGTTCGGTCCGACCTTTACCAAGGTGCTGGACGGCGCCGGCTTGCCATCGCGTTCCCGGCGGAATCGCTCGTTCACCTGACCGAGCAGGTAGATGATGATGTCGTAATCCCAGATAGTCGGCTGGCCGAAATCCTGATGCGGAAGAATACGGATCACCAGTTCACCGGCGCGATATTCGACAGGCTCGGTCCTGATGTTCTTCGACAACGAGACCAGTGGCCGCTCGAGCGCGTCTCTTTGATCGCGCAGCACCACATCGGGCAGCGCGTCGAACAGGACATCAAACTCAAGCTGGCGGGTATCGAGTTTCACGGACATACCACATATTGTTCGAATTGCGAAATTTGGGCGAGTCATTTTTACGGGCTGTGCGCGCCTCCTAGCTCGAGATGCAGCTTCAATCTTCCTCTTTGACCATTGCCACGCCGGCGCCAACGAAGGCCCCTGCGGCGCTAATTGCTTCGCGGTCGCCACCCAGGCCAATATCCTCGGCAAAGGCGCAGGCATCTGCATAATGGCGCTCTGCCATGGCTCTGAAATACGCCACCCTCTCAGGGCTTGGAGTTTTGCGCGCAACCGGCTTCGATGTGGACATATAAGCTCCTCATTATTAAGTGTCCGTCATGGCGCAAGCTTTGGACCCACCACAACGGACTTCGCCGAGTTTCTCTCGGGACCCCTACGGTCCTTGCAGCTTGGTGGTGCCCCCCGCCCCGGTCGAATTTAATGGCGCCGGTGAAAGCGTCACGAGATCAGGTAGCGCAGCGACTTCTTCCTCGGTTGCCGAGCGCAAAGGCGCCCCGTGGCCGGAACAGAGCGGCTTACCGCAGACCGGGAACGTATGCTTTTGCGTTGTCGCCGACGGCGGAAGGGAGACCCAGCCGCATGAAGGACAGATCAGATAGTCAGTCATTCGCTTCACCAATCTTGATCCTCATGGACACCTTGCTGGCCGAGGGTCCCGCTTCGGGACCACGAGGTCACAAGGCGATAACCCTGATATCCGACAAAAGCTCATCCACAACGTCCGCGCCCCTGGCCACTTCTTCCTCGGTCAGAGGAATTCGAGGCTCAACGCGCCCGAAGAGCAGAATGTCAACTTCGTCTTGGTTGAGGCTCTTGCCGCGCATTATAGATCCACCACCAGCGGCTCATAAGTATCGGCGCCCGCCTCGCTGCAAACGTAGCCGCGCTGGCTACTGAGACAGCGCGTCCGGCCAATACGGACATCGTGATTAAAATGCGTGTGGCCGTTCAGCCAATAATCGGGCTGCCACAATTCAATCTCAGCCGTCAGGTCGCTGGCGAAAGCCGGCGACAGCTTACCACCGCGATATTCCGGGGGATTGGCATCGGGAATCGGGGCGTGATGGGTCACGATGAGGACCTTGGCGTCAGGGCCTTCGGTGACGCGGATCCACGTCATCTCGCGCCGCAGCCAGGCTAAGCTCACGTCGTGCAGCTGGCGTGCCATGGCAGGCGCGAACCGATTGCCGCGCAGATAGATGCACAGATGATCGTTGAGACCGCCGGCGGCATCGCGCATGCCCTGTACGATGGCGGCATCGCGGTCATCGTCTGATTTGGATAACAAGGCGTAATCGGTCCATAACGTACAGCCCAGCACATGCAGCTTCTCGCCGCGGAACTCGAAGGTCGCCCGTTCGTTTTCCAGAAAGGTCACCCGGCCACAGGTGGCCTTGGCGGCCGCCCGAAGATCGGGGATCAGCTTGTCCAGATCACGGCCGTTATAAGCGCAGTGGTTGCCCATCACATAGACCACCGGCGCACCCAAAAACAGCGCCACCTGATCAGCGTAGGTGATGCCGTGGAGGTCGAGGTCGATATCACCGGCCAGGACGACCAAGCCGAGATTTTCGCCACGCAGGTGACCCAAAAAAGGACCGACGTCAGGGTGACCAGGGCACGCCCGGCGCGCATTGCGCAACCCAAACCACTCGGCGGTCGGGCGACGCGGCCCGTTCGGGTGTTCATGTTCGTTATGGAGATCCGACATGACGAGACAGCGAATCATGATCATTTTTCCTGCGCTTCGAGGCGCCGGACATGAGCCCAAAGCTCGTCCAGCGGCATGTCGTCAAGCTCATCACCGTCCATAAATCCGGCTGCGCGGGCCCGGCCAATCAGCCCCTTGCGCATTGCATCCGTGCTCAAGAATTTTAGGTCGGGCATTGAGCTCTCGCCGGCCCAGCAGATGAGCGTGACATCCATTCTGGCCACAGCCTGAAGGCGCCCGTTTTTCGTCTGAACTTCGACTCGAGAGAGGTACTCGCCGGTGACGCCATCTTGCCTGTGCAGCGCCTCGGCGGTCAGCGTCTCATAGCTATCGCGGTCGACCTCGATAAGCAGGCATTGGCGCGGTTCGTCGCCCAACCAGACCAAAGCCTGGAAAGCAGACGTGTCGTAGACGAACGTAGACAATTCTTGGAACTCGGCATCACAAACACGCCGCAGATATTCCATGCCGCCATCGGCGGCCACGAGGCCGCAGGTGCAGTGGGCCATATGGTGGCGGCTACGAGATTCGGCGATGCCGCCGCAGGAGTGACAGCGAATGGCGTTACGAGTGATGTGGCGCATATTCTACTCCTCTCGCAGTGTGGTTTACCAAAGTGACTGGCGCAGCAAAAGGCGCCCTGGTGATGGTGGTGGGTAACCCTCTGACCGCTTGTCACTGGTGTGACTGGCGCAGCAGAAGCTCCCCTGGTGGGTCACACCCTGATTTGTGGCTTCGTGGCTTGTGCTGTTTGCCGGTCTTCATCTGCTGGCCCTCCGTCGCGAATATTCTCGATGCCGTAAGGAGAATATGTCGTATTCCGTTTATCGGCGCAACGAGATATTTAATGTATTTATTAATTTTATTCCCGCTCTTGCCCACCTCAATCATTTCCTTCAGCGGCGCTTGCGATCTTGATTCCCCGCGCCGCCTGGCGGTATGTTCTCCTCATGTTCACACATGATTCCACCTGTCCCCTGCCGCCGGGCACTCACCGCGCCTCGGCGCGAGGATTCAGCCCGGGCGATCACCTTGTGCCCTCTGGACCTGACGGTCCCAGTCGGGGCCAAAGTGTCCTGAAGAATGCCACGGCGCCGATCTACTCGGCCCTGGTGGCCGCTGGATTCCCCTCGCCGGCCGACGACCACTTGGAAGGCCAGCTGGATCTGCACCAGCTGATGGTCAAGCGACCGGCGGCGACCTTTTTCTGCCGCGCCGATGGCGATTCCATGACCGGCGCCGGCATCCAAAACGGCGACCTGCTGGTGGTGGACCGGTCGGTACAGCCGCATGATGGCGACGTGGTGGTGGCCACCCTGGATGGCGGGTTGACGGTCAAGCAGATGCGCAAGACTGCGTGCGGCTGGGAGCTGGCATCTGCCAATCCTGATGAAGGCGTGCAAATCTGGGGCGTGGTCACCTTCAGTGTCTCAGCCCTGGCCAAGCGGTAGTGGCCAGCCATGGCCCGCTACGCCCTGGTCGATTGCAATAACTGTTATGTCTCATGCGAGCGGGTCTTCAATCCGGCGCTTGATGGCAAGCCAGTTGTCATTTTGTCCAACAATGACGGCTGCGCGGTCGCCAGGTCGAATGAGGCCAAGGCCCTTGGCGTCCCTATGGGCGAGCCCGCCTTCAAGCTCAGGCATCTGGTTGAGCGTGAAGGCCTGATCATGCTGTCGAGCAATTATGCACTCTACGGCGACATGTCAGCCCGGGTCATGTCGGTGCTGGCCACCTTCTCGCCCGGTATCGAGGTCTATTCCATCGACGAAGCCTTCCTGGATCTCGACGGCATGGAAGTGCCCGATCTGACGGCCTGGTGCCATGAGGTCCGTGCCACGGTGCGCCGCTGGACCGGCATACCGGTTTCAGTGGGGGTTGGCTCCACCAAGACCCTAGCCAAGTTGGCCAACCGGCTGGCAAAGAAGTCCAAAAAGGCGGATGGCGCCTTGGACCTGACGACTGATCCGCGGTGGCTGGAACCTGCGCTGAAGCAGACACCTGTCGCCGATATCTGGGGTATCGGCCGCCAATTCGCTTCTCACTGTGGGCTCGCCGGTATTCAGTCTGCATACCAGCTTACCCAAGCATCAGATGCCTGGATCAGAAAGACCATGGGCGCGGTCGGGCTGCGAACGGTCATGGAATTGCGCGGGATTTCCGTCCACACCTTGGATAGCGCGCCATCGGACAAGCAGACCACCTGCTGCTCGCGATCATTCGGTCAGGCCGTTACTGATATTGATCAGGTGCGCGACGCGGTGACCTCATTCGCCAGCCGGGCGGCTGAGAAGATCCGGGGCCAGGGCTTGGTAGCCGGGGCACTTCAGGTGTTCGCTTACACAGACCGATTTAGGAAGGACCAGCCACAATATGCCCTGAACGCCACGTTACGCCTGGCGCCGGCCACATCGAGCACGCCGGCGATCATCGCCTCGGCGCTTCGCGGTCTGGAATCATCATGGCGCGACGGCTACGGCTACAAGAAGGCCGGGGTGATCCTGCTGGATCTGGTTCGTCCCGAGGACATACCGCGCGATCTGTTCTCGCCGGCGATCGAGGATAACGGACGGCCTGCAGCCTTGATGGTCGCTATGGATGCCGTCAATGCCAGAATGGGAAAAGGTGCCGTCGGGTTCGGCCTGGCCGCCGAAGACGCGCCGTGGCGGATGCAATGCGGGAATCGGTCACCGAGCTGGACCACCAGCTGGGATGACATACCTACGGCTAAGGCGTAGCCAATGCCGCAATGACGTGCTTCTTCCTTATTGTATAAGGAAATTCCGTTGCCAAATTTCCTCCAAGGGGTATCATCCGAATAACGTTTATCAACGTAATTCGATAGTATTTTTAGGAGGAGAAAATGGAACTCGAATCTAAAATTGTGGTGCGACTTACGGGTCAATCCCGTGAGATGGTCGAGCATTATATCCAATCACTGAAATCCGCTTCGCTGACGATCGGCTACGACCTTTCGGTGGAGTGGGGGCCTTCAGCGCATCGAGATACCGATGTTTGTGATGCCATTGTCATGGCAACCAGACGCGACCGTTCTGGCGAACGTTCGGAATTCGTGGATTTTCCGATCCTGGTTCATGATCGCCATGCCCGAGGTTTTGCCGGATTGCAAATCAAGCAGAACCGTCGTCAAGCTGGTGTCTAAAATCATGTTTATCTGCCTCGAATATGGAACGACACCACCTTGTACCCCCTGGCTGGTTGCTAAAATGGCAACAGTGTCTGGTTTATAGTCCCGTCGACTGGTAGTGCTTGCAGGTGTGGAGCATCGCTAATGCCGGCCGAGTTGCCAAAATCGCAACTCGCTACCTCCGGTAATCGCCGATGTCGAGAAAGGTTCCATGGTGATCTGATCCTGGCAGCAAGGGTATGGCCGTGGTTGAATCGAAGACGGCTCAACTCTTGCTCGTCGAAGCCCTGAACGACCTTTCGCCATGTGTGGAAAGCCGCAGATCTCCGATCGCCGACACCACCGACCGCAGGAAGGGCAGGAGGGCACAGGCATAGGCCTTTTGGAATTCCAAGGGACATCTCTATTGCGCTATTGGGGTTTCCGATGGCCTATTGCCATTACGGTAGGTCTGAATATAGCGAATTGGCATTGACTCCCGAAGGCGCAGAGAGCAATTCTAGCTTCAGACGTCCATACAGGTGGGAACAGCTGCCCCACGCGCCAGCCGGAAACGGAAGGCAATTAAGAGCCGCAAGGCTCCCAAGAGATCGAGGATTGCATCTCGGTTGGACGCTCCGAAGGCTCGGCGCTCTGGCGATCCGGGCCTTCTGCTTTTTCGGCCTATCTGATCTTGTGAACCGAGTTGCGGGCGACGCGTTGGCTGACCTCATCATCGTTGATACAGTAAGCCGACGCGATGTTGTATTTCCCATTCCGACCAAGCTGGATGACGACGGCGACCAGCACATGAACGGTTTCGTCAGGCATAGATACGTCAAGAATCAACTCGATCTTGTCCGGGTGCTTCCCGTGCAGGCCAACATAGGTCGGAGCCCGGCAGCATTCGCCCAGGTGCTTCATGACGAGGTGGTAGTCGGATGCGTGTTTTTTCGCCGTCTTCTCATGCACCATTGCTGAAAACCATGCTTTTCGCTCGACCAGCGATAGCTTGAGCGTCCGGTTGATATCGGTGACGCACAGGTCCAGTTCATAGTGGCGCAAGGTCAAGGTAGAGGCTTTCTATCTGGTCTATCGGCAGCATAGCCGGAATATCAAACAGCGCACTGCACTTGATTGACCCTATTCCGACGGCAGAACCTAATGTCATCTCTCCCTTGCCGAGCAATTATGCAGTGCGCATTCCAGCGACAATCATTTGCGCTTCATCAGTTTCCATACTTTGATATCGGTTTAGCATCCCTTTGATGATGTCGAGAGGGACGTTATGTACTGTCCGCTTCACACATTCATCAGGATCTTTCGCCCAGGGTGTCGTCGGTTCAATCAATTCAACGAGAGCATTGAGACTTGCGGCAAGGCGAAAATACTCTTCCATATCGCGATGAGTGATATGGGTGTTATCTACGACGATATAGTCACATCCGCTTTTTACAGCCGATTCGATTCGTTGCCGCGCATCAACATGAGCAATGCGGATCTTGGTGTGGTCGTGCCTATATACACCATCACTTCCGACAAAGAAGTCATCGGCTGAAATCACTCTACCGTCATTTCTTGATGCAAGAATTTGAGCCAAGGTGGATTTGCCAGATCCAGCAAGGCCCCGCATGAGTACCATCTTCAATTTGGCTTTGGGAGCTTCCGAAATCATGTTTGACATTATTAACTCCATTCCTTGGGTTCATGAGGCCAGCATGGTTTTTTTGAGCGGCTGAACATGAGAGACGTCCTGACCAAGGCCTTGACGATGGGCGGGCTGGTGAAGCTGTACGCCTGGACCAGCACCTCCGACCTAGCGGCGGCGATCTCGGACACGACCAAGCCGGTGCAATCCTCGCCCGGCGTGAAGCAGGTATGGATCTCGGCGGCTATAGCCGGGGCGGACAGCGTCAGCAGCACGCCAGAAACAAACAGTGTCCTCATCTCACCCACCACCAGATCTCGGTGACCATAGCCAGCAGCCCGGCCAGGATCAGCGGTTGTCTGCGACGGCGCTGCAATTGGATGGGCGTCAGCGTGCAGCTTGCCACATGGCGTGAGACCATCATCGACCTCAACGCCGAGCAGATCGTAACGCCGGGGTTTTATTATTAAGCCTTTGGCTTCCGTGACCGCGGCTTGGTGCCCAACCCGATGGCCTTGGCCATCTCGGAACGCGCCGCACCATAGGCTGGCGCCACCATGGGATAGTCCAAGGGTAGACCCCACTTTGCGCGGTATTCGTCAGGGCTCAAGCCGTAGGCCGTCATGAGATGCCGCTTGAGCATCTTAAGCTTCTTGCCGTCCTCGAGACAGATCAGGTAATCGGCCGTTACAGACTTTTTGATGGGTACCGCCGGCACGGCCGGCTCAACCGGCGCCGGGGCGTTGCCGACACTGGCGAGCGCACTGTAGACGCGGGTGATCACCCCAGGTAGATCGCTAGTAGGAAGCTCATTCGCAGAGACAAAGGCGGCTACAATTGTGGTGGTGAGAGACTTGAGATCGGGCTCGGACATTTAGACCTCCGGCTATATTTCCCCCATTCATGCCGGTGGTTGCCTTAAGATTCAAGTGATAATCTTCTCTCAACGACAAGGATGTCCTTGCAGAACGATTCGGCAACATATTAGACTCGCTGGAGCACTATACTTTGCCGCGAGGCTATTATGTTCGATGTTTTTCATACCCGCCTGGAAGCGCGTTTGCCGAGTCGTAATATCATGCGATTTTACGAAGTATCGGTTGGCCGCGATCTCTTCGACGAATGGCAAGTGGCGACCCGGAATGGGCGGATCGGGGCTAGGGGCCAGCTGCGCTACCACACCGCTGAGAGCCGGGAGGCCGCCATGACGGTGGTGGGGCAGATTTTGAAGCGCAGGGCGACGGCGCCAAAGAGGATTGGTGTGGCCTATACCGTCGTGGCCCAGTCCCCCGACCAGTAACTCGCGAAGTTTTGCGCGAACCGGTTCGCGGTTTGGCTTCTCACTACGCAGCCTGGTGGGTTTCGTAGGCCTGCACCAGAACATCGGCGGGCAGATCCAGCAATGCACCAAGCTTCCGGATCGGTCGATTGATTCCCGTCATGATATTTCATACCTCGTTCGCATCAATGCCGTCGTATTGCCGGTGGGGAGGGTGTGTAGCGTTGACACCGTCGCATGTCGTGTGTAACGTACACACATGAAAAGCGCCAACCTAATCCGCCTCCTGGAAGCCGATGGCTGGGCCCTCGACAGGATCCGTGGATCGCATCACGTCTTCAAGCATCCGGTTAAGCCAGGGATTGTCGTGGTGCCCCACCCAAAGAAGGACCTTGGTAGCGTTTTGGTGGCAGCAATTCTCAAACAGGCAGGCCTATGATGCGCTATCCCATTCTGATCGAAGAAGGCTCCGACACCACGGCGTTCGGCGTGGTAGTCCCCGATCTGCCGGGTTGTTTTTCGGCGGGGGACAGTTTGGACGAGGCTTTGGACGGCGCTAGGGAGGCCGCGGCGGCATGGATCGATGCTGCCCTGGATGCCGGCATGCCGGTTCCATCTCCCACGAAGCTTGAAGATGCTCGCCGTTTGTCCGGATATGAGGGTTGGACCGTCGGCGTTGTTGATCTGGACCAGGCTTTGTTCGACGACAGCATCGAGCGTGTCAATATCACCCTGCCAAAGCGCATTCTGCGCCGGCTTGATGACCTAGCCGCTGCCCGGCATCAGAGCCGGGGGGCCTTCATCGCCGACCTCACCATGGTCACGAAATGAAAGCCACGCCTGATCGGCTCATCTATGCCTAGGAGCGGGTGGAATGCGCCTTGGCTGCCGGAGGAGACGGACTATCGATCCTTCCACCCCTCCGGCTAAGGACGTTCCTATCGTGGCGCAAGACGTACACGGCCAACAATCCGCTGCGAGCCACACAGCGAGGGGCAGCCGTTATGGTGCCGATAGGGCATCCTCGACGGCCTTCGGGTTCCGCTCGATGACGGTTAAGTAGGCCCTGGCCGACTGGTCGGGGCGGCGGCGGCCCTGCTCCCATTCCTGCACCGTGCGAGTGGGGAACCGGAACCGCTTGGCAAACTGCTCGCGGGACATGCCCAGCCGGGTGCGGATGGCGCGTACATCCACATCCAGCATCACCTCGACCCGGTGGACAGCGGCAGGTGCCGCCTCGCCCGTGGCTATCGCCAGAGCTTCGCCCATTGCCGCGACCAGCTCGTCGCTAACATCCTTCTTGACGCTCATTCTGTCCTCCGTGCCTTTGCCGTCGCCTTGATGCCTGCCGCGAATCCGGCCACCGCCTTCACCTGATCCGGCGATAGATCTGCCTGCTCGCCCTTGCCGTAAATGAATACCGCGTAGAGCGGGCTGGCCCGGTCGAAGAAGTAGTAGATGACCCTCGCACCGCCGGACTTGCCCTTACCCTTGGCGGCGAACCTGACTTTGCGGACCCCGCCGGTTCCGGTGATTTCGTCACCGGCCTCAGGGTTCTCGGCCAGAAAGGTAATCAGTTCGTTGCGTTCGTCGGCGGACAGCAGCTTATCCGCCCTGCGGGCGAAGGCTGTGGTTTCCGCGACGGTAATCAGGGAGCGATCCATGCCGATAATGATGCGGCATTGACGCAGTATCAGTCAAGTGGATGATATGCGGCACTGACGCAGTGGTGTGGGGCCGGGCCCCATTCTACGCACCCTCCAGCTGCATTCCCTAGGCCCCCCCGCCTTGGCTGCCGGACGAGATGGCCTATCGATCCTTCCACCCCTCCGGCAACGCTTCGTCGACCTGATCCCGGTTCATCACCACAATCTGTCGGTGCTCGGGCTTTTGGTCGGGCCGATCATCTTCAATGCCATTGAGCTTGAGAAAATAGGGCAGAGTGAGTTTTGGCACGTTCACCGTCAGGACGTCCGCATCCCCCACAAGATACTCGGCCGCCAGGACCTTCTGGGCACCATCCTCAAGCCGAGGATCAATGGCGATCTCCACCTTGATTTCGTCATGCCACTGCGGATCCTTTGAGGCCGCTTCTCCAGCATCTCGCTTTGCCCTGACGTCAAGAATGCGGGTCAGCACAAAATCACCGAACCGCTGATTTTTGAGATCCCAGCCCCGGCAGTGCCAGCGGAAACCGCTATAGACCAATCCGACCGGCCTGATCCATCGCCAGTCCTCCTTGTGGGTGGTGGCCTGATAGCGGATCTCGATCTCCAGACCGTAATGGATGGCGAGGACGACAGGTTGCAGTACCGAGGCCTCTACCGGCTTGCGGGCAATCTTGCGGGCCACCAGGACTGGAGGCGGACTGCCGATCCAGCAATCCCGCCCACCAGCGGCATCTGCACTCTCAGGGCAAAGCATCGCCAGATAGCGCGGCGCATCCGGCGCATAGAGGACCGGAACGAAACCTTCATTGGACCGATATCGCTTTTCCTTCGGCGAATAGGTCATGGCATCCGGGCAGAGGCCGTTATAGGCCCGGAAATCCACCGAAGCCTGAATGTCGGAAATTCCGAATGCCTGGGTCAGATCGCGGCGATTGACCCGCCCCTCCCAGTAAAGCCGGAACTCAAGGAATTCCAGGCGCTTTCGTACTTCCTGAGGCAGGTCATCCAGATCACTCAAAACAGGGCCTCCGAATCACATTGACTCAAGTACGCATCGCTATTATACATATAGCCACAATGCGCATCGCAGTTATGGGCATTGTGAGGATGAGTGTAGCGGGATCGGCCTTCCTTCTGCAAGGGGGCCATTATCAAGGGAGGACAAAATGGGCGCAGCGGCACATTGGGAATCTCGGATCCAGCAGCGAGGCATTCCCGTAGAGGCGATTGACCTTGTCATGGCCTATGGCGAGAGCCAGCACGACCATCACGGCTGCGAAATCATCTACCTCTCAGCTCGCGGCAAGCAGCGGGTCCTGAAGGACGCAGCCAACCGGAATCTTCGACGTCTCGACAAATTGCTCGATGTCTACGTGGTGGTCGGCCGCAACGGCATCGCCACTGTCGGCCATCGCTATAAGCGCATCGCCCGGCCTTAGCAGGAGGATATGACCATGACCATCCAACGCTTCGATCAAAAGCTCGTCCATCGTGCCTGGCAGCGCATGCGCTCGGGTCGGCGCCTCGACATCCTCGACCCGTCGCCGCTGGAAATCGAGATCGACGATATCGCCCTCGGCCTGTCGCGCGAGGCGCGCTGGAACGGCCAGACCCGTGGTGAGCATGCCTATTCGGTGGCGCAGCACTCCATCTTGGTGACGGAACTGATGGCTTCCGATGTGCCGGATTTGCAGACGGAAGCCCTTCTGGCGGGCTTCCTGCACGATGCACCCGAGTACGTTACCTCCGACCTGGTGACGCCGTTTAAGAAGCACATCGGGTCGGTCTATCGGACCATCGAGGACCGAGTTGCCCGAGCCGTCAGGGTGGCGTTCAATCTCCCGGCTGAACTTCCCCAGGAATGGGCTGAAGCCATCGATCGTGCCGATCATGCTGCCGCCTATCTGGAGGCCGTCCATCTGGCCGGGTTTAGCGAACAGGAAGCCAGAACCCTTTTTGACTTCCGTCGCCGTGCCCCGATTATCGACATTGAACCGTGGGAAGCCAGGGTGGCTAAAGACCGTTTTCTGGCGGTCTTTGATGACCTTGTAGCCGGTGGCCATGGCTGCCGAACCATCTGGGCGGGTCAGCCGCTCTGGGCCGTACCCGAATTGCAACTGGTCGAGGCTCGGAGCGCATGATGATCTCAGCAAATGACGGCCATGCCGCTGAGGCCCGAAGACTGATCCGGCGCTTTGGCGAGGTTGCTCGAACCATCGTCGCCGAGGCGGCAGATGAATATCTGCGCCTTGGGGACATGCGAGGCCGCGATGAGCGGTTGCTTCTGCTGACCGAGATTGAGCGCCTTTTGCAGTCCCAATCCGTGGACAGCATTTAATGGTATGATGCCGGCCGATAATTGCCTGAGGAATGATGGATGACGGAAACCGATTTCGACGCCATGGCGGTAACCTTGGAAGCCTCAGGCCGGTTCCGTGTTCAGCGCCGCATCGATCGACGCGAGCAGGTTCATGCCGACGATGGCACCGCCAAGAAGATCGGCGTCATCGTTGATGTGGAGACCACCGGGCTTGATTTGATCAAGGACGAAATCATCGAACTTGGCATGGTCTTGTTCGAATTCTCCTCCGATGGCCGGATCTTCCGGATCCTTGATGTGGTCGAGGCGTTCCAAGAGCCGACCATCCCCATTCTGCCTGAGATTACCCAACTCACCGGCATCACCGCCGAGATGGTCGCCGGACAGTCCATTGACGTTGCCGAGATCGAGCGGCTGATCGCTCCGGTCGCTCTGGTGATCGCCCATAATGCCGGTTTTGACCGGCGGTTCCTTGAGCGTCTGGCCCCTGGATTTGCCAAGAAGGCCTGGGCCTGCTCCATTAACGAGATCGACTGGGCGGCCGAAGGCATCGGTGGCACCAAGCTGTTCTATCTGCTGGCCCAGTATGGCCTGTTCCACGATGGTCACCGTGCCGGAGCTGATTGTCTGGCGCTGCTGGAAATTCTAGCCAGTCCCTTGCCGATTACCGGGAGGCTTGGATTGGAGCAGCTCCTGGTCGATGCACGCTGCCCCACGGTCAGGATTTGGGCCGAATACGCGCCCTTCGACTACAAGGATGATCTCAAGCGTCGGGGCTATAAATGGAATGACGGCTCCGATGGCACTCCGAAAGCTTGGTGGATCGACGTCCGGGAAGACGCCCTGGCAGCTGAGTTGACCTATCTGCGCGACGAAATCTATCGCCGGGACATCACGCTGCCGATGCAGCGGATGACCGCTTTTGAGCGGTATTCGGCTCGAGGAGGAGAGGTGGTGCGAGCCTAGCCGCGCCCACCCAGCTTAAGGCGACGTTGGTACTCAGCTTCCGCCTTGGCCGCACAATCGCAGCATGTCGGGGCGGCCGGATTGGCTTGCAGACGAGCGGCCTCAATGGCCTGGCCACAGGCTCGGCAGACGCCTGATGACGGGGCCTTGAGCTGGCGGCTGAGAGCAACCTGGATGGCCATATTGGTCATCAATTCCGCCCGTTCGTTGGCGGTATCAATTTCGTCCACGCTTAGCACCTTGTCAGTTGATGGCCGGCCCAATAGATAATGCGAAAATCTGGACGGACAAGGGTTATGAGGGGCGTTTGGAACCTATTGGGCGATGATGGTCATGGTGGATAGCGAACCAGATCGCGAAGCGAAACTGGCGGAGATCGTCGCTAAGATCCGCCACATTCTCGTCGGAGATGACCCACAGGACATCGCTGAGGCGGTGCCCCCTGAACCGCAGAAGCCGGTGGTAACCTGGATCAGTGTCGCCCGGGCCCATCGTTTAACCCTGTTGGCAAACCATGTGTTCGGCGATGAGGATAAAGCCTGCATTTGGCTGACGGAGCCGCAGGAAAGGTTTGGGGGCAAATCCCTGATGCAATTGGCCGAGAATCCCGCCGTTGCCGATCATATCGAAGAGGCATTGCGGCGGATCCACGAGGAACAGATTTTCAAGGATTAACCCCAAATACACACCCATCGCAGCCCTATCAAATGAATAATTATTGTGAACATATGGCCTATGAATTTGAATTCAGAACAAACCAAAAGCGCACTTGATCAATGCCTTATAGATATAGTTAGGCATTTGCCTCATATAGATGCGCCAGACAAGCTTGAGCAAGTGACAGAATTGCTTTTGATGGCAATTTTGTCGCGCGAGCCATTGAAGCCATTGCGGGATGCATTGGTTGCTTCTATCCGCCGCACAATAAATGAAGTGCGCGGTCGACCTCCAGGCCACGGCAGACGGAACGCCATGAGACTGTCTGCGGTGATGTGCAGAAAATCTCTGCAGGTGGCCAGGATCGCGTCAAAAGTTATCTGACCTTACGAGGCATGATCTGGCAAAAGGCTAAATCGGCGATGGCGGCTGTCGAAGACTCCATCGCCGATCTTCGCTGGGCGGGATTGGGGATAAGGGGCCTCCCACCCAATTGTGGCCGCGTCATCTGGGGGATGGGCCACATGGAAACGATATCTGGACCATCGGTTGGGATCAAGATAGCCATGTACGGCTGGCTTGAGCCATCTCCCCAATGAGGCCATACTGGAGTCAATCCAATAAACGAAAGGTAGCGCCATGGCCAAGAAGCCCACTGCCACACATCAAGAAGCAAAACCCGGCGCTAAGAGCACCAAACGATCTGTTCGCGGCCGGTTGGAAGATGGTTCCGCGAACCCCATTGATGTTCATGTTGGAGCTCGCACGCGGCTTCGTCGGACCCTGCTCGGTATGAGCCAGGAGAAGTTGGGAGAGGCCATTGGCCTTACCTTCCAGCAGGTTCAGAAGTACGAACGGGGCGCCAACCGCATTGGAGCCAGCCGTCTGTTCGATCTGTCCCGAGTTCTGGATGTGCCGGTATCATTTTTCTTCGATGATATGGACGAAGACGCGCAGTCCAGCAGCCCGGCGGCGGTGATCAAGGGTGAAGCCGTGACAACTGCGGCCAGTCCGGGTGACGAACGCAATCCCATGGCCAAGCGTGAGACCCTGGAACTGGTGCGGGCCTATTACAGCATCACCGATGAGAGTGTTCGCCGGAAGGTCTATGAACTGGCCAAAACCCTGGGTGGATCTGATAAGACCTAACGGCTCACCCCTCGGGCAGGATGCGTTGATAGTGGCCACCAAGAAATGCGTAAAGCAGGGCTGTGAGGTTGCAGAAACCTGCGCTGTTAGCGCAGAAGCAAGCGTTCCCGCGCCGCCGACTCCTAAACGCACCAGGACCAAATCCAAGGCAGCCCCGCGCACGCGACCGAATCTGGAGATACCTGCTCAGCCAGAACTGAGCGCTGAACCGCCGGGGGAGTTGCCAGCAGCCAGCGAAGTGCCGGTGCCTTCCGTGCATGCGTCGTCAGTCTGTTTGGCCAAACCGAATTTGGGCGACGTCCACTGGCATAAGCAGGACAGCAACATCCTGGATGGCCGCGAAAGTCTTTTCCTCAAGGTTTGGGACGTGGTCAGCTCATTTCGCCGGCCAAAATCCGAAACCCGGCCAGTGCCTGCCAAAAAGCAGGCTGTTGAGGACGATGATCTCTATTCCAATCTGTTCAAGTAGCCTTTGTCGCTCAAAGAAGGGCGCGTAGCTCAATGGTTAGAGCCGGCCGGCTCAGTTACAGCCTCCGGCAAGACGACTGCTACTTTCAGCAGTCATGACGGTCTGGTTGCAAGTTCGAATCCTGCCGCGCCCACCATCACCCAGCTCGATTTTACGCAGCTCTGGGACGAACGACCCGATCAATTTCGGCACCATGTTCGGCTTCAGCCCGCTTAAGGTCATAGGTCTGCTGGAGATCCAGCCAAAATTTTGCGGGCATGCCGAAAAACCGTCCAAGCCGCAAGGCGGTGTCAGCAGTAACGGCACGCTGTCCCTTCAGGATGGCTGTAATCCGATTGTGAGGGACGGCGAGACGGCGACCAAATTCGGCGGCAGACAGGCCGAGGGCAGCCAGTTCATCGCCAAGGATCTCGCCGGGGTGGATTGGCGGCAAACCGTCAGTCTGGCGTTGATACATCATGGCCCTCCTAATGGTAGTCGGTTATTTCGACATCGACGGCATCACCGGCAACGTCAAGCGGATCGCCAGCGGGGCCGGTCTCCTCTTTCGCCTCCCAGCGGAAGCAAATCCGCCACTGGTCGTTGATCCGGATGCTGTACTGGCCGAGCCGGTCACCGCCTAATGCTTCAAAACGGTTTGATGGCAACGCCTGCAATGTTCGCATCGAGCAGGCCGCTTCCAAAGTCGCCATCCGCCGCTCTGCCTGACGGGCAAAGGCTGCGAAGGCGGGCACACGAGTGCCTTCAAAAAATGCCTTGGTCCTCTTGTCGGCAAAGAACTTGATCATGGCCCATGCTATCAAGATGTATGGAGTACGGCAAGCGTACAGGTATCTTGCGACTCCAACAGATGGCCATGGAGACATCGACTTGGAAGCACGTCAGTCATGGAAAAATTAGCGCAACACAATGAGGCGAATTCCCGACTGGCCGCTGATGGTGCGGCAAGAAATCCGGCCCGGCTGTAAACTTGGAAGTGTTTGAGGCGGCAGGAGCGAGTACCCTTGCCCAACATCTGACTCGGCATCGCTCTGGCATACGTTGGGGCCATCCCGGAATTACTTGACGTTCTGGACCGAACACCCCTGTCCGCGATGATCAACAGGGGAAAATTATCACCCTTTTCCCCCTGCCTGTGGAGGCAATGATGGCCACGAAGCGCAAAGCCGGTTCTGCCGATCACCCCAAAGAAGGGGGCGCCTCTGGAACAAAGCCAAAGTCAGCCATTAAGCCCACGCTGAAGCCGGCAGAAGGTTCCAATATCGGAAAGAAGCCGAATGCGGCAGGGAAAAAGGGCGGAAAGGCCGCCGTTGCACCACTCCCCCCAGCCCAGCCCTCCTCGAAGCCTGCTAAGGTTTCGCAGCCAAAGTCCCGGGCCAAGCCTGACCAGAAGTTTGCGGCAGCTGCGAGCCCCAAGCCCAAGCCGGCGCCGAAGCTGAAGCCGAAATCCGCTGCCGCCACGGTGGCGGAGGACATTGGCACGCAGAGCCCGGTGAAACCCACGGCCCAGCAACCTGACAAGCCTGAAACCCCGTACCAAGCTGCAGTCGCCCCACTGGCGGCCTTTGCCAGTCAAATGTGGCAGGCAAATCCTCTGTCAAAACTATTGCCCTTGGATATGGCTGCCATTGTGGAGGCGGTTTCCACAGTCTCAGCCCAGGCCCTGGAAGACCCTGCGAGAGCCAACGACGAAGCTCGAGAATTGACACTCAAGCTTTGGCAGAATGCATCAGATACCTGGACGGCCGCCATCGCCCGCTGGTCTGGCCAAGCCTCGCCGGTGACTGATCGGGATAAGGCTCCCGGCGGAGAAGTTGATCGGCGGTTTGATGCTCCAGAGTGGGAGCAGAACCCATTCTTTCACATGATGAAGCAGACCTATGGGCTGCTGTCGGAGCAATTGCTGAAACAGGCGGAGAGGGCGGACCTCGAAGGCAGCGACAAACAGCGCCTCGCATTCCATTTGCGCCAGTTGATTGACGCTTCCAGCCCAACCGTCTTCCTGCCAACAAATCCCGCAGCACTCCGTAAGGCCATGGAAACCGGAGGGACGAGCGTCGCCAACGGGATGCGCCAGTTGCTGGCCGATCTCGATTCCGGTCGGCTCAACATGACCGATACCGAAGCCTTCGCACCGGGCCGGAACCTTGCGTTGACGCCGGGTAAGGTGGTTTTCCGAAACAAGCTGATCGAGTTGATTCAGTACGCGCCCAAGGGTGAAAAGGCCCATGAGGTGCCGCTGCTGATCCTGCCGCCATGGATCAACAAGTTCTACATCCTCGATCTCCAACCCAAAAACAGCCTCGTGGCCTACCTGGTTGACCAGGGATTTACGGTGTTCATGGTCAGTTGGAAAAATCCGGACGCCTCGTTGGAGGAAACCTCACTCGATGACTACATGCTGGATGGCCCGATCGCCGCCAGCGATGCGGTTCGCCGTATTACCGGCGCCAAGCAGATCAACGCTATGGGCTATTGTATCGGCGGCACATTGTTGATGATGACCTTGGCCGCCCTGGCGGCCAAGGGTGATGATCGGTTCTCCTCGGCCACCCTGATGGTCTCCATGCAGGATTTCACCGAAGTTGGAGATACCGCTGTCTTCATGGACGAGCCGCACATCGAGTTCATTGAGAAGCAGATGTTGGAGCGCGGCTATCTCGACAGTCGGCATATGTCCGACATGTTCAATATGCTGCGCCCGAATGACCTGATCTGGGGGGCGGTGGTCAACAACTACCTCATGGGGGAAAAGCCACCGGCATTTGACCTCTTGTATTGGAATGCCGATGGAACCCGCATGGCTCGGGCTGCGCACAGCTTCTACCTGCGGAACACCTATATCGAAAACAATCTGATCAAACCCGGTGCCATCACGTTACTGGGAGAAAAGCTCGACCTCAGGAAGATCACCCAAGATATCTATGCTGTGGGGGCGGAAAAGGATCACATCGTTCCCTGGCGCGCTGCGTGGCAGGTCACGCGGTTGACCGGTGGTGATGTCCGTTATGTCCTCGCTGCCAGTGGGCATATTGCCGGCATGATCAATCCGCCGGCCAAGGCCAAAGGGGGGCATTTGACCAATGACTCTACAAGCAGGGCAGCCACCCCCGACGATTGGCTGGCGGGGGCTGTCGCGAAGCAAGGGAGTTGGTGGGCCGATTGGGCTCAGTGGTTGGCGGCACACTCTGGCGAGAAGGTCGCGATACCACCAATGGGAAGCAAAACCGACAAGCCCTTATGTGACGCACCGGGAACCTATGTGATGGAGCGATAAGGAACTCCGGTCACCGGCGCGCAGCCTAGTTTAGGCTGTGCGTCCCAACGGAATTGCGGACAGTTCAACTTCGCCGCCTGCGCTGAACTGGGTCTGCATCACAGCAAAGGCATATCGCTCCTTATCAATGGGACGACGAGCCCGGAGCTTTGCGACTTCATCAGGTGTGGGGCCGCGCCATTCATCAGACCCGGCGACAGGCATTGCCAGGAAGCTTGATGCCACCTTGATGGCTTGGCGGAAATCGCCAGCGCGGACGATGCAGAACGGAGCCTGATTGTAGTCGACGGCAAACAGAACGGACTGAGCCATAGCGGGACCTCCTAAAGACAATACCGTATGTTCATGTTTTGTTCGTAGTCCGTCAAGGGGTTTTTTGGCCGCGTGCATTAAGGGGCTCACAGCCCAACCATCAACAGGAAGTCCCCGTAACCACATAGGGGGTGTAAACCCAAACCGCAGAAAATTCCGTCACGCCAAATTTAGCCCGGTAACGACCGAATCCAGACAATTCGAACGACGATTGCCCACATGGTTTCCAGGATCAGGGACAAAAGAAGCCTCAGCCACTTGAGCAGGAGGCGGAAGTTGTGTCCGGCGCCGGACAGGATGGCGTTGATACGGTCGCCGTCCTTGCCCTTGAGGAAGTAGCGGTCGAGCAGACCGTCGTTCTTCATGTGGCCGATGACGGGTTCGATGGCGGATCGGCGACGCAGTTCGCGGCGGATGGCTTCGGTGGGGGCCTTGCTGCCGGAACGCCAGACCTTGAAGCGGTCGAGGCCGTGGCCGCGATAGCCCTTGTCGACATAGATGCGTTTGACGGTGACGCCGGTCCAGGCTTCGGCGGTTTCGACGGCGGCCTTGAGGGTGTGTCCGTCATAGGGATTGCCGTGCAGGGCGTCGATGTGGACGACGAACTGGCCGCCAGGAGAGCGGGCGTTGGTGGTGGCGACGGTGACCTTGCAACCGAACTCGTAGGGCTTGTGCGCCTTGCCCTTGCCGATGCACTCCACCTCGGGGGCGTGGAGGGAATAGACCTTGGGGAAGGAATCGCGCTTGAGCTGGGTGGCGACCCGCTCGGCCAGCCACAGCGGCCGACGGAAGGCGTCGGTCAGTGCCGGATTGCCTTCGATCTTGCGGCGGATGTCGCGCACCACCCGGTCGAGATAGACGCGCAGGCGCTTGAGTTCGCGCCGCGCCCGGTTGTGCTGCTTGGCGTGGGCATAGCGGCCCTGCTTGATCAGCGCCAGCTTGCCCACCCGCCGATAGCTCTGGCGCAGCGTCACGCCCATTTCCCCGGCGAGGCGCACCAGCCTCTCTCGCGCCTTGTGCATCAGCTTGGCGTCGGTGGGAAACGCCACCGCCTTGGGCTGCACCGTGGTGTCCACCGTGATCCGCTCCAGATCCTGGGGCTTCAGCGCCCCGCCGCGATGGGCGGCGGCCAGGCTTTCCTGGACCAGCGCCGCCAGTTCATCGGCGCCGATCCGCTGGCGCCAGCGGGTCATGGACGAGCGATCCACCGGAAGCGCGTGCTGGAAGAAGGTCTCGCCGCAGAAGAACTGGAAAGCCGCTTAGCCGCCCGGGTGAACGGCATCTCCGGTGAAGTCGGGCCCATATTTTTGCGGAGCTTTGACAGCGCAACAGGAAGTGGGCCAACGGACAATGTGGCGCTGGCAACGGCGGCGATGACCTATGATAACGCTCTGGCGGTGATTGCCTTGAGGCTGTATTCCGTTGGCTGGACCGTGCCGGTGCGCCAGGGCCTTGGAAAAAAGAAGCCCGAAATGCACGCGCGTTTCTCCTTTCACAGTGGGATGATCGGGAAGGACGGTTTGTGATTGGCACCTTGCCGGATGGGATCACGCAGAACCGAAACACCTCGGGCCTAGATGCCCAACTTTGGCCATTACTGCTCCCGGATGCGCCCGAGCAATGGCGTAGAAGCATTGCCTACGCGGAACGCGCTCACGGTGTACAAGGAGGGTTCTCATTCAACAGCGACCGAAGTGGCTTCTGGTCTGAAGGAACCGCGCAGGCGGCGCTGATTTACCGATTGAAAGGGAATCCGGAGAGGGCGGAGAAGATCTTCTCAGAGCTTGAAAAGTTGATCGCGTCCGGCGGGTACATCTGGGCGACCACCCAGGATCGTCATAGTACTGGCTTGGCGATCAGCCCTGACAGCGTATCTGCTGACCTTTATTATTATCGCCTTCCGCACCTTGGAGCGACGGCTTGGGCCGTCATTGCGGCAACAGGTTGGAACCCCTTTGTTGGTCGCAAGATAACCAAATCGCTCGACCGACGGTTCGCCGTGGCGGCCAGGGTTGAGCGCCTTTTGAAGTTCAACATTCAGGGATCGAGCCCCTACCCCGCCGCGTTGCATCGGGCATAGCACCTGGATATCACGGACGGCATCCATGCCAAATCGGCGCGGAACCCGGTTGCTCACAACCTCGATGATCTTGGGGACGGCATCTTCGGGTTCAGCGGCTTCGACGAAATAAAAGTCGGTCACGCCGTCTGGCGGTGGAACCAGCTCCGGCATCTGGCCTTTATTCACCTTGTGGGCGTTGATGATGATCTTGCTGCTGGCGGCTTGGCGGAAGATTTCCGTCAGCTTGGCCACCGGCACGATGCCCGAGTTGATGATATCGGCGAGCACCTGCCCGGGGCCAACGGATGGCAGCTGATCCACATCGCCAACGATCATCACCGCTGCATGGCCAGGGACCGACTTCAGCAATGAGGCCATCAGCGGCACATCGACCATGGAGGTCTCATCAACCACCAGCAGGTCGCATTCCAGCGGCATCTCCTCCGACCTCTTGAACCCGCCGTTGCTTGGATCGAACTCCAGCAGGCGATGGATGGTCTTGGCCTCCATACCCGTGCTCTCGGAAAGCCTCTTTGCAGCCCGCCCTGTGGGAGCGGCCAGCGCCACGGTCCCGCCCTTGGCGGCCAGGATGCGCAGGATGGAATTCACCAGCGTGGTCTTGCCGACGCCGGGGCCGCCGGTGATCACCATCACCTTGGACGCCAGTGCCACGCCTACGGCGGCTCTCTGGCTGTCTGCCAGGGTCACGCCCAACTTGGCTTCTACCCACGGAATCGCCTTTTCGGCATCGATGGATGGCCAAGGTGCCGTTCCGGTAGCCAAGGCCCGCAAACGTGACGCTATGGCCTGTTCGGCATGCCACAGGTGCGGAAGGAAGATGCACCGCCGGTCCCCCACGGTATCAGCTGTGACATTGGCCTCCTTCAATTCCAGGGCAAGAGCGTCGGTCAGGAGAGCCTGAGGGATTTCCAGCAGCTCTTCAGCCAGGATGAGCAGCTTGTCTTCCGGCAGGGCGCAATGGCCATCTCCCACCGCTTCCATCAGGGCGTAAGACAAGCCGGCACGAGCGCGGATCATGGAGGTCTTCTCGATGCCCAGCTTCTCCGCGATCTGATCTGCCGTTCGAAATCCGATGCCCCGGATATCACGGGCAAGCCGGTAGGGATTCTCGCTCACCAGCGGAACTGCGTCGGTTCCATATGTCTTGTAGATCCGAACCGCTCGAGCCGTGCTGACCCCATGGCTTTGCAGAAATAGCATGATTTCGCGGATGGCCTTCTGCTCGGCCCATCCGGCGGCAATCCGCTTGGCCCTCACCGGGCCAATCCCATCGACCTGCTGAAGCTTCTCAGGGGTTTGTTCGATGACGTCGAATACAGCTTCGCCGAACGCCTTCACCAGCTTCTTGCCATAGACCGGGCCAATGCCCTTGATCATCCCGGACCCGAGATACCGCTCAATGCCGTCCAGAGAGGTCGGCGGCGTAACCTTCATGAAGGTCGCCTTGAACTGCAGGCCATGATCTCGGTGATTGTCCCAGCGGCCACTGGCATGGATGTATTCGCCAGGCTGGATCGTGGCGGCAGAACCGGTAACGGTCACAAGATCACGCTGACCACGGGCCTTGATCCGCAAAACGCAGAACCCCGTGTCCGGGCTGTGGAACGTCACCCGCTCCACCAACCCCACCAGGGCTTCCTTGTCCTCAGTGCTGGCCGGACGCATGCCCATTGCCATCCCCGGCTATGTCTGGTCCCCGAAGCTCATATAGCGGGTGTCATCCTGAACGAAGCCGCCGGCCATCTTCATGAAGGCTTCGGCGGTCAGAATGGCATCAAGCAGGGCACCATGATGCTCAAACCGGTCGGACCGATCGATCCATAGACGATCGACCAGGACATCCAATGACCCGGGGACGCCGGGGAAAAACTGCCGGGAAAGCTCCTGGGTGCAGATGAAATCGCTGCCCGTGAAAATCATTTCCTCAAAGCCACAGCGCCCTACCCTGGCGTATTCGAAATTGAGAAACTCGATCTCGTTCTCGGCACTGTGGGCAAGCAGCACGTCCTGGCCGATGAAGGCCTCGAAGTCATCCAGGATATCCTTGAATGTCGGCGCATCCTTAATGTCTGCTGGCGTGATCCCATGCACCCCAATTGATGCCTTCGAGATAGGCCCACCTGGCTGGATGCGGCGCTGCCAGCTTTCGCCTGTTTTCCACCCATCGTCACCTCGAACTAATTCGAGGCAGCCGATTTCGATAACGACGCCAGGGAGCTTCAGGCCCTTTGGCATTTTCCTGATTTCAGCAGGGCTCGGAACCCTGAATCCCGTGGTCTCAGCGTCGATAGCGACAATCCGGTCGACGGATTTCAGATCTTCAAGCGAAAGCATGTCGGCTCATCCTGGAGATTGGGGATGGAATACTGAGTTAGACAACGTCTTCTGCCCACCGTCCACCACGCAGCTCAAACTGTTCCCAGGTAGCAGCCCCAATATCGGAGATCGTCAGCCGGGCTTCGGTGCCTTCAACATCGGCATCCAACAACCCAAGTCGGAGCAAAGGCGCAATGGACCGATCACTGATGGCCAGGAGGGTCCGATTGGGAAACTGAGGCGTCACAATAGCCCAGCCAGGTGTCTTCCGCGCGGTCAGCGCAGAAACCAAAAACCCTCGGTCTCGTGGCCAAATTTGATTCGGTCTGGCGCTGGCCCTGAATCTTTTGTCCCCGATGACGTACAGACAGATGGTCCAGAAGGCTGATCGGGGACGTGACTTGATAGAGGACCATTCGATGGCGCCTTCGACAGACAGAGGCGCATCGATCAGTGAGCCAACAGGATGGGAGTCCTCAGTAAGCGTCAATCTGGCCATGCCTCATTCGTCCCATTCCCCTTGCTCCAAGTTGGATCAGACGGGGGATTCGCCTGCCTTGTTCCGGGGCTTGCGACGCGCATTGGCGCGGATAGCTTCCTCGATATCGATCTGGTGCGGGTCCGGCTTTTTAGCCCCCGATGATCCCACCACCAAGGGGGCCGCGAGCCTTGCGGCATATTCCAAAAGCTCCGCCTTCCGGCTCGACGGGATCCAGACCGTCACAAACTCTCCGGCCTTTTTCTTTGGCATTCTCGATGCTCATATCCATGGTCAAACGGGGGCGCAGATTACGTCCGGGATTGGCGGCTCGCAAGTTCGGTCATAGGGAAAAAAATGGCTCCCGCTTTCGGTCGGTCCGCAATCATCAGCGACACTACCGATGTCGGTTGCGTGTAGGGCAGATGCGGACTTGCTGGCCGCTCAGCCGAATGGCCGACTTTACTGTCGGACCTGCTGCCAGTAGAACGGGGTACGGCTAGTGTGGGCGCAAGCCACGACATAGATGCCCTCGGCCTCCGTGCGGAAAAATAGGGCGTAAGGAAACCGTGTCACCAATGCCCGCCGCAAGTCATCATAGGCTAGGGGGAATTGCCGGGGATTTTCGCCAATGCGCGGCAACAAGGAATCCACGGCGGCAAAGAACCGATCCCCCAAGCCCCCGGCTCGGGTGTCATACCACTCTTGCGCAGCCAACAATTCGGCGGCGGCGGCAGGGAGAAAAAAGACCGACCCCATCAAGAACGGCCGGGGCGCAGCTTGGCACGGACCTCACTCCACGGTATGGCGTAGGCGCGGTCGTCGGAGAAGGTGGCGTTACGCCGGTCTAGCTCGGCCTTCCACTCGGCCGACAAGGGCAGGGCCTCCCCGTCGAGGCTCTCGCAAATATCTCCGATGAGCTCTATGCGCTCTTGCGGGGATAGGTGGCTAAAATCAAAGGTCGGCATGGCGATATCCCTTCTCTCACTCCCAATATAGCCTGCCGACTCTTTTTCTTCCAGTCCGCTCCCGACGTGCCGCCCTGGTCCCGGCGTCGATCGATCAAACTGACAGCATCTGACCGCCTGTGATCAATCCGCATCCCCAGACGACCTCCGTTTTGATAACAGCACGGCCTCGTCGCCTGGAATGACACCCTCTCAATAGTTCGGGGAGATCCCTCCGGCATCCTACGTCAGTAACGTTGACAGTCTTGTTGTAAAACTCTAGATTTCATCTGTATCTTCGAACGAACAAGTTTCTGCTCCGTTAGTAAACGGGCTATGATGGTAGACGTTTAGTGGAATAGAAGTATAGGACTCCGGGGCAGTACCGGACAGCTCCACCATCCTTGTCTGGATCTCGCAAGGGACTTACCGCCCAGACGCTAAGGAAATAAGGCACCTCCCTGTGGTACAGGTCCGGGTAATGCCGGTGAACAACTTGAATAGCTGCTTTACCATGGGGCTGAAGCAGGATCGACTAGCTTAGTAAAGACGAAATTGCCATCCGGCATGATTCCGCCGTTATCGGGTCGAACACTACAAGTGCCAATGACAACAATGTCATGGAGATGGCGGTCGCTGCGTAAGCCTAACGGCTGAGTAGAGACCAATATCACTGGGGTTTCGGCAGTTGCACCTTGCAACAGAAGCAGCTGCCACTTCTATCTTCTACGAATAATCCAGAGCCATTTTGTGGTTGCCGCAGCTATGGCCACTTTTCCTGTGCGCAGACTTTGACCGACGCAAATCCCAGATCCCAGACTGGCTTGCTTCGCGAAGATGGCTGGATCGGCACCGGTGCGCCCTGGGCGCTATGCTAGGAAATTGGAACCGCCACATCCTCGCAGGACATCACATTGACCGGATAGCTGGCAAAGCGGCCATCGCTGGTGACAATGGTCATGCCTTCGACAATACCCTGGGCAATCAGCATCAAATCATACGGATCTTTATGGCCGTCCATCGACACAAGTTTGGACATGGCAATGCAGTGTGTATCCTCGATCTCGATGCGCTGAATGGCGGTTTCGTCGATCATAGCGATCGCTTCCATCAGATTGATCTCAAGTTTTCCAATGCGGATCTTCACCGCCAGTTCGAACATGGTCAGTGAGCTGATATAGACGGCGTTGCTAGAATCCATAATTGCGTCTCTGGCCTGTTGGCCAAGGCGAACATCATTGTTGAGCAAAAAAATTACGGCGTTCGCGTCGAGCAGCAGCTTCAAAGGTCGGACTCCATGGCATCAATCAGGTCGTCCGGCGTTTCATCGAAATCGGGTGCCATCTTGATCCGACCTTGCATGGCGCCAAGAAGGGCAGAGACGGGCTTCTTGGCTACAACAGGCACAATCTTGGCTACTGGCTTGCCATGCAGCGTAATGATCACCTCGTCGCCACCATTGGCCTGGCTCAAATAGGCTGACAGGTTGTCACGCAACTCCCGCACGTTCACTGTTACCTGGTTCATGGGAGCGTCCTCGTGAAAATGTGTACCATATTATGTACGCAAAATCGTCACTAGGTCAAGCGCACGATGTCAGTCTCTCCATTGATAAATCCACGGCTAGTCAAGCTCAGACGCGTCATCACTTGCCCCCGCAGCAGCAAAACAAGCAACCTCACCTCAGCGCCGTTGACGGAGACGTTTATGAAATCGCTGGCACTGGCAATCCTGTTGGCATTGGCGACAAGCCCCGCATGGGCACAGTCTCGCATCAAAGACATGGCCACCATTGAGGGAATGGGCGATGCCGCCTTGGTTGGATACGGCATGGTCGTTGGCCTGAGCGGTACGGGTGATACTCCCTTAGTCGGGCGCGGCCCCCTACCCCCAGGTGTCCGGGTTGGCCGGGACGCAGCCCAGGTTATGGTCACCGCTCGATTGCCGGCTGGCGCCGGCGCTGGATCACGGATGGACGTTACTATTGCAGCCATCGGCGATGCCCGAAACCTGTCTGGTGGGGTATTGCTGCCGACCGCTTTGGAGGGAGGCAACGGACAAGTCTATGCCGTAGCCGAGGGGAGGTTGGCGGTTGAAGGTTTGGCCATCCAAGGTCGAAGCCAGAGTATCTCACGAGGTTCGGCAACAACGGCCCACATTCCAGGTGGCGCCACGATTGAACGCGAGTTGCCAACCGCCCTTGGTCAGGGAGGGGAACTCCGTTTGCGGCTACGCAATCCAGATTTCACCACGGCGAAACGCATGGCCGAGACGATTAATGCGTTTCAGGGTCAACGCCTGGCCCGGATCAAGGACAATGGCACAATCATCGTGATTGTCCCCGAAAGCCAGCCAGATGGCGCCGCTGGCCTTGCGGCGGCCATTGAGGGATTACGCGTTACCGCAGACCAACCTGCCTCTAAGGTCGTGGTTGATGCCGCCAGTGGAGCAATCGTCGCCGGTCTTGACGTCAGGCTCTCTCCGGCAGCCATCAGCCACGGGGCGCTCACCATACGGGTGACTGAAGCACATCAGGTATCCCAGCCTCCACCATTCTCCTCCTCCGGGGCCACCAAAGTTGTGCCGCGCAGCAGCATCGACGTTGATGACAGCAAGGGGTCGTCGATAATCACAATCCCCCCTGGAGGAACAGTCGGCGATCTGCTCCGCAGGCTCAACGCCGCTCAGATTTCGACACTCGATCAGATCGCCATTCTCCAGGCTCTTCGGTCGGCCGGCGGCCTCGAGGGGGAACTGGTATCACGGTAATCCTGTAACCCGCCGACTAGGGCTGCCACCCCCCTATTCCGGCTAAAGTGCTGGATAGTCTGTGTAGCCATCCGCGCCTGATCCAAAGAACAACGCCGGCTTTGGTTCGTTCAGCGGGGCATCCTCAGCCAACCGGCGGGGAAGATCCGGATTGGCGATGAAAGATTTCCCGAAGGCGACGGCGTCGGCCTTGCCAGATTGAATCTCTGCCTCCGCCGTCACCTTGGTGAAGCCCTCATTCGCGATGAACGCGCCTCCAAAGGCCGTCTTCAACTGCGGGCTAAGCCGTCCATCCCCCAAGGATTCACGGGTGAAGATGAAGGCGATGCGGCGCTTGCCCATCTCGCTCGCCACATAGCCGAATGTGGCGGCCGGATTAGAATCACCCATGGAATGAGAATCGCATCGAGGTGCTAGGTGCAGCCCGACGCGCTCGGCACCCCACACCGCAATGGCCGCGTCGGTAACCTCAAGCATCAGACGGGCACGGTTCTCGATGGAGCCACCATACTGGTCGGTTCTGTGGTTGGTGCTGTCCTGAAGAAACTGGTCCAGCAGGTAGCCGTTGGCGCCATGGATCTCGACGCCGTCGAAACCGGCACGCTTGGCATTTTCAGCCCCCTTGCGGTAGGCCGTGATGATCCCCGGGATTTCATCGATGGTCAGAGCCCGCGGCGTCACATAGGGACGCTCGGGTCGGACCAGACTGACATGACCAGCCGCTGCAATGGCCGACGGCGCCACCGGCAATTCACCGTTCAGGAAAACAGGGTCTGAAATTCGACCGACGTGCCAGAGCTGGAGCACGATCCGGCCACCGGCAGCATGAACGGCCGATGTCACCAGTTTCCAGCCCTCCACCTGTTCGTCAGACCAGATCCCGGGGGTGTCCGCATACCCGACACCCATAGGCGTCACTGAGGTTGCCTCGCTGAGAATCAATCCCGCCGAGGCCCGCTGAACGTAGTACTCGGCCATCAGGGCATTCGGGGTCCGTGAGGCCCCTGCCCTTGCGCGGGTCAGAGGGGCCATCACAATCCGGTTTGGACACGCAATCGCACCAAAGGAAATTGGGTCAAACAGGGACGGCATAAGCTTGAAACTCCCCTCAGGATTCTTCCGACATATCCCCGGCTACCACGTCGAGTGGGGTGCCGGTCACGTGGGCATAGAGCAAAACATCGTTGATGAACTCGGCTTCCTTGTCAGCCGCACCCTTGCTGCGGCGGATGGCGACAACCCGATCAACGGCCTTGATGTTGAAACCGTCGGCCTTGATTTCTGCCTTCAGATCCTTCAGCCCGTCCTTCAACTGGTCAATTTCGTCCAGCATACGCTCAACACGCTCGACATAAGAGGTCAGCTTATCAGCCGTTTCCTTCTTGGCTCCACCCTGCAGAACGTCCTCGGTCATATCTTGGTTCCTCATGAGATAAAGGGTGATTCTACTCCAAATTGGAGCAGATCAGCCCGCAGCGATGTTCTTTATATGTTCCGCGCCAGGCCGTGGATCTAGCAAGGACGCGTCCCCGCTGGCGGCGCCATCATCAGCAGTTCGTCGACGGCGGTCAGTATCCGCTTCGACAGGCGATACTGCGCAATGTCGCCACGTGCGAGCCAATCATCGGCCCTCATTGCGGCGAACAGGGGTGCGTCATGCCCATAATTCTCTATCAACAGGTTGGCTCCGGCCCACACGTCCCGTTCGCTGGTCTCGCCGACGGTATCGGCGAAGAATTCTTCGGCCTCGGGATCGGTATCATCGTTCACGGCTCGCCCTTCCGCATTAAATGCTTCTTGGCCACCATGATATGCGGTTGGGTCCTTCTTCTACCATGGGCATTGGCATCTCATGCGGAGATAGCTTGCACCGCAGTCAACGGCATCAGTGCCGCAAAACAGAATCCAGCCGATGGCTGGCTGATCTATTTTCACTCCCCCTTCTCACCAACAGCACGGTGGAGGGCGAGCGATTGTCCGGCCGCATGACCCGCTTCAAACGCACCAGCGGCAACCTTCTTCCCTGACGCCCGACCCCGACGCAGGTTGAGATCAAGCTTGGCGAATTCAGATTCAACAATAGCGTGGCGAACCACCACGAGATCACGCCCGGTGCTGGCTCGATTGGCCTCGTCGCGCTCTGCCTTCATGACGGTCAGCTTCTCGGCGATAGAAACCGCCATGCCGAACAGAAACGACCCCTTTTCATCCCGGCCGTACCGGATGATGCGCCGGCTAACCGCGTACTGAACCCAGGCGGTGTGCATGGCGATAGCGATAACGTCATAGACGTAATGGGCCATCTCGATGCTGGGGCGAAGTCCGAAGAACACGTACCGGATGCCCTTGTCGTCCTTCTCTTTCCAGACCTTGCAGTCGCAATATTCCGCGATGGCCGGGATGCAGGAAGAGATCGGCTGTCGCTGTTTGCGGTTGGTTTCAATCGTGGACTTCTCGCACTGCTCTTCCCGGATTTCCAAGTCCGTCATGGACAGGTCATGGCGATCCAGCAATTCGGCGACTTTCGCCGCTGCCGCCAAGGCTTCTTCCTCGGTGCAGCCATTGGCGATGGTTTTGGCACGCAGAGCCTGGAGCCGGGTTTTCAGTTTCTCGAGATCGGTTGTCATGGCGTCCAGTCCATCGGCATCCCTGGGAGTTGTGAACGGGCGAGCAGAATTGTTTCCATGGCAACGCCTGCCGCATGGGCCACTTTCTCGACGGTGGTGTCCGATTCGAGGACAAAATCCAGCACGGCCCCGAGGAAGTCAGGATCGGTGATCCGGCTACGAAGTTCGTCGGCCCCGCTGCCGGTGAAGGACAGGAACTGGGTCAGCAATTCATCATCAGCGACAATTACCGCGACGGCGTGCAATGCCAGGGCTTCGGCACCTTCACGTCCCAGTTTTGGAATCTTCGGCGGCATCGGGTCGGAGACCAGTTCAAGCGGTTGGGTGTCGCAGTGTAGTTCTGCATGGGGCCGAGGGAAACGCCGATAACGTGATCGAATTCAATCGGGATGCTATGGTTGGCCCCGCGTCATGAATGTTGACCAGGAAACTTCGGAAGGGCCTCCCCGTGAGCATGAAGTTCCGCAAAACCAATCCCAGGTTCGGCTATCTGGTTGTTTTGATCGTGCTGTGCCTGGGTGTTGCAGGCATCGCCAGCATGGTCACCATTCCCGCCGTCCAGGGTTGGTACAAGGACTTGGTTCGACCCTCTTTCACCCCGCCAGATGGGGTCTTTGGCCCAGTCTGGACGATTCTTTATGTAATGATGGCTTTGGCGGCCTGGAGGGCATGGGGGCGCGATCAGTACAAGTGGGATAGCCCATGCATCCGGCTGTTCCTGACCCAGTTGGCGTTGAATTTCGCTTGGAGTTTCCTGTTCTTCAAGTTTCACCTGATCGACGTGGCGGCGATCGAGATTGTTATCCTTGAGATCGCCATCATTGTGACCACGGTGGCGTTCTTGATGCGGGACAGGATCGCCGGAATGCTGATGGTGCCCTATGTCGTGTGGGTCGCCTTTGCTGCCGCGCTGAACATCGGGTTCTGGAGGCTGAATTGATGGCCGGTCGCAAATAGGACATGCATATGATGACGGTGTTGGCCAAAATCCGGTCAACGTTAGGGAGGCCATAACCTCTATGGTGTCCCCCATGCAAAGCTCACAACCACCTTGTTCGTGAAATGCCCATGTCGAATAAACGCCATCCTCCGCCGACGGTGTCCGACGTTGAAGCCCGCGTACTGTTGGATCGCTACAAGTGCGCGATCCCGTTCCATGAAGTGCGGACCCGATTTCTCGGCAACATCGCGTCCCCAGGAATCGGCGAGTCCCCGATCAAGGTGATCGAGCAGTTGTGGGGCGGCAAACTGCCAGAATTTGAGTCGATTGACGCCGCAAACGAACTCATCGGGGCTCTGGTCATGGGGGTGTGGAATCGGCTAACGCAGCACCAAGAGCGCAATTCACCCTTTCGGCTGACGCGGGTTCATCCCGCTGCAACCCGAGAAGGGCTTGCCACCCAGGCACAGATCCGATGCCAGGAACTTGATGGATTTGTAGAAGGGCTATTTGGCCATAATGAATCCATCGCCCTTCCCGAACGAGCCCATCATGGCCTTAACGCCCTTTCCAAGATTCGGGCGATGTTCGCCGCTGTCTTGGATGTAGCGATGGACGAGATGAAGCCAGCAACCGACGCGGCCATGGAGACGACGATAAAGCTCATGCGTGAGATGACCAAGAATGCCGAAACCGAGGTCAACGCCGTCGTGCGATCCTGCACCATTGCTCGACGCCAAATGCTGCCGTCACTGCTCGCGGACAAGCCAACCCTGCATTAATCGCTGCTCTTACGGACGCCAAGTTCCGTTCCCGGTGACTACGCCGTCATAGATTGTCCGTGCTGCCAGCACCACGCCAGACGGCCAGGTGATGTCGCCGTCACTGATGGCGGCTCGGATGAATTCCATGGCAGGCAATAGAGCGGCGTAGGGACCAGCATCAACGCTTTTAACTTTGGTCGATAGATCGACGGATCCCTCTCGTCCATCAGCGAAGCGGACCCGCAAGATGAACCCCGGCATGGCCCGTACCGAAATCACATGCCAAGGCGGCACCTCTCCCGGAGCCAAATCCAGAATGTGCTGATGGGCGGTCTCGCATTCTTCCCCATATGCTGGATCTCCATCCAAGGCGATGGATTCCAGGCGGGATTTGATGGTCACCGCTGCCAGTCCCCGCGGCGCCGCCACACCAAACAGCCACTTCTCAACCGTGCTATGGGGCGCCCCTAGGTGCTCGCCGAGGACCACTGCCTGCAAACGTCCAGGCTGACCGGGTGCCAATAAATCAGCTGCGTACTGAGCAACTTTGGTAAAGTCATCAATCTCAACGCGTCTCAGGTCGCTTGTCATGGATGATTCCCCACCAACCAGGGCCGAGGCCCGACATCGTGACCTTCAGAATCTAAGCGCTCCAAGTTGGTGCATCAATGGTAAACATCAGATCTGCCATATAATTATATTGGCTCCAAATTGGAGTGCTATTATTTATTTGCCACTGTTTGATTCTGTCTAATTACTCTTGTGCTCGTGATGCGAGTCCGCCGAGGTGAGGTAAGCCGACTTAGCAGCGCTCTGCGACACCGCAGGACAACAGTTCAGCAGTGAGCACAGGAGGAAGATTCCCCCCCCCCTGTGCAGTGGGATCTCGAATTCATTGGTCGCAAGAGGCAAGAACCCCCTCCGCCCCCGAAGCTCAAAAAGCAAGATCGGGAGGCGAGCGGCCCCGTCACCATCATGACTTCCGGCGCCTGAAGGTCAGAGCCTTTCGACATCCACGTCGTGATGCCGGTGGCCGTAATGTTCGGTCCAACTGACGTCATCAAGGCAGATCGGTTCGGCCCCCTCAGGATGACGAACCTCGTGATGTCCCGGAGATGCGATGAGCAAGAGGATGTCTCTGGCCAGGTGGCTGGTGAGTCCGAGCATGGCGGAATGTGGCGTGTGGAGCATCTTGATCTCCTCAGGCGAATTACCCTGGTTACACTACCTCAGACCAACAACCTTGGCATGACCTACATGCGCATGGCCGTCCCGTAAGAAGCACTGCAGCATCGTGAAAATCATGGATCCATTATCGACGATCAGCTGCCCTCTTCGCAGGCACCCTTGCTTCCCTATCTTCAATCAAGTATGCCCCCGGAAAGCGCCCCATTCATGCTAGTGCACTGACTCATTCAGAAGATGCAGGCAAGCGGGAGAGTTTTTCGAAGATGCCCTCTGCGGTCTTGGTCCAG
>NZ_PGTO01000016.1 GCF_003284725.1 Paramagnetospirillum kuznetsovii | reverse complement strand
GCATTATGTCTGCCCCTCACCGGGCGCGGCCCTCCGGCCGCTTGGCCGCGGCCTCAATGGCCGCTGATCGCGACGCGTCTGATTTGACGCACGCCGCTCTAAGCTCTACCTCGGAAGGGGAATAGCGCATCCTTTGTCCATGGCGCATACTCCGTGGCGTTGAGGCGTCATGCCCGCCGCCACCCGGACATGATGCGACCGTGAGGAGCCTGCAAGACCATGACCGACAAGGTTGCATTATTTCTCGCCCATGCCGTGGCGATGGAACAGGAAGCGGCGGACCGCTACGAGGAACTCGCCGATACCATGGACGTGCACAACAACGCCGAAGTGGCCGGCCTGTTTCGCCAAATGGCTAAATATTCAAGCCTCCATGGCGCTACGGTGATCGAGCGAGCCAAGCCCTATACCCTGCCCAAACTGAAATCCTGGCAGTTCCGCTGGAACATGCCCGAGCCGCCCGAAGTGGGTGACTTCCTGGGCGGCCATTATCTGATGACGCCTTATCACGCCCTGGAATTCGCCCTGGACAACGAGCGGCGCGGCCATCAGTTCTATGCCAGCGAGGCCTCCCGCAACGATGACCAGACCGTGCGCGCCATGGCCGCCGAAATGGCCGCCGAGGAAGTGGAGCACGTCTCGGAACTGGAAGCGTGGCTGGCCCGCACGCCCAAACCCGAAGCCGACTGGGCCGAAGACACGGACGACGCGGTCGTGGTGGATTGACCACCGTCAATCCCGCTGACATCAGCAAATCATAATATATCCTTCGCCGACTTGGGTCGGCGAAGGAGACCGCCTCATGCCCTTGTCGCCCGCGCTCGACCCCGAAGGCTATCTGACCGACCCCGCCGATTGGAGCGAGGAGGTGGCCGGGCATTTGGCCGCCACCGAAGGCATCACCCTGACCGAGGAACATTGGATCGCCATCCGCTTCATGCGGGCTTGGCTGGATGATCGCCAGGTGGCTCCCGACGTCCGCCACGTGATCAAGCACCTCACCGAGACCACCGGGGCTGGCCGCAACCGCCTGTTCGAGCTGTTCCCCTACGGATATGTGCAGCAGGCCTGCAAGATCGCCGGCATGCGGCGCCCCCGCTCGTGGAGCACGGGATAATCCACCCCGGCGATCGAGGGACAAACCTGGGACCAAGCGACGCTCAGGCTGATAGGCCAAGACATGGGCCACAGATGGGCACAGATCCCGCTACGCGGGACACAGATAAAAAATCTCTCAATTCATCTGTGCTTATCTGCGTGCATCTTTGGCAAAATTTTCTACCGAACAGATATTCCGGCCAGAAATCAGCCGCATTCCCCGAATGCCGATACAACCTATTTCCCAATGATCTTGCCGAGGAAGCGCCGGGTGCGCTCGTTGGCGGGGGAATCGAAGAATTGCGACGGCGGCGCGATCTCCACCACCCTGCCCTCGTCCATGAACACCATGGTGTCGGCCACGGCGCGGGCGAAGGCCATCTCGTGGGTGACGCAGATCATGGTCATTCCCTCGGCCGCCAGCGACGACATGACGTCGAGCACCTCGCCCACCATTTCCGGGTCCAGCGCCGAGGTCGGCTCGTCGAACAGCATGACCGCCGGTTTCAGGCACAGGGCGCGGGCGATGGCGACCCGCTGCTGCTGGCCGCCCGAGAGCTGACCGGGAAATTTGGACGCCTGCTCGGGGATGCGCACCCGTTCCAACAGAGCCATGGCGGTGGCCTGGGCATCCTTAGGCGCGATGCCCGCCACCTTGACGGGGGCCAGGGTCAGGTTTTCCAGCACGGTGAGATGAGGAAACAGATTGAAGCTCTGGAACACCATGCCCACTCGGCGGCGCACGGCGTCGATGGCCTTCAGATCGTCGCCCAACGCGATGCCGTCGACCACGATGCGGCCGGATTGATGCTCTTCCAGCCGATTGATACAGCGGATCATGGTGGACTTTCCCGAGCCGGAAGGGCCGCAGACAACGACCTTTTCCCCCTTGGCGACCTCCAGGGTCACGTCCTTCAGCACATGGAATTCGCCGTACCACTTGTTGACGTCGCGAAGCTCGATGATGGGGGCGGCTGCGGTCATCTCGATCCCTTGGCCAGTTCGCGCTCCAGCCACTGACTGTAGCGCGACATGAAGAAGCAGAAGCAGAAATACACCAGCGCCGCCGCCAGATAGCCTTCCACGAAGAACGGCCGCCACGCGGGGTCGTTGAGCGAGGCCTTGGTGGCCGCCAGCAGGTCGTAAAGCCCGACGATGGTGACCAGCGAGGTGTCCTTGAAGCAGGTAATGAACTGGTTGACGATGGGCGGAATCACCAGCCGCAGCGCCTGGGGCAGGATGATCAGGCGCATGGTCTGCCAATAGCCCAGGCCCAGGGCGTCGGCGGCCTCGAACTGGCCCTTGGGGATGGCTTGCAGACCGCCGCGCACCGCCTCGGCCAGATAGGCGGCGGTGAACAGGGTCATGCCCACCAGGGCGCGCAACGCCTTGTCGATGGTGATTCCCTCGGGCAGGAACAGGGGAAACATCACCGAGGCCATGAACAGCACGCTGACCAGCGGCAGTCCGCGCACCAGCTCGATATAGCCCACCGACACCGCCTTGATGGCGGGCAGTTGCGAGCGGCGGCCCAGGGCCAGCACGATGGACATGGGAAAGGCGATGACGATGGCGAGAACGGCAATGACCAAGGTCAGCGGCAATCCGCCCCACTGCGCCGTCTCCACAGTGGCCAGTCCCAGCACGCCGCCCCACATCAGCACGCCGATCAGGACCACGGCCGCCGCCCAGAGAGCCCCCAGCCAGGGGCGCCAGCAGCGCCGCTGGGAACTGATGGCAAGCAAGGCGACGAATAGCAGCATGGCCAGGAACGGCCGCCAATGCTGCTCATAAGGATAAAGACCGAACAGCATCAGCCGATGGCGCTCGGCGAGCAGGGTCCAGCAGGCGCCGCCCGCCTGCCGACAGCTCTCGGGCGTTCCCGCCCCCCAACTGGCATGGATCAGCGCCCAGCCGACGAAGGGCGGCACCACCTGCCACAGCAAGGCCAGCCCCAGCAGGGTCAGCACCGTATTGGCGGGCGAGCCGAACAGGTTTTTCTTCGCCCAGGCGGCAGCCGTGGTCATTTCGTCACCAGCGCGACGCGCTTGTTGTACCAGTTCATCAGCGCCGACAGGCCCAGGCTGATGCACAGGAAGACCCCCATCACCAGGGCGACGCCTTCGACCGCCTGGCCGGTCTGGTTGATGGCGGTATTGGACACCGCCACCAGATCGGGATAGCCGATGGCGATGGCCAGGGGCGAATTCTTGCAGATGTTGAGATACTGACTGGTCAGCGGCGGCACGATGACCCGCAGCGCCTGGGGCAGCACCACGAGGCGCAGGATCTGCCCCCGCGACAGCCCCAGCGACAGGGCGGCCTCCACCTGGCCCTTGGGCACCGACAAGATGCCTGCCCGCACGATCTCGGCGATGAAGGCGGCGGTATAGAAGGTCAGTCCGGCCAGCAAGGCGGCGAATTCCGGCGACAGGGTCAGGCCGCCGGTGAAATTGAACCCCGCCAGATGGGGACTGTCCAGCAGCGGCCAGCCATGGCTCCAATCCAGGGCCGGGATCACCAGTCCGCGATTGCTGAGAAAGACCCCCGGCAGCGGATTGAGCGCCTGTCGGGCGCCCGGCAGCGCGGTGACCAGGCCGTACCAGACGAACAGCTGCAACAGCAGCGGCACGTTGCGGATGGACTCCACATACAGGGTCGCCAGCCGCCCCAGCAGCCAGTTGCCCGACAGCCGAACCACCCCGACCACCGTTCCCAGGACGGTGGCCAGAACGATGCCCAGCGCCGAGACAAGCAGGGTGTTCAGCAGCCCCACCACCAGGGCGCGGCTATAGGTATCGGCGGGGGTAAAGGCGATGAGGCTTTCCGAGATATCGAATCCGGCCTCGCGGCCCAGGAAGCCGAAGCCGGTGGCGATGCCGCGAATTTCCAGATTGGTCAGGGTGTTGCGCAACAGCCAGGAGCCCAGCGCCACCACGCCGCCGATCACCAGCGCCTGATACAGCACCCCGCGAAAGCGAGCGCTGCCCCACAGGCCGGTGACGCGCATCCTTACCTCACCGAGGCGGCATGGCGTACATCAATCCGCCATTGGTGTAGAGCGCGTTCAGCCCGCGATCCAGCTTCAGGCGGGACTCCTTGCCCACGTTGCGTTCAAAGCTTTCGCCGTAATTGCCCACCTGCATGATGATATTGAAGGCCCATTTCTCGTCGATGCCCAGCGCCTTGCCGTTGCCGACGGTAACGCCCAGCAGGCGTTGCAGATCGGGATCGGGCGACTTTTGCGCCACGGTCACCGTCTTCGAGGTCACTCCCTTCTCTTCCGCATAGACCATGACGTATTGCGACCAGCGCACCAGATCGGTCCATTGGGAATCGCCCTGGCGCACCGCGGGAGTCAGCGGCTCCTTGGAGATCAGTTCCGGCAGAATGACGTAATCGTCGGGATTGGCCGCCTGACCGGCGCGCACCCCGGCCAATTGCGAGGCGTCAGAGGTCAAGGCATCGCAGCGTCCCGAGAAAAAGGCGCTGTTCAATTCCTCGTTCTTCTCGATCACCACCGGCTTATAGGTCATCTTGGCGGCACGGAAGTAATCGGCGAGATTCTGTTCGGTGGTGGTTCCCGGCAGCACGCAGACGGTGGCGCCGTTCAGTTCCTTGACCGATTTGACCCCGATCTTCCTGGCCACCATGAAGCCCTGGCCGTCGAAATAGTTAGGGGTGGTGAAGTCCAATCCGTTGGCGGTGTCGCGAGTCAGCGTCCAGGTGGTGTTGCGGGCCAGCAGGTCCACCTCGCCCGCCTGGAGCGCGGGCAAGCGCTGCTGCGCCGATAGCGGCGTGTACTTGACCTTATTGGCGTCGGCGAACAAGGCGGCGGCGATGGCGCGGCAAACATCCACGTCAAGCCCGGTCCAGTTCCCCTTGTCGTCCGGCGCCGAAAAGCCGTAAAGCCCCAGATTGACGCCGCATTGAACGAAGCCCTTGGCCTTCACCGCGTCCATGGTGGCTCCGGCACGGGCGGGTGGGGCCGCCCCCATCAATGCCAAGGCGGCGACGGCGCCGATCGCGTGGGTAAGCTTCATGGGACATCTCCCCAGATCGTCCATCCGTCGGCAAGCGTGATGCCAGCCGCCAAGACGACGTTCAGTGACGGAACAAATGGCTGCGGCCGACCAGCAGCCGCCCAATATGCCGCCCGACCACCTTCATCAGGGAGAAAGTCGGCCGGACGAATTCGATGGCGACCCAATCTTCCTTGGAGGCGCGGACGACGGCGATGCCCTTGGCCAGGGGATTGGGATCCTCGTAGGCCGAGCGAAGTTCGAAGGAGAATCGACGCCCAGGAGCCAGATCGAACGGCGGCCGCTTGAACTTCAGGCCGCCGACCGAAATATCGACCACTTCGACCAGATTATTCTCGAACACCATGAACAGGCCCTCGCCCTCATGGCGGTCATCGACGCGTCGATCGTTATTGGAGCTCTTGCGACCCGGCACCTGACAATTCCCTGTCCATGAATGGTAAGAAACAGTCTATGCGGAACCTTGATTGAAGCCAAGGGCAAGTGGCCGCGCACCACCACTTATTGTCAGCGGTCCGATCCTGGGCCATCCTATTGTCCAGGTAGAGGAACTGGAGCGGCGGATGACCCTGGTGCATGTGCTGAAGCGAACCGCCGGTCTGGGCGACGTGCTGATGCTGCAACCGGTGGCAAGGGCGCTCAAGGCCCGCGACGGTGGCGAAACCGTCATCGCCACCGACACCAAGATCATCCGAAGCCTGGACGGTCCGCCGCTGCCGGAGATCGACCGATTGGTCGACGCCGAACACCTGGATCGTTTCATCGCCGAGCGCGGAGACGGCGTGCGGGTGCACGACATGAACCATCCCCGCCACTCGCTGCAAAGGGGCCACCAGATCGATTCGTTCCTGGCCGCGCTGGACTTTGATCCCGCCGCTTGCGACAAGTCCATCCGGCTTCCCGCCAACCCGAAGGCGCAGGCCATGGTGGACTTCTACCTGGACGAGGCCCCCGAGCCAGAGCATCCGATAGGCCGGGTATTGCTGCATCCGGCCTCGGGCGCCATGAACCGCACATGGCCACAAGCCAAGTGGCAGGGGCTGGCCGACCGGCTGAGCGCGGCGCAAGTCCAGGTCTTCGTCATCGGCAACCGCTCGGCCGCCACCGGCAAGGGCGCCTTTGCCCTGGAGGTGGATTCGCGCCTGGACGTGGTGGACAAGTTCGGATTTTGGGAAACCATCGAATTGATGCGCCTGTCCGACTGCCTCGTCAGCACCGACAGCGCCCCGGTGCAAATGGCCGCCGCCACCGCCATCCGTATCGCGGGGATCTACTCCATCACTCGCGGCGAATGGCGGCTGCCTTTCCGGGCGGAGGGCGTGGCCAAGGCCATCGAGCCCAGCTGCCGCTTCTTTCCCTGTTACCCCCTGATGTACGAACCCGAGCATTTGGGCAAGGCCCGCGCCCATTTCGACGCCATCCGCGTCCCCCAGCAGAACATGCTCTATGAATGGTGCTGCGACGACTATTCCTATGACTGCCTGAACCGGGACATGGCGGTGGACGCGGTGTTCGAGGCGGTGATGTCGCTGCTGCCGTCCCCGGTGAGCCCATGAGCGGCTATGCGGACATCCTGGCGGCGGCCAACGCCGCCCTGGGCCGCGACCCGGCCGACGAAGCCGCCGCCCATGCCATGGCCCAGGCCCTGGTGATGCTGGGACGCGCCGCCGACCTCCATCGCCTCGCCGAGCATCTCAATATCGCCGCCGGTCCCGGCAAGGGCTGGGTGGTCCTGGCCACCGCCCTGCACGGATTGCTGGCCGAGCGGCGCTACGACGCATTGATCGCCCTGTGCGAGTCTTCGCCTCCCGACACCCCCGGCTATATCCTGACCGCCTATTACGGCGGTTGCTCGTCGATGATGGACGGCGACATGGAAGCGGCCATCGCCCGGTTCGACTGGTTCCGCCGTCATGTCCGTTTCTATGCCGGACACATCGCCTTCGTGTCGCATCCGCTGCTCAGCATGATCTATCGCCAAGGCCGGATGGTGGCGGCCCCCGACGAAATCGATCATCGCCTTGCCGCCCCAGTCGTCCTCCCGGCCTTGGAGACCTTGGGCGAATTGTCGGCGGCGGCCGACGGCGAGGCCGCCATCTTCACCTGCCTGGACGATCAGTACTTCAAGCTGTTCGGCGAAAGCTTCGTCGCGGCCAATCTCGGCCTCAATCCCACCATGCCGCTGATTCTCCACGTCATCGGCCCCGGTGACGAGACGCGGGGAGAACTGCTGGACCTGACCCGGCGCTGGCCCGGCCGCTTCGCCGCCACGGTGGAGGCCAAGCCGCTGTTCACCACCGTGACCTATTACGCCTCCGCCCGCTTTTTCGTGGTGGACCAGATGACAGAACGGTTCGGCCGCCCCATGATCTCCCTGGACGGCGAGTTGCAGGTGCCGGTGGAAAGGCTGAATTTGGCGGCGGCCTGCCGCGCCCAGGATTTCGCCTGCTTCGGCACCGGCCGCGACGAGCCGGGCTCGGTGTGGCAGGCGTCGGTCATGTGGTTCGGCCAAGGTGCGGGCACCGGTCGGCTCACCCGTGCCCTACGGGCCTATTGCCAGCCCGAGCTCAACCATCCCAGCCTGATGACATGGCAATTGGATCAGGCGGCCCTGCTGGCCTGCCGTCACTATTTCGAGATGCGCGGCCCGCCGCTGGCCTTCGCCGATTTGCGCGACCTGCTGGGCCTCGGCCTCGCGGATGTGGCCAGCGACGTCCCCAAGGCCGAAGCCAAGGAAAGCAATAAGCATGGCAAGATGACAGGCGAAGTGCAGATCCTCGGTCCGCGCCTGGGCGATCTCTACGCCAGTCTCTAGAAAGCCCGAAGGGACGTCGACTTGCGCCGACGTCCCTTCATTGTGTATCCAGAAAGTGGAAACGCCGCACTGTGCGGGCGGCGTCTCCCTGCCGAAGGAGGGTGGGGATGGGCGGGAAGGCCCCCCTTAGCAGATTTCCCGGATCCGGATGGGGAGGCAGCGCCTCCGTCCGTTTCACAGTTAATAGACTAGCAAAGTATTTCTGAAATTTAAACAGGAAGATCACCCGCTCAATTTTATGAAAATGAAGCATCAACTATATGTTTATTTAACAGCGTATTTTTATAAAATTTTATGGAAATCCAACGAATTTAGGAATTCAGCGCCTTCCAGCGGGGAAGGATGGCCACAGCCAATGGGAGCCATCCCCCGGAATATGCAGGAAAGCGAACAACCCCGGAAACAGCACGCCTGATTTTTTTCCTATATTTCTTCCGCTTTGAATTTTTCAACGACAGAGCGCACCATATGAGAATTATAAAAAGGAACGTTCCGATGGCCCTTCGAGTCTACTTCTCCATAATCGCGATCATGGCTTTGACTATGTCGGCTGCCCTGGCCGACGGCGTCACCTTCGGATGGACCAAGCTGGAGGTGATAACCTCCGACGCCAAACATCATATGTTCAAGGTGGAGTTGGCCGAGACGCAGGACCAGTTGTCCCAAGGGTTGATGTTCCGCAAGACCTTGGCGGCGGATACCGGCATGCTGTTCAACTTCGCCCGTGCGCGGCCGGTATCCATGTGGATGAAGAACACCCTGATCCCGCTGGACATGCTGTTCATCGACCGGGCCGGACTGGTGATCCATGTGGAGGAATTCGCCGTGCCCGGCACCTTGGAGCCGCGCGGCCCGTCACAGCCCGTTCTCGGCGTGCTTGAACTACCGGCGGGCACCTCTCGGCGATTGGGAATCCGCCCCGGCGACCGGGTGGACCACGCCATCTTCACCCCGCGCCCCTAGAGACTTGTCAATTCCGCGGAAACCCCTTAGTTTCCGGCCGACGGGGTGTAGCTCAGCCTGGTAGAGCGCCAGCTTTGGGAGCTGGATGTCGGAGGTTCGAATCCTCTCGCCCCGACCAATTCAGACATCTTGTCGCATCCCAGGGACGTCACCGGTCAGGGGCCGAACTTGGCCACTTTGACGTAGATGCTGATGTTAAGCAGGGCCGCGACGCCCAGCAGCAGGAAGAATGCCCACCATTTGCCGATCACCGGCGGCCGTCTGTCTTCCATGTCCATTCATCCTCACGGGAAGGCCCCCGCCTCGCCCTCACGGGCGAGGCGGGTAAGCTTTAGCGGGCGTAGTCGTAGGGCGTCCATTCCTTGGCCACTTCCGGATCCTGGCCGGGGAAGTTGCCGGGGCCGGGCGGGCTGGGGGCATGGGTCCATTCCAGCGACTTGGAGCGCCAGTGGTTTTCCGCCGCCTTGGGGCCGCGAATGGCCCCGTTGATCCAGCTGTAGAAGGTCAGCAGCATGCCGACCACCACCACCATGGCCCCCAGGGTCGCCATCTGGTGATAGGGCTCGAACTGCGGGAACTGCTCATAGGTGGCATAGCGCCGGGGCATGCCCTGCATGCCGATGATGAACAACGGCGTGAAGGTCATGGTGACGCCGACGAAGTTCAGCCAGAAGCCGATCAAGGCCGGTTTGGAATCCGCCACCCGACCGGTCATCTTGGGGAACCAGAAATAGATGCCGGAGAAGATGGAGAAGGTGGCGAACAGCGCCATCACGAAGTGGAAGTGGGCGTGGATGAAGGCCGTCTCGCCCAAATGCAGATCCAGCACCGTCATGGCCAGCGGAATGCCGGTCAGACCGCCCACCAGCAGCAGGAACAGGCAGGCGCAGGCATAGTGCATGGCCACATTATAGGTGATGGCGGCACGATACAGCGTGCCCCACAGCGATATGACCATCAGTCCCACCGGCACCGAGATCAGCAGGGTGGTGACCATCTGGCCGGTCCGCAGCCAATTGGGCATGCCCGCCACATAGAGATGGTGAACCCACACCTCGCCGGACAGCAAAATCAGTCCGAAAACGCCGCCATAGACGCAGGCCTTGTAGTTGAACACCCGGTTCTTGGCCATGGTCGAGATCACCTCGAACAACACGCCCATGGCCGGCAACAGGATCACATAGACCGCCGGGTGCGAGTAGAACCAGAATAGATTCTGGTACAGCAGAACGTCGCCGCCGCCGGTGGGATCGAAGAAGTGGGTGCCGAGATACTTGTCGAACAGCAGCATGGTCACGGCCGAGGCCAGCACCGGGATGAAGATCAGTTGCAGCACGAAGGCGCCCAGCACCGTCCAGACGAAGATGTTCATCTGGTTGAAGCCCATGCCCTTGGCCCGCATGTAGAGGATGGTGACCAGGAAGTTCACCGCGCCCAGGATGGACGAGAAACCCAGCAGATGAACGGTGAACACATAAAAGGCGGTATTGCCGACGGTGGTCACCGAATAGGGCGGATAGCCGGTCCACATGACGTCGGGACCGTCCGATACCATCAGGCTGATCAGCGCCAGGACGATGGCGGCGAAGAACAGCCAGACCGAGAAGGCGTTGATGCGGGGAAAGGCCACGTCGCGGGCGCCGATCATCAGCGGCACCAGATAATTGGCGAAGAAGCCGGTCAGTCCGGGAATCAGGAAGGCCAGGATCATGGCCGCGCCGTGGAAATAAAGCGCGATGTTGTAGTTCTGCGGGTCCGAGAACAGCCCGCCGCTGGGGCTTAGCTGATTGAGCCGGATATAGACGGCGGCGCAGCCTGCCACGCCGAACGCGGCCAGGGAGCCGATGAGATAGAGGATGCCCACCCGCTTATGGTCGGTGGTGAAGATCCATTCCGTGAGTTTGAAGTCAGACATGGTCGATCCCCCTAGCCCCTGCTGCTGTCGGTGGTGGCCCGCGCTTGGCGAACCTTCGATTCCATCCAGGCGTGGAACTCGGAGGCGGGAACCGCCACCACGTCGGAATACATCTTCGAATGGGCCAAGCCGCAATACATGGTGCAGGTGGCCACGGTCTTGCCCGGCTTGTCGGCGACGAACCACAGCCAGCTGACCCGGCCCGGCATGAGGTCTTCCTTGACCCGATATTCGGCGAGGCCGAAGGAATGGATCACGTCGGGCGACGTCATGCGCAACACCACCGGCTTGCCCACCGGAACCTTCAATTCCTGGGTCACGACACCGTTGCCGTAATCGAATTCCCAGTACCACTGATAGCCGGTGACCTTGATCTCCATGGCATCGGCGGGAGCGCTGCGATAGACCGTGAACAGCGACCAGCCCTTGGCGGCCAGGAAGAAGTCGTCGGCCATGAAGATCGCCGCGGGCAGCAAGGCCCAACCGATGGCCTGGGCCTTGGTCAATTTGGGACCGGTTCCCACGTCGTCGGGACTCTTGGCCCGGTAGCGGAACATCATCCACAGGGCGCCGAGGCCGAACACCACCCCGATCACCACCAGATCGAGCAGGACATGGCCCCACAGATGATCCCACTGGCTGTGCGGCGTGCCGCCGTTGGCCATGGCCGGAGCGGCGGCCATGGCCATGGGCACGGCCACCGCCATTAATCTGCGCAAGCTTGGCATGGTAGATCCTCCCCCTTCGGACGCCCGTTCGGACGATGGATGCGGCGGCGATAGACGGCCACCGAGATGATGAAAAGAATCACTCCCACGCCCAGCGAGGCGAAGCCGAAGAACATGGGAAGGTTCAGCTTGTAGCGCCCGTCCTTGAAGCTGTAGCTGTAGCAAAGGCTGAGGGCGAAATTGAGAATCTGGGCCGGACGGATCTGGTCACCCAGGGCGTCGGTCAAGGCCAGCTCCACGTCGCGGGGTTCCGTATTGGTGCTGTAGAGAAAGCGCACCACCCGCCCCTGGGGCGACAGGAAGACATAGAGCCCGGGATGCAGGAAGGCCCGATCCTGGGCCGACCAGAAATACTTGAACCCCACCGAATCGGCCAGACGCCTCGCATCGGTGGAATTGCCCGCCAGGGCGAAGCGCCAGCCCTCCGGCGCGCCCTTGGGCAGATCCAGGGTCTTGCGGAACTTCGCCAGGGTTTCCGGGCCTTCCTCGGCATTGAAGCTGACCGTCAGCACCGAATAATCCGCGCCCAGGCGCCACTGCTCGACCTGGGCCAACTGGGCGGCCAGATCGGCATTCACCACCGAACAGGTGCCGTCGCAATTGTAATAGGACAGCACCAGAATGACCGGCTTGCCGCCGCCATAGGCCCCCAGGGTGGTGGGCGCCCCGGTCTCGTCGCGCAACGGCGTGGCGGGGTCGGGCTTCACCCCCAGGAACTTGGCTTCCTCCACCCGGAACAGGCCGGTATCCACCTCGGAGAACGGCACCCGCCCATACTCGGCCCAAGCCTCGGCGGTGGCCAGGACCACCAAAAGACTGGCGAGCACAAGGCTGCGCATGAGGTGAAGCCGTCCCGTATCCACGCGGCCGACTACCAGAAATAAATCTGCGAGACGACAAAGAACCAGATCACATCCACGAAATGCCAGTAGATCGAAACGCATTTCAGGAAGGTGGTGCTGGTCCGTCCCTTCAACGCTGGCAGCAGCACCGCCACGAAGGCCGCCAGCCCCAGGAAGACGTGCGAGGCATGGAAGCCGGTGACGGTGAAGAAGATCATGCCGAAGGAATTGGTCCCCGGCGTGAAATGATGGGCGAACAGGTGGCTGTACTCATAGACGGTGCAGCCGAGAAACAGGCCGCCCAGCACCAGGGTCTGGACCAAGGGCTTGATGAAGCCCTTGGTGTCGCCGTGCTCCAGCTTCTCCTCGGCGAAATGAATGGTCACCGAGGATGAGACCAGCAGGACGGTCATGATCAGCGGCAATCCCACCGGCATGTCGGGAGACCCCGCTGGCGGCCAAGCCTCGGTGGTCAGGCGGGTCAGCCAGTAGGTGGCGAACAGGGCCAGGAAGATGAAGGCTTCCGACACGATGAAGACCGGCATGGCGATCAGGGAAAGACCGGGCACCAGCGGGGCATGGGTCAGCCCCTCGGTCGTCCAGCGGGCGACGCCGAACACCAGCAGCGGCACGCCGATGCCCAGCAAGGCGATGGTCAGCAAGGTGTTCTGGTAGACGAAATACGCGGAAAAACCCAAGGGCAGCGCCAGGAAAATTCCTGCCACCACAGCGAACGGCGCGACGGACGTTTCCCAGTGATGGGCATGCGACGTCTGCGTGAGCGAGACCTGGACACTCATGCGAATTCCCCCCTTGACCGAGCAACCGACTTTACATTCGTAAATTTTTGCGGGTTCAATTGACAGGAGTCAACGATTGAATAATGATTCTAAAAAACGCGCTAAATATTGTAAACTTCTTATATTGCGCCGCCGCATGATGATTTCAGGCGAAATTCATCGGCTTCGGCTCCATGATGAGCAAGCAACTGCAAGGGAGGACACGATGACGATGCCAAACGGAGCGAACCCGCCGACCATTCGGCGGCTCACCTCGGATCAGGCATCGGGCTGGCTCGCCGCCGGATGGCGGGACATGGCGCGAAATCCGGGCTTGAGCCTGGGATTCGGAGCCGTCTTCGCCGTGATCGGCCTCGTCATGGCCTATGGCCTTGAACGGGAAGGGCTGGGATCGCTGTTGTTGCCGGCCTGCGCCGGTTTCGTGTTGATCGGCCCGCTGTCGGCGGTCTTCTTCTACGAGATCAGCCGCCGCAACGAGATGGGCGAGCCGGTCTCGCTGTCCCTGGTGGTGTCGTCGGTCTTGGCGCGTTTCGGCCAGATCGCCCAATTGGGCATGGTGCTGGTGCTGTTCATGATGGCCTGGCTGCTGTCGGGCCTGGTGATCTTCGCGATGTTCTTTCAAGGCGCCCCGCCGCCCTTGGAGAACTTCGTCATGGATATCCTGTTCGGCAGCGGGTCGCGGATCTTCCTGGTGGTCGGCATGGTGGTGGGCGGCCTCCTGGCCGCCATCGCGTTCTCCATCAGCGTCTTCGCCATGCCCATGCTGCTGGACCGCGATGTCGGCGCCTTCACCGCCATGGTCTACTCGGTGCGCGCCGTGCGGCTTAATCAGGCCAGCATGATCGGCTGGGGCGCCACCATCGCCATCATCACCTTCTTCGGCATGGGCTTCGCCTTTGTGGGGCTCGTCGTGTCGCTGCCGCTGGTGGCCCATGCCAGCTGGCACGCCTATCGCGACGTCAGCCGGGGATGAATGCCGTTCGGGTGTTGGGAACGCTGTCGGCGGCGGCTGTCGCCTTCGGCTTGCTAGGGCTGTTTTTCGGCAGGCCAAGCCAGGATCAACCGCCGCCGCCGGGCGTTGCGGCGATTCCCGCAGGTGAACGGGCAGCGATTCGCCCCTTCAGCATGATCGACGGCGATGGAGGTTCCGTTGCCTTCGCCGACCTGCGCGGAAAGCCGATGCTGATCCATTTCTGGGCCACATGGTGCGGCCCCTGTGTCGCCGAGATGCCCCAGATCGACGCCTTGCAGCGCCGCTTCAAATCCAGTGGATTCAAGGTTCTGACCATTTCGGTGGACCGCGGCGGCCCCGACGTGGTGAAGCGCTATATGAAGAACGCCGCCCTGACCAATCTGCCGGTATTGCTGGCGAGCGAGGACACGCCGCAGCCGCCGGTGGTGCCGACCTCCTTGCTGGTGGACAAGACCGGGCGCGTCGTCACCACCATAATCGGCCCCGGGCAATGGGATCGGGCGGAGACGAATGCATCCATCGCCGCCCTACTTGCCGAATAGCAACAATAACACTGTTCGGCCGATGGAGAAAGCGGCCGGGACGGCAGCGCTCCGAGTATAGCGCGCCGTTTGGAGCGCGGGCGTCTCGCCCGCCTTGCGGGCCTATTTCACCTTGTTGAGATCGGCCCAGACCGGCTCGGCGTCACTGGCAGAGAACTCGATGGCGGCGCGCCGCACGCCCAGACTCTGGCGCGAGCCCAGATCGGCGGAGACGCGATATTCGCCGGGTGGGAAGGTGCCGACCGCGAAGCGGGCGATGGAGGCCCCCACCGCCGTGTCATGGCGGAAGACGCCCCAGGCGCTGATCTCCTTGCGCACATTGCCCTGGCCGTCGATCACCTTGACCACCGCCTTGGCCATGGTCTCTTCCGAGGAATCGGGGCGGCGGAAATGCAACACCATGACGCTGTCGCGCGATGCCGCATTGACGCCCGCGAAGGACTGGTGGAAGGCCAGGATCTCTTCCTGGGGAGCGGCGGCGACCGGGGCCTCCGCCTTGGGGGCCGGACGGTTGGCCAGCCAGCGCTTGGGCGCCTCCAGATCGCCGAACCGCAACCAGGTGGATATTCCCGCCACCACGATGAACAGCAGGATCAGCGACAATTTGCGGATGATGGACACCTGTCCTCCAGCATTTCTAGATCACCGGCGGAACAAGACTGCCACAGAGCCAGAAGATTCCGCGAGCGATAATGGCGCCGCCGTTATATCATTGTTTGCTGATCGACGGGGAGATTGACCCATGAAACGCCTGCTTGTCCTGACCGTCCTTTTGGCCTGGAGCACCATCGCCACCGCCCACGAGACCAAGATGGGCGACGACGGGCTGCATAAGCAGGACTGGTTCCTCAACAGTTTCCTCGACCTCAAGGACGACCTCGCCGAAGCCACCAAATCGGGCAAGCGCTTCGCTATCGTCTGGGAGCAAAAGGGCTGCCCCTATTGCGCCGACATGCATGTGATCAACTTCGCCGACGACAAGCTCCGCACCTGGATCAAGGACCATTACGTCGTTCTGCAACTGAATCTGTGGGGCTCGCGCGAGGTTACCGATTTCGACGGCCAGGTGCTGCCGGAAAAGGAGCTGGCGCGCAAATACCGCATCACCTTCACCCCCACCGTGCAGTACTTCCCCGAAAGCGTGGCCGAGATGGCGGGAAAGAAGGGCGCCGACGGCGAGGTCGCCCGCCTGCCCGGCTATTTCCGCAACGGCCATTTCCTCGGCATGTTCGAATATGTCTGGGACAAGCGCTACGCCAAGGGCCAGGACTTCCAGCGCTATATCATCGAGAAGTCGGAGGCGCGTCAGCCCAGCCGCTGAAACGCCGGGACGGTTTCCATCAGCCACTGCCCCACCTCGTTGAGGCGGCCCAGCATGATCAATGCGCCGGTGGCGATCAGCAGACCGCCGATTCCCATTTCCACCATGCGCATGTAACGGCGGAACCGGGTCAGGAATCCCATGAACGGCCGCGCCGCCAAGGCGGCCAGCAGGAACGGCACCCCCAGCCCGGCGGCATAGGCCGACAGCAACGCCACCCCCTCGCCCACCGAATCCTTGCCCGCCGCGATCATCAGGATGGTGGCCAGGATGGGACCGACGCAGGGCGTCCAGCCGAAGGCGAAGGCCAGACCCAGCACATAGGCGCCGAGCAGTCCGGCCGGCCGCGCCTCCACCTGCACCCGCTTGTCGTAATTCAGGAAGGACAGCCGGATGGCGCCCATATAGTGCAGGCCGAAGATGATGATCACCACGCCCGCGACCATGGACAGCCAGGTCATATTGTCGGTGATCAGGCGATTCAGCGCCGAGGCGGTGGCCCCCATGGCGATGAACACGGTGGAAAATCCGGCCACGAAGGCCAGGGCGGCCGGAATCACCCGCCGCCCCGCCCCGGCGCGGACCTCGTCGAGGCCGACCCCGCCGAGAAAGCACAGATAGGCCGGAATCAGCGGCAGCACGCAGGGGCTGAGGAAGCTGAGCGCCCCCGCCATCACCGCCCCGGCGTAGGAAATCTCGAAGGGGTTCATGTCATCCCTCTTCCGCTGTCATCCCGAGCGAAGCATTCCATGGTTTCTTACTCTCCGTCATAGCCGGGCTTGAGCCGCGGCTGTCCGGTTTAATTCCTGGCGGGCGGCTTGGTGGTTGGCGCCGACGATTCACCACCAAGGCACCAAGGACACCAAGAGGATTTTTCCTTGTTCTCGTCATGCGCGGGCTCGTCCCGCGTATCCACGCGGCACCGCCCGAACGCCGCATGACTCAATGAATTCGTCTGATCGGCGTGGATGCCCGTGACAAGCACGGGCATGACGGAGAGCAAGAAACCGTGTCGGCTCCTTGGTGTCCTTGGTGCCTTGGTGGTGAATCCACCGCTTAAACCGGACATCTGCGGCTGATGGCGAACGAGCGCATGCCTCACCCGCCGACCACCTTGACGCTCCGGTTCTCCGGCAGGTTGACCTCACCATGCTTGGCCAGATGGCCCATCACCACGTCCCATACCGGCGGCCCCTGGGTGTCGGGATTGACGCTGGCCCAGCCGCTGACCACGTAGCTCTTGGCCGCATCCAGCTTTTCGCCGGTCTTGATCAGCCGCATGTCGGAGATGCGTTCGCCCACCGGCTTGGCGGGGTCGATGGCATAGCTCATGCCGCCGACCCGGACCATGTCGCCGCCCTGCTGGTAATAGGGATCGGGATGCAAAAGGTTGTCGGCCACGTCCTCCATGATGTCCTTCATCATGGCGCCGGTCATCTCGGACCGGTAGGCATTGGGATAGGTGATGGCCGTCTGGTTATAGACGTCCTCCACCGTGATGTCCTGGCCCGGCAGCAGCGACGAACCCCAGCGGAATCCCGGCGACAGGGCGATCTGGGCGTCGCGCTCGGACAGCAGGGCGTCGCAGATCAGGTCGTCGAAGGTTCCGTTGAAATTGCCCCGGCGGTAGAGCAGCCCCTTGGTGCGGCCAACCACCCGGCCCAATTCGGCCGCGTGGGGGGCGCGGATGCGCTCGATCAGGGCCGCCATCTCGGCATCGGGACGGATGGCGTCGGAGAACACCGGGATCAGGCGGAAGGAATGGGCGGTCACCTTCTTGCCCTTGACCTCGAGATCGAGGCGGCCAAGGAACTTGCCGTGGGAGCCCGAGGCCACCAGCAGGGTATCGCCGACCCGGATCAATTCGGGAATGGCGTCATGGGTATGGCCGGTCAGCATGACGTCGATGCCCTTGACGCGGGACGCCATCTTGCGATCCACGTCAAAGCCGTTATGGCTGGCCACCACCACCAGATCGGCGCCCTTGGCGCGGGCGTCGTTGACCCGCTTCTGCATGTCCTCCTCGCGGATGCCAAAGCTCCATTTGGGCATCATCCAGCGGGGATTGGCGACGGGGGTATAGGGGAAGGCCTGCCCGATCACCGCGATCTTGACGCCGCCGCGCTCGAACGCGGCGGTATGGGCGAAGGCGTCTTCCTCCCACTCGTTGTCCTTCACATTGCCGCACAGGAAGGGGAATTTCAGCTTCTCGACCAGTTCCTTGACCCGGGCCTCGCCATAGGTGAATTCCCAATGGGCGGTCATGGCCTCGACGCCCAGCAGGTTCATGGCGTCCACCATGTCCTCGCCGCCGGTCTTGAGCGCGGTGTAGGAGCCCTGCCAGGTATCGCCGGAATCGATCAGCAGGGTCTTGCCCGGCCGCTCGGCGCGGATGGCCTTGACCAGGGTGGCCATGCGGTCGAGACCGCCCACCTTGCCGTAGGTCTTGCCCAGTTGGGAGAAGTCCTCCGAGGTCAGGGCATAGGCCTCCGCCCCGCCGCCCTTGAGGCCGAACCGCTTGAGGAAGTCCTTGCCGGTCAGATGCGGCGGCAGCCCCTTGGCGGCGCCGACTCCCAGATTGACGCTGGGCTCGCGGAAATACAGCGGCTTCAACTGGGCATGGATATCGGTGAAGGCCAGCAGGGTCACCTGCCCTACCGGCTTGAAGCGCAGCAGGGAGTCCTGGGTGATGGTCTGGGCGGCGGCGGCCTGACCGAGAGGCGCCCCGGTCATGGCGGCGGCGGCGGCGGCCACCTGCAGGAAGTCGCGGCGGGTCAGCATCTCTTCAGACTCCTTATTTGCGGACCGAAGGCGTCTCCACCTGCAACCCTTGAGCACGCCACGCCAGATACAGTTCCAGATCCACGTATTCCCGCGATCCCAGCGGATAGGGCTCGGCGCGGATTTCCTCGTTGCAGCCCGCCAAACGACGGTGCAGCGAGCCAAGCTTCTGCCATTTCAGGCGATAGGTGGGAAAGCCGTTGGTCATGCCCTGGGACAGCAATTCGGTCCGCACATGATTGCCCCAGTTGTCCTCGTGGCAATGCTTGCAGGCGAGATCGTTCATGCCGCGCCGCTCGTAGTAGAAACGGCGGCCATTCTCGAAATAGGACACGGCGGGGCCGTCGATCTGCACCTGCACCGGCATGCCGCGCGACTGCATCTTGACGAAGGTGGTCATGGCCAGCAGCGGCTCGGATTCATACTTCCACGGCGTCGCCGCCATGTGCTTCTCGCGGCACATATTGATGCGCTGTTCCAGGTTGATCACGGTGCCGGCATGGATGTCGTATTTGGGATAGACCGAGCCGACGCCCTTCATGTTGTCCTCGGCCTTGCCGTGGCAGGACGAGCAGGAACGGTTGGCCTTGCCGTCGGGCTTGGTCCACAGGGCCTCGCCCTTTTCCACCCAAAGCGAAGCGGGATTGAGGAACTCGTCGTCCTGCATGGCGCGGGTCTCGGGCTCGGCGAAGGTGTAGCCGGACCGCTTATCGCCCGAGATATAGGGCGCCATCTTCGGATCCTTGGGATCGAAGGGCGGGTCGGCCTGGGCGGCCGAGCCGGCCAGGGCCACGAACAAAGCGGCAAGCGCGATCAGCGACGTCTTCATGGCCCCTCCCCTTCGCCGTCAGTTGACGGTCAGCTGGCGGCTGATGGCATAGACCGAACCGTCATCATCGAACCACTTGAACTCCATGGTCCCGCTTTCGGTGGCGGTAATGAAGAAATTGGTGGCCGGATTGGCCGAGACGGCGCCATGCATTTCCGCATGGAACAGTTCCTTGCCGTTCAGCGTGCAAATGAACTTGTTGACGATCTTGCGCGGGATGAGCTTGCCGTCCTTGTCCTTGCGCTGACCCGATTCCATGTCATGGTCGATCATGGTCTTGATTTCGAGGATTTCGCCCTTGGCGGCGGTCTCGTTGAATTTGACCTTGGGTGTCGGCATGTCTCTCTCCTTGTTCCCTTTTAGCCCCTCAAGCGGCGGGCGGGATTCTCCGAATCCCTCGCCTCCCGCGCCACGAGGCGCGCGACCGCCTTGCGGTCGTTCAGCCGCCGCAGCCGCCGATGGTGACCTTGACTTCCTTCTTGCCCTCCCAGGCGCTGCCGTCGGACAGAACCGCCACGGCGCGCACATCCTGGGTCTTGGCCAGCCGCATGCGGCCATAGACCTCGGCCTTGCCGGTGGGCTGTAGGAAGTAGCTGACCACGCCGGGAGCGGGATTGCCCTCGGCCATCACATGGATGGCCTTGACGTAGTTGGCCTCGGTCATGGGATTGTCCACCACCACGGTGAAGGGGACCGTATTGCCGTTCTCGGCGATTTCGGGAAGCTTCAACGTCACCTTGCCCGCCTGCGGCTTGGCGCCGCCGGTCAGCTTGGCGAAGGCGTCGTTGGCCTCCTCGCGGGTGGCGTGCGCCACGGACGGCATCAAGGCCAAGGCGGCGGCGCCAGCCCCCATGCCCAACAGCACGCCGCGGCGCGACAAATCGGAATTCACGTCCTGGGACATCCCAAATCCTCCGTTACTTCAGCGTCGACAGATAAGCGACAACATCCTCCACCTCCTGGGCCTCCAGGAAGGTGGTGCCTTCAAGCCCCTTGGCCACGCGGTTGAGCGTGCTTTTGTAGAAGGACGGCATGATGGTGTCGGGATTGAGCACCTTGGGATCGACCACCCGCATGCGCAGTTCGGCCGGCGTATAGCGCGAGCCCACGGTGGCCAGGGGTGGCCCGATATCGCCATGGTCGGCTTCCTCGGGGATGGGCATCACATGGCAGGTCAGACAACTGCCTTTCTTGATGACGATCACCCGGCCACGGACCGGATCGCCCTTGACCTCGGTCAGGGGGGCGCGGCGGGTCGGCTCCCAAATGGAGGGATCGGCGGGCTTTTTCCGCTGGGCGGCATCGGCGGCGCCGACGACAGCCACGGTCAGCGCAAGCGCCAAAACGGCGCGCGGCAAGGACGTCCCCATCATGTGACCTCCCGGGTCATTCTTGTGCCGATCATTATTCGACCGATCCTCTTTATAGTTAATCAAACTCGAATATAAGGCAAGCCTTCATGAGGGCATACTCATGCATCGAGGCCTATGCCGAGGGCATTAATACGTTCATAGAGCGAAGCCGTGGAAATTCCCAGCCTCCAGATGGGACGCGACCATGGCCTTGGTGGTGATCGCCGCCCACTATCGGGCCGGTTTGGTCTAATATGGACGCGAAGAACGGCGGCGGACCAACGTCGCCTCGGATCGGCAATCAATGCCGACGCGCCATCCTGGGAGGATTCCGACCATGCCGCTCATCAATCACCCCTTTCTCGGCTCTGGCCGTAATCAGGCGCGGGGCAAGGTGGTCACCGCCGAGGCGGCGGTGCAACTGATCCGCGACGGCGACACCGTCGCCACCGGCGGCTTCGTCGGCATCGGTTTTGCCGAGGGCATCGCCGTGGCGCTGGAAGAGCGCTTCATGACCACCGGCGCCCCGCGTGATCTCACCTTGGTCTATGCCGCGGGCCAAGGCGACGGCAAGGAGCGCGGATTGAACCATCTCGGGCACGAGGGGCTGCTGAAAAAAGTCATCGGCGGCCATTGGGGCCTGGTTCCCAAGATCCAGAAGCTGGCCATGGATGGCAAGATCGACGCCTACAACCTGCCCCAGGGCGTCATCACCCATCTGTTCCGCGACATCGCCGCCCACAAGCCGGGGCATCTGTCCCGAGTCGGGCTGGGCACCTTCGTCGATCCCCGCTTCGGCGGCGGCAAGATCAACGAGCGCACCACCGAGGATCTGGTCCGCCTGATGCCCATCGATGGCGAGGAGTATCTGTTCTACAAGACCTTCCCCATCCATGTGGCCATGGTGCGCGGCACCACCGCCGATCCCGACGGCAACATCACCATGGAGCGCGAAGCCCTGACCCTGGAGGCGCTGGCCATCGCCATGGCGGCGCGCAATTCCGGCGGCGTGGTCATCGTCCAGGTGGAGCGGCTGGCCGAGCGCGGCTCGCTCCACCCCCGCCACGTGAAGATTCCCGGCATCCTGGTGGACTGCGTGGTGGTGGCCAAGCCGGAACACCACTGGCAGACCTTCGCCGAACCCTATAGCGCCGCCTTCAGCGCCGAGCTGAAGGTTCCCATGACCTCCATCGAGCCCATGGAAATGAGCGAGCGCAAGATCATCGCGCGCCGCGCCGCCATGGAATTGGAGGTCAACGCCACCGTCAATCTGGGCATCGGCATGCCCGAGGGCGTCGCCGCCGTGGCCGCCGAGGAGAAGGTCATCGACCTGCTGACTCTCACCGCCGAGCCCGGCGTGGTGGGCGGCATTCCCGCCGGGGGCCTGAATTTCGGCGCCGCCGTCAACCCCCAGGCCATCATCGACCAGCCCTATCAGTTCGACTTCTACGACGGCGGCGGCCTCGACATCGCCTTCCTGGGCCTTGCCCAGGCCGACCGCGAGGGCAATCTCAACGTCAGCAAATTCGGCCCCCGGCTGGCCGGTGCGGGCGGCTTCATCAATATCAGCCAGAACGCCAAGAAGGTTGTGTTCGTCGGAACCTTCACCGCCGGTGACCTCCAGATATCATTAGGCGACGGCAAGCTTTCCATCCTTAACGAGGGCGGCTGCGTCAAATTCGTCGATCAGGTCCAGCACCGCACGTTCTCCGGCTCCCTGGCGGCCAAGGCGGGGCGGCCGGTGCTGTTCATCACCGAGCGTTGCGTCTTCCGCCTGGTGACCGGCGGCCTGGAATTGATCGAGGTGGCGCCGGGCATCGACCCCGAGCGCGACATCTTCCCCCATATGGCGTTCCGCCCGGCCATCAGCCCGCATCTCGCCCCCATGGACGAGCGCATCTTCCGGGCCGAGCCCATGGGCTTGCGCGACGATCTGCTGAGCGTGCCCATGGACAGCCGCTTCACCCTGGATCTGGAGCGCGGCATCATCTTCATCAACTTCGAACGTCTCAGCGTGCGCACGCTCAAGGACGTGGAAGCCATCCACCGTCAGGTCGAGGCTAAATTACAGCCGCTGGGGCGCAAGGTGATGGCCATCGTCAATTACGACGAATTCGTCCTCGCCCCCGAGGTCGAGGCGGAATACCTGGACATGGTGCGCGACGTGGTCAGCCGCTTTTACACCCACGTCACCCGCTACACGACCAGCGCCTTCCTGCGCATGAAGCTGGGCGACGCTTTGTCGCGGCGCGGGGTCTCCCCACATATTTTCGAGACCGTCGACCAAGCGACCGAGCATTTGGAATGATCCACCTCGGGCGGACTCTCTTTTACGGCTTCTTCTTGGTGCCGTATTGGAGCACTTGGACCTTTTCCAAGGTAACCAGTCCGCTGCCGATCATGCCGTCCAGCAAGGGCAGGAAGCTATCGATCTTGTCTTGGGTATCGACGATCTCGATCACCACCGGCAGATCGGCGGACAGATCGAGGATCTTGGCGGTGTGGATGCGGGTGGAATGGCCAAAGCCCAACGGCCCCCGCAGCACGGTGGCCCCCGCCATCTGCATCTCGCGTGCCTTCATCACCACCGCCTCGTAAAGCGGCTTATGACCGCACTTTTCCTGTTCGCCGACGAAGATTCGCAGCAGCACCGCGTCCCGAGGCAATTCCATGGCGGTCCTCCTAATCGTTCAGAAGCATGGCCCCGGCATGGCCGAGCCAGACGCCGAACAGGCAAAGGGCGACGGATAGCAGGATATTGATCCCCGCCCACAGCCATTCGCCGTCCTGCACCAGAGTCAGGGTCTGAAGACTGAAGGAGGAAAAGGTGGTATAGCCGCCGCAGACCCCCACCATGAAGAATTGGCGCCATTCGCCGGGAACGAACACCCGCCCCTCCGGCCCGGTCAGGGTTCCGAACAGCCCGATGGCGAGCGAACCGGTGACGTTGATCACCAATGTCCCCCAAGGAAAGCTCTGCCCCACCCAGACCGCGATCATACCGGACAGCCAATAGCGCAGCGTCCCGCCCAGAGCGCTCCCCATGGCCACCAGAAGATAGGTCATCGCGTCCCCTAAACTCATCCCGACAGCGACGCGTTCGCGCGCTTCCATGCTCCATCGGGCGCAAAACTCTAGGCTGTCGGGCATTGACGGTCAAGAACGCCCCCGGTCGGAACAGGCTCCGCTCTATTCCGGTTCGACGCCCAGACGGTCGCATTCGATCTTGGGGCAGCGGTCCATCACCACCGTCAGCCCCGCCGCCTCGGCGCGGGCGGCCGCCTCGTCGTTGCGCACTCCCAACTGCGTCCACAGCACCTTGGCGCCGATGGCCACCGCCTCGTCGGCAACCGCCCCCACCTGATCGGAATGACGGAAGACATCGACCATATCCACCGGCTCGGCGATTTCGGCCAGACTGGCCCGCACCGTCTCCCCCAGAATCTCCTGCCCGGCGGCGGCGGGATTGACGGGAATGACCCGGTAGCCCTTGGCCTGAAGATATTCCATCACCATGTGGCTGGGGCGGTTGGATTTGGAGCTGGCTCCCACCATGGCGATGGTCCGCGTATGAGCGAGAATGCGCCGCAGCAGGGCGTCGCTGTAAACGAGTGGGGGGCTGTCGGTCATGGGAGGTCTCTCACTGGTGCCGAGGAAATCGGCAATACCATAGCACGGCGTCTCGCCGATAACCCCCATCTCGGACGCGCCGAATGGACATGGCGACCATCTGGCGGCGGCGGCTTTTCCCCTGGTCGAGGAAATAGCGCGGACCATCCGTAAGTTCATGACGAGGGACCGGAGCGAATGCTATACAGCGACCCCAGAATTGATCAACCGATGCCTTCGTTTGTGCCAGCAAAGAGAAACCGCCGATGCTGATCGTCTTGACCTTTCCCTTGTGGATGCAAGCATTGCTCACCATCGGCGGCGCCCTGGCGGTAACGTTCACGCTGCGGCTGACGATATCTCGCCTACCGGTCGGCCCCCGCCTTGATCGCGCCCGTGACGCCGCCAGCGCCCTGCGTCAGCCCGCCACCGCCTTTGTCGCCCTGACCCTGGCCATGAGCGGCGTCGAGGTTATCAACGAATATCACCGTGCTGGGGCCGATGCCGGTCGCGAGGCCGGAGTACTCGAGCGACTGTATCGGGACTCCGAGGCCTACGGCGGAGCCGAGGCGTCCGCGTTCAGCACCGCGCTGGTGACCTATGTCCGGGCGGTCATCGACGACGAATGGGCCGCCATGCAGGAGATGCATGAACACCCCGGGACCAAAGCGCTGTTCGACCAGTTGTTCGCCACCTCGCACCAGATGCATGCCGCGGATTCCCGCGAGCAGATCTGGTTGAACGATATCATCGGCCAGCTCAACCTGGCCGCCGATCTCCGCCGTGCCCGCATTTCCCACGCCCAAGCCAATATGCCGTGGATCTTTTACATGGTCGCCATCGGCGGTTCGATGGTGGTGCTGTGTTATGCGTCGTTGTTGCCGCCCGGCCCTGGCGCCGAACCGGTCCTGGCGGGCTATGCCCTGGTCATCGGCTTGACCATCCTACTGGTGGTCAGTCTGGACCTTCCCTTCAGCGGCACGCACGGTGTCAAGGCCGACGACTTCAAGGCGGTGCTAGAGAACATATGTCTAAAAACAAGCTGTTAGATTCAGCCCGCGCCCAGGCTCGTCTTGCCGCCCCACATTGTCCCTATGCGGATTCTTCCAGCAAGAGCGCCATGCGGACCAAGGCCGACAGGCTTTCCGCCCCCATCTTATCCATCACCCGTGCCCGATGGATTTCCACCGTCCGGACGCTGATATTCAACTCCGCCGCCGCCGCCTTGTTGGAGAGGCCGCGCACGATGAGCGCCATCACCTCGCGCTCTCTTGGAGTCAATTCGCCCACACGCATGTCGATATCGTCGCGCCGCTGACGATCGCGAAACGCCCGCTGCCCCCGGTTCAGGGCGTCGCGAACATTGGCCAGGAACAGCGAATCGTCGAACGGCTTTTCGATGAAATCAGCGGCGCCCCCTTTCAAGGCCTGCACCGCCATGGCCACATCGGCATGCCCCGTGATGATGATCACCGGCAATTCCGGCGCCCGATCCCGAAGAACTCTCAATAGATCCAGCCCACTCATGCCCGGCATGCGCACATCGGCCACCACGCATCCCGGATCGGACAGGTCCGCCCCGGCGAGAAAGCTCTCGGCGCTGGAAAAAGAGCGCACCGCCAGACCGGCGGAATCCAGCAGCATGGCGAGGGAATCACGCACGCCCTGATCATCGTCGATCAAATGAACCATGACTTCGGCCATCACACCTCCCCACTGGCTATGGCAATCTTCGGAAACGCAAAGCGAAACACGCAACCATCCGCGCTGCTGGCCGCAAGCCAGAGCCTTCCCCCATGAGCCTCAACAATAGTACGACTGATTGAAAGCCCCAAGCCCATACCCGTCGATTTTGTCGTGGTGAACGGCTGATACAGGCGTGAGAGCTGATCCTTATCCATTCCGGGACCGCTGTCGGCCACTTCCATCAACACCTCGCCCTCGGGGGTGACCAAGGCCGACAGGACAATCCGGCGGCGCGGAGAATCCGCCGCGACAATGGCATCGACAGCGTTGCGCACAAGATTGACCAAGACCTGCTGGATCTGGATAGGGTCCACATTGACCATGGGAAGCTGCTTGTCGAGCATCACCTCGATGTCGATCCCGGCCGCCAAGCATTCCGGCGCCACCAGTCCGATGGAATCGTTGAACAGGCTACCCACGGATTGCGGACGAATATCGAGTTCGCCTTGACCGATGAATTCGCGCAGCGTGCGGATGATCATTCCCGCCCGCTCGGCCTGGGCCGCGGCCCCGTCCATGGCGGCGCGGACCTTGTCCTTGTCCATGTCAGGCTTCGACAACAGCCGCTGGGCCGCCCGCGTATAGTTGACGGTGGCCGCCAGCGGCTGGTTGAGCTCGTGAGCCAAGGCCGCCGCCATTTCACCCGCGGTGGATAGCCGAGAGGTCCGCGCCAATTGATCCTGCTTGATCCGCAGTTCTTCCTCGGCGCGGCGCCGCTGGCTCACGGCCGATCCCAGGAACAGGGTGGAGATGGTCAGAGACAGCATTCGGTATTGATAGGCCATCACCGCCTGGGGATCGGTGACCACCACCATAAAGGCCACCGCGATGGAACATTGCATCAGCACATTGATGGCCGCCGCGCCGCGCAGGCCGAAACGGGCCGCCACCCAGATCCCCGGCAGGAACATCAGATAGAATAGCTGCAAGCCTCCGCTGGACATGCGGCCGAAGTTCAACCCCAGGACAACCGCCGTCACCGCGATCTGAAGCGCGATTTCGATCAGGGATCGCGGCGACGGGTTGCCCCACCCACGCCGCAGGACCAGGACAAGTGGGGTCACCACCATCACTCCGATCATGTCACCGACCCAACTACGGGCGATTTCACGTCCGACCGCCTGCCCTTGGGGATTGTCGGCCCACATATGGGCCAGCACATGACCGCCCGCTTCCACCATCGCCGCCATGGCGACCACGACGATCATGACGAACAAATCGTACTGATTGGTAAGCCGCAGATTCACATGCCGCCTTAGAAAGGCGGCGGCCGCCGCCCAAATGGTGGCAACGATCAATGGCTCCACCAAGGGAACAAGGCCGACAGTGTCCTGGAACACCAAATCGCCGACCTCGCCCATGAAGACCAGAGGCAGGAACTTCATTCCTCCCAATAAGAGGGCGGCGAAGGCTAGGCCGATGAAGGGATCCCACGGCGCGCCAGAAGTGCTGCCATGGGCATGGGTATAGCCGCCCCATTCGGCCATGCCGTAGGCAATCAACAGACCCAAGGCCATCAGCAATATATTTTGGTTTTTCATCCGCGCTTTTGCGACATCAGTTGGGCCAGTTCCACCGCCGTCCTGACTCCCATCTTCTCGAACACATGGGCGCGATGAACCTCCACCGTGCGCATGGTGATTCCAAGATCGTCGGCGATCACCTTGTTGAGCTTGCCCGCCAAGACGAGGTCCATCACCTGGCGCTCGCGCAGGGTCAGACTGGCCTCGCGGGCGGCGACCGACGCGGCGCCCGCCTCGCTTTCCCTCTGCTTGGCGTCCCAGGACAGGGCATCGATGACGCGATCGACCAGATCATTGTCGTTGAACGGCTTTTCGACGAAGTCGCGGGCACCCTTCTTCAATGCCTGTACCGCCATGGGCACATCGCCGTGACCGGTCAGGAAGATCACCTGCAAGCGCGAGCCCAGTTCCAGCAAACGGTCGAACAGTTCCAACCCGGTCATGCCGCCCATGCGGATGTCGAGCACCAGACAGCCGCGCCGCTGAGCATTCCAGCCCGAGAGAAAGTCTTCGGCCGAGGCGAAGCTTTCCGCGACGATGCCGCGCGATTGAAAGAGCCAGCTCAGGGCGTCCCTGATGGCGTCATCGTCATCGACGATATAGACCGATCCCACCGTCATGACGAACTCTCCGGCAAGGTGAACAAAAAGACCGCACCGCCATCGGGATTGGGCTCGAACCACAGCCGTCCGCGATGGGATTCGATGATGGACCGGCAGATATTCAACCCCATTCCCATGCCTTCGGCCTTGGTGGTGAAGAAGGGGGTGAACAGGCTTTCCGCCACGTCCACCGGGATACCGGGGCCGTGATCGGCGAAGCGCACATGGGCGATGCCATCGCGCGATTCCACCGAGACGCTCAGCAATCGGTTGGACCTGGAGGACTGCCCCATGGCCTCCATGGCGTTGCGGGCGAGGTTGAGGACCACTTGCTCGATCAAGATCCGGTCGGCATCGACCTTGGGAGAGGCCGGGTCCAGAGCCAGATCAACCCGAATGGAGCGCTTGCGCGCCTCGGCCTCCAGGAAGCCGATGGCGCCTTCGACCACGTCGTTGATGGCGCACGGCGCCACCAGGGGGTCGCTCTTGCGCACGAAGTCGTGGATGCGCCGGATGATATGCCCCGCGCGTTGCGCCTGCACGCCCAACTTGGTCAGCGGCGTGGTCAGTTCATCCACCTGGGCATCACCCGCGGCAAGGCGATTGAGGCAGCCGGTCGCATAGCTGGCGATGGCCGAAAGCGGCTGGTTCAATTCATGCGCCAAGGTCGAGGCCATCTCGCCCATGGTGATCAGCCGCGATGTCCGTTGCAGCTTCTCCTGATGCTGGCGCCCGAGTTCTTCGGCCCGCTTGCGTTCGGTGACGTCGAGAACCGAGGCCATCCAGCCGGTATGGCTGCCGTCGGCGTCGATCAGCGGCGCTTCGTAGATCAGGGCGTTGAAGCGCTCGCCGTTCTCGCGCTGGAACACCATCTCGAAGCCGTCAGGTGGCGCGTCGCCCCGCAGCACCGCCTGATGCAGCGCGAAAGCCTGCTCGATATCCTCGGGAACCCAATAGGGCATGGGCGGCAATCGCCCCACCAAATCCTCGGCCTTCCACCCCACCATGCGGCAAAAGGCGGGATTGACATAGGTGATGCGACCAGCCAGGTCGCGGGCGCGCATGCCCACGGTCAGCGAGTCCTCCATGGCCTTGCGGAAGGCATGTTCCGCCCGCAGGGCCTGTTCCGCCGCCAGACGTCGCCGCAGATGCCGCCGGACCGCCCACAGGCTCCATACCGCCGACAGCGCCAGGGCGAGAATGGCCGCCGCCAGGATATTGCGCAGCAGATGGGGATCGCTGCGCTGGACGGTGGCGACCAGGGTCAGCCCCTGGCCCGGCGGCTCGAAGCGAAGCGAATGCGACTGGCCGGTCTCGGCGGCCTGAACTTTCGACCTGCCCGCCAGGATGGCGCCGTTGCCGTCCATGACCTCCAACTGATAGGTCTGGGCGAACCACCACGGCACATGGTGGGCCAACAGCGCATCCAGCGAGAAGACGCCGACGACCGCGCCGACGAACTGCCCCCCCCGGAATACCGGAACCTGGGCCTCGAACAAAGTGCCACGCCCCTCGTTGAGATAGGGCGATCCAAAGACCTCGCGGCCCAAAGTCCTGATCAGGGTGAAGGTATTGCGCCATTCCGGATCGGTTCCCTTGTCGGGATCGCCGTCGCCGGGCGGCACCGTCCGGAATGCCGCCCCGTCGGCCTGACGCAGAATGATCCTTTCCAGTTCCGGGCTGTTACCCAAAAGACTGCGGGCCTGAAACCCGAAGGAATCGGCGCCGAACCCTTCCCGTCCGGCCAATTCCGCCAATTGCCCCAGACGCTCCACATCGGATTCCAGGTTGAAGTGCAGGTTCTGCTCCACCCACAGAATATCCTGGATCAGGGCGCGGTATTCGTCCTCCATCTCGTTGTGATGCAGCAGCCACAGCAAGACGCCCAGCAGCATGACCACCAGGCCCATGGCGATCAGCGGCATGATCTGAATGGCGTCCCGGCCACGGAAAGGCTGGAGCGATATCATCGAAATCCCATCTGCGCGCCCCTAGCCAAAAGCCCCAATGGCGACGATATGAGAATCATATATAGTTGGGGAAAATAAGCCAAACTGGATAATCTGGGAGGAGTCCACAATGAAGCGAAGCACTTTCCTTGCCTGCCTTACCGCCGCCCTCATGTTAAGCGGCACGGCCATGGCACAGCAGGCCCCGCCCATCGTCATCAAGTTCAGCCACGTGGTGGCCCCCGACACCCCCAAGGGCAAGGCCGCCGAGTTCTTCAGGAAATTGGCCGAGGAACGGACCAAGGGCCGCGTCAAGGTCGAGGTCTATCCCAATAGCCAGCTTTACAAGGACAAGGAAGAGATGGAGGCCCTGCAACTGGGCGCCGTCCAGATGCTGGCCCCGTCCCTGGCCAAGTTCGGCCCGCTGGGCGTCAAGGAATTCGAGGTCTTCGACCTGCCCTATATCTTCCCGTCCAAGGACGTGCTGCGCGCCGTCACCGAAGGCCCGCTGGGCCTTAGCCTGCTGAAAAAGCTGGAAGGCAAGGGCATCATCGGCCTGGCCTATTGGGACAACGGCTTCAAGATCATGAGCGCCAACAAGCCGCTGAAGAAGCCCGACGACTTCAAGGGCGTCAAGATGCGCATCCAGTCCTCCAAGGTTCTGGATGCCGAAATGCGTTCGCTGGGCGCCCTGCCGCAGGTGATGGCCTTCTCCGAGGTCTATCAGGCCCTGCAGACCGGCGTGGTCGACGGCACCGAGAACCCGCCGTCGAACATGTTCACCCAGAAGATGCACGAAGTGCAGAAATACGCCACCATCTCCAACCATGGCTATCTCGGCTATGCGGTGATCGTGAACAAGAAGTTCTGGGAAGGATTGCCGTCGGATATCCGCGCCACCCTGGAAGGGGCCATGAACGAAGCCTCCCGCTTCGCCAACGCCATCGCCCAGACCGAGAACGACGACGCCTTGAAGGCCATGCAGGCCTCTGGCAAGACCGAGTTCTACACCCTGACCGCCGACGAGGCGGCGGCGTGGCGCAAGGCCATGCTGCCGGTCCATGCCGACATGGAAAAGCGGGTCGGCAAGGAGCTGATCGACGCCTTCTACAAGGAAGCCGCCAAGCTGGGCTTCAAGAACTGACGAGAAGAAGCGGCCCGAAAGGGCCGCTTCCCGCCGGTCATGTTCAGTCCACTCGCCTTGGGAGGGGCCCGTGCTGAAAGTTCTCGATCACCTCGAGGAATGGTTGATCGCCTTCCTCATGGCGACGGCGACGGCCATCATCTTCGTGGCCGTCCTGCAACGCTACGCCGCGGGCACATCCCTCCTTTACCCCTTGGTCGGACACTGGGATTTTTCCTGGGCGCAGGAACTGTGCATCATCATGTTCGTATGGATGGCCAAATTCGGCGCCGCCTACGGCGTGCGCACCGGCATCCATGTGGGCGTCGACGTGGTCATCAACCGGCTGTCCACTCCCTGGCGATTCAAGTTCATCGTCTTCGGCCTGCTGGCTGGGGCGCTCTTTACCGGAATCGTCGCCACCATGGGCGGATCCTTCGTGTGGGAAAACGGCGCCCATTACGCCTTCGTCAAAGCCTTTGGGCTGCCCATCGGTGATCTGTATGAAGGCCCCATCACGCCGGACATGGAAGCCCCCACCTGGATCGTCTATTCCGCCATTCCGCTGGGTTCCGCCCTGATGTGCTTTCGCTTTCTCCAGGTCTGCGTCGCCTTCGTGCGCACCGGCGAGTTGCCCCACCATGACCACGGTCATGTGGAGGGGCTGGAGGAGGATCACGACGATCCCCAGCGCGCCGCCCAGGATATCAACTGGTTCGAGATGGCCGACAACCTGCACCCCAGAGGCTTGACCGACGAGGGCGGCGATCCATCGCTGGGAGAGGGTGACGGCGCCAGGGCGGGTAAGAGCCGCCGCCCCATGGAAGGCGGCGACGCCTCCGCCAAATCCGGGGAGGACTGCAAATGAACGCCGCCATCATCTTCGGCTTGCTGACGGTGCTGATGCTGACCGGCATGCCCATTTCCATCTCGCTGGGCCTGACGGTGCTGACCTTCTTGTTCACCATGACCCAGGTTCCCATCGAATCCGTGGCCTTGAAGCTGTTCACCGGCATCGAGAAGTTCGAGATCATGGCGATCCCGTTCTTCATCCTGGCCGGCAACTTCCTGACCCATGGCGGCGTGGCGCGGCGTATGATCAATTTCGCCTCCGCCATGGTGGGACATTGGCACGGCGGCCTTGGCTTGGCGGGCGTCATGGCCTGCGCCCTGTTCGCCGCCGTCTCGGGATCGAGTCCGGCGACGGTGGTGGCCATCGGCTCCATCATCCTGCCCGCCATGGTCCGCCAGGGCTTCCCCAACCGGTTCGGCGCCGGAGTCATCACCACCTCGGGCGCCCTGGGTATCCTGATCCCACCCTCGCTGGTGATGGTCATGTATGCGGTGGCCACCAACACCTCGGTGGGCGCCCTGTTCATCGCCGGAATCATTCCCGGCCTGATGCTGGCCACCGTGCTCGGCGCCGTGACCTGGTACCTTGCCTGGCGCAATGACTATCCACGTCTGAAGCCCGCCAGTTGGACGGAGCGCATCCGCACCTTCCGCGAGGCCATCTGGGGACTGGCGCTGATCATCATCGTCATCGGCGGCATCTATAGCGGCATCTTCACCCCCACCGAAGCCGCCGCCATGAGCGCGGTCTACGCCTTCTTCATCGCGGTCTTCGTCTACAAGGACATGCCGCTGAAGGGCGTGCCCAAGATTTTGCTGTCCTCGGCCTCCATGTCGGCCATGCTGCTCTACATCATCACCAACGCCGTGCTGTTTTCCTTCGTGCTGGCCAACGAGAACATTCCCCACGCCATCGCCGATTGGATCGTCGGCAAGGATCTCGGAATCGTCGCCTTCCTGCTGGTGGTCAATGTGCTGCTGTTGATGGCGGGCAATTTCATGGAGCCCAGCTCCATCGTCCTGATCATGGCCCCCATCCTGTTCCCGGTGGCCATGAAGCTGGGGATCGACCCGGTGCATTTCGGCATCCTGATCGTGGTCAACATGGAAGTGGGCATGTGCCACCCGCCGGTCGGCCTTAATCTCTATGTGGCGTCCGGCATCACCAAGATGGGCATCACGGAATTGACCATGGCGGTCTGGCCATGGCTGCTGGCCATGCTGGGCTTCTTGTTGATGATCACCTATATCCCCATCATCTCCATCTGGCTGCCCAAGACCCTGGGCGTGATGTAGCGCTTGCCCCCCGGCTTCGGCCGGGGGTCATTTCTTTCGCAGATGCTTTTCCATCTGGGCGCAAGGCTCCTCGCGCGCGGCCTTGCCGGTGAACCAGACCGCGTCGAACGGCGCGGCTTGTCCGTCGAAGCGGGACGCCGCCGCCGCGTCGGTCTCCGTGTCGTCCACCTCCAGGAACGCCACCGCCAGAATCCGAATACTGGGAACCATGTCGCGCAGCCGCGCCGGAGCCCCCCGATCGGACCGAACATGGCCGGACCCCGCGATCAGCACCACCGGCCCCACCTCGGGCCTTGTGGCCTGCATGGCGACCGCCTCTGCCAGGGCGGCGTCGCGGGCCCGCTGCACCCTGACCATGGGGGCCACGGAATCCTCGGGCAGCAGGTTGCAATGGCCGTCGCGAATCTCCTTGGCCATGGCCGCCTGGACGGCGGCGGAGGGAGCCTCGTCGAGGCCGTAGCGCGCCCTGGTGTCGGCACTGTCCTTGCCCTTGGCGATGTCGCGGGTGGTCGCCAGCGGCAGATTAGCCGCCACCAGACCGCCACCACCGCCCAGGATCGCCTCGGCGATGGGCCGATAGAGCGACCAGTCGGGCCAGCCGCGCTTTTCCCAATCCAGGGCTGTACCCAGCACCGCCAAGTCTCCGGAATTGGCGTCCAGATCACCCTGCCGGTCGGTATCGACCATTTCGAAGGCGGCGACGGGGCGCCGTCCGGCGGCGACGAGGCGGCGGACCACCCAGGCCTGAAGGGCATGGTGGTCGGGATTGTCGTGGCTTTCCCCCAAGGCCACGATTCCCGCCGACAACGCCTTGGCGGCCAGTTCCTCGGCGCTGACCATGCGACGTTCCTTGGGCAGCCAGATTCGTCCCGCCAGGGGCGACGCGCTTGTCAGACCGGGAGCGGGCGGAGGCTCCGCCGCCGCGAGGGCAAGGGGAAACAGGCACAACAGAGCCGACGCGATGAATCGAACAAGCGTTCGCGTCGGCTGGTCAATCGGATGGGCTTGCGTTATGGTCATACCAAACCCTTCTAAAGAAGGACACTATCCTTGGGAGGATACATGAACAGGTTCGCACTCGCGGCGATTCTCGCCGTCTCCGTCGTACTGCCCGCCAAAGCCGAGCAGTTCGTCAACATCCTGACCGGCGGTACCAGCGGCGTCTACTACCCCATGGGCAATGCCCTGTCGTCCATCTACGGCAAGGCCATTCCCGATGCCCGCGTCACGGTCCAAGCCACCAAGGCCTCGGTGGAGAATCTCAACCTGCTTCAAGCCGGTCGTGGTGAACTGGCCTTCACCTTGGGCGATTCCCTGACCCAGGCCTGGGAGGGCGTCGAGGAAGCGGGCTACAAGACACCGCTGAAGAAGCTGCGGACCATGGCGGCCATCTATCCCAATTACATCCAAATCGTCGCCACCGCCGATTCCGGCATCAAGACCCTGGCCGATCTCAAGGGCAAGCGGGTGTCGGTCGGCGCCCCGAAATCGGGGACCGAACTGAACGCACGCGCCATCTTCAAGGCGGCCGGCATGAGCTATGCCGACATGAAGGTGCAGTACCTGCCCTTCGGCGAATCGGTGGAACTGTTGAAGAACAAGCAGTTGGACGCCACCTTGCAATCGGCCGGTCTCGGCGTTTCCTCGCTGCGCGACCTCGCCAGCGGCGAGGACATCGTCATCGTTCCCATCCCCGCCGACACCATCGCCAAGACGGGCGATCCCGCCTATATCGCCTCGGTGGTTCCCGCCAATACCTATCGCGGCCAGACCGCCGACGTGCCCACCGCCGCCGTGCGCAATTTCCTGGTCACCCACGAGGGCGTTCCTGACGCCGTGGTCTATGCCATGACCAAATCCATGTTCGCCAACATGGCGGAATTGCAGTCGGCCCATGCGGCGGCCCGCGAAATCATACCCGATCAGGCCGCCAAGTCGCCCATTCCGCTCCATCCGGGCGCGGCAAAGTACTACCGCGAGGCGGGACTGTTGAAGTAGGCCAAGCAGCGGACAGGGGGAGAGGGCGACGTGAACAGCACCGACGACGTCATCGATGCGGCTGAGATCGACACCAAGGGCGAAGTCTTTGGGCACGGCGTGGAAAGCCGGGCCATGTTCTGGATCGCCATCGTCTTCTCCACCTTCCAGATCATCACGGCGGCCTATGCGCCGCTGTCGAGCCTGCCGGTGCGCTCCATCCATGTGGGCTTCCTGGTTCTGATGGTCTTCGCGCTTTATGCCGCCAAGGAACGCGACCAGCCGTTGAAGGCAGCCTGGAGCTGGCTGCTGGGCGCCACGGCGGCCGCCACTTCGCTCTATCACCTGATGTTCGAGGGCGATCTGGTTCAGCGCTCGGGCGATCCCTCGACCGCCGATCTGGTGGTCGGCGCCGTCGTCATCGCCCTGGTCTTCGAGGCGGCGCGGCGCCTGATGGGCCTTGCCCTGCCGCTGCTGTGCGGCGGCTTCGTGCTCTATGCCATGCTGGGGCAATACCTGCCCGCCCCGCTGAACCACCGGGGCTTCGGCTTCGATCAGATCATCAACCAGTACTTCCTGGGGACCGAGGGCATTTACGGCATCCCGTGCTATGTCTCGGCCACCTATATCTTCCTGTTCATCCTGTTCGGCAGCTTCCTGGAACAGGCGGGTATGATCCGGCTCTTCACCGACGTGGCGCTGGGCACCGTCGGCCATACCAAGGGCGGCCCCGCCAAGGTGGCGGTGATCACCTCGGGCCTGATGGGCACCATCAACGGATCGGGCATCGCCAATGTGGTGACCACCGGCCAATTGACCATTCCATTGATGAAGCGTTTCGGCTATCGCGCCGAATTCGCGGGCGCGGTGGAGGCCACCGCCAGCATGGGCGGCCAGATCATGCCGCCGGTCATGGGCGCCGTCGCCTTCATCATGGCCGAGACTCTGAACATCTCCTATGCCGAGGTCTGCAAGGCCGCCGCCATCCCTGCCCTGCTCTACTATGCATCGGCCATCTGGATGGTCCATCTGGAAGCGGGCATCGCCGGACTGCACGGCATTCCCAAGGACCAATGCCCCAGCGCGACGGCCGCCCTGAAGCGCCAGTGGTATCTGGTGGTGCCCATGGCGGCGCTGGTCTATCTGCTGCTGGCCGGGTTCACGCCCATGTATTCGGGCACCGTCGGCTTGGCGCTGACCGCCATCGTCATCCTGGGCAGCTCGGTGGCGGCCAATATCGGCGGCATGGCCGGTCGCTTCATCTTCTGGGGCGTACTGGGCGTTGCCTGTTCCATGTTCTTCAAGCAGGGCATCAACGCGGTGGTGCTCACCGTCGCCCTGCTGGTCGCCGTCAACTTCTTCGTCAAGGGCGGCCGCGAGACGGTGGGAATGACCGTGCGCGGGCTGGTGGAAGGTGCCCGCAGCGCCGTTCCGGTGGGCGTCGCCTGCGCCCTGGTCGGCACCATCATCGGCACCATGACGCTGACCGGCATCGCCGGAAGCTTCACCCAGGGGCTGGTCAGCCTGTCGGGCGGCTCGCTGTTCCTGACCTTGATCTTGACCATGATCGCCTCGCTGATCCTGGGGATGGGCATTCCCACCATCCCCACCTATATCATCACCTCGTCGCTGGTGGCCCCCATGCTGTTGAAGATGGGCGTGCCGCTGGTGGTGTCGCATATGTATGTGTTCTATTTCGGCATCCTGGCCGATCTGACGCCGCCGGTCGGCCTTGCCGCCTTCGCCGCCGCCTCCATCGCCCGCGCCCAGTTCTTCACCACCGGCTGGTGGGCGGTGCGAGTCGCCATGGCAGGCTTCGTGGTGCCGTTCATGGCCGTCTACGACCCCTCGCTGATGATGGTCACCGGCAGCCTTGGCGACACCGCCTATATGGTGGTCAAGGCGCTGGTCGCCATCGGGCTGTGGGGCGCCGCCACCATCGGATTCCTGCGGGAGCGTCTTGCCCTATGGGAGCGCGCCATCGCCGTGACGGCGGCCTTCCTTCTGGTGGCGGCAATCCCCTGGACCGACGAGTTGGGATTCGCCCTGGCGGCGGCATTTGCCGCCTGGCATTGGTGGCGGACCAAGGCGGCGTGAGCGGCCTGTGCGCCATCCTGGCGGGCGGCTTGGCGGTTCTGACGGCCTCGGACTCGTTTCAACTGGCGTGGAACCACTCCGTCGAGAAGGTGGAGTGGCGCGAGGACTGGCGGATCGAAGGCGGCATGCTGCGGCTTGAACAAGCCTCGGTCATGGGATCAGGCGCGGGCATGGAACCGCCGCCCGAGGCCCACCGGCATGGGAACCGCTGGGTCTGGTCCCCCAAGGTCGAGCAAAGCGAGATCCTGCTGGCCCTGTCGGACTTCACCGCCGATTGGCGGCTTTGCGCCGACGGGTCATGCCGCGCGTTGCGCGGGCTCATGGCCGGGGAAACGGCGCGGCTGGTGGCGTGCCCCTAATGATACGGCTCGCCCTTCAAACCGATGCTCCCTGTCATCCCGAGCAAAAGCGAGGGATCTCCGCTTGAGATGGCGGTTCAGTATTGGAAAAGCCTTGCCAGAACGAGACCCCTCCTCCCGATGGTCGTCGGGATGACGGGTCATTTCGTAGGCGGCTTCCGCCTCTAAAGTCCCCGCTCGAAATCGGCGGGCGCGCGCAGATAGGCGTTGAAGATGTCGGGCAGCTTCTTGCGCAGATCCTCGTCGGGATCCTCGGCATCCAGCTTGGCGACCTTGATCTTCTCGCAGAACATCTTGATCAGCTTGTTATTGCCGGGAATGCCGAAGATCTCGGCGAATTTCTCCTCGCCCAGCCTCTCGCTGCCCACTTCGAGGATGATAGGGATCTGGCTGAACTGTAAAAAGCGGACGAACTGGTTGATGGATTCGCCCGACAGGATGTGGAGATGCGACGCCATCTGTTCCAGATCCTTGGCGTTCTGGACCTCCATGGCTTCCAGGCGTTCGCAATCGACGCACATTTCCCAGAATTTCTCGCCCATCTTGTCATAGACGGTGCCGTGCAGATAGTCGTAGCGGTCCTTGCCCAGGAAGGCGACACCCTTGGCGGCCAGCGGCTGGGTATCGAGCATTTCGCGCATCATATCGTCGGACAGGATGCGCTTGGCGGAATCCATGCTCTGGCGGCCGATATCGGCCAGGGCGGCGATGCCCTCGGCGGTGCGCAGCGTTGTCACGCCACGCCCCATCTCGCGGATCAGCTTCACCGGCAATTCAGCGAAACAGGGAATCAGCGGCACCTGCCAGTCGAAATCCAGGTAGTCCTTGATGGCGTCATAGAAGGTATCGGCATGGGTCGGCGACGGCTTTGGGACTTCCATGTCGCCCCATTTTCCCGAGACCAGGGCCGATATCTTTTCCAAGATGGTCTTGGGCTCGGATTTGACCGGAGCGGCCTTGGCCTTGGCGGCTTCGGCATCCGCCGGAGCATAGCGCTTGGTGGCATAGGCCTTGGCACCGGACCGGACCACCATGGAGATGATCTGATCGACGCTGCGGCCGCAACGCAGCGGCTTGTCGTCCTCGGGCACCAGATTGCCCGCTTCGTCCACCAGGAACTCGGCGAACATGTCGCGCCGCGTCTTGACCAACTGCATGCAGGCATACAGCAGATCGGGCGTCGCCAGCACCGAGTTGTAGGGATTGGGAAAAGCGGCCAGCGCCGGGATCAGCTTGGTGACCTTTTCGGTGATGGGCCCCTTGATGGTGGTAATGATCTCCTTGCGGAGCGCCGCATCCTTATCGACGGGCTTCGCAGCCTTCTCCCCCGGCTTGGCAGCCTTTGGGTTCGTTGCCATCGTTGTCTTTCCCTCCCGCCCGCTCACTCGCCCAATTCGGTGCCGGGAAGCTGGTTCATCTTCGCCAGCAGATATTCAAGATCGTCGTTCTCGAACTCGACGCCAAGGTCACCATACTGGGTCAGAATTCGTTCGATCATCCGCCGCGAGAACCGCTCCCGATCATTGGGGCGGCCGTCATACTCCATCTGATAGGAGACGTCGATGGCGGCGCGCATGGCGGCGTAGAACGCCTTGGGCAGGCTGGCCTTCTCGAACAGGGCCTCGAAGCCGCGCTTACCGGCGTCATGGATGAGAGTGCGGCAGTTTTCCACCTTGATCTTGGCCAGTTTGGCCAGCGCCACCTCGAAGAAGGTCAGATCGCCCATGCAGACGGCGCGCAGCATGATGGAGGGCGTCAGACGGCCGACGCTGGCCAGATGCCCCACCAGTTCGACCACGTCGCTTTCCGAGTTGGACAGACCGAGGACGGCCAGTTCGCGGGCCTGGATCATCATGGCGGCGGCGGCTTCGGGCGTCATGTCGGGACGCGACATCAGGTGCTGGCGCAGATTTTCCGACACCTTGGCCATCAGCCGTTCGGCCACCGAAATGGGAAGTGTCTTGCGTTCCACCAGCGACTTGCCGATGGCTTCGTTCTCGCCGTAACGGTCGGCCACGTGAATCAGGGTGGTTTCCGTCAGCACCGCGCCTTCGTTGGACACCAGGGTGGCGACGGCGCTTTCGTTGCCGGTTTCCACCAGCGCGTCGGCCAGCGAGGCCGACACCGTCTTGCGGCCGGCGACGGCAACCTGCTTTTCCGGGCTCTGACTATGGACGATCTCGATGAGATCCTCGTCGGTGAGCGCCTCGGAGAATTGCAGCATGGGAAGCGAGACGTCCTCGACGTCGCGGGCCAAGGCCAACGCCACGTCATGGGGAACCGTCGGGTTCTCCTTGAGCTGGCGCGACAAGGCCTCACGCACGCGCACCTCGGCGTCGCGCACCATCAGGCGGAAGATATCCTCGGCCAGCTTGCGCTCGCCGGGGCTCAACCCCTGGTGTTGCGACGCGATCTTGCCCGCTATCTCGGTCCGCGTATCCCCGGACGGATTAGACAGGAGGCGCTTGACGTCCTCTTCGTTGAGCTTCTGTTCCACGGCGTCTCTCTTACCCCTTCGGCCGGACTATACAACGCTTCCCGCGAGGTGAACAGGCGGGAACCCGAGCCCGAACCCTAACCTAGCACTATATCAGATAGAAATCGGGTCAGCACCTCAGGACCGCATTCTTCGAGCGCCGACGCGCAACGCCGGGTTTCCGCCCGCAACGCCGGAACCGACAGTCCCGCGACACTGGAAATTTCATTGGCGTGGCCGATGAACCACCGTTCCAGGCCCAGTTCGGTGGCCTCCACATGGAATTGCAGGCCCACCGCCGCCTTGCCCCAGCAAAACGCCTGGTTGCGGGTCACCGGGGTGGAGGCCAGCAGGGTCGCGCCGTCGGGCAAGTCGAAGGTATCGCCGTGCCAGTGCAGAACGGGCACGCCATCCAGCACCGCCAGCGACGAGGATTTCCCCGCCTCGCTCAGGCTCAGGGCGGACCAGCCGATTTCCTTGACGCCGCCATTGGGATAGACCTTGGCACCCAGCGCACGGGCCATCAGTTGCGCCCCGAGGCAAATGCCGATGATGGGCTTGCCCGAGCGCAGCCGGGCTTCGATCAGGGCCAGCTCGTGGGCGATGAAGGGATAGGCCTCATCCTCGTAAGCCCCGATGGGGCCGCCCAGAACCACCATGAGATCGGGGCTCAGCGGATCGACGGCGTCAAGCTCGTCCCAACCCGCCTCGCGATATTGGATAGCGAAACCTGCGTCTCCCAGCGGCTGCTCGAAGCTTCCCAAATCCTCGAACGCCACATGGCGTATGGCAATGCAGGTTTTCATCTCGCCCCACCATCGGACTCGCCCCCTGGAAAAGTCATACCCGAGCCATGAGCCCGCGTCGAGGTCGAAGACGGCTCCACATCCATCAGGATCGCGGTACTGTCGCAGCCCTTGCCGGCGGCGATCCAGCGAAATACCAGCGCCCGCCCCAAAGAGGCGGGCAACCAGCCGAGAAAGCGCTTGGGATCGGCCAACACGCCGCAAACATAACGGGAATATTCCGACTGCCAGCCCAAGCCCGGGCAAGGCCCCTTGCGGCGGCGGAACAGCAAAAGCCCGAGCGGACAGGTTTCCACGGCGCAACACACGCCGCAGCCGTTGCAGGGGCCGCCGACATCGGGCTTGCCCGGCGCCCGAGCGTCGAGGGAAACCAAGCCGTTCAGCGTCTAAAGCACCACTTCGTGTTCGAAATAGTCCTTGTTGCGGATATCGGCGCCGGATTTGGTGCGATCCACATAGATCACCCGCCAACCGGGCGCCTCTTCCTTGACGCGGCGCGCCACGTTCATGGCGCGGGTGGAAAACACCTCCACATCCCCGACCGAGACGGACTCCACATTGTCGAGCGAGGTCTTCCAGGCGACGATTTCGGATTTGAGCGCGGGACTGAGAGCCAGGGCGGCCACATCGGCTTTCTCGTCGTCGCTGTTCCAGACGCCGTTGGTACCGAAATAGAACATCAGGCGGACCCAGACATTGCGGTCGCCGCCCTTGCCCTGCCCCGGCCCGCCGATGATGGTCATGGCGGACAGGCGCTTGTTCTCGCCGCGCAGACGCTCCAATTCCATGGCGCCTTCGCGCAGGATGGCGAAGAGGCAATGCGGATCGTGACGGCCGGTTTCGGCCACGCGGGCGCCGCAGCGGCATTCGGGCGCCGGAAAGGCCCGCATGCGGGCGAGGATGTCATTTTCGGCCATGGCCTATTCCCCTTATGGCATCGTCTGGGATTAAAAAAACATATCAGGTCGAAGCCCCCGCCATCCCCGCCATCTGGGCGGGACCGCCATGCGCGCCGCGCGACAGCCAGTCTTGCGTCCACGCGAGGGCGGCCTCCAGATTGGCGCGGGCCGACGGGCTCAGCGGCGTGCCAAGTTCGAACGATTCACCGGCGATGGCGAGCAGATGGCACGGCGGCGCCGGCCGGGCCTTGAGGTCTTCGTAAACATGCATGACGCCCTGCGGCGACAAGGCATGGGTGGTGAAACTGGAATCGCGGGCGGGTTCCAGCAGGCTGACCCGAAACGGCGATTCCTCGGACCGCGCCGAGGCATCCACGAACAGCACCCGCTCGCGGCCGTCCAGATCAAGCGCGTGTTCCACCTGCAATTGGAAATCGGTCAGCACCTCGACCTCGCCCCATTCGGGATGATGGGCCAGCGCCGCCTCGATGCGATCCAGCAAGGCCGGACCCAGGGCATCGTCGCCCCGCGACGGATTGCCCCAGCCGAAGATCAGGGTGGGCACGGTCATGGACCAACCCTCGCCCCTTGTGGGAGAGGATGGCGAGGCAAAGCCGAGCCGGGTGAGGGATGCGAGCGTCCGCGAGCCACATGACTCGTGTCCGCGCTGACGCGCGTAATTCCCCCACCCCATCCCTCCCCGCAAGGGGGAGGGGGATATGATTGTGCCGATCCGCTCACTTGGTGATCTCGCCGCTCTCGCTCTTGACCATGCGGTCGATCTCCACGCCGTCCGCATTCACCAGCGACACTTCCAGCGGCATCTTGCCGATGGCGTGGGTGGCGCAGGACAGGCAAGGATCGAAGCAGCGAATCGCCACCTCGATATGGTTGAGCAGACCCTCGGTGACTTCGTGGCCGGTCAGGTAGTTCTTCGCCACGTCGCGCACCGCCACATTCATGGCCGTGTTGTTGTTGGTGGTCGACACGATCAGATTGGCATAGGTCACCACGTCGTTTTCATCGACGCGGTAATGATGGAACAAGGTGCCGCGCGGCGCCTCGATGACGCCGATGCCTTCTTCCGCACGTGGGCCGCGGGTCACGATGTCGGCCCCCATGATGTCGGGATCGACCAGCAATTCCTTGATGGTCTCGGCGGCGCACAGCATCTCGATCATGCGCGCCCAGTGGAAGCCCAGCGAGCCGTGCATGGGCTTGGACCCGCCATAGGCCATGAACTGCACCCGCTCTTCCTCCGCCTGGGGCGTCGGAATGCGGTCGCAATTCTGGATGCGGGCGAGCGGCCCCACCTTGTACCAGCCCTTTTCGTCGCCCAGCGCGGTGATATAGGGGAACTTCATATAGCTCCACGGCTTGACGCCCTCGGTCAGCAGGGTGTTGTAGCCCTGATAGCTGACCTGATCGAACATCACCTCGCCGGTGACGTCCCTGGCCCGCAACGCGCCGTGGTAGAAGTCCAGTTCGCCGTCGGCCCCGATCAGGCTCATCATGGTCGAGGGAACGGCGCCGAAGCTGTCGTAAAGCGCCGGATTGGCCATGTGCAACTGCTTGATGATGGTTACCGCGTCGCGGCTCCAGGCCACCATCTGGTCGGCGTCCTTCAGAAGGTAACCGCGCTCCTCGGCCGTCAGCGACTTGTTGACGCCGCCCGGCACCGAACCGGTTCCGTGGACGCGCTTGCCCGAGGTGACGCGGATCACCTCCTGGCCGAACTTGCGCAGCAACACACCCTTCTTGGCTACGTCCGGATTGGCGGCGGCGACGCCGACGATGTTGCGCTTGGCCACGTCGGAGTCGAAGCCGAACAGCAGGTCGGGCGAGGACAGATGGAAGAAATGCAGCGCATGGCTTTGCAGCATCTGACCGTAATGCATCAGGCGGCGGATTTTCTCGGCGGTCGGCGTCAGCTGGGCCGCGCCGACGATCATGTCCATGGCCTTCGAGGCGGCGAGATGGTGCGACACCGGGCAGATGCCGCACAGGCGCTGGACCAGCACCGGAACCTCCCAATAGGGCCGTCCCTCGATGAATTTCTCGAAGCCGCGGAACTCGACGATATGCAGGCGCACCTGATGCACCTTGTTGTCGTCGTCGAGCAAGATGGTGACCTTACCGTGACCTTCCACCCGCGACACCGGCTCGATGACGATGCGCTTCAAGGCTCCAGGGTTCTGGGCGGTCTCAAGTTCGAATTGATGCATCATGGCTGATGATCCCTTGCGTTCAGTCGTAGTGGATCAGGCCGTGGCCCAGGGTGGGCGTGCGGCCGGCCAGCAGGTCGGTGAGGAATTTCCAGATGGCGTCGCCGCTGGGCGGGCAGCCGGGCAGGAAGTAGTCGATCTTGACCACCTCGTGCAGCGGATGCACCTCGTTGAGCAGCAACGGGATTTCCGGATCGTTGGGGATGTGGACGCCGCGCCCCGGCTGGGCGTAGACGGCGGCCAGGATATCGCGGATATCGAGCGAGTTGCGCTGGGCGGGCAGGCCGCCGTTGATGGCGCAGGCCCCCATGGCGATGAGGATCTTGCAGTTCTTGCGGAACTCGTGCAGCACGTGGACGTTCTCGGCGTTGCAGACGCCGCCCTCGATGATGCCGAGGTCGCAATTGGGGCTGCAATGCTTGATGTCGGTGATGGGCGAGCGGTCGAAGTCGACCAGCTCCACCAGATCGAGGATGCGTTCGTCGATGTCGAGGAACGACATATGGCAGCCGAAGCAGCCCGCCAGCGAGGTGGTGGCGACCAGCAGCTTGCGCTTGGGAGGGGGGGCGGAAGCGTTCATCACACCTGCTCCTTGACCGGCGCGTATTGAACCGCGTTATCGCTGATGGGGGCCTTGTCGAAGCGGCGCTGGCCGTAGGGCACCTCGAAGCCGTGCCGCTTGTGCAAGATGACGCCCACCGGACAGACATTGGCGGCCTTGTCGGTGGCGGCCAGATTGGTGTCGCCCAGCATGCCGCTTTCACTGTTGCAGATCAGGTGCTTGGTGTTGCCCCTGCCCGACAGGGAGAAAACGTTCTTCTTGTCCATTTCAGCGGAGGCGCGCACGCACAGCTCGCACAGGATGCAGCGGTTGAAATCCAGCAGGATGTCGGCGTGGCTGGCATCCACCTCGCGCTTGGAGAAATACTGAGGGAAGTGCGGGTCCATGACGCCAAGGTCATAGGCGAGGCCCTGCAACATGCATTTGCCGCTCTTCTCGCAAGATGGGCAGTAGTGATTGCCTTCCACCAGCAGCATCTGCACCAGGGTGCGGCGCAGATCCCTGAGTTCGTCCGTCTCGCTTTCCACATGCTGGCCCGCCTGGGCCGGGGTGGTGCAGGAGGCGGCGGCGCGGCCGGGAATCTTCACCGTCTGGCCGTCCTCGGTGGTGATGGTGCGCGAGTCGATGCGCACCGTGCACAGCTTGCACGACCCGTGCGGCTTGAATTCCGGGTGGTAGCAGAGGTGGGGGATGTATTTCCCGGCACTCAGCGCCGCCTGGATGATGGTCTGGCCCTCGGCGAAGGGAATTTCCTCTTCGTCGAGAAAGAAGGATTCATTGCTCATGACGCGTCTCCCCCCTTGGCCCCGACGCCCGATTTCGATTTGCGGTGCGCGATATGGAAATGCGCGCCCGGATCGTCGCGTCCGGTGACCTCGCGCATCTTGGACAGCGCCGAGTCGAGATCGAAAGCCGGTTCGAAATCGCGGACATTCAGCCGCAATTCGTAGCTTGGCCGGAATTTCTGCAAGGTGTCGGCGACGCAGTTTCCCGCCGTCTGGCCCAGACCGCAATGGCTGGCGGTCTTCAGGGTGCGGATGATGCGCCAGGCGTCGTTGATGTCGTATTCGCCGCCATGGCCGTCGCTGATCTTGTCCATGACGTTCTTCAAAAGCGTGGTGCCGACCCGACACGGCGTGCAGAAGCCGCAGCTTTCATCCACGAAGAAATGGACGAAGTTGCGCGCCACTTGGAACATGTCGCGCGAATTATCGAAGACCATGAACGAGCCGCCGGTGGGAATATCCTCGAAGGCGATCTTGCGGCCGAATTCGCCCGGCGCCACGCATAGCCCCGAAGCGCCCGCGATCTGACAGGCCTGAGTATCCCTGGCGCCGCAATCGGCCAGCACCTGGGCCACCGTCACGCCATAGGGATATTCGTAGATGCCGGGGCGCTGGCAATCGCCCGAGATGGACAGGATCTTTGTGCCCGACGACTTGGCGGTGCCGATGGCCTTGTACCAGGCGGCGCCCTTGGCGGCGATCAGTGCCGCCGAGGCCAGGGTTTCCACATTGTTGACCGCCGTCGGCTGGCCGAGATAGCCGCTGCTCACCGGGAAGGGCGGCCGCTTGCGCGGCACGCCGCGCTTGCCCTCCAGGCTTTCCAGAAGCGCGGTCTCCTCGCCGCAGACATAGGCTCCGGCACCCAAGTGGATTTCGATGTCGAAGTCGAATCCCGTCTGGCCCAGGATGCTTTGGCCCAACAGCTTGGCGGCGCGGCGCGCCTCCAGAACGGCATTGAGCTTGTCCAGCAGGAAGCGGTATTCACCGCGCAGATAGACCAGGCCCTTCTTGGCGCCGATGACATAGCCCGCGACGGTCATGCCCTCGAACACCAGATCGGCGTAGGAGTTCAGCAGCACCCGGTCCTTGAAGGTGCCGGGCTCGCCCTCGTCGGCGTTGCACACCACGTAATGGGCCGCATTGGCGCCAGTCCCCACGGCGGCGCGACAGAACTCCCATTTCTGGCCGGTGGAGAAACCGGCGCCGCCACGCCCGCGCAGGCCGGATGCCTTGATGGTATCGACCATCTCCTGCGGGCTTTTCAGGGCGCGCAATGCGTCGCCGGGGGCAAGGCCGTTGTCCAGCAGGGCATCCTTGCGGCGGATATTGTCCTCCACCAGGAAGTACTCGGACGGCCATTCCTCCAACGGTACTTTCTTGCGGATCAGATCGACGATCTTGTCGACCCGGTCGGCGGTCATGCGGGTGATGGGGCGATAGTTGACTAGCAGGGCAGGCCCCTGGTCGCACATGCCGGTGCAAGACGTGGTGCCGACGCTGACCAGCCCATCCTCGGAGACATCGCCCGGCTTCAGCCACAGCTTCTTGCACATGCGGGCCATCAGGTCGGCATTGCCCGCCATGCGGTCGGTGATGTTGTCGCTCCACAGCACGCGATAGCGGCCCAGCGACTCGGTGTGGAAGAAGTGGTAGAAGCCCGCGACACCCTCGACCCGTGCACGGGGAAGTTTCAACCCGTTGGCGATGGCGGTGAGCACGGCGGGCGACAGCCATGTCAGCCCCTCCTGTACTTCCCGCAGAATCTGCATCAATCGGGAGGCATCGTGTTTGTGCCGGGAGAGAACGGCTTGGACCGCGCCGCTGTCATCGGGGCCGATGCCGTTGGAAGTCACGTTCCCCATCGCAAATCCCCCACATGGTCAAAGTTCGCCTGTGTGATCGCGATCAATGGTACACCCCAGATTAAACGACGCAACGCTCCTTTTCATGCCATAGCCGCGACCGGCTCCGACCAGCCATGCGCCAACGACGGTTTGAACAATCGTCATTGTCTTCAAGGCATTCCTGCACTAAAACTGCTAAATCAGGTGGAGAGACGCTCGGCATGGCAAATTCTCAGACCAAACAATCTGAAAAGAAGTGCGTGGTCCGCCTCGCCAAAGCGGCGGACATTCCGCAAGTGATTGACATCGACGCCGAAAACACTGGTCTGTTCAAAGACGAGTATTGGCAAGATCTCTTCGAGCGATACAACAATCGCGCCGCTGATATCGACGATGACGTTCAACCTAAATCCGTAAAACGGTACCGATTTTTCTTGGTCGCCTGCGATGGCGATACGGTACTGGGGTTTATCATCGGAGAAATTCGCGCCTGGGAATTCGGATCGCCGCCCTGCGGTTGGGTATTCGCCATCGGCGTGCGCAACGAAATACGTCAGGCCGGTGTCGGCAACACGCTGTTCGAGGCGCTGAACGACCGGTTCCGCAAGGCCGGGGCCAACAAGGTTCGCACCATGCTGGCCCGCGACCACACCCTGATCATGAGCTTTTTCCGCAGCCAGGGCATGATGGCCGGGCCGTTCATCGAACTGGAGAAGGATCTCTGATGAAACTCCAGAAGGCTACCCGCTGCGCCCTGTTCGCCGTGCTTGAACTGGCCGCCGGTCCCGACCGCCAATTGTCGGCCAATGAAATCGCCGAGAAATACGGCATCTCCACCAATCATCTGGCCAAGGTTCTGCGCTCGCTGGGCCGGGTCGGGCTGGTGGAGGCAGTGCGCGGCGCCGGTGGTGGCTATCGCTTCTCGGGCAACCGGCGGCGCACCACCTTGCTCGACATCATCCAGCTGTTCGAGACCATCGACCCCATCCGCAACGGCGAGCGCGAGGACGGCGACGACACCGCCGAGGGCAAGGCCCTGTGCCAGGTGCTGATGGAAATCGAGGACACGGCGCGGGCGACCTTTGCCTCGCTGACGCTTGACACCATGATCAAGCTGGTCGAGCGCAGCCGGTAATCATCCCGGCTTGTCATCCCGAGCGGATGCGAGGGATCTCCGTCTGATCCGCCGATGCCGGTTCTGAAATGCCGGTCCAGAATGAGATTCCTCCTCCCGCTGGTCGTCGGAATGACAGGTCGTCTGATTGGCCTGCAACGAACTAGCCAAGCACCGATTCACCGCCCGGCGTCGCCAGGGCCGCGATCACCGGAACCCGCTTGGCGCCGCAAACCGGGCCATCCGGCAAATTTTGCCCACCGGAGGCGGCCGACTGGGGCGATTTCTTCCCACCGTCCTTGTCCTCCTTCATGGCCTGCTCCATTTCGCGCATGACCTGTTCCTCGATCTGCTTTTCGATGGACTGGCGCACTTTGTCGTTCAGGGCGGCCAAGGATTTCTCATCCAGCCCCATGGCGGCCATGACCTTCTTGCGGATTTCCGCTTTCAGCTTCTCGATCCGCGTGTCGCGAACCCAGGCGCTGAATCCCTTGGCCTTGATGGCGTCCAGGGTATCGGCCTGATCGCGCAGGCTGGCCTCGGCCCGCTGCTCCGCCGCCAGGGCGGCACTGAAATCGCCGGTCTTGGCGGACGGCCCCGCGGCCTGCGAGCCAAGGATGGCATTGGCCCCCGGCGGGCTGGAATCGACGGTCATGGACATGGGTTATCTCCCCGAGAACGAAAGATCGAGGCGATCACCATGCAAGACGCGAACCAGGGACGAAACCTATTGCACCGGCTTTTTCGGGGGCTTGGCGGAGGGGGGGGGCGCCTTGGGCGGCTTGGGGGGCTGGGCGGGCGCCGAGCCCGGCTTGCCTCCCGGTTGGGTCAAGTCCTCTGCCCAGCGCATGGGGCATTGGGCGACCTCGCGGCCATGCCAGTCCTTGACCAGGACGGTACGCAGTTCCTCGGTCAACCGCCCCTTGGCGTCGCGAATCACCCGGCGCAGATACAGGTTGATGGACGGGCCGTGATTGGTGTCGAAGCGAAAGCTTCCCTGAACCGGGGAAAACTCCGCCCGCCGCACCCCGTGGCGCACCGCCTCGCGGTCGGTGGTGCGCCCCGAGGTGAACTTCATGGTCGATTCCAGCAAAAGGGCGGCGTCATAGCCCTGCGCCACCCACGAGGTGGCGGGACGGCCGTATTCCAGTTCGAAATCGGTCACCATGCGCTTGTTCAGCGGCGTGTCGAGATCGGGGCTCCACGGCGCGATATTCAGAATATCCAAGCCGTGATCGGCCAAGCCCGGCAGCATGGGGCGCTCGAATGCCGTCCACGGCCCCACCAGGGGAATGTCGGACTTCAGCCCGGCGGTGGAATAGTCACGCACGAAGGCGACGCCCATGCCGCCGGTCAGCACCGTATAGACCGCGTCAGGGGCCAGTTCGCGCAGTCGGGCCACTTCGGGAGCAAAGGTCAGGGCGCCGCCCTTGACCCGCAACACATCGACGATGTCGCCGGTCCAATTACGCCGGATGGCGGCCACGGCGGCGTTGGTGGCGGGAGCGTCGGGACCGACCACCACCAGCTTGCGATATTTCTCGGCCGCGAAGAACAGCCCCGCCGCTTCGTTGATGGCGTCCGGCGAGACTCCCATCTGGAACAGCGACGGGTTGCAGTCCGGCCCCAGCAGGCTCGGCGGCCCGGCATCCAGATTGATGACGAAGACCCGCGAGTCCAGCAAGGGTTTGATGATGGCGGCCAGGGAGGGCTGTGACACCGCCGTCAGCACGAAATCCACCTTCTCCCGTTCCAGCAGCCGACGGGTGACTTGGATCGCCGTGTCGGGCGAGCCGCGATCATCGACCACCACGACGCGCACTTCCTGATTGGCGAAACGCCCGCCCATCTGCCGTAGCGCCGTGGTGAATCCGTCCACCGAATCCTGTCCCGCCATGGCCCCCGCCCCGCCGAGGGTGGCGATGATGCCGACCACGATGGTGGGATTGCCGGCCGCCGTGGTGACCGGCAGGGCGTGAACCAGTGTCGGACAGAGCAACAGCAACAGGGCGGCGGCGAGACGGCGCATGGAGCTACTTGCCTCCCCTGGCCTTGGCGAAGGCGGCGGCCAGGGCGCCGCCGCCGTTGTCGGCGACGGCCTTGGGCATGGCTTGTTGCGGGCGCGGACGCCCGTGCTCCGGCTCTCGTCTCGGTTCGTCCCGTTTCGGGGCAGGCTGCTCGTCGAGCCGCATGGACAGGCCGATGCGCTTCCTCTTGATGTCCACTTCCAGCACCTTGACCCTGACCAGATCACCCGGTTTGACCACCTCGTGGGGATCCTTGACGAAGCGGTTGGCCAGCAACGAGATATGCACCAGCCCGTCCTGATGGACGCCGATATCCACGAAGGCGCCGAAATTGGTGACGTTGGTGACCACGCCTTCCAGCACCATGCCGGGTTCCAGGTCGGCCAGAGTCTCGACGCCGTCCTTGAAGGTGGCGGTCTTGAATTCGGGGCGCGGGTCGCGGCCCGGCTTTTCCAATTCCTTCAGGATGTCGCGCACGGTGGGCTCGCCGAAGCGCTCGTCCACATAGTCGCCCGCATGCAGCGAGCGGATGAAGGTCGCGTCGCCGACCAAGGACGTAACCGGCTTGCCGGTGGATTTGACGATACGCTCCACCACCGGATAGGCCTCGGGATGCACCGCCGAGGCGTCCAGCGGGTTGACGCCGCCCACCACGCGCAGAAATCCGGCGGCCTGCTCGAAGGCCTTGGCGCCCAGGCGTTCCACCTGCTTCAAGGCGTCGCGGCTGGCGAAGGGACCGTTCTTGTCGCGGAACTCCACCACGTTCTTGGCGACGGTGGAGCTGAGTCCCGCCACCCGCGCCAGCAGGGCCGCCGAGGCGGTATTGACCTCGACGCCGACGGCGTTGACGCAGTCCTCCACCACGGCGTCCAGCGAGCGGCCCAGCCGGGTCTGGTCCACGTCGTGCTGATACTGGCCGACACCGATGGCCTTGGGGTCGATCTTGACCAGTTCGGCCAGCGGGTCTTGCAAGCGCCGGGCAATGGACACCGCGCCCCGCAAGCTCACATCCAGATCGGGGAATTCCAGCGCCGCCACTTCCGAGGCGGAATAGACCGAGGCGCCCGCCTCGCTGACCACCAGTTTTTCCAGCCCCAATTCGGGATGGCGCTTCATCACGTCAACCACCAGCCGGTCGGTCTCGCGCGATGCGGTGCCGTTGCCGATGGCGATCAGCCTGGCGGAATGCTTGCGGGCCAGATGGGCGATGGCGGCCAGCGATCCCTGCCAGTCGTTGCGCGGCTGGTGGGGATAGATGGTGGCGGTCTCCACCACCTTGCCGGTGGCATCGGTCACCGCCACCTTGACGCCGGTGCGGATGCCGGGGTCGAGGCCGATGCAGGCGCGCTGCCCGGCGGGCGCCGACAGCAGCAGGGCGCGCAGGTTGCGGGCGAAGACGCGGATGGCCTCTTCCTCCGCCGCCTCGCGCAGGCGGCCCATCAGCTCTAACTCCAGATGCAGGTGAATCTTGATCCGCCATGCCCAGCGCACCGTCTCGGCCAGCCAGGCATCGGCCGGGCGCTTGGCGTCATGGATGCCGAAACGCCGCGCCACCCGGGGCTCGCAGTCTTCCGGCGCTTCCAGTTTCACCGTCAGAACGTTTTCGTTACGACCCCGAAACAGCGCCAGGGCGCGATGGGACGGAATCGCCTTGATGGCCTCGCGGTAATCGAAATAGTCGGAGAACTTGGCGCCCTCCTCCGCCTTGCCGTCGGCGACGGCAGAGACCAGAGCCCCCTCGTCCCACAGCTTGGCGCGCAGGCCGCCCAGCAGTTCGGCATCTTCCGCGAAACGCTCCATCAGGATCTGGCGCGCCCCGTCCAGGGCGGCTTTGGCGTCGGGAACGCCCTTGTCGGCATCGACGAAGGCGGTCGCCGCCTGTTCCGGCACCTGGGTGGGGTCGCCCAGCAGCAGATCGGCCAGCGGCTCCAACCCGGCCTCGCGGGCGATCTGGGCCTTGGTGCGGCGCTTCTGCTTATAGGGCAGGTACAGATCCTCCAGCCGCGCCTTGGTGTCGGCGGCCGCGATCAGTCCGGCCAGTTCCGGGGTCAGCTTGCCCTGCTCCTCGATGGATTTGACGATGGCGAGGCGGCGGGCCTCCATCTCGCGCAGATAGCCCAGCCGCTCCTCCAAATTGCGCAACTGGGTATCGTCGAGGCCGCCGGTCGCCTCCTTGCGGTAGCGGGCGATGAAGGGGACCGTGGCCCCTTCGTCCAGCATCTGGACGGTGCTGGCGACCTGGGCGTCGCGTACCCCCAACTCTCGGGCGATGCGGCTGGAAATCTCGGCGGACTGGGACAGGGACATGCTCTCTCGATTGCTGGTGGGAAGCGACGTCCGGTTTACCGCAAGGCGGCGCGGGGTGAAAGCGGCAATTTCTTGCATTTTCCACCTGCGATACTACATACTGTGAATGCTACAGCGCTGGAGGTCAATATGTTGACCATTGATTCCAATGACATAGCCTGTGCCGCCCGCCGCATGATGATCTGCTATGGTGCCCATGCGGTGGATATCGCCCGCGAACGGGCCATGGAAACCGGCCACGCCGCCGATATCCGCCAGCGCGACATGGCCTTCCTGGTCCTGAGCGAAGTGGAAAAGTTGGCCCGCAAGGGGCCCCACACTCAGTGACCGCCGCTCACCAGGGTGGTGAACGCGGTCAGGGCACGGTCGGGAATGCTGGACGGATTGGCGGCCAGCAGTCCGCCGACGACGACAGCCAACAAGACCAGATACATCCAGGGAGGATCCCTGTGGTCCAGCCGTTCGTGGGCGCCTTGGTGACGCAACGGGTTCGGTTCGGGCGCCATGGCCCCCTCCTGCATCCTCCGCCAGTAGCGGTCACAATAGGAGGGGGGGCCCCGGTAATGGAACTATCCGAACGGGCACGTCACTGAAAATTCACAATCGGCCCCGCTTCCCCTATTCCCTGGCCACATAGGTGTAGAAGCGAATCCGGCCATCGGCCTCGATCTCGCGATACATCCCCTGGATTTCCGCCTCGAAGCCGGGAAACAGGTTGGCGCTGCGCTCGAACATCTTCAGATAGTCCAGCATGGGCTTGGCCCGCTCGCACAGGCGCTCACCGGGAATGATGGTGGCGATGCCGGGCGGATAGACCACCCACAAGGTGGTGGCGATGCGGCCATCGATCTGGTCGATGGGCAGATAGTCCACCTGATTGCGGGTCAGCATGCGAACCGCGTCGTTGGGCCGCATGACCATATGGGGGCGATGCTCCGGTGAGAACTGGGCGCGCTGCAGGGCGCTGACATTGCGCTCGCGGAAGAAGGCGTGCATGTCGCGGCACAGATCCTGGACGCGGATGCCGGAATAGCGTTGGCGCCGCTTGGCGACGAATTCGGGAATGGTGTCGTCCAGCAGGGCGTTGTCGTCATGGCGGCGCTTGAAGGCCACCAGGGTGGACAGCAGGGTTCCCGCCTTGCTCGACTCGATGCCGGGGGTCAGCAGGAACAGCAGCGAGTTGAGATCGTTCTTTTCCGGAACCACGCGGTTCTCGCGCAGGAACTGGGCGACCACCGGGGCGGGAATGCCGTAATCGGCATAGGCCCCGGTCAAGCGGTCGAAACCAGGGGTCAGCAGGGTCAGCTTGTTGGGATCGGTCATGGCATAGGCCGGCCGGTCCACCGTCTTGAAGCCGTGCCAGGCGGCGCCGGGCGAGAGCTCCCAATAGCGGACATCGGTGGCGATGGCGTCGGTGGGGACATGCTCCCAGGCGATATCGGCGCCGTTGGCGTTGGTCACCCGATCGGGAACGAAGGGGTCGAAGAACCAGTGGCGGACCGGATCCTTTTCCTTCTCCATGAACTCGGCCTTGATGGCCCGGATCTTCTTGCGCAGCTCGATGCCGAGGCGAACGGTATCGTCCCACAGCACCTCGCCCGAACGCCCACGCATCATCTGGGCGCCCACGTCCAGGGACGCGAACAGCGGATAGAACGGCGAGGTCGAGGCGTGCAGCAGGAAGGTCTCGTTGAAGCGACGGTGCTCGATGCGGCGGCTCTGGCCTTTGATATGGCGATCGCGCACATGGATCTGCGAGGCCTGGGAGAACCCGGCCATCTGCTTGTGGGTGGACTGGGTGGTGATGATGCCGGGCGAATCCTCGCCCAGATTCTCCAATCCCATGCCGTAGCGGCCGCGGAACAGCGGATGGAACTTCAGGAATCCGGCCCAGGCCTCGTCGAACAGGATGTAGTCGCACAGATGGCCGATGCGCTTCAGGATCATCTCGGCGTTGTAGATGGTGCCGTCATAGGTGCACTGCTCGATGACGGCGACGCGGAACGGCCGCTTGCGCGTCCACGCCTCCGGATCCTTGACCAGGGGATTGTCGCGGATCTTGGCGCGGATCGCCTCTTCCTCGAAGGCATGGGCCTGGATGGGGCCGATCAGTCCCTGGGCGTTGCGATCGGTCTCGAGAAAGATCGGAATGCCGCCGCCCAGCAGCAGGGCGCCGTGATGGGCCGCCTTGTGATTGTTGCGGTCGAATAGCACCAGATCATCCTCGGCCACCAGGGCGGACAGCACGATCTTGTTGGAGGCCGAGGTGCCGTTGAGCACGAAATAGGTTTTTTCCGCCCCGAAGATCTTGGCGGCTTCCTTCTGCGCCTGAAGCGCCGGGCCTTCATGGGTCAGCAGGTCGCCCAGCTCCAGGATGGAATTGTCCAGATCGTCGCGGAACACCGCCTCGCCCAGATGCTCGACGAAGATCCGGCCGATGGGGCTGCGATTGTAGAAGATGCCGCCGTTATGGCCGGGACAGGTCCACAGCTGGTTGGCTTCCTCGGCATAGTCCACCAGGGCGCCGAAGAACGGCGTCTTCAGGGTGTCGCCGAACTGCTTCAGGCGGCTGATCAGATTCTTGGCGATGAATTCCGGGGTTTCCTCGGCCAGGAAGACATAGCCGTCGATATAGTCGAGGACTTCAACGGGAATGTCCTCGAAGCGCTCGCCGCGCACCAGGATGACGATGGGCATTTCCAGGCCCCGGCGGCGCATCAGATCGATCAGGGCGGTGGCCTTGCCGTCCACGTCGCGCGCCCAATCCACCAGCACGCAGCCGATGGCGGCATCGGTCTGCACCGCGATCTCGGCGTCCTCGATCCGGCGCGCCCGCACCACCTCGAAGCCAAGGCGTTCGACCTCGGTGATGATCTGCTGGACGCGAGCACCTTCCAGGTCGCCGGAATCAAAGGCCGGAGCGCAGACCAGAAACGTCAGCCGCCGAAAAAACTCCATCACGCGCTCCCTCGAAATCGCGACTCGCCAGGCAGGAGTCGATTGCGCCGCAGACTAAACGGACCAGCGTCCCGGTTCCATGCCCAGGATCGGACGACGCCGAAATTTCATGAATGCTTTCTGGCAGGAAATATTCGTCCGTCATAGCGCAAACAACCCGAAGCGCACAGTATTTTGGACCAAAGGCAAAGAGACATCGCCCCGCCCGGAGCGCCGACACCTCGCCCGCCCTTGGGTCACATCAAACGACGAACGGCATGACACCACCAAAAAGAGTTATTGACGCCTGCCCCACGGCTTGGTGTAACAGAGCATTCCATTTGCAAACAACAAGCGACACAATTTGACATGACTCTAAATACTGAGAACTTTGTTCCAGAAACGCATTTTGGCGATTGGTTCATCAAGTCCGATACATGGAAGACCCATGTGCTTTGTCGCGCCATGAATGATCTTCAGCGCCTTATCCCAGTTCAGGCCGGACCGTTTCATAAGGTGATCGATGTCGGGTGCGGCTTCGGACACTCCTTCGACGAACTGGCGCGACGCTTTGCCCCCAAACATATCATCGGCATGGACGCGGTGCCCGACATTCAAAACCGGGCCCAGGCGGCAGCCGCGCGTTGCGCCGTCCCCGTCACCCTGCATTCGGGCAGTGCGTCGCGCATGGATTTTCCCGATGATGAATTCGACATGGTGTTTTGCCACCAGACCTTTCACCACCTGGTCGACCCCGACCCCGCCATGTCCGAGTTCTTTCGCGTCCTGAAGCCGGGCGGCATCCTGCTCTTCGCCGAATCCACCAAGCGCTATATCCACTCGCTGCCCATCCGCCTGCTGTTTCGCCACCCCATGGAGGTTCAAAAGACAGCGGAGGAATATATCGCCTTGATGCGCCAGGTCGGCTTCGACCTGCCCGCGGAGCGGATCTCCCAGCCGTATTTGTGGTGGAGTCGGCCCGATATCGGCTTCCTGGAATGGATTGGCCTGCCGGTCCCGGCGGAACGGGAGGAAACCCTGGTCAACGCCATCGCCATGAAGCCGTCGCGGTCCTGATGCCCGTGACCGGCCTTCAATTTCATATAGTCTTCCACGAGAACATCTCGTATTTTGATATTAAGCATGAGCCTCGTACATCCATCGGAGGCATCCATTCCCATATCCGCCGAGGGTCGAGATGAAATTTCGTATGGCCGTCCTGGGTTTCGCCGTCATGCTGATGGCTTGCGCCAACGAACCCATCTATGACGTCCGTTCTCATCCCGTCCCCGCCAAAGCGCAAACGCTGTCTTTGGACCGGATCGAAACGGCTATCATCGACGCCGGGCGGTCACGGGGCTGGCGCATGGAGCGTAGCGGCCCCGGAAAGCTACGCGCGGCCCAAATCCAGCCGAAGTTCTCCGCTGAAGTGGAGATCGCGTTCGATGCCAAGAGTTTCAGCATCATCCACGCCGGATCGAAGGGAATGAACGAAAACAACGGCAGCGTTCATCCCCACTACAATTTTTGGATCCGCAATCTGGAAAGCGATATCGATATTTGGCTGACCAACGCTCCGCTGACCAAGTGATTCTTTCCGGCCTAAACCCGCCGGAAAATCAATGAGGTGTTGATGCCGCCGAACGCGAAGTTGTTGGACATGAAGTGCTCCACCGCCATGGTCCGCCCCTCCCCCATCACATAGTCAAGCGGAGCGCAGCGCTCGTCCACGCTCACCAGATTGGCCGTCGGGCAAACCCAGCCGTCCTTCATCATATTGATCCCCAGCCAGGCCTCCATGGAGCCGCAAGCGCCCAGGGAATGGCCGAAATAGCTTTTCAGGGAATGGATGGGAATGCGTGGCCCGAACACCTTGGCGGTGGCTTGGGATTCGGCGATATCCCCCCATTCCGTGGCCGTGCCATGTCCGTTGACCAAGGCGATGGCATCCGGCGCCAGACCGGCATCCTCCAGGGCCAGACGCAATGCCACTTCCATGGTTTCGGCCTGGGGCTGGGTGACGTGATTGCCGTCGGAATTGGTTCCGAACCCGACCAGTTCGGCGTGGATCACGGCCCCTCTCGCCTTGGCGCGCTCCCACTCTTCCAGGATCAGGGTGGCGGCGCCTTCGCCGATCACCAGACCATCGCGATCACGGTCGTAAGGCCTGGGAGCCTGTTGGGGAGTGTCGTTCTTGGTCGATGTCGCGAACAGGGTATCGAACACGGCGGAATCGGTGATGTCCAACTCCTCGGCACCGCCCGCGATCATGACATCCGCCTTGCCCATCCGGATGGCCTCGGCGGCATAGCCGATGGCTTGGCTGCCCGAGGTGCAGGCGCTGGAGGTGGGAATCATGCGGCCCGTAATCCCGAAGAACAGACCGATATTGACCAAGGCGGTATGGCTCATCATCTGGATATAGGTGGTGGCGTTCAGATTGCGCGACGTCCCGTTCATCTTCAGCTCGAAGAAGCCCAGCACCGCGTCGGGGCTGCCGAAGGATGATCCATAGGCCGCTCCGGTCCGCCCCGACGTCACCACCGCATGCCCCAGAAGACCGGCGTCGGCCAGGGCCGCCTCGCTGGCGGCCACCGCCATGGTGGCGACCCGTCCCATGGTCCGCGTCTTCTTGCGCGGCCAATGATCCGGCGCGACGAATCCCAGGACCGGCGCGGCCAGCCTTGTATTGATCCCGGTGAAGCGATCCCATTCCGGCACCATCGCCCGCACGCCGGTACGCTGGTCCCTGAACGCCGCTTCGATGGTGGGCCAGTCATTGCCCAGCGCGGTGATGCCGGCCATGCCGGTAACGGCCACTCGGCGCATCACACCATCCCTCCATTGACGGAAATGACCTGCCGGGTGATGTATCCGGCGGAATTGGAACACAGGAAGGCGACCAGATCCGCCACCTCTTCCGACTTGCCCAAGCGGCGCATGGGGATCAGCTTCATCACTTCGTCCAGCGGCACGCCGCTGATCATCTGGGTATCGATCAGGCCCGGCGCCACGCAATTGACCGTGATGGCCCGCTTGGCCAGTTCAAGGGCCAGGGATTTGGTGGCGCCGATGATGCCCGCCTTGGCCGCGGAATAATTGACCTGGCCCCGATTGCCCACCAAGCCGGAAACCGAGGACAGGGTGACGATCCGCCCGCCCTTCCTGGCCGATACCATGGGCATCACCGCCGGGCGGAGGACATTGTAGAAACCGCCCAGATTGGTATCGACGACCAAGTCCCAATCCTCATCCTCCATGGCGGGAAAGGCGGTGTCGCGGGCAATGCCCGCATTGAGCACGATGCCCCAATAGGGGCCGTGGGCCGCCATGTCGGCTTCCAAGGCGGCGCGGCATCCGTCCCGATCCGCGATGTCGAATTGAATGGAACGCCCCCTGCCGCCCATGGCGGCCAAGGTCGCTTTCACCCCCGCCTCGTCGGAGTGGTAATGGGCAAGGACGGTAAAGCCGTCCTCGGCCAATCTGCGAGCGACGGCAGCGCCGATTCCCTTGCTTGCCCCGGTCACGAGGATGGTGCGCGCCGTCATGCGTCCCCCACTTCCAGTCCATCCCCATCCGGCTGATAGACATTGATCTGCGCCTCGGCGACAGGCTTGCCCTCGACCATGATCCTGCATTGGAAGACGCCCATGCCCTGATCGCGAAACAGCAATTTGGCCTGAATATCGAGGACATCGCCAAACCGGAACCACGACCGGTCCACCGTATAACGCCGCGTCCCCAGCAGATAGCCGACGCGGACCGGCTCTGCTTGCTTGCGGGCATTAAGCCCGGCCCAGGCACCACAGGTCTGGGCCATCAATTCGATACCGACATGCCCAGGAACGCCCTCGGATGTTGCAAAGGGATGATCGGGCCGGATGGTGACCCGGGTGGCGACGCAGTCGTCGCCATGGCTTAGGGCGTCATCCAGCAGCAGCATGGGCCACGCATGGGGAAGCAGGCTCTCCATGGGCCAAGGCAGACTCATTGCCCGTCTCCCCGACGCAGGGCGACACAGCAATTGCTGCCGCCAAAGGCAAAGGAATTGCTGAGTGCGGCCGATGCTCCAACCGGCAAGCGCGCCCCAGGGAGGGCCATGGCCAAGGGCGGCAGGGCGGGATCGGCAATGCCATCCCACGGATGGGGCGGAACCAACCGATCGGGGTTCCAGTCCCGTGAAAGCGTCATCCACAGGAAAGCGGCCTCGACCGCCCCCGCGGCTCCCAAGGTATGGCCTGTCATGGCCTTGGTTGAACCGCAGGTCACGGGGAAATCGAACAGGGCGGCCACCGCCTTGCTCTCCATGGCATCGTTGAGCGGTGTCGCCGTGCCGTGCAGATTGACATAGCCGATTTGGGTCGGCGACAGAGCCGCATCGGCCAAGGCGGCGGTCATGGCATCCAACGCCCCCTTTCCGTCGGGATCGGGGGCACTGACATGATGGGCGTCGGAGGTCTCGCCGATTCCCGCCAGGACCACCTCCGCCGGATCGGGAGTCAGCAGGAACAAAGCGCCGCCCTCGCCGATGGTGATCCCGGAGCGGTTGACGCTGAACGGATTGCATGGTTGGGACGACAAAGCCTCGAGCGAGGCGAAACCGGCGACCGTCATGCGGCACAGGGTATCGGCACCACCGGCTATGGCCGCATCCACGACGCCGGCCCGGATCAGGCGCCGGGCGCTGGCCAGTGCCTTCGCGCTTGAGGAACAGGCGGTGGCAACCACATAGGCCGGTCCGGATATCCCCAGCAATTGGGCCAGGAAAGCCGCGCCGCTTCCGGTTTCCTGCCGACGATAATGAAAGCCGTCCGGCCAAATGCCGGTGGCCTGGTGGGTCGCGACGGCGGCTTCTCCTTCTGCGATGCCCGAGGTGCTGGTGCCGATCACCACCGCGATGCGATGGGGGCCAAAGCGGTCGATGGCCGCCGTGATCCCGTCTTCGATTTCCAGGGCCAACGCGGCCAAAAGGCGGTTGTTCCGGCTGTCCCACTTGGCAAATTCGCTGGGCAGCGGACCAGGCTCCACCGCCAGTCCGCCCAGGGGAACCGATCGGCCGGGCAGGAAATCGTCGCGTGACCGCAGCCCCGCGCGGCTGCCCGCCATCAGGGGGTCAATGGTGGCGGCCTTGCCGTGCCCCAGGCAGGTTGATACGGCCATGGCCGGGAGATAAAGGGTCATGGCCCGACCGTCACGGATTGGATGTCCAGATCATAGCCCCAGGGAATATTGCGCAGGCGACTGCCGCCGGACCAGGGTTCGCCCTGCCAGGAAACAAGAATCGCGTCCCCCACCCTGCGGTTCCCCGCCCATTGGGTAAGCTCCGCGCCCTTGATGGCGTTGCGGACCACCGCTTCCGGCCAATAAAGCAGCACGATATCGGCCAGGATGTTTTCAGGCCGCAAGGTTTCGGGCAGCCATGAGGCGCGCTCCACCTCGACCTTGCCCGCCTCCCAGGTCACCGTCATGGCGCGGCGCCCCATGCTGTCGCTGCCGACCAGAACCAGACGATCGGGCCGGATCAGCAGTCTGCCTTCGAAAACGAAGCTTTCGCCATCGTGCCGGGCGGTGACCAACTGCACCACCTCGACCGAGCGGCCGAGATCCGCCGGGCTGGGCAAATCCAGCGTGATGCCCGGCGCCACCAGCACCTGTTCACCAGACGTCGGCGCGGCAGCACATCCCGGCAATACGACGCATAAAAGGCAAAGGGCGAAACGACGCATGGCACTTCGGTAAAAGGAATAATTGGCGAAAGATAGCATCACCTTACCAAGGCGAGAAACCGGGAATCGCCGGATCAAGGCCTGCGTCCGGCGGAAGGCGCCAAAAGGAAGGCCGTCAAGACGCCGACCAGCATGGTTGCTCCGAACGCCTTGACGGCGGCGACATCGCTGAGCGCAAGCAGGCCGAAGGACAGCAAGGTCGTGATCATGGCCAGCCACACCGAGACCAGGGTGACCGGGTCATGGACCTTGTCCTCGGCGCAAAACACGCCGTAATCGGTGCCGATGGACAAGACCAGGACAAGCGCCATGGCGCCAAAAAAGCTGAAGCCTAAACCGGCAAGCGCCAATAGCGGCGGCGTGGCGATGATGGCCGCCAAGGCCGGTGCCAGCACCCTGACCGCCCCACTTCGCCCATAGCGCCAAACCAGGACCGGCACCATCAGAACCGTGGAGACCGCCAGCAACATCAGGGCACGGTGCCGATAGGCTTCCAACAGCCGGCTGATATCGCCGACCGGATCGATCAACCGCACACCCTCCAAGCCCTGGGCGGCCATGCGAAGCGCATCCGTGTCGGCTCCGCCGTCCAAGATGACCGCATGCATCGCATCGTCCAGGATCAGGCTGTCAAGAATGGGCAAGGCCCCGACGCTGCGGATCATAGCCAGATCGAGAGGTGTATCGGAGACGGCGACCGCCTCTATCTCCGCCATGCCCAACCGAGCCCGATAGGCGGCGAGATGGGGATCGATCAGCGCCGTTTGGACCAATCGCGCATTGTCCGCCTGCCGCCGGAAAGACGGCACGAACCGGGCGGCGGACTGCCAGCCGGTCAAACCGGAAAGTCTGTCGCCCAAGGCTTCTTCCCGTTCCAGCACCTGCTGTTCTGATTCCCCTTGCACCAGAAAGAAGCGGGTATTCTGGCCCAGACCGGTCAGACGCTGGATGGCCGACTGCTCGGCCACCAGGACCGGGGACAAGCCTTGCTGACGGCGGACATCGTCGTCGGGTTCAATCCGCGTCATCCCCCAGACGGTCAGCAAAGCCAGCAGCGCCAAGACCGCCTTGCGGGCAACTTGGAAACGCGCCTCGGACCAAAACCGCCACAGCGCCGCCGCCATGGCCGCCGCCTTGGAGTTCAAGGACCGGCCTGGGGCGCGGTCCAAGAGCGGAAACCAGAGCAGGACGGTCAGAAAGGAGCCGATCAAGCCGACGGCGGAAAGCAGAGCCACCTGCTTCAATCCTGGAAAGGGCGACAGCGCCAGGCTTCCATAGCCGATCACCGTGGTGACCATGCCCAAGGTCAGGCCGGGAAGCACATGCTTCAATCGCTGTGACGGTGCGGTACGCACCGTGAAGACCTGCCCGAAATAGAGCAGGGCATAATCCACACTGATACCGATCAGGCTGGCGCCGAACAACTGGGCCGCCACATGGACCGATCCGAACAGCCACAGACATGCCGCCAGCGCCGTCAGCAATCCCGTCCCGATGGCCAGCACCGACAGAACCAGGGGACCGACGGAGCGGAAGGCCAGCAAGACCAGCAAGACCGTCCCGGCCATGGATATGGCCCCGACCCGCGAGGATTCGGCGGTTGCCTGTTCCGCCCCGGCCTGGGCGAAGAACACCGCCCCCAGGCGAAGCAGCGCGACGCCGGACGGGGCCTGGACCGCCTCGACAAAGCGACGCTGAAAATCCAAGGCATAGGGCTCGCCCGCCAACATCACGCTGACCAGAACCCAGGTGATAGGACCATCCGCCACGCTGGGCATTCCCCCGTCCATGACCAGGCGATTGGCCGGAACCGGAAGATCGCCCAGGAAAGCGGGAAACAGCATGAAGGGATCTCGGGCAAGCAGCCGGGAATCCGCGACGCCGCCAAAGCCGAAAATCTGCGATAAGGCTCGGGTCACCAACGGCTCGCCCTGCCCCGCCCCCAGTCGTTGCCGGTCCGGCTCGGACAGCAGTCCCGCCCGATGGGGGAAATAGGCGGCGCCCAGGCGCCGGATGGCGTCCTGATCGGGAATGTCGGTGTTGGGCTTGATCAGGCCCGATCGCAGCAAATTCCGGCGCAGGTTCAGGGCCTCGGCCCGCGCCACCTCCCGGCTTGGATGTCCCACCAGGATGACGGCCCGCCCCGCCAGGTTTTGCGCCATGCGATCCTTGGCCGATTGCAAGACGGGATCCTGGTCCTCGCGGGGCAGCAGCGCCAGGATATCGGTTTCCAATCGCAATCCCTGGACGGATTGCACCGCCACATAGCCCAGGGCGGCCAGTACCACCAGCAGCCAGATCAGGGCCAGAACCCGTCTCATTTCAGCAAACCCGCCTCGGCGGCATCCAGGGGGCGGGTATTCAGAAGTTGATCGCTAAAGCGCAGCCGGTCGAAATCGCCATTGGGCTTTCGGATCTCCACCCCATCGACGAAGCGGCCCAAAGTGGCGGTGATGCCCGCGATCTGGGCGCCGGTGCGGTCATCGTCTCCCTTCGGTGTCAACGTCACCGTATTGCCCGCGCGCCCGACGACGAAAACCCCATCAAGGGCATGCCAATCCCCGGCCAGGGCACCGGCCATCATGTCGTAGAGCCGTGACAAAAACGGCAGCCGGGACGCGGCCAGACGGGTGGTTTCCGTCCCATTGACCGATTGCACCAGCCCGGCATTGGTCACCACGGTGGTGACCGCGAAGGGTGTCTGTGCCCGCCAGATCAAGCCGCGTCCCGGCGCCACCACGAAGTCCCCCTCGGAACGGATGGGATTGGCGAATCCTTGCATGTGGCGTTCCTGGACAAAGCGTCCGCGCAAGATATCGCCATCCTTGAGCACCGCCGGATCGGCCAGGACCGGACCGGATATCAAGAGCAGAAGCAGCGCCAGAACAGCCCTCATGGCAGCAACCTCTTCACCCGATCGACCAAGGCGGCGGGACATTCAATGCACAATTCCTGGGTCTTGGCCGCCACCGCCAATTGGATGGTACTGGCCTTGGTCAGGACTTCGCCCGTTGCCTGATCCCGGATGCGGTAGTCGACCCGCAGGCGATTTTCGTATTCCACCAGCTTCGCCTCCACCGTCACCGTCTGGGCGAAGCGGATGGGCCGCACATATTTCAGCCGCATATCCACGATGGGCCATAGATACCCCGACTGTTCCATTTCCACGTAGTTGTAGCCGATCAGGTTCAGCAAGGCGCAGCGGGCCTCTTCCAGAAATCGCGGGTAATTGCCGTGCCAGACCACCTGCATGGGATCGAGGTCGTAGAACTGCGCCGTCACGGTGATTTCCGCCGTTATCATCGGGCTTGGCCTCCGGCCCAGAAGTCGAAGAAATTGTACCACTGCCAGGGTTCCTCGCGGCATTCCCGTTCCAGCCTGCGGGCATAGCGCGCCGCCAATTCAGCCATGGCGGCCTCTCTGTGCCCCCGAACCAATTCCACCTTGGCGGCGAAGGGTTCCAGCGCCAGACGCCAATGTCCCGGCCGGTCGCGCCGACAAAACAGCAGATGGACAGGGCATCCCAGCAGACCGGCCAACAGCCAGGGGCCTTGCGAGAATTCCGCTTCGGCACCCAAGAAGGGTACCCGAACCGTGCGCCCCGCCGAAAGGACAGGAACCCTGTCACCGGCCATGGCCACCCATTCGCCCCGCTCGATGCAATCGCGCAGCATGATGGCGGTTTCCGGGCCGATCTCGGTGACCTGGATCATCCGGGCCGCCGCCTCGCCCCGGTGGCGGGCCAGCAGCCGGTTATAGTTCTCGGCATGACGGGTATGGACCAGAACGGTCAACCTTCGCCGAATGCACGGGTCCATCAGGGCGTGAGACAACTCGGCATTGCCGTGATGGGACACCACCAGCAGAGCGCCCCTCGGATCGGCGACCATGGCGGCCAGCCGCGCGGGATCGTCCACCGACATGGCATCCGGGCCAATGGCGCCGGTCCAGGCGGCAAAGGCATCCAAGGCCCGCCCGGCGAAACTCATGGCATGGCGCAAGCCGTCCACAAGACCGGGTTGCCGCCCGAGCGCCCGAGCAAGATAGTGCCGCGATGCCCGGCGCTGCGACGTCCCGGTGGCGAAGAAGTAGGCGACAATGGGCGCCATCACCCAGGCGCAGGCCGCACGCCCAAGAACGCGATAGGACAGCGCGACGAATCGCAGCCCCCACAGGGCTCCGCGCTCCCCCAGCTTGGCCCAGTGGGAGCCTCCGATCACGGGCGGACGATTGGCCAGCACCGACGGCAAATGAGTCAGCATGTGGAAGACGAGCTTTGTGTGCATCCAACTGATCCGCGCATTGTCCTTCCAGACATGGAAGTTGGATGTGTTGTCGCTCGGATAGGTCACCTTCACCGGAATCATGACAGGCGCCACCCCCCGCCAGAACAGCCGCACGATGATGTCGGTATCGAAATCCATGCGCTGGCCGACCCGCTCTTTCGCCAGCAAATCCATGCAGGGCGACAGCGGATAGACCCGGAACCCGCACATGGAATCCGTAATCCGCAGTGACAGGGTTTCCACGAAAACCCACAGATGGGTGATCCAGCGCCCGATCTGGCGGCCCTTGGGCACCGTCCCATCATAGACCGGCGCGCCGCTGACCACGGCCGCCGGATTGGCACGGGCGGCTTCCAACAGCCGGGGCAAGGCATCCAGGTCGTGCTGGCCATCGGCATCCACCTGGACCGCGTGGCTGTAGCCCCCCTCCACCGCCAGGGCGAATCCGGCCAGCACGGCGACACCCTTGCCGCCATTGACGGCCAATCGCGCAACCACCACCCCTTGGGCCGGATCGTGAAGGGCTTTGATGGCGGCGGCGGCCTCGGCCTTGCTGCCGTCATCCATGATGAAGACCGGCAGGCCTTCGTCGCGCAGGCGCGCCACGATGGCGGGCAGGGCCTTCCAGTGATCATGGCTGGGGATGACGGCGCAGAATTTCATGACAGATAGACCGTGCCGCTGGAATAGCGGATGGCGCGATCACGATATTCGAAGGTCAAGCGCCCCTTGGCCCGGTCATGGCGCAGGATCAGGGTCGGCGTGTCGCCCGCCGTCATGACGGCCTTGAACTTGATCTGAAACTCACGGGCGGCGGGCAGATCAAGCATCAATTCCGTCCGGGCGAAGTGGAGCGCCCAGTCCACTTGCACCACCCCGGGCAGAATGGGATGGCCGGGAAAATGCCCCTGGAACCAAAACAGGTCCGGGTCCAATTGAAGGTCGATCTCCACGTCGTCGGCCCCGGTTGAGCGGAGCGCTGAAACGGGGGGGAGGCGGGGCGCATCTTCGAACAAGGCCGCCATGTCGCGAGCGCGCCGCTTGCCCATGGTGGCCATGGGCATGGTCTCGACGAATCGCCAGCGCCGCGGCAGGCCCGCCGGTTCCAGACCGGCCGCCGCCGCCTTGCGCAGCAGACGGCTGAACCTGAAGGCGCCAAGCCTGTCCAGATGCTCGCGCCCGGCGTCACTGGGCACCACGACGGCGGCCAGGGCGGGTTGATGGCCTTCGAGGACAAGAACCGATGCCGATTCCACCCCCTCCAGGGCGCCCAGGATGCGCTCCACATCATCCAGGTCGATCCGCTTGCCCTCGATCTTGGCGATCCTGTCGGCGCGTCCGCGCAAATGAAAGCGCCCATCGGCCTCCAGATCGATCCGGTCGGCCAGGGTGACGGTCTGGCCAAAGGCATCCAGTTCCAACAATCCGGCCCCATCGCGCCGGACACCATAGCCCGGAAGAGCGCTCCAGGCCCCTTCCCTCCCGTCCCTGGTCCGGGTGGCGACGGCGCCGGTCTCGGTACTGCCATAGATCTCGGTCACGGGCACCCGCAGCAGACCCCGCGCCGCCGCCGCCGCCGCCTCGGGCAAGGGCGCACCGGCGGACAAGACCAGACGGGGGGAATGCGCCACCGGCTCCAGCCCGCCCAGGCGGGTCAAGTGGGATGGGCTGGTGACCAGAATGGCGCCGGGCGGCAGATCGGCCAGCACATCTTCCCACAGATCATGCTGACGCGTGAAAAATGGCCTTCCGGCCGCCAAGGGCCACAGCAATTTGAAGGTCAGCCCATAGACGTGCTGATGGGGGACCGTCGCCAGGGTGGGCGCGCCCGCCAATTGCCTCCCCCACAGGGACTCCAGGGCGGCGATCTCCATGTCCATCTGAGCGAGACTGCGTCCGATACGCTTGGCCGCACCGGTGGAACCGGAGGTGTGGAACTGAAGCAGCATTCGGTCCGCCACCGGGGCCATGCCCCATTCACCCAGGCTTGGGACGAAACCGTCGTCGATGATCCGGTCCACCTCCCCGGCGAGTGCCGCCAGGGTCTCCGGCTGGGTATTGGCCGCCACGATCACGCTGGCGCCATTGCTCAGAAGCGCGAAGAGGCACACGGCGAAGCGCCAGCTGTCCTGGCATGCCAGCGCCACGCTTCGGCAGGCGGCAAGCTCATGGGCGGCACCGCCGACCTCGGCCTTGAACCGCCCCCAGGTCAGACGCTCGCCCCCCCGAAACGCAACCACTTGATCGGGCAGGAACGGCGCCGCGTGCAATCGAGCCAGGGGGGTCATGACGATGTCAGCCTTCGCCGCACCAGGACGTCCCCCACGAACAGCGCCCCCATCAGGATATAGCTGATCAGTCCGTTATAAAGCGCCCAAATCACCGTATCGCCCCAGGCCAGGGTCAGGCCCGAAATCATGGCGTTGGCCACCAGGAAGGCGGTCCAGACCATGGTCAATTTGCGCATGTAGCGCCGGGCCGACGGGCTGGGATCGGGATTGGTCAGACTGGCGAACAACTCGATCAGGCTGGGACCGTCGCGCAGGGAAAAGCCAAAGGCGGCGGCCATGCCCAGGCTCATCAAGATGGGATAGGCCAAGGCCGCCAGGGTCGCGTCCGCCAGGGCCAGGCCACCGGTGGCGACCGCGACCGCAATCAATATGGGCACCAGAAAGCGGGTGGCCGCGGCGCCCCGGACCACGCCGAGTCGCGCCCCCACCAGAGCCAAGGCCATCATGACGATAGCCAAGGCCGGGACACGGCCCAGCAAAAGATAAACCATCAGCGGATAGGCCGCCCCCAGAACGGCCAGGATCACCGGAATGACGGAACGGCTATTCGGTAAGAAGGTCATGAACGCGGTCCACCACGTCGGAGACCGTGCGCACCGTCTTGAAGGCCTCGGGCGAGATCTTCTTTCCGGTCAGGTCTTGCAGGCGCACCACCAGATCAACCGCGTCGATGCTGTCCAGGTCCAAATCCTCGAATAACTTGGCCTGCAAGGTGACGCGCTCGGCCGGGACTTCGAACATCTCCTGGAGATAACCGGACAGGGTGGTGAAGATTTCGTCTCGGGTCACGGCGCATTACCCCCATTGCTCCGAATGAAGGCGGCCAGCGCACGGACAGTCGCGAAATGCGCCCGTACCTCATCGGAAACGGTTTCGATCTTGATGCCATAGGTCTTGCGGATGGCGACGCCCAATTCAAGGGCATCGATGGAATCGAGCCCCAAGCCCGCATCGCCGAACAAGGCCTCGTCGCTGCCGATATCCTCGGGCGCCAAGTCCTCCAGCATCAAGGCCGAAACGATCAACCGCTTCAGCTCACTCTCCAGATCATCCATGCCCCAGCACTTCCCGGTAATGAGTCTCGATGAAGGATACCAATTTACGGACCGCCACCGACCTGTACTGCTGGTCCAGGAACTGACGGATGTCCAGGCATTGCCCCACGGTCAGCCGAAACACGGTCCGCCTCTCGGCCACCTTCCACCACGGGTTGCCTTTGTGCAGGGCCGACGGCTCGCAGTCAATCCTCAGCAACTGCACATCCGCCCTGGCCAGGGTGGCGATATTGGCAAATCCTCGGTGAAACGGCTTCCAGTGTCCCTTGATCGTCCGCGTGCCTTCGGGAAAGACGATCAGATTATTGCCCGCCCGCAAGGTGGCGACACAGGCCGCCATCAGAGCCTCCGGCTCCAGATCATTGGGAATGTAGCCTGCGCCCTGGACGGTAAGGCGGAAGAATGGATGGCGCAACAGCCCGGCCTTGACCACGCATTGGGCATGGGGCAAGGCGGCCATGATCATGACCACGTCCAGCAATGACGGGTGGTTGGCGATCACCAAGGCGCCGCGCAATTGTTCCAATTGCTCCGCCCCGATCACTTCGATATCGGCGACGCGGAAGGCCTGGATCGCGGCGCAATAAAGTTTGAAACTGGCACGGATCACCGATTGGATACGCCGCTGCCGCGCCAGGGGATCTCGGACGAAAAGCACGATGACGGGAAACACGGTCAGGGCCAGAAACGAGCCGCCCAGGCCGATCACCGCCAGGAATAGTCCCGTGCCCAGGCACCGCCAGCCCCGATCCAGTCGTTCAAGCAACACGGCGCCAACTCCAACGCCCGGATCGGCGCGCGGATTCGCCTGACCCAAGGAAATCCAGGAACTCTTGCGCGATGCCCTTTTCGGCGGCGATACCATCATCTTGAGCCCGCACCATGGCGACGGCCTCCCCGTCGCCGCCCGGAGTCAGCAAGACCGCCAAAGCCATGGCGGGTGGGTCGGACTCGCTGATGGCCGCATAGCACGCGGGCAGCGGCTCGTCGAAATGGATCAACAGGACGGGCGCCATGTCTTGACCGACGGAAACGGCGGCTTCCAACAAACCATAGGCAAAGGACTCCTCACCGGCCGCGATGGCGGTGTGACCGGCCCGATTGGCCGTGGCGATGGACAGCAAGCCGACCAGTGCATGGTGGACCGAGAGGCTGAATTCCGCAGGAGAAACACTGCCATCCTCGGCGAGGGATATGAGCAATCCATAGGTCCGCTGATACTCACCATGGCGCGAACTCAATACCAGCCTCGGGGCCGCGCCCTGGGGCAGAACGGCCCATGCGGCTTCCAGCGCCTTACGTCCGCAGGCGCTAACCCGCCGCTTCAAGCTGGCGGGAACCGCGTTCCGCTCCTCGTCCTGGACGGTTCCGGACAAGGCCCAGGCATCGCCTGTCCAAGCCGCCCAGCCTGCTATATTAAAAGTGATATGGTCAGCCATGTTCCGCATGAGGCAAAGCGCGAGAAGCGCCGGAACGGTAGCACGGCAAAGGGAATGAGTGAAGTCATGACCCTCCTATACATCCATTCGGTGGGCAGTTCCGAGGCATCCGTCTTGGTTGAAAGCCACGCCACCCCCGCCGACCGGACTCGCCATATAGGGGCGAAGGCTCAACAGAGCGTGCTTGGACGTGCCATGGTACGCCGCCTGATCGAAGATACGACAGGGCTATCGGGGCGGGACTGGATCATCAAGACCGATGGCAATGGGCGCCCTTTTGCCGTTGACATCCACGGTCGGCCTGGGCCGGATTTTTCCATCAGCCATTCCGGCCCCTGGGTCGCCTGCGCCGCCACGGATCGCGGCCGCATCGGCATCGACATCGAGGTGCTTGGCGTCGACCGCTCAGTTCAGGAGATTGCCGCCACCTTCTTTTCGCCGGAGGAGCAGGATCTGATCGAAATCGAGGGACCGACCGCCTTTTATGATTTCTGGACCATCCGAGAAGCCATCGGCAAGGCCGACGGAGGAGGATTGGCCGCCGCCATGGCGGTCAATGGCGCAGCTTTGATGGGGGCTCGCCATCAGACCTCCCGGCTCGAGATGGACGGCACGTGCTGGTCAATCCACCATTCCCACCGCCACGGCCTCAGCATCGCCCTGGCGACGACGGTCATGGACGGAACTTGGGACATGGCAGATGGCCATGAGGCGCAATAGATCGCCAACGGGCTGGCGATGGCCGGACACCGCCTTGATATGAGCGACGAGGTCGGCGACCATGCCCCCCTCGATGGACTGCCGCTGATGATTCCCAGCCACTTCACGCACCCCATAAAAATGCGCCATTGCAACCCAAATGAAAGCCGGTTGACGAGATCGCCAATCAATACCTATCGCCGTGCATGGCGTTTCTTTTCGTTACAATTATTTCCATTCACTTGGTGATATCACTATCATGTAAATGACCATGACCGTTTCGTCCGGTGGGGAGTGAATGGGGAAAGAGCAGAAAGTGACAGATGGCCAGCCCGGCGCCCGTTTGGGGCAGCCGCAGGAAGCCTATGTCGCCTTCGCCTTCGCCGCCGCCGACCTGTTGATGGAGTCCGATCATTCCGGGCGCATCATCTTTGCCATCGGCGCCTCCATGTCCCTGGTGGGACGGCCTGCCCGCCTGCTGGCCACCATGACGCTGCCGGAGCTGATCTGCCCGGAAGATCAATCGCGCGCCTCCAACGCCCTGAAGCGCATGGCAAAGGGCGAGCGGGTCCGCCATACTTTGTTGCATGTGGCGCTGCCCGACGACGGCGGCAGCGTGCCGGTGGCGTTGTCCGGCTATCCCCATCCCGACCATGAGGGCCGCCTGCTTCTTGTGCTGACCCATAGCGGCACCATCATGTCGCCCTCCATCAAGCGCAACGAGGAAGGCTTGCTGGGCCGCGAGGGCTTCGAGGCCCTGGCCGGCAGCCTGATCAAGGAAAGCGCCAAGGACGACGATGATTCCTATCGCATGACCTTGCTGGATCTGCCGGAACTGGCCGATCTGCGCACCAAGGTCGGGGCCGAGGCCACCGCCGGTTTCATCAACCGCTTCACCGAATATCTGCGCCAGTGTTCGGTGGGCGGCGATGCCGCCGCCGATCTGGGAGATTCCAAATACGGGCTGATCCACGGCCCCGACGTGTCGTCCCTGGATATCGAAGCCACCATCGCCGATCTTGCCAGTTCGGTCATGGGGGCCAAGTTGCATCCCTCGACCACCAGCGTCCAATTCAACACCGACGGCATTTCCTCGCAAGAGGCCACCAGCGCGCTGATCTATACCCTCAACCGCTTCAGCCAGGACAGCGGCGCCACCATCCAGGAACTGTCGAAGATGGCGCAACCGTCGCTGTCGCTGACGGTCAGCAAGATGCGCGAGGTCAAGCAGACCATCGGCAGCGGCGACTTCCAGCTGTATTTCCAGCCTATCGTCGATCTGTGGAGCAATGCCGTCCACCATTTCGAATGCCTGGTCCGATTTGGCGGCAGCGGCGCCTCGCCCTACAATACCGTCGTTTTCGCCGAGGATACCGGCCTGGTCGGTGAACTGGACCTCGCCATCCTGACCCGCGCCATCGCCTTCATGCGCGAGGGCGTCGGCGCCGAGCCCAGCATGCGCTTCGCTGTCAATCTGTCGGGGCGCACCCTGTCCAGTTCATCCCTGGCCGGGCGGCTGCTGCGTCTGATCATCGGGGCGTCGGACCTTCGTGGCCGCCTGCTGTTCGAACTGACCGAATCGGCGGCGATCTCCGACCTTGTGGCGGTCAATGCGGTGATCCAGGAAATCCGCGGACGCGGCCATCCCGTGGGAATTGACGACTTCGGTGCGGGTGCCGCCGCCTTCCATTATCTGCGCGGCCTCAAGGTCGATCACGTCAAGATCGACGGAAGCTATGTGCGCGAGGCCTCCGGCAAGGGCGACAGCCTCCCTTTTCTGCGCGCCATCACGCAATTGTGCCGCGAGCTCAAGATCGCCACCATCGCCGAGCATATCGAGGACGAAGCCACCGCCAATCTGCTGCGCGTCTACAACGTCCGCTACGGCCAGGGCTATTTTTTCGGCAAGCCCATGCAGCCATCCAAGAAGCAACCCGGCAACAAGGCCCCGTGGATGACGCCCGTCACCCAATGGCGCAACGGCCTTTTGTTCTTCAGCGGAGGAAGCGGAGCGGGATCGGGATCTTCCAGCGACGGTTCATGATTGATCGCCGCGTCACTTCGGAGTATGTGGAATTACGTAACCAGAGAGTGCCCTGAATTGGCCTGGACCCCGGACCTGAGCGTTGGAAATTCCGTCCTCGACCAGCATCATCAGAAGCTGTTCCTTCTGCTCGATGAAATCATCAAGGTCGAGGAAAATGCCGCAGGCTTCGATGCCATGGCGAATATCATCTCCGAGTTGAACAGCTACATCAGCTATCACTTCACCGAGGAAGAGGGGATGATGGCGAAGGCGAATTTTCCTTTTCTGGACCTTCATCGCCATTCCCATCAGACCATCGCGCAGCGGGTCTTGGAAATCGCCGGCCTGCTCACCCCCGACAACTACCGTCGCATCGCCGCCGAACTGCATACCTTCATGACCGGCTGGCTGGTGCATCATATCGAAATCGAGGATTTCGAGTACCGTCCCTATATCTGCACGCCTTGATCCGACGCCAGTCGAAGGTCACATGGCCGCCCCGCCCCTGGCGCGGTTGTGCGCCCATGCGGTTTGTGGCACCGTCACTAGACCCGACGTTTCATGAGGTGATTGATGTTCGATCCGACGGACAGGAACAATGCCATCGACCTCGAAGTGAACGAAAGGCTGCGGCGCACCCTGGCTTTGGTGCTGGCCGGCGGCCGTGGTTCGCGGCTGATGGATCTCACCGACTGGCACGCCAAGCCGGCCATTCCCTTCGCCGGTAAATTCCGCATCATCGACTTCACCTTGTCGAACTGCATCAATTCCGGAATCCGCCGCATCGGAGTTCTGACCCAGTACAAGGCCCATTCCCTGCTGCAGCACATCCAGCGCGGCTGGGGCTTCCTGCGCGGCGAGTTCAACGAGTTCATCGAGCTTCTACCGGCCCAGCAGCGCACGGTCGGCGAAAACTGGTACAAGGGCACCGCCGACGCGGTTTACCAGAATCTGGACATCTTCCGCGCCCACAAGCCCGAACATGTTCTGGTGCTGGCGGGAGACCATGTCTACAAGATGAACTACGGCAAGATGCTGGCCCAGCATCTGGCCAGCCAGGCCGATGTCTCGGTCGCCTGCATCGAGGTGCCGCTGGAGATCGCGCGCGGTTTCGGCGTCATGGCGGTGGACGACGACGACCGCATCATCCGCTTCGACGAGAAGCCCGCCCATCCGCAACCCATGCCGGGCCGCCCCGACATGGCCCTTGCCAGCATGGGCATTTACATCTTCAACGCCCAGCTTCTGTTCGACATGCTGGGCCACGACGCGGTCAATCCTGGTTCCACCCATGATTTCGGCAAGGATCTGATTCCGGCCCTGGTCAAGACCCATAAGGTGGTGGCCCATCACTTCCAGCATTCCTGTGTCATGCATGACGGCGCCCGCGAGCATTATTGGCGCGACGTGGGCACCATCGACGCCTATTGGGAAGCCAATATCGACCTCACCACGGTGACGCCCGCATTGAACGTCTACGACGAGAACTGGACCATCTGGACCGATCAGGCCCAGTCGCCTCCCGCCAAATTCGTCTTCGATTCCGACCATCGGCGCGGCATGGCGGTGGATTCCCTGGTGGCGGGCGGCTGCATCATATCGGGCGCCACCGTGCGCCGCGCCATGCTGTTCTCCAATGTGCGGGTCAACAGCTATTGCGTGGTGGAGGATTCCGTCATCCTGCCGGGCGTCGATATCGGCCGCCATGCCAGATTACGGAAATGCATCGTCGATCAGGGCTGCGTGGTGCCGCCGGGCCTCGTGGTTGGCGAGGACGCCGCCCTGGACGCGGCGCGATTCCACCGCACCGAAAAGGGCATCACCCTGGTCACCCAGGCCAAGCTGAAGGCTTTGGAGGGTTAGATGTTTAGAGTTTTTCGCACTTAAAAAGTCGAAAACCTCTCAAGCCCGAGCGGCGCGTGAAGCGTTCAGGCACGGCTGCCCGGATTTTGCGGGTGTATTTGGATCACGTCACCATCTCCGCCACCTTGGCGATAATGCGCTCCGGCGACGGGGTCGGATTTTCGAGATGGGGATAGGCGCCGGGCGAGCGGTCTTCCAGGCCGATGGCATGGACCATGATCCCGGACGCCTCCATCAGGTCATAGGCGATGGAGCGCGCCGCGCCGCAGGTCTGGTAGGTGGCGTCCACCACCAGCCCTCGGCCACAGGCTCGCAGCGCCGCCAGGGCCTGGGGCGATGGGGCGAAGGGCTTCAGCCAGACCAGATGGATCAGGTTGCAGGCGATGCCCTGGGCGGCCAATCTTTCGACCGCCTGCAGGGCGGTGAAGCGGGCCGAACCCATGGCGAAGACGGTCAGGACGGCGTCCTCGCGGATGATATCCGGCAATTCGCGCTCGGTCTTGTAGCTGGCCCGATGCTCGCTCACCAGCACGGGATCGTCATGGGTGATGAAGTGATCCCACACCGACTCGTATTCACCCGGCGTCATGGGGGCGGCCACCGGCAGTTCCGGCGCATGCATGAAGATGGAATGGAAGGAATGGCTGTGGACCGGGCCGGTTCCGCTTCCCTCGGCGGCGATGGCGCGCACGAAGACCGGGCAGCCATAGCCGAACATGGATTTGGACTTGGCGGCGTAATTGACCAGCGGGCTGGCGTTGAGCCACAGGAAGCTTTGGAAGCGCAGAACGAAGATGGGCCGCCGCCCGGTCAGCGCCATGCCCACGGCAAAGCCTGCCCCGGCCACGTCGGTCATGGGCAGTTCCACCATGCCCTCGGCCTGGGCCGGCACCGTATTTTGCACCCAACCCACCGCCGATAGGCACTGGCCCATGACCACGCCGTTATTGTCGGCGATATGCGCCCGCGTCAGCTCGCGGATCGTATCCGCAACCGTTCTTGCCATTTGGCCTCCACCAAATCACGGGCCTCGGCCTCGATGCGAGCGGCCTGCTCGCCGAGGCCCAGTGCCGCCAGCTTTTCCCTTACCAGATCGAAGCGGTTCCACTCTGGCGCGCCGTCGCTGCCGATGCCCACATGCCAGACGTCGCGGCAGGTCCGTACATTGATCAGGGCGGGCAGCCGGACCATCAGGGTCTCGGCCCAATGGGCCACCAGCCAGGGATCGTCGGCGATGTCGACGGCCTCCAGCCCGAACCCCCGCGCCACCTGGGCCAGATCCCAGCCGCGCCGGTCGCGCGTCGGGGTCAGCACCGACAGGTCGTTGTCCTCGCAGACGAACAGGATGGGCAGCTTGCGGCTGGCCGCCGTCCCCAGGCTGGCCAGCACGTAGTCCTCCTCGGCCGCCCCGTCTCCGAAGAAGGTCACCACCTTGCGCGCCTCCCCCGCCATGGCCATGCCGACCGCGACGGGCACCTGATCGCCGATCAGGCCGCTATGGCCGACGATGCCCTTTTCCATGTCGTGGATGGGCGGCGAGCCCCCCATGCCGCTGCTGCAGCCCGAGGGCATGCCGAGCAATTCGTCGATCAGCCGCTCCATGTTGCCGCCGAACGACAGATAGGTGCCGTGGCCGCGATGCTGCCCCAGAACCCAGGCGCCCTCGGCATGCATGGAAATTCCGGCGGAAATGGCTTCCTCGCCCAGGCACAGATAGATCAGGGTGCGGACATCCTGGTCCGCCTGGGCTTGGCGGGCCCGAGTCTCGAAGGCGCGGGTCAGCGCCATGCGGCGAAACAGCGCCAGCGAGAACTCAGGGGTTGCCCGCTCCGCCAAGCCTGGGATGGCGCCAAAATTGGGGGTGCGCGGGGAAGACGAATGGGTCATGGGTCAACCGGCAAGGTGATGGGCGAGATTGATGATGTCGTCGTCGAGGATCAGCTTCTTCTTGGCCGCCATGTCCTTGAACTCGGCATAGAAGCGGTCGAAGGACGGGGCACTGAGATCGATGTGAAGCGCGTCGAGGCGCTGCTTCAGGGCATGCTTGCCCGACAGCTTGCCGAGATCGAGATTGGCCGCGGGCGCGCCCACATCCTCGGGCCGAATGATCTGATAGGTGTCGGCATTGCAGATCATGCCGTGCTGGTGGATGCCCGAGCCGTGGCGGAAGGCATTGCGGCCGACGATGGCCTTGTTGGGCGCCACCGCCATATGGGCGAGCCGCTCCACCATCTGGCTGGCGGCGGTGAGATGGGTGGTGTCGATATCGGCCTCGACGCCCCATTGGCCCGGCCGGGTGCGGATCGCCATGATCACTTCCTCGAAGGAGGCGTTGCCGGCGCGCTCGCCGATGCCGTTGATGGTGCATTCCGCCTGTCCCGCCCCGGCGGCCAGACCGGCCAGGGTATTGGCGGTGGCGAGGCCGAGATCGTCATGGCAATGCACCGCGATGGTGGCCCGGTCGGCGCCGGGCACGTTCGCCAGCACGCCGGAAACGATGGCGGCGTAGTCCATGGGGGTGGCGTAGCCGACGGTGTCGGGGATTTCCAATGTCCGCGCCCCATTGTCCAGCGCCACCTTGAAACAGGTGTAGAGGAAATCCCGGTCGCTGCGGGTGGCGTCCTCGGCGGCGAATTCCACGTCGTCCACCAGCGAGCGGGCATAGGCGACGGTGTCGGCGATGCAGGCCAGGGCCTGATCGCGGGTCATCTTCAGCTTGGCTTCCAGGTGCAGGTCCGAGGTCGCCAGAACCACCTGGATACGCGGCCTTGCCGCCGGGCGCAGCGCCTCGAAGGCGGCGTCGATATCCTTCTTCTGGGCGCGGCACATGGAGCAGATCACCGGCCCACCAGGGCCACCCAGCTCGCGGGCGATCAGGTTGACGCCCTTCCAATCCGACTCGGAGGAGACGGCGAAACCCGCCTCGATGATGGGCACCCGCATGGCCGCCAGTCGGCGGGCGATCTCCAGCTTCTCCTCGGGGAAGAAGTTGACGCCGGGCGACTGCTCGCCGTCGCGCAGCGTGATGTCGTTGAAGGCGATCTTGCGCATGGCCATGGGGCGTCTCCTCACGCGCTCTTGCGGTCGTGGTGACGGCGGCTCAGCGTGCTGGCCGTCATCTCGCGCACATGGGCCATGACAGCGGGGCCGAACTTGCGCTCCACCAGACGGAGGTAGTCGGGATTGGCGAAATACTCGTTGAAGGCGGCATCGCGGAAGTCGAGCACCTGGATCGCCGACAGGGTCTCGGTGGGCAGCGGCAGGCAGTCATAGGAATGCTGGGAATAACCGATCCAGCCGGGACCGCCGGGATCATCGGGCAGCGCCCAGCCCTTGGCCCGGGCCACCTGGTAGAGCGGCGAGCCGGGATAGGCCATGGCGCAGTAGAAATTGGCCCATTCGGTGTTGAGCGACAGGGCGAGGTCCAATGTCTGGCGCATGGTGCCCAAGGTGTCGTCGGGCAGGCCGAAGATGTAATTGGCGCCGATATTGATGCCGGTATCGCGGACGCGGGCGATGGTCTCGACGATGTCGGCATTGCCGAAGCGGCCCTTGGTGACACCGTCGCGCACATGGTCGGAGGCCGATTCCACCCCGATGCCCAGCCAGTTGAAACCCGCGCGGCCCAGCTTCGCCACCATTACCGGATCGTTGAGGGTATCGACGCGGGCATAGGCCCAGATGTTGAGCCCGTAATTCCGCTCGATCAGCCGGTCGCAGATATCCTTGATGCGGCGGGGATTGAGCACGAACATCTCGTCGGGAATCTTGATGTTGCGGATGCCGTAGCGCTCCACCAGCAGGTCGATCTGGCCGATGATGGTGTCGGGACTCCACACCCGAAGGCCGGAACCGCCGAAGGGCGCGTTGATGCAGCAGAAACCGCAGCGGAACGGGCAACCCAGGCTGGTCTGCAGCGAGGCGTAGGAGCCCCGGCTGCCGAGATCATGGAAGCAATGCCAGTTATGGGCGCGGTAGCGGCTCATATCCAGCAGTTCCCAGGCCTGACGCGGCAGTTCCGCGTCGAGATCGGCGATCACCGGGGCGCTGGTGTTGCCCCGTAGCGCATCGCCGTCGCGGTACCACAGGCCGGGCACGGCGGCGAGCGCCCCCCTGCCCTTCAGATGCTCCAGCAAGGCGAGAATGGTGTGCGGCCCCTCGCCCGCGCAGACATAGGTGTAGGGTTCCTCGCGCAGGGTCCGCTCCGGCAGGGCCGAGGCATGGGTGCCCAACACCAAGGTGGCGCCGTCGAAGCCAAGCCGGGTCAGGGCATCGGCCACCTTGCGCGCGCCCGGCATGCATTGGGTCGACGCCGAGGGCTGCTGGCCATAGACCACGAAGACGGTCAGGCGGGCGTCGGCCTCCGCGATGCGGGTCGCGGTCTGCTCATGGGTCAGCCCCTCCGCCTCGGCGTCCAGCATGGCGACCTCGCAGCGCCGCAGCAGCAGGAACTGGGCAATCAATCCCGACCAGACCGGCGGCTCGATGGCGGCCAGATCGCTCGCCAAGCCCTGATAGACCTGGAGTCGGCTGGGCGGCGTGACCAGCAACACGTCCATCACAGCGTCTCCGCCAGGGCGACGAGCCGCCTGACGCCTTCATGCACGTCGAGCACCGAACCGCAGGTGGCGATACGGATATGGCTGCGAAGACTGGGATCGAAGCTGCTGCCCGGCGTCACCGCCGTCTGCTGCTCCTCCAGCAGCCGCTGGGCGAAGGTGAGGTCGTCAAGACCGCAGGCCGAGATGTCGAGGAAATAGTAGAAGCCCGCCTTGGGCGGCACGAAGCTGATGCGGTTGGTGCCCTGCAGCGCCTGATCGCACCACTCGGTCATGGAGACGCATCGCTCGCGCACGCTGGCGGTATAGTCCTCGATGCAGTCCAGCGCCGCGACGCAGCCCAGTTGGGTGAAAATGGGCAGGCACGATACCAGGGTGGAGACCGACAGGGCGAATTTCTCCGCCACATCGGGATGGGCGATGACGAAGCCGATGCGGTAGCCGGGCACCGAGAACAGCTTGGAAAACGACGACATCACCACCAGCCGGGGAAGCTCCAGCCCGCCCAGGGAATGAAACGGACGGCCAAAGCTGATCTCGCCATAGGTCTCGTCGGACAACAGCCAGATGCCCAAACGGTCGCATTCGACGGCAAGGCGCTCCAATGGCTCGCGTCCATAGACGGCGCCGGTGGGATTGTTGGCGGAATTGACCACAATGGCCTTGGGGCGCGCCGCCAGGGCGCGGGTGATCGCCTCGTCGGTCAGGTCGTAGCCGGTTACGAGGTCCAGCGTCACGCCTTCCACCTGCAGCCCCATATGGGTGGCCGCCGCCCAATAGCTGGGAAAGGCGGGGGTGAAGAACACGACCTTGTCGCCGGGATCGCAGACCAGATCGAAGAACTGATTGATGATCAGATTGGCCGGGCTGACCACCACATTGGCCTCGGTGATCGTGTGCCCCCAGGCGCGCTCTCGCAACTGGGCAATGGCTTGGCGCAGGGCGGGATGACCGGCCGATTGGGTATAGCCGACCTCCTGCTCGATCAGGGCCTGGACGGTGCGCGACAGGATGGCGGGCGGCGGCGGCAGGCGGGGATTGCCCAGTTCCAGGTGATAGACCTTGGCGCCCTGGCTCTCGATCCGGCGGGCCTGTTCCAACACGGCGAACATCTTCTGGCCCATGAGAGCCCGTCCCCGTACCGAGAATTGCAAACTGGCGTTCACCTTGGCTGCTCCAAATGCCTCCTGTCGCATTATATGGCTGCAATTTATTAACGAACTTACCAATAAAGTCATTCGTGATGGCATATAGATTATATTTTTAAAGTCATATTCAGCGTACTTATAACATTCGTATATACTAAAGGACAAGTAGAGGAATGGTGACGCGACGGTTGATAACGTCCATCTTCAAGGACAGCCCGGTTCGGAGGGTCATCCTGATCGCGCCGCCGGACGTGGAAGCGTCGCTGTTCAGCTTCGCCACCTGCAAGCGTGGCCGCTACACCAATTACGAACCCTATGGGCTGGGAATGCTGGCCGGGCGGCTGCGCGACATCGGCATCGAAATCCGCATCCTCAATCTGGCGTCATCGGTCCTGCGCGCCGCACGGCTGGCCGAGCGGGAGAGTGATTTCGACTATGACGCGGTTTGGCGGGGCGATCTCGCCGACGCCGTCAGCGATTTTCAGCCCGATCTGGTCGGCGTCACCTGCATGTTCAGCCAGACCCATCCCATGCTGGTTCGGGTCTGCGCGGACGTGGCCGCCCTGGCCCCAGCCCTCCCCATCGCCGTCGGCGGCGTCCACGTCACCAACGCCTTGGCGACTCCGGCGACGCGGGCGGCACTACTGGCCGATCTGCCCATGGTCTCTCTGTTCTTCCGCCATGAATGCGACGAGGCCTTCCCCACCTTCGTCAGGGTGGTCAACGGCGAATTGCCCGATGATTCGCTGGCCCAGGTGCTGCTGCGCCATGGCGAGGAAGAGGCGGACTTTTCCCAACGTCAACGGCCCGGAGTGGAGACGCTGGACGCGCCGCCCGCCCACGACCTGATGCGCCCCGACGAATTGTCGCGCTGGGGCAAGGTGGGGGCCTATTTCTACATGCTGCCGCCCGAGACCCGCTTCGCCACCGTGCAGTCCAACCGAGGCTGCCGCGCCCAATGCACCTTTTGCAGTGTGCGAAATTTCAACGGCATGGGGGTGCGGCGGCGTTCTCCCACTTCGGTGGCCGACGAATTGGAATGGCTGCGCGATGATTTCGGGGTTCGCCATGTCATGTGGCTGGACGATGATTTCCTCTACGACAAGCGGGCGACCCTGGCCCTGTTCGACGAGATGGTTCGGCGCAATCTTGGCATGACCTGGGATTGCACCAACGGCGTCATCGCCGCGTCCTGCGACGACGAGGTGGTCGCCGCCGCCGCCGCCAGCGGCTGCATCTGCCTGTCGCTGGGCATGGAATCGGGTAACCGCGAAATCCTCAAGCGCATCAAGAAACCCGGCACGGTGGAGAACTTCCTGGCCGCCGCCGAGGCCATCCGCAAATTCCCCCAGATCTACAGCCGGGTCTTCCTGATCATCGGCTTTCCCGGCGAGACTTTCAGCCAGATTGCCGACACCGTCACGGTCGCGCGGCAGATGGGGCTGGACTGGTATCAGATCCAACTGTTGCAACCGCTGCCCAACACGCCGCTGTTCGATTCCATGGTCGAGGACAAGCTGATCAAGCCAGAGGATTTTAGCGGCGTGCGTTATGCCGGCGGCACCTTCGGCAAGAACGCAGGCAAATCGGCCGGTGGCCGCGACATGCTGGCCCGCGACTTCGACGGCGTCTTCAGCTCCCACCGGCTGGACGAGGTGCCCTCTCCCGCCGACATGGAGGATATCTGGGCCTATATGGTGGTCCACCTCAACTATCTGCGGCTGGAGGCCGAGGACCGCCCCATCAAGCTGGAGCAGTATCTCGGCAATCTGGAATATGTCAGCGACGTGGTGGCGCCGGGCGACGCCCTGGCGCTGCACTTCCGCCAGCACCTGCTGGCCAAGCTGGACCGCCCCGCCAGCCCGGAGATCGCCGCCCGCCTGCGGAACTTGCTGACCACCCAGCCCTACTGGCAGGAGCGCTTCGCCCAGTTCGGCTGGCCGATGGAGATAGCATCGTAATGCCCACAGCCGCCGTTCTTGCCGCCGTCGCCACCGGCTGGATCTATGACGAAGTGGCCGAAAGCGTCCAGCCTCGGATGCTGGCCTGGGTGGACGACTGGTTGACCGGTTCGGATCAATCTTCGATCATGCTCTGGCTTCCGCTGGCGAATTGGCTGAAGGGTGTTGGTTGCTACGACGCGGAAATCCATCTCTGTCGGCAGGCTCTTTCCATTGAAGGCGATCTCATTCCCGTACAGCTAAGGCTGGCGGAGGCCTTGATCCGGATGGGAACAACGCCGAAGCCGAGGCCCTGCTGCGCAGGCTAAAAGGCCCTCTCGGCCTTCGCCTGGAGGTTCTGATTCTCCTGCTTCGACTGCCCGGCCTTGCCGATGCCGACTCGCTGCTGGACGAGTGGGAGGCATTGGCCGCGGCCAACGGTGACTGGAGCGACCGTCATGGCGATTTGGTGAAGCGGCTGGTCGGGCTCGGCCAGGGTGACCGCGCCAAAGCCTTCCTGTCCCGCTGGACCGAGCGCTGGCCGATCTCTACCGCCCATCTGATGGATATGGGCGTCATGGCCATGCTGACCGGCGCCAGCGCCATTCTCAATATTTCGGCCCACAGCCCCAAGGATCATCTGATCACGGGGCGCGTATGGGAGACGCTGGCCGCCGGCGCGCTGCTGGTGGAACAGGACAACCCCTCGACCGCCAAGTTCTTCCCCCCCTATCGTCACTATCTGCCCTGGACCAATGTGGAAGACATCGTCCACATCGCCAAATTCATCAAGCGGCGGCCGGATCTGGCAAGACGGGTGGCTGACGAAGGACACGCCTGGGCCAAGCGGCATTACGGCGTGACGGCGTTCTGGACCGCCCTGCTCGGCCACGCCCTGCGCCCGAGGAGCGAAGCGGACATGGCCGGGGAGTTACAGGCGGCTCAGGACTGGTTCGCCACGTTGTTTTCCTGAATGCTCGACGCACTGCCGAGATGTTGATACGTCGGCGGAGTTTCCATGACGGAGACGAGGTCGGTGCTGATTTCAAACCAGCCGCCCACCATGATGCCGTCATCGGACTCGAGCACCTGGCGACAGCATCGCGCGGCATCGACCAGACGTCCTTCAGAATGGGCGGCCATGCCCGCCCGCAATTCCGTTTCCAACTTCATCGCCTGCGACCCGCCCCTGACGGTTACGCCGGAATGGTCGGCAGCAGGGCCTCGATATTGGCCCTCATGGAGGTTTCCTTGGCAAAGCGACCGAACAACTGGGCGGCCCGGGCGGCCCGTTTGGTCTCGTCGGCCATCAGGTCCAGGCAGGTTTCGGCCAGGTCTCCATAATCCGCCGCCTGGGCATAGCGATAGAGGCTGGCCAGAGGACTGGTGTCGAAAGTCTCGGCGACCACCAGTGTCCCACAATGCAAGGCGGCGCAGATGCGCGACGGCGACATGTACCGCACAACCTTGCCTCGACGCATGTCCAGGACCATCTTCGATCGCCCCAGCATGTTCCAGCGAATGTATTCCGGCATGTCGCCGAAGGTGGCCTGGACGCGGGCGCCTTGCTCAAGCAAGGTCTGCACCACCGGGCCGCGCCAGGCGTTCAACTTGCCGTACAGCATGACGTCGATGCCCAGGTGGCGGGTCGGCGCCAAGGTCAGGGTCGGACAATGTCCCAATGGCAGGAAATGGGCCGGCTGGCAGTCGGGAAACAACCGGGCGTAATCATCGACCGGCACGATCGACCAGATGAAGTCGAATAAGGGCATCGCCTGGCGCATATTGTCCAGGCGGGTTTGTTCGCCCGCTTCACCCATCGAGATGGTGTCCGACAGATCTTCGGTGCCGATCAGTCCCAGCACCAGATCGCGGCCGAACTGACGCCTGGCTTCGGCCAATTCATCGACCAGCGTCATGTCGGGGAAGTACTCGAAAATCAAGTTGACCCATGGCCGTGGCAGCAGATGCTCGTATTCGAACTGGACTTCATGACCGCCTTCGATCATCCCGGCACAAATCGGACGGATGATGTCCTCAAGACTGGCCAGCCCGGTAACGTGATGGTTCTTAAGAAAAATATTAAAATGCATGGGGGTAT
>NZ_PGTO01000015.1 GCF_003284725.1 Paramagnetospirillum kuznetsovii | reverse complement strand
GCCCCGGTCGAAGCCGTGGCGGCTGGCGCCGATGCGGGCCTGTCGGCCTTCGTCGGCCAGCAATTGTCCAAGTCGGAACGCCCCGAGCTGACCAGCGCCCGCGTCATCATCTCGGGCGGTCGCGGCATGCAGTCGGGCGAGAACTTCCACCTGCTGGAAGCCGTCGCCGACAAGCTGAACGCCGCCGTCGGCGCAAGCCGCGCGGCGGTGGACGCCGGGTTCGTTCCCAACGACTTCCAGGTGGGCCAGACCGGCAAGATCGTCGCCCCCGACCTTTACATCGCGGTCGGCATCTCGGGCGCCATCCAGCATCTGGCCGGCATGAAGGACTCCAAGGTCATCGTCGCCATCAATAAGGACGAGGAGGCCCCCATCTTCCAGGTGGCCGATTACGGCCTCGTCGCCGATCTCTTCAAGGTATTGCCCGAACTCACCGCGGCCCTTCAGTCTCCCTGAAGCCGCAAACTGGCGGGGGTGGGCGCAAGTCCACCCCCGTTTTTCATGGGTCATTGGTTTGTCCGGCAAAGACCGGATTGAAAAGCCGAGGCCGCTCGCCGATACTATGGGGGTGGGCGCTGTTACCGAGGCTTGAATGACCGTGATCGACGGCGCGCTTTCCCGCGTATCCCTCTTCGCCGAACTGACACCGGACGCGCTGGCCGCCATCGAGGCGCAATGCACATGGCGCCGCTACGCCTCGGGCGAGCAGGTGTTCGACAAGGAAAGCGACACCCTGGACGTCTACTTCGTCATCGAGGGGGCGCTCCGCATTCTCAACAATACCGGCGACGATCGCGAAGTGGCGCTGGCCGACGTGCTGGCGGGAAACTATTTCGGTGAATTGGCCGCCATCGACGGCATGAAGCGCTCTGCCCGCGTGGTCGCCACCCGCGATTCGCTGCTGGCCTCGCTGGATGGGCCGTCCTTCCTCGGCCTCATGCGGGACCATCCGGAAATCGCCCTGAAGGTCTTGGAGCGGCTGACCCGTATCGTCCGTAATCTGGACGCGCGGGTAACGCAACTGTCCACCCAGTCGGAACAGCAGCGCATCTGGGCCGAATTGCTCCGCCTCGCCGAGCCCGATCCGGCCAAGTCCGACAGTTGGTCGATTCCCGACCTGCCCAACCACAAGGAAATCGCCGCCTGGGCCGGGGTCAGCCGTGAACAGGTGGCCCAGGCCATCGGCGAACTTGCCCGCGACGGCATCGTGCGGCGCAAGACCATGGGCCTGGTGATCTGCGACCTGCCCCGTTTGCAGATGATGGCAAGGACCATCAGCGCGGCATAATCGGCAATTCCATAAAATCCAACCTAATTTACAAATATAAAAATCGTCTTCTGTGGGTAAAATCACAGATCGATGACGAATACTTGGGTATGTTTGCTTCATGAGACACGGGCGGGAAAATACAGCCAAGTATCTCAATGCAAACACAGACACGTATCGCCGAGGCGAACTGTCGATCCAAGGAGTGAAAACCATGTTGAAGTCGATCCGCAGCCTGACCAGCAAGTACATCCGCAACGAAAACGGCGCCACCGCCATCGAATACGGCCTGATCGCCGCCCTGATCTCCATCGCCGCCCTGACCGCCTTCCAGGCCATCGGCCCGCGTCTGCTCACCACCTTCGGCAATGTGAGCACCGGCCTGCAGTAACACCGGCTCGGTCGGCCTAAATCCAAACGCCTCCCTTCGGGGAGGCGTTTTGCATTCCGGATGATTATGAATAGATAAAATTGAATGTATTTATTTTCGAGAAAGCGCTGACAGTGTGTGGTTATTCACAGAATACAATTTATCTATGGCCTATTGTTTGGTCATAGAGTTGAGCGGGCGGAAACCAAAGCCCAGCACGTAAAGAAGTCGCAAGGAGAGCCATCATGTTGAAGTCCATTCGCAGCCTGACCAGCAAGTACATCCGCAACGAGAACGGCGCCACCGCCATCGAATACGGCTTGATCGCCGCGCTGATCTCCATCGCCGCCCTGACCGCCTTCCAGGCCATCGGCCCCCGTCTGCTGACCACCTTCGGCAATGTGAGCACCGGCCTCCAGTAAGCGGCGTCTCGACGGCACAATCGAAACGCCTCCCCGCAGGGAGGCGTTTTCGTCTCGGGGGAGGCGGGCTATCATGAACGGCATGATCTTCATCTTCAGCTTGGCCTTCGTCGTCGCCCTGGCGGACGCGGCCGTCACCGATATCCGGCAATTCCGCATCCACAACCGGGTGCCGTTGCTGCTGATCGCCTCCTTCGCGGCGGCCTTCGCGGTCGGTTTCGATTCCGGCGCTTGGCTGGGCCATCTGGGGGCGGGGGGCGCCTTGTTCGCCGTCGGCGCCGTTCTGTTCGTCCTGGGCGTATGGGGCGGCGGCGACGCCAAGATGCTGCCTGCGGTGGCGCTGTGGACCGGTTTCGACGGGTTGTCGCGCTTTCTGATGGTCATGGCCCTGGTGGGCGGCGGCCTCGCCGTGGTGGCCTTGCTGGCGCGCCGGGTTCCCCTGGGCCCCGAGGGGCCGGTGCGGGCTTGGGGGCAACGCTTGGCCGAATCGGGACATGTGCCTTACGGCGTCGCTATCGCGGCGGGCGGCTTGGATTGGTGGATTATGGAGATGCTTCCCCGCGTGATGGGCTGATCGGGTTGCGCCTTGGCGCGATTTGCCCGATTGTCTTGGCGGGGAGTGTCTCTTTGTTGAACAGGAACTGAGGTCAGCGAAATGCGACCCATGGTCATCGTTCTGGCGGTTGCGGCGTTTGCCGCCCTGTTGACCGGTTTTCTGGCCAAGATGTGGCTGGACCGGCAAGCGCAGGTGCGTCCGGCGGCCGAGGCCGCGGTGACCGAGGTTCTGGTGACGGCCCACGACATCGCGCCCGGCACGGTGATGTCCGCCTCCGATCTTCGCTACGAGCCCTGGCCCAACGCGGTGGTCACGCCGCGCCTGATGGTGCGGCGTCCGGGCGAAGACCTCAAGGCCCAGGTGGTGGGCCAAGTGGCGCGCCGCGCCCTGGCCGAGGGCGAGCCCTTTTCCATGGCGGCCACCTTCCGCGCCGAGAGCGCGGGCGTGCTGGCCGGTATTCTCGGCCCCGGCATGCGGGCGGTCTCCATCGCCATCACCAATCCCACGGCGGTGTCGGGCTTCGTCACCCCCGGCGACAAGGTGGACGTGCTGCTGGCCACCGATGTCAGCAAGACGGTGGATTCCACCGAGCGCAAGAGCGGCGGCGCCCTGATCATGCGCTATGCCGCCGAGACGGTGCTGAGCGACGTCAAGGTTCTCGCCATCGACCAGCAGATCGTGCGCACCCGCGACGGCGCCGCCATCCAGGGCAAGACCGCCACCTTGGAAGTGACGCCCAAGCAGGCGGAGCTGGTGACCACCGCCGGGATGATCGGCAATCTTCAATTGGTGCTGCGCGGCCTGCCGGGAAGCACGCCCGCCGCGCCCGCCGAGGAGACTGATCAGATCGGCTTCACCTCCGACACCGAAACCAGCAAGGCGCTTCAGGTGCTGGGCGATTTCCGGCAAAAGCCCGCCAAGCCGTCGGGCGGCGGCACCGCCGCGCCCAGCGTCCTGATCAACCGCGCCGGTCAAGTCACCTCCGAGGGGTTTGAGCGATGATAGCCCGTGCCTTATCCGTGCTTGGCCTGCTGGCGATGATGTCGGTCCCCGCCTGGGCCGAGGTCTCGCCGGAGCCTCCCATGCCGTCGGCGGCGCCGCGCGCCAAAGTGGTGACGCTGGCCGCCAAGGGGACAAGCCAGACCTCGACGACCACCGCCCTCAATCTGCGCGGCCCCATGCCCGCCGTGGCCGAAACCATCCGGCTGTCGGTGAACAAGTCCACCGATCTCGCCCTGCCCGCCGAGGTCCGCGACGTCATCGTCGGCAATTCCGACATCGCCGACGTGGTGGTGCGCTCGCCTACCCTGATCCATGTGGTCGGAAGGGCGGCGGGCCAGACCAATATCTTCCTGATCGACCGGGCTGGCCGCACCATGCGCCGTCTGGAAGTGGACGTGGGGCTGGACGCCCAATCGGTGCGCGAGGTTCTGCGTCAGGTTCTGCCCGACGAGCGCGACATCCAGGTCGCCGCCGTCAACGACAGCCTTTATCTGTCGGGCATGGTCAAGACCGATGCGGCGGCGGCCTCGGCCAAGACCCTGGCGCGCCGCTTCGTCGCCGCCGACGCCAATCTGGTGACCCTGCTGCGGGTCTCGAACGACCAGCAGGTGCTGCTCCATGTCAAGGTGGTGGAGATGCAGCGCACGGTGATCAAGGAACTGGGCGTCGGCGTCACCTCCAAATCCGTCGCCCTGCCGGGCTCGGCGCAACTGACCAGCGGCACCACCACGGCGACCATCGGCCAGATCACCACGTCTTATTTCGGCGCGGGCACCATCACCGGTCTGGGGCCGCTGACCGCCAGCCTCAATCTGCTGGAAAATCAGGGGCTGATCCGCACCTTGGTGGAACCCAATCTGACGGCGGTGTCGGGCGAGACCGCCACCATGCTGGCGGGCGGCGAGCTGCCCATTCCGGTGGCCGACACCAACGGCGCCATCAGCGTCGAGTTCAAGCCCTATGGCGTGCTACTGAACTTCACCCCCACCGTGCTCGATCCCGGCCGCATCAGCCTGAAGATGTCCACCGAGGTCAGTGCCATCGACACCGCCAACAAGACGGCCGTCAGCACCTCCATCTCGGTGCCCGCCTTCAAGGTGCGGCGTGCCGGCTCCACGGTGGAACTGCCCTCGGGCGGCTCCATCATGATCGCGGGCCTGTTGCAGAACGACCTGACCGGCAATATCTCGGGACTGCCGGGCCTGATGGATATTCCGGTGCTGGGTGCGCTGTTCCGCTCCACCGCCTTCCAGCGCAACGAGACGGAACTGGTGGTGATCCTGTCGGCCTATGTGGTGCAGTCGGTGACGCGGCCCGACGTGCTGGCCCTGCCGTCCGACGGCTTCGCGCCCGCCTCCGACCTTAAGATCCTGCTGCTGGGACGCCTGCAGGACACCTACACCAAGCGCGGCGCCGTGCCGCCGACCACGCCGGGGCAGTTGCAAGGCCCATACGGCTATATTGTTCAATAGGAGGACGACGCCATGATCCGCAAGGCCTCCATTGTCCTTTTGACCGCGCTGGCGACGGCTTGCGCCGCCGATATGTCCGAGCACGACCCCCATATCGCCCATCCCCTGACCGCCGAGGTCAAGGCGGCGGTGGCGGTGTTCGACCGCCCCGAGGCGGGGACCGTGCTGTCGGAGTTCGATAAGGCCCGGCTGTTCCGTCTGGCCGCCGAATCGCTGCGGCGCGGTGCCGGGCCGATCGTGATCACCCTGGCGGCCAAGCCGGGCGAGGAGGCGACCGAGCAGGAGTTCGGCCGCGGTCTCGCCGAGACGCTGCGCCATGCCGGTGCCGCCGACATCCAAACCAAGGTGGTGGTGGGCGGTGAAGCCGGGGCGGGCGTCGCCGAGGTGCGGGTTCCCATCTGGGTCGCCATCGTGCCGGAATGCGGAACCTTCGAGCGCGGCATCCATCCCGATTACACCAATGCCCCCAACAGCAATTGGGGCTGTTCGCTGGAGCGCAATCGCGGCCTGATGGTGCAAAACCCGGCCGATCTGGTGCGCGCCCGCGAGGCCAGCGGCCGCGACGCCAATCGTTCGGGCGACGTGCTTGGGAAATACGGCAGGGGCGAGGCCACCGGCTCCGCCTCCGAGGATATCAGCGCAGGCACCACCTCCAAGGTGGGCAATGCCAGCAAATAGAAGCCGAGGCATGACTTGATCCATCGCCTGACCATCGACGCCTTCGCCGCCAGCCCCGAGACCGCCGCCATCCTGCGGCAGGTCCAGTTGGACCGCCAATTGGGCAAGTCCAAGCTGGAGCTGCGAAACGGCGGTCTGGCGGCGGCGGTGGAGCATTATGCCCAGACGGCCACGCCTCAGGTGGTGATCGTCGAGGACGACGACCCCGCCACCATGCTGGAGCGCCTCGACCATCTGGCCGAGGTCTGCGTCCAGGGCACCAAGGTGGTGGTGATCGGCTCCGTCAACGATATCACTCTCTATCGCACCTTGATGGAGCGCGGCATCAGCGACTATCTGCTGCGTCCGGTGAGTGCTCGCCAGATCATCGCCGCCATGGAAGGGCTGTTCGCCGATCCCCAGGCGGCGCCCAAGGGCCGTGTCATCGCCTTTTGGGGGGCGCGGGGCGGGGTGGGGTCGTCCACCCTGGCCCAGAATACGGCTTGGGAGCTGGGGCGAAGCTTGCAGGAATCGGTGGTCTATGTGGATCTCGATCTGGCCTTCGGCACCTCCATGCTGGCCTTCAACGTGGAGGCCAAGCAGACGGTGGTCGACGCGCTGGCCCATCCCGAACGCCTTGATGAAGTGCTGATGGAACGCTGCATGGTGGAATACGACGACCACCTGCAAATCCTCGCCTCGCCCGGCGATTACCGTATTCATTCGGCAATCGCCGCCGATACGCTGGACCTCATGGTCGATTTGGCGGCGCGCATGGCCTCGGTTGTGGTGCTCGATATTCCCCATCTGTGGTCCGAGTGGACCGAGCATCTGCTGATCATCGCCGACGAGGTGGTGGTGACCGCCACGCCGGATTTCGCCTCGTTGCGCGACGTCAAGTCGGTGATGGACGGTCTGGCCTCCAAGCGGGGCGGATCGCCCGCCCCCAGGCTGGTGCTGAACCGGATTGACCCCTCCAAGAAGACCCAGCTGACCGCCAAGGATTTCGAGGACACCATCAAGATCGCACCCATGTTGACCATTCCGTCGGATGCCCAGGCCTTTGGCGAGGCCGCCAATACCGGCCAGATGGTGGGCGAGGTGACCAAGTCGTCCAAGGTCGGGCCTCTGCTGAGCCAATTGGCGGTGGCGCTGGGCGGCAAGGCGGCGGGCAGCCGCAAATCCGGCCGCAAGGGCCTGTTCGACTGGCTGAAGAGGACTTGAGTCCATGTTCGGCCGTCGCACTGCGCCCCCCTCGACACCACCGCCGCCGCAATCAGCCGCTCCGTCGAGTGCCAAGCCCGTCGCCGCGGTGCCGCCCCCCACGGCGGCCCAGACGCGCTCGGTGGAGCTGGACCACCGGCTGTCCGACATCAAGATCGCCATCTTCAACGATCTGATCGATTCCGTGGATCCCACCGAGCTGGGCCAGTTGGAGCCGGCCCAGGTGCGCGAAGAAATCTCGGACATCGTCTCCGAGATCATCAGCATGCGCAGCCTCGTCCTGTCGGCGGCCGAGCAGCAGGTGGTGATCAGCGATATCTGCAACGACGTGCTGGGCCTGGGGCCGCTGGAACCCTTGCTGGCCCGCGACGATATCGCCGACATCATGGTGAACGGCGCCGACAAGGTCTATATCGAGTCCGAGGGGAAGATCGAACTCACCGACATCAAATTCCGCGACAATGCCCAGTTGATGAATATCTGCCAGCGCATCGTCTCGGCGGTGGGGCGCCGGGTGGACGAGGCCAGCCCCATCTGCGACGCCCGTCTCGCCGATGGGTCTCGTGTCAATGTCATCGTGCCGCCCCTGGCCATCGACGGCCCGACGCTGACCATCCGCAAGTTCAAGCGCGACAAGCTGACGCTGGACAAGCTGGTGGAGTTCGGCTCGCTGACGCCCCAGGCGTCCCGGGTGCTGCAAATCGCCTCGGCGGTCCGCTGCAATATCCTGGTGTCCGGCGGTACCGGCTCGGGCAAGACCACCTTGCTCAACTGCCTGACCCGCTATATCGACGAGGCCGAGCGCATCGTCACCTGCGAGGACGCCGCCGAGCTGCAATTGCAGCAGCCCCATGTGGTGCGGCTGGAAACCCGGCCGCCCAATCTGGAAGGGGCGGGGGCGGTGACCATGCGCGATCTGGTGAAGAACTGCCTGCGCATGCGGCCCGAGCGCATCATCGTCGGCGAGGTGCGCGGCCCCGAGGCTTTCGACCTGCTGCAAGCCATGAATACCGGCCATGACGGCTCCATGGGCACCATCCACGCCAATACGCCGCGCGACGCCCTGTCCCGTGTCGAGAACATGGTTGCCATGGGCGGCTACAATCTGCCCGCCAAGGCGGTGCGCGAGCAGATCGCCTCGGCGGTCAACGTCATCGTCCAGGCCTCGCGCCTGCGCGACGGCACTCGCAAGATCACTCATATCTCCGAGGTGATCGGCATGGAGGGTGACGTCATCACCCTGCAAGACCTGTTCGTCTACGAGTTCGAGGGAGAGGATTCCAAGGGCCGGGTGCTCGGCCGCCACCGCCCCACCGGTCTGCGTCCGGCCTTCTGGGACCGCGCCCGTTACTATGGGCTCGAGCGCGATCTGGCCGAAGCCCTGAGCGAAGCGCATGCTTGACGTGCTCGCCCGCCTGCCCGCCGAGATCGCCGTGCTGGTGGCGGCGTTGCTGGTTGCCCTGGCGGTGCTGGGCTGGTCCATGGTGTCGCTGATTCATGGACCCAGGGCCAGGATCAAACGGCGGCTGGCCGCCCTTACCGGCACCGCGAGCCACGCCCGCCGAAGCGCGCGCCAGCCCAAGCGCAAATCGGTGCAGTCCCGCTTGAAGCAAGTGGAGGGTGCCCGGGCGCGCAAGCGCGGCTATAAGCTGCGCGAAGAGCTGATGCAGGCCGGTATCCATGTGGAGGTCTGGCAGTATCTGGCGGCCAGCGGCGGTTTCGCCCTGCTGCTGTTCATCCTTGCATCGCTGATGGGCATGTCCGGCCTGTGGTCGATGCTGTCCGCCCTGGTGCTGGGCATCGGCCTGCCCAAAGTCGTCCTGACCCTGCGGGCCAAGCGCCGGGTAGGCCGCTTCACCGGCCAATTCGCCGACGCCATCGACGTGGTGGTGCGCGGCATCCGGTCCGGCCTGCCGCTGGGCGAATGCGTCAACATCATCGGCCGCGAGATGGAAGACCCCATCGGCGCCGAGTTCCGGCTGATCACCGAGGGCCAGAAGCTGGGTCTCGGCTTGCAGGACGTGCTGGCCCGCGCCGTCGAGCGCACGCCGACGGCGGAGCTTCGCTATTTCGCCAATGTCATCGCCATCCAGCAGCAGACCGGCGGCAATCTTGCCGACACCCTGGCCAAGCTGTCCGAGGTGCTGCGCGCCAGGAAGCGCATGCGCGACAAGGTCCAGGCCTTCGCCAGCGAGGCCCGCGCCTCCGCCTATATCATCGGCTCGCTGCCCCTGGTGGTGATCACCGCCCTGGCCGGATTGGCGCCCAATTACATCGAGATCCTGTTCACCACCGATACCGGCAATATCCTGCTGTTCACGGGCGGCGTCACCGAGGTGGTGGGCTTGCTGGTCATGCGCCGCATGATCAATTTCGATATGTGAAAGGGAGGCTTGACCCAATGCTCACCACCCTGATCATGATTTGCGCCGCCGTCGTCGCCTTCGTCTCCATCGTGGCGGTGTCGCTGCCGCTGATCGCGCGCGACCGCCTGACCAGTCGCATGAAGGCGGTGGCGGCGCGGCGCCAGGAATTGTCGGCCATTCAACGGGCCAATCTGCAGACCGGGCGGCGCAAGAACGCGCCGCGCCGCCGCCAGGCCTTGATGCGCGCCGTGGTGGACAGGCTGAAGCTCCAGGACATGCTGGAGGCCAAGGAGCTGAAGGCCAAGCTGGCCCAGGCGGGTTGGCGCGGCCAGTCGGCGCCGCTGACCTTCATCTTCGCCCGCGTGGCGCTTCCGGTGGTGTTGCTGGCCCTGGGGCTGGTCTATGCCACCACCGTCTTCGCCGATCTGCCCCTGACCAACCGGGCCTTCATCCTGGTGGGCGCCATGGCGGCCGGGGCGTATCTGCCGCATCTGATGCTGACCAATGCCATCCAGAAACGGCAGTTCTCCGTGGCGCGGGCCTTCCCCGATGCCCTCGACCTGATGGTGATCTGCGTCGACGCCGGTTTGTCGGTGGAAGCCTCGCTGGGCCGGGTGGTGGATGAGATGGGAGAGACCTCGCCGGAACTGGCCGAGGAATTCGGCCTGACCGCCGCCGAACTGGCCTTTCTGGGCGACCGCCGCCACGCCTGGGAGAATCTGGCCGACCGCACCGGGCTGGCGCAGGTCCGCTCGCTATCGACCACCTTGCTGCAATCGGAGAAATACGGCACGCCGGTCAGTCAGGCCCTGAAGGTTCTGGCCCAGGAAAACCGCGAGTCCCGCATGTCCGAGGCCGAGAAGAAGGCCGCCGCCTTGCCCGCCAAGCTGACGGTGCCCATGATCGTCTTCTTCCTGCCGGTCCTGTTCCTGGTCATCGCCGGACCGGCGGCCATCCAGGTCTCCGGGGTGATGAAGTAGCGCGGATTCGCCCCGCGGGCGGGCGAGACGCCCGCGCTCCGAACGACTCGCCATTCTCGGAGCGCGGCCGTCCTGGCCAACCAATGAAAACAAGCCCTCTCCCCCTGCGGGAGAGGGTGGCGAGCGAGAGCGAGCCGGGTGAGGGCGCGCGCGTCGGCGCGCCATGTGACTCGTGTCCGCTGCCGCGCGCAAAGCCCCTCACCCCGGCCCTCTCCCACGAGGGGAGAGGGTGACGTCATATCAAACGATGATTGGTCTCAGTAATTGGCCAGGGGATGCGCCGGTTCGGGATCGAAGTTATCCTGGAACTGGGCCATGATGGTGCCGACGGCGGCCATTTCGGACAGGAAGGCATCGACGCAGGCGGGATCGAAATGCTTGCCGCTCTGCTCCTTCATGAAGGCGACGGCTTCGTCCACCGACCACGGGCGTTTGTAGGGCCTGGTCGAGGTCAGGGCATCGAACACATCGGCCACGGCAACGATGCGTCCTTCCAGCGGGATGGCGTCCCCCGCCAGACCGGCGGGGTAGCCGCTGCCGTCGAATTTCTCGTGATGGCTGCCGGCGATCTCGGCGGCAAGGCGCACGAGGCGCGACGGGCTGTCCTTTAGGATTTCGCGGCCGAATTCGGCATGTTGCTTCATGATGGTGAATTCCGACGGCGTCAGCCGGTCGGGCTTCAGCAAGATCATGTCGGGAATGCCGACCTTGCCCACATCGTGCATAGGCGCGGCCAGTTCCAGCCGCTCCACGTCGTCGGCATTCATGCCCATGCGCCGGGCGATCAGGGCGGTGTAGCGGGCCATGCGCTCGATATGGGCGCCGGTTTCGGGATCGCGGAATTCCGCCGCCTTGGACAGGCGCATGACCAGTTCCTCGGCGGCGCGGTCGCGCAGCGTCAGCTGGGACTTGCGCAGCGCCAGCAGATTGCGCGAACGCGCCAGCAATTCATGGCCGTCCACGGGCTTGGTCAGGAAGTCGATGGCGCCCAGTTCCAGCGCCTTCTGGCGGACTTCCTTGACGTCCGAAGTGGTGACGACGACCACCGGAACCTCGCGGAACTCTTCCTTTTGACGCAGGCGGCGGATGAATTCCAGGCCGTCCACCTCGGGCATGTGATAGTCGGTCAGGATCAGGTCAGGGACGTTGGTTTCGCACCACACCAAGGCCGCCACCGCCGATTCCATGGAAATGACTTCGGACCCTTCGATCTTGACCAGACGGTGATGCAGAAGCATCAGGTTGGTGGGGTTGTCGTCGATGATCAGAATGCGCATGGCTCAGCTTTCCGGCAGGGCATAAACGGTGGTGGCGAGGATGGCGGGCAGGGCCTCGACGGCGGCATCCAAACCGGCCACGGCGGCGCCGACATTCTGGCCGCCGCGTGCCGCGTTCTCCGCCGTCAGGCAGGCGTCGCGGATGGCGGTCAGGCCCAGACTGGCGGCGGCGCCCTTGATGGTGTGGGCTTCGCGGCGCACCCGGTCCATGTCGCCTTGCTCCTGGGCCTCGTGGCTGCCGGTGACGCGGGCGCGGGCGTCTTCCATGAACTTGGCCAGGATCTCGATGACGGTATCGGCTTCAAGGTCGTCCTTGAGGAGATCGAGAATGGTGAAGTCCACCGCCGCCACCGTGGCCGAGGGCGCTACGATGGGCTTGCCGATCGATTCGCCGGCATAGCGCGCAAGGACTTCGGACAGCTTCATTCTGTCGATGGGCTTGCTGATATAGCCGTCCATACCGGCGTTCAGGCAAATCTGGTCATCGCCGCGCATGGCATTGGCGGTCATGGCGACGATGGGAACCTGGGCGGCCAGGGTGGGTAGGGCGCGGATGGTCCGGGTGGCTTCCAGCCCGTCCATTTCCGGCATCTGGACATCCATCAGCACAAGGTCGTAGGGCAGCAGGCGCACCGCCTCCACCGCCTCGGCGCCATCGCCCACCACATCGACGGAATGGCCGAATTTGCGCAGCAATCCCAGCGCCACCTGCTGGTTGACCGGGTTATCCTCGGCGACCAGGATGCGCAGGCGCCGCCCCGGCCCCTCCGATGTCTTGGGCACGGCCGACGCGGATTCGGCCGGTGCCATCCGGTCGCTGACGCCCAGAAGGCGGGCGATGGTGTCAAGCACGGTTCCCTGGCGTAGCGGCTTGTGCAGGAAGGCGTCGATATTGGCCCGGTCGGCCGGGTCAAGAACGCCTTGTGACGAGGTGATGATGACCTTCATGCCCGACAGCATGGGAATGGCGCGGACCATGCGGACCATGTCGGTGCCGCTGACCATGGGCATCTGGGCGTCGACCAGCGCCACTTCCCACGGCTTGGTGCCCTCGGCGGCGGCCTGGGTCAGTTCGTTCATGGCGGTTCCGGCGTCATGGCAGGCCCGCACATCGACTCCGACGGCGCGCAATTGGCGCTCCAGCACATCGCGGTTGATGGAATTGTCGTCCACCACCAGGACACGGCGGCCGCGCAGATCGGGCGGGGTCGAGGTTTGCGGCCCCAGGATCTGCAACGGCAGCGCAACCCAGAACGTGCTTCCCTTGCCCGGCTCGCTGTCCAGGCCCACATGGCCGCCCATCAGATCGGCGATGCGTCGCGAGATGGCGAGGCCGAGGCCGGTGCCGCCGTAGCGCCGCGCGGTCGAGGCGTCCACCTGCGAGAACATGGAGAACAGGCGGCCCTGGGATTCCTTGGGAATGCCGATGCCGGTGTCGCGGATTTCGAAGCGGGCGACCATGCGGCCCTCGGCCCGTTCGGCGACGCGAACCTCGATGGAGACGCCGCCCTTTTCGGTGAACTTGACGGCGTTACCGGCCAGATTCATCAGCACCTGGCGCAAGCGACCCGGGTCGGTGCGCACCACCATGCGCAGATCGGGGTCGATCAGGCTGGCGATCTCGATACCCTTGGCGTGGGCGCGCGGCGCCAGGATGTCCACCACGCTTTCCACCAGCGGTGTCAGCTCGAATTCGGTGTAGTCCAGGTCAAGCTTGCCCGCTTCCATCTTGGAAAAGTCCAAGATGTCATTGATGACGGTCAGCAGGGATTCGCCCGAATCGCGGATGGTCTCGGCGAAATGGCGCTGCTCGTCGTCCAACTCGGTATCCAGCAGCAGGCCGGTCATGCCGATGACGCCGTTCATGGGGGTGCGGATTTCGTGGCTCATGGTCGCCAGGAATTCCGACTTGGAACGATTGCCGGCCTCGGCGGCTTCCTTGGCGTCGCGCAATTGGCTTTCCACCTGACGGCGCTGGGTGATGTCGCGGAAGCCGATCACCACGCCCACCTGGCGTTCCTGTTCGACCACCGGGGAGGCGATATACTCCACCGGCACCACCGACCCATCGCGGCGCTTGAAGCTGGCGGCATCGTCGCGCAGCGAGGTGGTCAGCCGCAGCAGGACTTGGTACAGGCTGCTGGCGGTGGCCAGATCCGAGGCGATCATGGGCAGGATGTCGGCGCCCACCAGCTCGGCCTGTTCGTAGCACAGCATTTCCGCGGCGGCGCGGTTGACGAAGGTGGCGCGGCCGTTGAGGTCGATGCCGAAGATGCCGTCATCGACGCTTTCCAGGATCGAGGCGTTGCGCTGGGCGAGACGTTCGATTTCCGCCTGGGTGGCTTTCAGCCGCTCCTCGGCCTCGATTTCCTCGGTGATATCCGACGCGGTGCCGCGATAACCCATGAACTCGCCGGATTCGGTTAAGACCGGCTTGCCGTTGACCCGCAGAACCCGGCCTGGCCCACTCATATCCTTGGTGCGATAGACGAAATCACGGAACGGCCGCCGTGCCGCCAGATCGGCGAGATTCTGCCGCCGGGCCTCGGGATCGGTGTCGTCCGAGATCATCTCGTCGCGGGTGTGGCCGACATAATGGTCGGGCAGGGCGCGGGTGAATTCGGTGAAATTGCCGGAGAAGCGGCTGAAGCGAAGATCGGGGCCGGTCTCCCAGAACCAGTCCGACGAGGACTCGGCGAAGTCGCGGAAGCGCAGCTGGCTTTCGCGCATGTCGCGCTCGATGCGCTTGCGATCGGAAATGTCGCGGATGATACAGACGAAATGCGGCACGCCGGTGGGTGACAGGTCGCCGAACCCCAATTCGATGGGAAAGGTCTCGCCATGGCTGCGCCGGGCGGTGCTCTCGCGCCCCAGGGCGAACAACCCGGCCATGCCGCCACCTTGGCCTTGAGAGGCATCGAGGGCGGGGACCAGGGCGGCGATGTTCTGGCCCACCAGATCGCCTCTGGCATAACCGAAGGTGTTGAGCAGCGCGGGATTGACGCTGATGATCCTGCCGCCGTGGTCGGCGATGACGATTCCTTCGCCCACCGTGTCCAGAATGGCTTGCAGATGGGCTTCGGCCTGTTGCTGCGACTCGCGGTTGGCGGCACGCAGCTCTTCTTCCATCAGGCGGGTCGAGCGGTCGTTCAGGCGCCGCTCGCGGTCCTGCTCGTCATAGGTCTCGCTGACCAGCGCAAGCAGCACGTCCAGGTTGGGAACGCCGTCGGCGCTCCCCCTTGATGCCCTGGCCAGCTGTCGCTGGAGCAGCCGATGCATGTTGGACACGGAAATCAGCGCTCGGAAATGGTGGTGATGGTCATGGTTTGATTATGCAGTTCGCACTTTCCGGTGAAGCCGTGGGGCGAAATCTCGCCATATGAGTAAAAACCGATCAGGTCGGCCTTGCCGCCCAGGACATCGGCGACGATCTCCACCTCTTCGGCGATGCGCTGGCCCATCAGCAGCTTGCGGCCGATGCAGCTCACCAGGATGGCGAGACAAGGCGCACCCGTGGCGGCGGCCTCTGCCGCCTTGCCGGCGCCGTCCACCAGATTGTCGAAATTGCCGCGCATCAGCCGCGCCAGATAGCCGGTGGGAACGTCGCCCGCGAAGGTCATGGACTTGGCGGCCTCGTCGATGCCGACGATGGTGCGCACCACTTCGGCGCCATCGGCGCCTTCGGACGGGCGGATGGACAGCGGGAACAGCAGGGCGCTGCCCGGCAGTCCCTGGGCTTCCTCGCCCAGATAGCGTTTATAGAGGTCCAGTGCCGGTTCGCCGTCCAGTTCGTAAAGCACGTTGGCTTCGGACCGGGTGATGGTGCGCGGCGGGCCGAACTCGTCCCAACCGCCGAAACTGCCGTGGCCGATGGCGAGGCTGGCGCCGTACAGGCCGATGGCGGCGACGCGGCCCGAGCGCATGGCGTCGTTGCAACCCACGGCAGTGGATTGAAAGCGGGCGCCGTCTCCGGCAAGGCCGCCGGTCACGATGATATCCGGAGCCACCGCTTCGAGGCAGCCCGCCACCAAGGAGTCGCCGTTGACCTTGGTGCCGTCGGACAGGATCAAGATGGCGCGCAAGCCGTCGCCAGCCAATTCACGGGCCAATTCGCCGCCGATCTTCCGGGATTCCGAGACATCGCCGAGATCGCGAGCCGCAATCCGCACGGTGGCCTTGTCGAAGCCGATGGCGGCCGTCACCACGCTATCGTCGAGCACCTCGTCGCCGCTGATCTCGCCGCCGGTGGTGCAGCCGACGATGGCCGCATCGCCATAGCGCTGGCGCAACTGAGCGTAAATATCATCGGGGGTCATGACCCCAGGCGCGGCGAAATACAGAACCAGGGACGTGGCGCCCGCGGGCTTCTCCGTCTTGCTCCAACCCTCAGCGGCGGTCCAGGCGCGTTGTTCGATCCACATGATGGTGCCATCCCCCCAGGTATTGCTCGCTCAAGCGAAAATATCAGCTCAGTGTTGATGGATTATAAACAAGATGGGGGGCGATACATACTAAATGCCGTCCCCATCGCGAAAGCCGCTCGGGTCGTCGGTATGGTGCTCTTGGTGGAGCACCCAGGCGGCGAGGGGGCGCCTGGCCGACCACAGGGAGGCGGCGACGAAGGTGAGAATCGCCACCAGCAGAATTGCCAATTCCCGCCACCATTCCGCCAGGGCGAGATCCTCGGCCACACCGACGGAGACCAGGATGGGATAGCGTTCGACCTTGCGAAAGACGCCGATCTCGGGGGAATTGTCGGTCGGGTCGGGAACCGTGCCCAGCAGTTCGACCTTGCTTTGTGTCCAATCCTGGAAGGTCCAACGCGACGAATAATTCCGTCCGACCTGGGTAAAGTCGCGGGGGTGGTTCAGCAGCAGTCTGCCGTCGCTATCGAAGATTCGGATGGCGGTGCCGGGGGCGAGGCGAATTTCAGCGATAACCGAAAAGAAATACTCGGTGTCCACGCTGGCGATCATCAAGCCCATGAACTCGCCTTCGGCGTTGCGAACACTCTGGGCCAGGACAAGCTGCCATTTGACCGACATCTGATCGCTCACCAAGTCTTCGAGCGAGTCCACCCGAACCGACTGTTCCACCACTCCGTCGCGATGGGCCTTGAACAGGGCGATGGCGCTGATGTCGGGCGGCATTCGCCGCGACAATTGCGGCGGGTCGGCCAATCGGCCATCGGCCTTGTAAAGGTGGATCGACGCCAGTTGGGGCAGGCGTTGTCTGGCAAGGCCGTATCCGGCAAGCAATTGCGGCATCCGGATCTTTTTTTCCAGATACTGATTCGACAGCGGGGTCAGATGGTCGGTGGCCTCCACCTCGATGGCTTGAAGGGCGCTGGTGATGCTGCGGCCGATCTCGCGGGCGACGCCTTGGCTTTGAAGGGCGGTCTCCTCGACCGTATGGTCGTGATCGACCCAAAGGGATGCGAAATCCCAAGCGTCGAAGGCAATGGCGACAAGAGCCGGTGGAGCGAGCAACATCGGCAGCCCCTGCCGCCGCAGGGCCTTCAGCAGCCGCTTCCAGATGGGCACGGGGCCGGGCTTCATGGGGGAAGAATGGCATGATCGTTCAGGCGCGACAACGCGGGTCGGGTCGGTGTTACCCTCTGTTACAGACAGGCCGGTGCCTTATGATCATAATCATCGCCAACAACATGCCCCGTGGAGGCCGTCGGTGAGGTTCGAAGAGGTGTTGCAGCAGGCCAAGAGCCACCGTGTCGCCATGGGCATCGGGGCTCTTGCCCTGGTCGTCGCGGCGGTTGTCCTGTGGCCGTCCGGGCAGGCGGCCAAACCGATGGGCAAGCCCGGCGGGCCGGATGGACGACCGGTGCCGGTGGTGACGGCGGTGGTCGGGCGCAAGGATGTTCCCATCTATCTCGATGCCCTGGGAACGGTGCAGGCCTACAATACGGTGACGGTGCGTTCCCGCGTCGATGGCGAACTGGTGGAAGTGCTGTTCAAGGAAGGCCAGGACGTCAAGGCCGGTGAAGTGCTGGCCCAGATCGATCCCCGCACCTACCGCGCCCAATATGAACAGGCCTTGGCGGTCAGGGACAAGGATTTCGCCCAATTGGAGGCGGCGCGGCGCGATCTCGCCCGCTATGTCTCGCTGGGCGACCGGGTCACCGGGCAAAGTGTCGATACCCAACGCGCCCTGGTGCGTCAGTTGGAGGCCAGCGTGCGGGTGGATGAGGCCTCCATCAGCAACGCCAAGACCATGCTGGGCTATACCGTCATCACCTCGCCCATCGATGGGCGGACCGGCATCCGGCTGGTGGATCGCGGCAATATCGTGCGGGCGGCCGATGCCGCCGGTCTGGTGACGCTCACTCAAATTCAGCCCATCTCGGTGATCTTCACCTTGCCGCAACAGAGCCTGCCCGCCATCAGCGACCGCATGCGGCTTGACGGCAAGCTGGCGGTGCTGGCGCTGCAGCCCGAGACCAAGCTTCAGGTGGATATGGGCGAGCTGGAGTTGGTGGACAACCAGATCGACCAGACCACCGGCACCATCAAGCTGAAGGCGGTCATGCCCAATGCCGAACGACGGCTGTGGCCGGGCGGTTTCGTCAATGTCCGGCTGCTGCTGTCCATTCGCGAAGGCGGGCTGGTGATCCCGGCCCCGGCGGTGCAGCGCGGCCCTCAAGGCTCCTACGTCTTCGTGGTCGGTGCCGATCGCACGGTGGAGATGCGGGCCATCAAGGTCGCCGCCTTCGAAGGCGATCAGGCCCTGGTGGAGGCCGGGGTCGAGGAAAACGAGACGGTGGTCGTCGACGGCACCGCCAAGCTGGCCCAAGGCAGCCGGATCACCACCGGCGAGGAAAGGGGCGGCGACGGAAAAGGCAAGGGCGGGGGCAGGCGACCGGAGGGCAAGGGCGGGGCCTCATGAACATTTCCGCGCCGTTCATCCGCCGCCCGGTGGCGACCTGGCTGTTGTCGCTGGCGGTGGTGCTGTCGGGCATGCTGGGATTCCGGCTATTGCCGGTCTCGGCGCTGCCCCAGGTGGACTTTCCCACCATCCAGGTGTCCACCCGCTTGCCCGGCGCCTCGGCCGACACCATGGCCTCGCTGATCACCACGCCGCTGGAACGCCAGTTCGGCCTGATTCCGGGGCTGGTGGTGATGACCTCCACCTCGTCCCAGGGCAACAGCGCCATTACCCTGCAATTCGAGCTGTCCAAGAATATCGACGTGGCGGCGGAGGACGTCCAGGCCGCCATCAACGGCGCCCGCGGCGTGCTGCCGACCAACTTGCCCTATCCGCCGGTCTATTCGAAGGTCAATCCCGCCGATCCGCCCATCATGACCCTGGCGCTGACCTCGGACACCATGCCCATCACCAAGGTCAACGATGTGGCCGACACCTTGATGGCGCAGAAGCTCAGCCAGATTTCCGGCGTCGGGCGGGTGACGGTGGAAGGCGGCCAGCGCCCCGCCGTCCGCGTCCAGATCGACCCGTCGCGGCTGGCTTCCTACGGTCTGTCGCTGGAAGACGTGCGATCGGCCCTGGCCAAGGCCAATGTGGACATGCCCAAGGGCAGTTTCGACGGCGTCTCCCAGGCCTTGGCGGTGGGCGCCAACGATCAGATTTCCGATCCCGCCCATTACCCCACCCAGGTCATCGCCTGGAAGAACGGTGCTCCGGTGCGCATCCAGGATCTGGGCCAGGTGGTGGAGGGCGTCGAGGATTCCCGCGCCGCCGGCTGGTTCGACGGCAAGCCCGCCGTCATCATCAATGTCCAGCGCCAGCCCGGCGCCAATATCGTCGCCACCATGGACCGCATCCAGGCGAAGCTGCCGGAACTGCGCCGCGCCGTCCCGGTGGGTGTCACCGTCTCGGTCCTGGCCGACCGCACCGAGACCATCCGCGCCTCGGTGGCCGATGTGGAGTTCACCCTGGTCCTGACGGTGGTCCTGGTGATCGGCGTCATCTGGGTGTTCCTGCGCAGTCCGCGCGCCACCCTGATCCCCGCCATCGCCCTGCCGCTGTCGCTGGTGGGGACGTTCGGGATCATGGCCCTGGCCGGATTCTCGCTGGATAATCTGTCGCTGATGGCGCTGACCATTTCCGCCGGTTTCGTGGTGGACGACGCCATCGTCATGATCGAGAACATCGTCCGCTATATCGAGAAGGGCATGAAGCCGCTGGAAGCCGCCTTGGTGGGCGCCAAGGAAATCGGCTTCACCATCGTGTCCTTGACCGTCTCGCTGGTCGCCGTGTTCATTCCCCTGCTGTTCATGTCGGGCATCGTCGGGCGGCTGTTCCGCGAATTCGCCCTGACCCTGGCGGTGGCGGTGGTGGTCTCGGCGGTGGTGTCTTTGACCCTGACTCCCATGATGTGCGGCCATCTGCTGAAGGGCGGCCACGAGGAAGCCAAGTCGGGTCGGCTGTTCGAGGCCTTGCGCGACGCCTATGCCCGCTCGCTGGATTGGGTGCTGCGACGCCAGACGGCGACCTTGTGGCTGGCGGTGGCCACCTTGGTGGGCACCATCGGCCTGTATGTGGTGGCGCCCAAGGGGTTCCTGCCCAGCCAGGATACCGGCCTGATCGTGGTCACCACCGACGGGCGGCCGGAAATCTCGTTTCGCGCCATGGCGGAGTTGCAGCGCCGCGTCGCCGACATCGCCCGCGAAGACCCCGACGTGACGGCGGTGGCGTCTTTCCTGGGCGCGGGCGGTGTCAATCCCACCGCCAATACCGGCCATATGAGCATCGTGCTCAAGCCGCGCAAGCAGCGCTCGAGCTCGGCGGAGCGGGTGATCGGCCGACTGTCGGAGGCCATGGCCCCGGTGGCCGGTCTCGACGTCCATATGAAGCCCGCCCAGGATATCCAGCTCAGCCCGCGCACCAGCCGTACCCAATACCAGTACACCCTGACCGATATCGACGCGGCGGAACTGGCGATCTGGGTGCCCCGGGTGCTGGAACGGCTGCGGGCCTCGCCACTGTTGACGGATGTGGCGTCGGATTCCCAGGACGGCGGTCTGCAGGCCGATGTCGTCATCGACCGCGACAAGGCGGCGCGGCTGGGTATCCTGCCCCAGGCCATCGACGACACGCTCTACGACGCCTTCGGCCAGCGCCAGATCTCGACCATCTATTCCCAGGTCAACCAGTACCACGTCATCTTGGAGGTGACGCCGGAATATCAATTGGGGCCGGAGACCTTGTCGGCCATCCATGTGCGGGCCTCCACCGGGTCGCTGGTGCCGCTCAGCGCCTTTACCCGGGTGACCCGCTCCAGCGTGCCGCTGGCCATCACCCATCAGAGCCAGTTTCCCGCCGTCACGTTGAGCTTCAATCTGGCGCCCGGCGTCGCGCTGGGCGATGCCACCAAGGCCATCGAGGCCATCGGCCGCGACATGGAGATGCCCGAGACCATCACCGGCGATTTTTCCGGCGACGCCGCCGAGTTCCGCCGCTCATTGGAAAACGAGCCCTGGCTGATCCTGGCCGCCCTGGTGGTGATCTATATCGTGCTGGGCGTGCTCTATGAGAGCACCATCCATCCCGTTACCATCATGTCGACCCTGCCGTCGGCGGGAATCGGGGCGCTTTTGGCCTTGATGGCCACCGGCAACGATCTGTCCCTGGTGGGGCTGATCGGCATCGTGCTCCTGATGGGCATCGTCAAGAAGAACGCCATCATGATGATCGACTTCGCCCTGGAGGCCGAGCGCGGCCAGGGCAAGTCCGCCCGCGAGGCCATCGTCCAGGCCTGTCTGCTGCGCTTTCGCCCCATCATGATGACCACCATGGCGGCGCTGCTGGGCGCGCTTCCCCTGGCCTTCGACAGCGGCACCGGCTCCGAGCTGCGTCGGCCGCTGGGCATTTCCATCGTCGGCGGCCTGCTGCTCAGCCAGTTGATCACGCTCTACACCACGCCGGTGATCTATCTGGCCCTGGAGCGGTTGAAGCGCCGGTTCAATCGGAGCGCGGGCGTCTCGCCCGCCGAAGATGCGGGCGAGACGCCCGCGCTTCCTCGGTAGCGGCCATGAGCTTCTCCGAACTCTTCATCCGCCGTCCCGTCGCCTCCATGCTGCTGGCGCTGGGGCTGTTCCTGGCCGGAATCGCCGCCTTCCGCGATCTGCCGGTGGCGCCGCTCCCCAAGGTGGATTTTCCCACCATCAACGTCTCGGCGCGGCTGCCCGGCGCCGATCCCGCCACCATGGCGGCGACCGTGGCGGCTCCGCTGGAACGCCGCCTGGGCGAAATTCCCGGCGTCGCCGAGATGACGTCCACCAGCACCCAGGGCGGTACCTCCATCACCGTGCAGTTCGACCTGGATCGCGACATCAACGGCGCCGCCCATGACGTACAGGCCGCCATCAATGCCGCCGGGGCCGAACTGGCCATCGATCTGCCGCAGCCGCCCACCTACAAGAAGGTCAATCCCGCCGAGGCCCCCATCCTGATCCTGGGGGTGACCTCGGACAGCCTGCCCATGTCCAAGGTCTACGACGCCGCCGACGCCATCATGGCGCAGCGCATCTCCCAGGTGGAGGGTGTCGCCCAGGTGACGCTCAGCGGCGCCGAAAAGCCCGCCGTGCGCGTTCGCGTCGACCCGTCGCGGCTCGCCGCCATGGGGGTGGGGATCGAGGATGTGCGGACCGCCCTGGCCCAGGCCAATGTGAACATGCCCAAGGGCGGATTCGACGGCGAGTCGGCGGCCTTGTCCATCGCGACCAACGACCAATTGTTCACCGCCTCGGGCTATGCGCCGCTGGTGGTCAAGTCCTCCAACGGCGCCATCGTGCGGCTGACGGCGGTGGCGCAGGTGTTGGACGGCAGCGAGAACACGCGTCTGGGCGGTTGGTTCAACCGGGACCGGGCGGTGCTGATCATCATCAACAAGCAGCCGGGCGCCAATGTGGTGGAGACGGTGGACCGCATCAAGCAGATCCTGCCCCAACTGCAACGCTGGATGCCGACGGGCGCCAAGGTCTCGCTGCTGTCGGACCGTACCGTCAATATTCGCGGCAATCTGGATGACGTGGAAACCACCCTGGCCATTTCCATCGGTCTGGTGATCCTGATCGTCTATCTGTCGCTGGGGCGGATGACGCCCACCCTGGCCGCCTCCATCACGGTGCCCCTGTCGCTGGCCGCCACCTTCGCCGTCATGTGGCTGGTAGGCTACAGCCTCAACAACATCTCGCTGATGGCGGTGACCATCTCGGTAGGCTTCGTGGTGGATGACGCCATCGTGATGATCGAGAACATCTCGCGCCACATCGAGAACGGCGAATCGCCGCTGGAGGCGGCGGTCAAGGGCTCTCGTGAAATCCTGTTCACCGTGATTTCCATTACCCTGTCGCTGGTTGCCGTGTTCATTCCGCTGCTGTTCATGGGCGGCATCCTGGGGCGCCTGTTCCGCGAATTCGCCGTTACCTTGTCGGTGGCCATCGTCGCCTCGGCCATCGTGTCGCTGACGGTGACGCCCACCGTCTACGGCCATCTGATGGCGCGGGCCAGCCATCGTCCGCCGTCCTTTGCCGCGCGGTGCGGCGAAGCGGCCATGGCCTGGGCCGAGCGCGTCTATCAGTCGGGATTGGGTTGGGTGCTGCGCCATCAGAGAATCATGCTTGGGGTGACGTTGGGGACGGTGGGGCTGACCGTCTATCTTTACGGCGTGGTGCCCAAGGGGTTCTTTCCGCCCCAGGATACCGGCCTGATCTTCGGAACCATCGAGGGCCGCGTCGATATCTCGTTCCGCGCCATCTCCGAGCGCCAGCAGAGCGTGGCGGCGGTGGTGCTGGCCGATCCGGCGGTGGAAGGCATCGGATCCTTCGTGGGCGCGGGCGGCTTCGGCACCAATCACCAGGGCCGCATGTTCATCAATCTGAAGCCGCTGGGCGAACGTAAGATCGCCGCCCAGGACGTGGTCAACCGGCTGCGACCCAAACTGGCCCAGGTGGCCGGCGTCTCGGTCTTCCTGTTTCCCGGCCAGGATATCCGGTTCGGCGGGCGCATGGGCAAGGCGCAGTTCCAGTTCGTGCTGTGGAGCGAATCCCTGGACGAGTTGCGGGAATGGACGCCGCGTCTGGTGGCGCGCTTGAAGCAGGAAAAGGGGCTGGTGGACGTTTCCAGCGATCAGGATTCCGCCATTCCCCAGGCTCAGGTGGTGGTCGATCGCGATGCCGCCGCCCGGCTGGGGGTCTCCATGGCCGAGGTGGATCAGGTGTTGCAGGACGCATTCGCCCAACGCCAAGTCTCGACCATCTATACCCAGCGCAATCAATACAAGGTGATCCTCGAGGTCGAGCCGCAATTCCAGGAAGATCCTGCCTCGCTGCATCTCCTGTGGGTGCGGGCCGCCGATGGCAGGCAGGTTCCGCTGGACGCCCTGGCCCACTTCGAGCCCGCCACCGCTCCGGTGACGGTGGCCCATCAGGGCCAGTTTCCCGCCGCCACCCTGACCTTCAATCTGGCCCCCGGGGTTCCGTTGGGTGAAGCGGCGGAGCGCCTTGCCGTCTCGGCCCGCTCCATCGGGCTGCCCGCCAGCGTGCGGTGGGAATTCGCCGGTAACGCCAAGGTGTTCGCCGAGTCCCTGGGCGGCCAGCCGATCCTCATCGGTGCCGCCCTGCTGACCATCTATATCGTGCTGGGCGTGCTCTACGAGAGCACGCTGCATCCCGTCACCATCATCTCGACGTTGCCCTCGGCGGGGATCGGGGCCTTGCTGGCCCTGATGGCCACCGGCACCGAACTGACCCTGATCAGCGTCATTGGCGTGTTCCTGTTGATGGGCATCGTCAAGAAGAACGGAATATTGATGGTGGATTTCGCCATCGAGGCGGAGAAGCGCGGGGCGGCACCGCTTGACGCCATCCTGGAAGCCTGCCGCATCCGCTTTCGCCCCATCACCATGACGACGCTGACGGCCTTGCTGGGCGCGGTGCCGCTGGCGCTGGCCTCGGGGCCTGGCGGTGCGTTGCGCCAGCCCCTGGGCATCGCCATCGTGGGAGGGCTGTTGCTGTCGCAGATGCTGACGCTGTACACCACGCCGGTGGTCTATCTATCGCTCGCCCGCTTCTCACAGTGGCGGAAAGGGATAAGGGAGGATGTAAAATGTTGATGGGACGCGCTTCCTCTTCTCCCTCTCCCTCTCCCTCTCCCTCGAGGAAGAGGGCCGGGGTGAGGGGGGGATCTCGGCCATCGAGTCCGATGTGGTCCATTCTCCCTCACCCGTCGCTGCGCGCCACCCTCTCCCGCTGGGAGCGGGGATGCCTATGCGCCCTCGCACTCTTGACCCTGACCGCCTGCTCGGTGGGCGACGCCTATGTCCGGCCCGAGACCAAGCCGCCGTCGGCCTGGAAGAACGCGGCTCCCATGGCGAAGGCGGAATGGCCCTCGGCCGATTGGTGGCGGCGATTCGGCTCGTCTCGGCTGGATGATTTGATGGGCCAGGCCCGCGCCGGAAATTTCGACATCGCGGTGGCCATGGCCAAGGTGCGCCAGGCCGACGCCCAGGTGGCCATCATGGGGGCGCCGCTGCTGCCCTCGCTGTCGGCCAGCGCCGGTGGTACCCGTCAGCGATCCTCGTTGTCGTCCAGTGTGTCGTCTTCCTCCTCGTCGAGCAAGGTGGTCAAGGCGGTCTATTCCAACAGCTTCAACAGCCTGCTCAACGCCAGCTACGAACTGGATTTCTGGGGCAAGAACGCCGCCGGACTGGACTCCGCCGAGGCGGCGGCCCAGGCCAGCCGGTTCGACCAGCAAACGGTGATGCTGACCGCCCAATCCTCGGTGGCCACCACCTATTTCGAAATCCTCGGCCTGCAGGAACGCCTGCGGGTGGCGCGTAACAATATCGCCAACGCCGAGAGCGTGCTGCGCGTCTATCAGGACCGCTTCGCCGCCGGGACCGCCACCTCGCTGGATGTGGCGCAGCAGGAAAGCGTGGTGGCCAATCAGCGCGCCACCATCGCGCCGCTGGAACAGCAGATGCGTCAGGACTTCAACGCCCTGGCCATCCTGACCGGACGTATGCCGGAAGAATTGTCCCTGGTGCCCGAAGCGCTGGAATCGCTATTGGTGCCTTCGGTCGCGCCCGGCCTGCCGTCGGACCTGCTGAACCGGCGGCCCGATGTCCAGTCGGCCGAGGCGTCCTTGCGGGCCGCCAATGCCGATATCGCGGTGGCCCGCGCCGCCTGGTTTCCCTCCATCAGCCTGACCGGCCAAGGCGGCTTCCAAAGCGTGGACTTCGCCAAGATGATGACCCATAGCAGCCTGCTGTGGTCGGTGGCGTCCTCGGTGACCCAGACCATCTTCGACGGCGGCAAGATCGCGGGCAATGTGGAGCAGAAGCGTGCCCGCCAGGACGAGCTGGCGACCACCTACCGCAAATCGGTGGCCTCGGCCTTCTCCGATGTGGAGAACGCCCTGATCGCGGTGGAAAAGACGGGCGAGGAGGTGGAGGCGCAAAAGGTGGCCGAAGCCACCGCGCGACGCGCCTTCGAGATCGCCCAATCCCTGATGGCGGGCGGCACGGTGGACGTCACCACCGTGCTCAACACCCAAAAGACCCTGTTCGCCGCCCAGGACGCCCTGGCCCAGGCCCGCCTGCTGCAACTCCAGGCGAATGTGGGACTCTACAAGGCCATGGGCGGCGGCTGGTCGGGCAGCTGATTTTCCCCTCCCCCGCTTGCGTGGGGAGGGAGAACGATGGCTCCAATATAATCGATTTTATCACTTACAGAAACGATTTTAACGCGTTTCACTCGATCGCGCGCTTTCGGTAATGTCGCTACATCAAATCACCCCAAGGAGAGACGCAAATGGCCCAGAATTCATCCTCCCCTACCGTCAAGAACCTGGAAGCCGCCTTCGCGGGCGAATCCATGGCCAACCGCAAATACCTCTACTTCGCCCGCCGCGCTCGCGAGCTTGGCGCCGTCGAGGTGGCCGAGGTGTTCGAGAAGACCGCCGAGCAGGAGACCATGCACGCGTTCGGGCATCTTGAACTGCTCTATCCCAAGGCCGAACTGACGGTGGAGAAGATGCTGCAGATGGCCATCGACGGCGAGACCTACGAATACACCGAGATGTATCCCAAGTTCCGCCATCTGGCCGAGCAGGAAGGCAACAGCGCCGCGGTCAAGGAAATGGACGAACAGATCGCCGAGTCCAAGGAGCATGCCGGTCAGTTCAAGGCCATTCTCGCCACCGCCGCCAAGCGCTTCGCCGCCCTGGCCAAGGTGGAAGAGCGTCACGCTAACCACTATCGCGACACCCTGGCCGCCCATAAGGGCGCCTGAGCCAACCGACCAAGAGGAGAGCGAAATCATGAAGAAATATGTCTGCGTCGTCTGCGGCTTCGTCTATGACCCCGCCATCGGCATGCCGGAAGACGGCATCTCCGCCGGGACTGCTTTCGAGGACATCCCCGACGATTGGTGCTGCCCCGATTGCGGCGTCTCCAAGTCCGACTTCGAAGTTCAGGAGTAAGGCCATCATGCCCCGCGATCCTGGGGGAGTGGTCATCGTCGGCAGCGGGCTGGGGGGGTATACCCTGGCCCGCGAGTTCCGCAAGCTGGCCCCCGATGCCCCCGTCACCGTGATAACCGCCGATGGCGGCGAGGTTTATTCCAAGCCCATGCTGTCGGCGGCCTTCGCCCAGGGCAAGACGCCCATGACGCTGATCCAGAAGACCGCGCGGCAATACCAGGCCGAGTTGAACATCACGGTTTTGCCCCGGCAGAAGGTGGTTGCCATCGACCGCGCCGCCAAGCAACTGGTGTTGAGCGACGGCAGGATCGGATACCAGCGGCTTGTCCTCGCCATCGGCGCCGACCCGCGTCCTTACACGGTCGAGGGCTCGGACAGTGTCACCATTCATACGGTCAACGACCTGGACGACTACGCGGTCTGGCGCGACGGCCTGATCCCGGGCGGACGGGTCTTGCTGATCGGCGCCGGTCTGATCGGGTCCGAATTCGCCAACGACCTGACCACCGCCGGTCAAAAGGTGACGGTGGTCGATCCGGCGCCCTGGCCGCTGGGTCGCCTGCTGCCCAAGGAATTGGGCGAGGAGGCGGCCACGGCCCTGTCGGCCATCGGCGTTGTGTTCCACCTCGGACGTTCGGTCGCCAAGTTGGAACCCGGCCGCGCCACCTTGGACAATGGCGTCGTGGTGGACTTCGACAAGGCGCTGTCGGCCATCGGGCTGGTTCCGCGCACCGGACTGGCGGCGGCGGCGGGATTGGCCGTCGATAAGGGGATCGTCGTCGACCGACTGTTGCGGACCTCCGACCCGGACATCTACGCCTTGGGTGATTGTACCCAGACCGAGGCGGGGCCGTTGCCCTTCGTGGCTCCGCTGATGGCCGAGGCCAAGGCCTTGGCGGCGACACTGGCCGGAATCGAGACGCCGTTGACGCTGCCCGCTTTGCCGGTGGTGGTGAAGACTCCCGCCCTGCCCATGGCGGTTTGTCCGCCCGCGCCCGGGACCGTGGGCCAATGGCGGGTCGAGGGGCAGGGGCGGGACCGCAAGGCCCTGTTCGTGGGAGGTGACGGCCAGCCCCTGGGATTTGCGCTGAGCGGAAGCTACGCGGCGGAACGCCAAACCCTGGCCAAGGGCATGCCGGACCTGCTGTAGGCAGGTCCGGTTGGCGTTATGTCACGCCGCCCGCACGTCGCCCAGGAACTTGTCCACCATGGATTTCAGGCTCGAGGCTTCCTGGGCCAGCGAGCGGGCGGAGGACAGAACCTGCTGGGCCGCCGCGCCGGTCTCCGAGGCGGCCTGGGTGACGCCACCGATATTCTCGGCGATTTCCTTGGTGCCGGTTGAGGCCTGCTGCACATTGCGGGCGATTTCGGCAGTGGCCGCCGATTGTTCCTCCACCGCGGAACCGATGGCGACGGCGATCTGGTTGATCTCGTCGATGCGTCCGACGATGCCCCGGATGGCGGAAACCGCTTCGCCGGTGGCGGTTTGGACGGCGCTGATCTGGGAACTGATCTCGTCGGTGGCCCTTGCGGTCTGGTTTGCAAGGTTCTTGACCTCGCCGGCGACCACGGCGAAGCCCTTGCCGGCATCCCCGGCCCGCGCCGCCTCGATGGTGGCGTTGAGCGCCAGCAAGTTTGTCTGGCTGGCGATGTCGTTGATCAGATTGACCACCTCGCCGATTCGGGTCGAGCTTTCCGCCAGACCCTGCACCGAGCTGTTGGTGCGCGCCGCCTCTTCCGCCGCCGCCTGGGAAATGCGGTTGGAATGGGAAACCTGCTGGCTGATCTCGCGGATGGAGGCGGACAATTGCTCCGCCGCCGTGGCGACGGTTTCCACGCTGGCCGACGCCTCCTCGGTGGCGGCGGCCACCACGTTGGCCTGACGGTTGGTCTGATCGGCGGTAGCCGACATGGATTGCGAGGTGGCTTCCATTTCGGTGGCCGCGCCGGAAACGGTTTCCAAGGCGCCGGAAACGCTGCTGTCGAAAGTCGAGGTCATGGCTTCGATGGCCTTGGCCCGGCGTTCCCGCGCAGCCTGCTCGGCGGCCTGCTCCGCCGCCATCTGGTCTGCCCGGATGGCGTTGTCCTTGAACACCTGCACCGCTTCCGCCATGCCGCCGATTTCGTCGCGGCGATCGCGGGCGGGAATCTCAATCCCCTTGTCGCCGTCGGCCAGCCGCCGCATGGCCGCCGTCATGCTGGTGATCGGTGCGGCGATGGCGGAGCGCAGAGCCAGCCATAGCATACTGGTCAGCACGATCGCGCTGACGAGCAGGGCGATGGTCACCCATTTGGCGGACTCGTAGCTGCCATGCTGGACGGCGGCGGCGGCGGTTGCGCCATCCCGGTTCAGGGCGATGGCTTTCTCAAGAATGTCGTGCGCCTTGGAAAAGACGGGGCGGCTTTCCGATTTTATCATTTCGTAAGCGGCTTCATTCTGGTTCTGGCGTGAAAGCATGAGCATTCTGTCGCTCACTTCGATGTATTTGCCGAATACGCTTGAAAAATCATCATAGAGGGCGCGTTCATTGCTGCTCGAAATGAGCGGCTCATATTTCTTGCGCGTATCGACGATCTCTTTGCGGATCTTTGAGATCTCGACGTCCATCCCGGCGATCTCGGCCTCGGCGGTGGCCAGCACATGAGACAGTTCGTAGCGGCGATGTTCCAGAATCTGCTTTTCCAGCAGCGCCAGGGTCTCGACGCTGGGCATCCAGTTTTCGCTGATATCGTCGGCCGCCCGATTCATGTTCGACATCTGCATGTATGACAGGGCGCCGTTGGCGACGAACAGGAGCAGAAGGATGCCAAACGCGGACGATAGCTTGAGCGGAATAGGCAGGTTGCTGAGCATGCGCATGGCGGAGTCCTCGGGGGCTGAAGCGATCTGGCGCACCTTATTGCGATATAAATATGACTAAAGTTGCGTGTGTAGATCAACAGAAAATAAAAATGATTTGCGTTCGCAATTATACTGGCTGCAATTGACAATGAGTTTGATCGGGCGGGCAGGCTCTGGGCGGTGAATGCCGCGCCGGTCCGGGCACCGGACGGGCGTGTTCGGCGGCGTCACCCGGTCTCAATTAACCAGGGTGCCGCCTTCGATGGCGAAGGCCTCCATGATGTCCTCGAAGCCCCCGTCGATATTGTCAGGGGCGATCTGGGCGAAGAGATCGAGGATGATGACGGCGTTGAGCGCCGCATCGCGCTTGACGCCCGCCCGCAGCCGCTCTGCGAGGCTGGCGTTCATCACGGACAGATGCTGGTACTTGGTTTTCAAGCCGTCCAGGCTGACGGCTCCGCCCTGGCCGGACAGGGTCTGCTGGACATGGGACATCAGCAGCCAACTGGCGAAGGAGCGGTACAGCGTCTCCTGCTCCTCGGCGAAGGGCATGTGAAAGCGCGCCATGGGGCGCAGGAACTGGGTCAGCGGGCAACCCGACGTGGCGCAGACAAGGCCGATCAGCGATGCCATGCCGCTTTGGAAGGTGGTCTTGGCGACGATGGTGCGCTGGGCGGTTTCCACCTCGACCACCGTCTTTTCGTGGGACACCCGGCTTTCGAACAGCGGCAGGAACATGGCGATCCCCAAGGCCGCCGGGCAGTACTCGCAATCATCGGAAAGTGTGCAGTTGGAGCAGCGGTTGTAGGGGAGCTTCGCCCAGGACGGCCGAGGCGCCGCATCGGGCACCACCAGCTTGAAGGACGTCTTCTCGAACAGAAGATCCACCGGCATGGGCTTTTCGGCATTGGCGAAAAACCGGTAGGTGATTCGCTTGTGATCATTCGCCAGGAGAGCCTGACCAGAACAATCGAGGGGAGCCATCATCGTCTCCTGCCATACCTGCTGTATCACCCAATAATCGGATGATACCCCAGATATTGCAGTGCACGCAATAAGGCGACACCATTAGCACCTTTGCACCGGCATCGATACCTTTGGTATGGTATATCAGCCACCAAGCGAGGGGCCGTTGACGACGGCTCCCACCAGCAATACGACACCCAAAAGGGTAATGGCCAAGGCGCCGGTCAGGGCCAGACCGGTGCGGATGCGGCCACCGATCGCCTTGTCGCCGAAGCGTGTCTCGATCAGCCGATTGAGGCCCAGGGCGCCCATGCCGATGGCGGCGATGGTGATGGCGACGCCCAAGCCCATGGCGAAGGTGGCCAGAACGCCCACCAGCATCATCTCGTTGGCGAAGCAGAACAACAGCACCAGGATGGCGCCCGAGCATGGCCTAAATCCCACCGCCGCCGAAACGGCGAACAGCGTGTTGCGTTCGGCGCGGGGATCGGTGATCCGCACCGGGGCGTGGTGATGGTGGCCGCAGCAGGCTCCGTCGTGATCATGATGATGGCTATGATCATGGCCGCAGCCCTTGCCGGTGGCGGTTCGCCAGCACATGACGGCGCCGAGCCCGGCGATCATGGCGTAGGAAGCCACTTCCAGCCAGCCAGCGCTGGCCAGCACGTCCTTGGGGGTCAAGGCCAGAATTCCGGCCAGGGCCAGCACCACCGCGATGGCCGAGGCCGACTGGACCATGGCCGCGATCAGGCTGGCGATCAGGCCATGCATGATGCGGGCGCGGCGGGTGGCGAACCAGCCCGCGATGACCACCTTGCCGTGCCCCGGTCCGATGGCGTGGAAAATGCCGTAAAGGAAGGCGGCCAGCACGATGGCGGTGGCCGGTTCCCACGACCCGGTTTCCTTCATGGCGGCGAGATGCTGGCGCATTTCGCCGTTCAACTGGCGCTGCAAGGCAAAGGCCCAACTGGCCAGTGAGCGCAGCGGCTCGGGCAGGTCGCCGCCGGGCGCCGCGCCGCCGCCTGGGACCAGTGCGGCTTGGGCCAAGCGGGGCAGCAGTGTCAGGACGGCGGCGGGAAAGGCTATTCGCATGTGACGGTCGCCCGCTTGGGCGTGACCACGCCGCCGAAGATGGTGTTGCCGTGGTCGGGGGCGATGGTCACCTTGCAGCCCTGGGAGCCCTCGCCGTTCAGGGTGGCGGCTTTGTCGTTGGGGAAGTCCATGTCGATATAGAAGGTCTCTTCATAGGTGGTGACGCTGACCGCATGCTTACGCGGGTCCACCGGTTCGGGAAAACTCAGCCGGAAGGCATAAAGCAGGGAATCCTTCATGCCGATGACGTTGAAGTCGGTGGCATCCTTCCACTGGATCGGCTTGCCGTCCACCTGGCCATAGGTGAAATAGCTCTGATCCTTGGTGTCGCGAAAGGCGTTGGCCTCGATGTCCCTGATCTCGGCGGCGTCCAGCTTGCCGTTCTTGTTCTTGTCGAAATCCTTGAACAAGGTGCTGCTGTAGACCGGGTCGAACTTCCAGCCCATGAACAGGCTGACGATCTTGCCGTCCTTGAATTCCACAAGGGCGTGGACATCCACCAGGACATGGGGATGGGCGCGGGCGGGCAGGGTGGCGAGAAGGAACAGGAGAACAAGGGCGGCAAGACGCATCTCAGCCGCCCCCGGCCAATCGCCCGAAGCCCTTTTCAAGATCCTCCTGAAGGTCGTCGGCGTCTTCCAATCCGGCATGGAAGCGCAAGGATGGACCAGCGGGTGTCCAGGCGGTGGCGGTGCGGATGATGGAATGGCCCGAGGTGGGGATCACCAGACTCTCGAAGCCGCCCCAGGAAAAGCCCAGCTTGAAATGCTCGTAGCCGTCCAACATGGCATCCACCGCCGCCTTGGCGGCAGGCTTCAGGACCACCCCGAACAAGCCGCAGCCGCCGGAGAAGTCGCGCTTCCACAAGGCATGGCCGGGGTCCGACGGCAGCGGCGGATACAAAATCCGGTCCACCTCGGGCCGCTTCTCCAGCCAAGTGGTCAGGCGCAGGGCACTGGCCGCGTGCTGGCGCAGCCGCACCGCCAGGGTGCGCAGGCCGCGCAGGCCCAGATACATCTCCTCGGCGCCGGGGCTATGGCCGAAGGTGGCGACCGAGGATTTCACCTTCAGCCACAGGTCCGGGGTGGCGCAGGTGATGCTTCCCAGCATGGCGTCGGCGTGGCCGACGATATATTTGGTGGCGGCCTGGATGGAGATGTCGATGCCCTTGGCGAAGGGCTGGAAGGTCAGCACCCCCCAGGTATTGTCGATCATGACAATTGCCCCCCCGGCATGGGCCACTTCGGCGATGGCGGGAATATCCTGGACCTCGAAGGTCAGCGAGCCGGGGCTTTCGGTGAACACCACCTTGGTGTTGGGGCGCATCAACGCCTTGATCCCGGCACCGATCAGCGGATCGTAATAGGTGGTCTCGACGCCAAGCCCCTTCAGAACCTCGTCGCAGAACTTGCGGGTGGGGAAATAGGCGGTATCGACCATCAGCAGATGATCGCCGGTCTTGAGGAAGGCCATCAGCGCACCGGTAATGGCGGCCAGACCGGACGAGGTCGCGACGGCGCGGTGGCCGCCTTCCAACTCGGCGACGGCTTCTTCCAGGGCGAAGGTGGTCGGTGTGCCGAAGCGGCCGTAGCGCACGCCCTCGAACGGCGTCTTGCCGCTCTTCTCCATGGCCGCCACCGAGGGATGGAGGATGGTGGAGGCGTGGAAGACCGGCGGATTGACCGCGCCGTCGAATTTCTCGGGGTGGCGGCCGGCGTGCAGGATGCGGGTGTCTTTTTTCATGGCGCTCGAACGGAAAAATAATGGCGGCCGAGCATGGTGACTCGCCGCCGGGTCAAGGCCAAGTGTTGTTTTGGACTAGGAGAGCGCCGAAATCAGCGCCGCCAGCAGCACCATGGCGGTCGCCGCCACCGCGAGGATCAGGGCGCCGCCGTCCTGCGTCGCAACACGCGCTTTTGCCTTACGGTTCCGCATGGACTGACCTCCTCGCACTGTCTGACTCCAATATGGACGTGAATGGGGGAGACATCAATACGCGCGTGCGACTCTTTCGCGACGGTGATAGATGCTGGTGTTGATTTGATCGCGGGAGATCCTCATGCGCCGCCTTGTCCTCTTCATTGCCGCCCTAGCCTTGTCGTTGCCGTCGCTGGCTTGGGCGGACAGCCGCAAATTGGTCGAGATGCCGCCCATGATGCGCGACCACATGCTGGCCAATATGCGCGATCATCTGCGCAGCCTCGATCTGATCCTGGAGGCTCTGTCCAAGGGCGATTCCAAGGGAGCGGCGGAACTGGCCGAATCCAAGCTGGGGATGTCGTCGCTGGACGCCCATGGTGCCGAGCACATGGCGCCCATGATGCCGCTGACCATGCGCGAAATCGGAACCGCGCTGCATCATGCCGCCAGCCGCTTCGCCGTCACCGTCCGCGACGCCGAATTGGAACCGCCGGACAAGGCGGCGCGCCAGACCTTCGCTGCCCTGCGCGAGATGACGGCCGCCTGCGAGGCCTGCCACTCCCTGTATCGCCTGAGATAGCCGGGAACATGCCCAGGGGCGCTGCGCTCTCCAAGCTCTCCATGGGGCTGCAACTCATGCGGGCGAGACGCCCGCGCTCCAAGTAGAGCACCATTTCTGGGAGCGCGGGCGTCTCGCCCGCATTATCCCCGGAACGAGAACACCCCCGCCGTTTCCGGCGGGGGTGTCGTTCGTTTAGCCATGAAAAAGCCCGATCAGCCCTTTTCGATGGGGGTGTCGTCGCGATTGCCCCATTCGGACCACGAGCCGTCATAGATGGCGACGTCCGGATGTCCCAACAGGTTCAAGGCCAGGGCGACGGTACAGGCGGTGACGCCAGAGCCGCAGCTGACCGTGATGGGCCGCTTTGGGTCGATTCCGGCGGCGTCGAAGCGGGCCTGCAACTGCTCGGCCGGCAGCATGCAACGGGTCTTGTCGTCGATCAGATCGGCGAAGGGCACGTTGATGGAACCGGGAATATGGCCCAGATGCTTGGCGGGACGCGGCTCGGGGGCGTCGCCCTTGAAGCGGGCGGACGCGCGGGCGTCCAGCACCTGCTCGCGGCCCGATTCGATATTGGCCTTCACATGGTCCAGGTCGCGCACCAGCAGGTGATTGTAGTGGGCGATGAAGTGGCGGGTGCGCGGCACCGGCGGCAGGTCTTCCACCTGACGGCCCTCGCGCAGCCATTTCGGGAAGCCGCCGTCCAGCACCGAGACATCGCGGTGGCCGAAGGTGCGGAACATCCACCACACGCGGGCGGCGGCGCTGGCGAAGCCGGTGCCGTCATAGATGACGATCTTGTTGCCGTTGCCCAGGCCCAGCTTGCGCACCTTGCTCGAGAACTTCTCGGGCGAGGGCAGCATGTGGGGCAGGTCGGTGTCGGAATCGGCAATCTCGTCGATGTCGAAGAACGTCGCGCCGGGAATATGCTCGGCGTCGTATTCCTCGCGCGCGTTGCGGTTCTGCGCGCCCATGTACCAACTGGCGTCCACGACGCGGACATCGGGCGCGCTGAGATGACTGGCCAGCCACTCGGTGCTGACGAGAGCGTCCGGATTCGGGTAGGTCATACGGTGGTTTCCCCTCGCTCGCTTGGTCTTATCTGGTCTTGCTCACCCCAGCCAATCGGGCACCGGCAGATCGCGCTCGCGCAGGAAGGCAGGGTTGAACAGCTTGCTTTGATAGCGCGTACCATAATCGCAGAGCACTGTCACCACCGTGTGTCCGGGACCGAGCATGCGGGCGACCTTGATGGCGGCCATGACATTGATGCCGCTGGACCCGCCCAGCACCAGCCCTTCTTCCTTCACCAGATTGAAAATCAACGGTAAAGCCTCCTCGTCGGTGATCCGAAGCTGATCGTCGATGGGGGCGTCGAGCAGATTTTTGGTAATTCTGCCCTGACCGATTCCTTCGGTGATGGAGGTGCCCTCCGCCTTCAACTCGCCATGGGCATAGTGGTTATACAAAGCCGAGCCCATGGGATCGGCCAGCACGATCTTCACATCGCGGTTCTTCTCCTTCAGCGCCATTCCGGTCCCGGCCAGGGTGCCGCCGGTGCCCACCGCGCAAGTGAAGGCATCCACCTTGCCGTCGGTCTGGCGCCAGATCTCCTGGCCTGTGGTATGGAAATGGCCCATGCGGTTGGCGGTATTGTCGAACTGATTGGCCCACAGCACCCCGTTGGGTTCGGACTTGGCCAGTTCGGCGGCCAGGGTTTCGGAATAGCGGACGTAATTGCCGGGATTGGCGTAGGGAAGCGCCGGAACCAGGCGGAGGTCGGCGCCGATCAGGCGCAGCATGTCCTTCTTTTCCTGGCTCTGGGTCTCGGGCATGACGATGACGGTGCGATAGCCCAGGGCATTGCCGACCAGGCAGAGGCCGATGCCGGTGTTGCCCGCGGTGCCCTCGACGATGACGCCGCCCGGCTTCAACAGCCCCTTGGCCTCGGCATCGCGCACCATGGCCAGGGCGGCGCGGTCCTTGACCGATCCGCCGGGATTGAGAAATTCCGCCTTGCCGAGAATCGCGCAGCCCGTCTCCTCGGAGGCGCGCTTGAGGCGGATCAGGGGGGTGTTGCCGATGGCGTCCAGGAACCCGTCGCGAATATCCATCATGATTGGTGTAATTTCCGGCTAATTAGCATCTGTCTAATGTAGCTTCGCCGAGGGTTGGGATCAAGGCTTCTGCTCGCGGCCAACGCGATTGCGCAACGCGGTCAGCCAGAAACCGAGCAGCGCCGCATGGGCCGGAATACGAGTGGCAAGCTCGACGGCTAGCTTCTCGTCATAGGCATGTACCGTGAGATTGCGATCGGTGATCATCGCCATGATCTGCTCGGCTTGCTCATCATTGAGCAGACCTGCTTTCCAGCAAGACTGGATCACCGCCCTGGGGGTCGCGACATCAATGGATTCGTAGAGATTCAGGACGCGCTGGGCCGCTTTCCATGTGGTCTCGAAGCTGTAGACGAAACGAAGGATGGTTGCGTCCCGTGTCACGACCGCGTCGCCATATGGGCGAGAGACGAGTTCAATCAAAGTTGCGCAGGCTCTGCCCGCGACCTCGAGCTTTTGGTCTAGGCGGTCCACTCCACGGCCTCCGCCATCACACGAGCGCGGAAGGTATCCGAGACATCGGCCAGATCGACCACATCCACATCGCAAGGAATACAACTCGACTCGATGGCTTCATCGATGGCGGCGCGTGCCATTCCGGAAAGTCGGGCCTTGGCTTCGACGGCAATGTCGATATCGCTAAATCGAGAGGCATCGCCTCGGGCGCAAGAGCCGAACAGCCACACTCGCGCGCCGAAGGGCAGCGCCGCGTGGGTTACACGCAGGCGGGCTTCCTCGATCCAGCGTCGGCGAGCCTCGGTCATCATGATGCAAGCCTATCCTAATTTGTCCTTGGCGTCAGCCTCCGCCAAGGCCGCCTTCACCCGTTCCGGGGTGATGGGAACCGTCCTGACCCGTGCCCCGCAGGCATCGAAGATGGCGTTGGCCAGGGCCGCCGGGATGGGGGTCGCCGCCGCCTCGCCGCCGCCCATGGGCGGCTGGTTGGGCTGGTTGATGAGGTCGACCGTGATGTCGGGGATGTCGGCGAAGCCTAGGATGGGATAGCTGGCCCAGTCGGTGCTGGTCACCGCCTTGGTGTCGAAGGTGACCTCCTCCAGCAGGGTGCGCGACAGGGTCTGGATGATGGCGCCCTCGATCTGGAGCCTCAGCGCATCGGGATTGATCACCAGCCCGCAATCATGGGCGCAGGCGACCCGGCGCACGGCGACCTTGCCGCTGTCGCGATCCACCGAGACTTCCATGGCCACGGCCACATAGGTCTCGGAGTGCTTGTAGTGGACATAGGCGACGCCACGGCCCACGCCATCGGATTCGGGGTTGGGCGACGGGCGCGGCTTCCAGCCGATCAGCGATGCGGCCCGGCTCAGCACGATGATGCCGCGCAGATCCTTCAGCATCTGCAGCCGCGTGATAAGGCCGTCCACCTTGGCCTGGTTGCACAGCTCGTCGAAAAAGCCCTCGACCGCGAAGGAATTGGCGATCTTGCCCGGGGCGCGGATATTGCTGGGCCGCAGCGGGGCGTCGGCCAGCCAGTTGACCTTGACCTGGACGGCGGCGACGCCATAGGGCGGATCGCCGTTCTGGGTGATCAATCCGGTGACGAGCCCCATGGGCTGGTCGATCCCGGCGGCCTGGGCGGCCAGCAACGGCACATTGGGCAGACCGGCGGTGGCCTTGGGCAGCCACATCTCGGTACGCCAGCCTGCGACGACGCCGCCTTCCATGGGAGTCGCCTCCAGGGCCAGCAATTGCGGCGGTCCCTTGGGATCCCAGCCCAGTTCATCCTCGCGGCTCCACTGCACGCGGACCGGCTTGCCCACCGCCTTGGACAGCAGGGCGGCATCGGCGCAAGCGTCGTCATGGCCGTTCATGCCATAGCAGCCCGAGCCATCCAGATAGATCAGCCGCACCATGTCCACGGGCAGGCCCAGCATGGCGGCATAGGCGGGCCGGAAACGGTGGGTGGCCTGGGAGGCGGTCCACAGCGTGGCGGAATCGGATTTCACGTCGGCGACGGCGCAACTGGGCCCCATGGAGGCATGGGATTGCACGGGCCAGTAATACTCGGCCTTTAGAACCGCGACGTCTGGATCGGCAAGCGCCGTGGCGGCATCGCCCTTGGAAACGACGATGTCCTCGCCGACGAAGGGACCGGCCTTCATGGCGTCCCGCACCGCCTCGTGGCCGATCAGGTTCTCCGTTTGCGACCAGGTGGCCTTCAAGGCGTCGGCGGCGCGAAGGGCGTCCCACTCGCTGGCGGCGACCACGCCGAGGAAGTCCTTGATGCGGACGATGCGCACACCCTTGAACGCCTTCAGCGCGGACTCGTCCACGCCGAGCAGCGACGCCCCCACGGCGGGCGGGCGGATCACCTTGCCGTGCAGCATTCCGGGTAGCCTGAAATCGTGGACATAGGTGTGGCGGCCGGTGACCTTGGCGGGCACGTCGGGCCGGGGCAGGGGCTTGCCCACCACCTTGTAGGAAGCGGGGCTGCGCAGCGGCGCCTTGGGGTCGAGCTTGAGGCCGAAGCCGTGCTCGCCCACCAGGTCGCCGATGCCCAGCGAAGGGCCTTCGCCGGACAGCGAACGGACGTCGCCGTCGACGATATCCAGGCCGTCCTCGGGGACATCAAACCGCGCGGCCGCAAGCCGGATCAGCGCTTGGCGGGCGGTGGCCGCCGCCTGGCGGATCTGAACGCCGCCCTTGGCGATTCCGGTGCTGCCCGCGGTGGGGCCTTGGTCGGGGGTCAGCGCGGTATCGCCTTCGATAAGGGTGATGCGCTCGACTCCGAGTCCCAATTCCTCGGCGGCCATCTGCGGGATGGCGATGCGCAAGCCTTGGCCGAGATCGACCTTGCCGCAGTAGACGGTCACCGAGCCGTCGGGTGAAATGGCCAGGAAGCCGTCCAATTCGGTGGCGTCCACCGTCTTGGCCATGGCCGCTTGGGCCGGACTGGGGCGGGGCAGGGCGAAGCCGACCACCAGGGCGCCGCCAGCCCTCAGCAGATCGCGGCGAGACAGGACGGCGGTCATGGCTGCGCCCTCCCCGAGGCGCGCATCACCGCGCGCAGGATGCGCCGATGGGTGCCGCAGCGACACAGATTGCCGGCAAGGGCCTGCTTGGCCTCGTCCAGGCTGGGTTCGGGAGTGCGGGCCAACAGCGCCACGGTGGCCATCACCATGCCGTTGGCGCAATAGCCGCATTGGGCGGCCTGTTCGGCGATGAAGGCCGCCTGGACCGGATGGGGGGTCTTGATGTCGCCCAGGCCTTCCAGGGTGGTGATGGATTTGCCCGCCGCTTGCGCCAAGGTCACTTGGCAGGAGCGGACGGCCTCGTTGTTCATCAGGACGCTGCAAGCGCCGCACTGACCCTTGCCGCAGCCGAACTTGGCGCCGGTCAGACCGAGATCATTGCGCAAGACATAGAGAAGCGGGCGATTGGGGTCTCCCGCCACTGTTCGCTTCTGTCCATTGACGGCCAGGGCAATCCCGGCGGCGGCTTTCTTGTTCACGGCGGCTTTGGTTGGCACCCTATCCTCCCGGACGGTGAAGACCTGACTATGGCGTGGCTCCGACGCGGCGGCAATGCCTGTCGCGAAAATGGAAATGCAACCCTTTATGCATGAGGCGATCCATGCTTATTGTACGGATCGGAGCGCATGGTCGACGAGGTGAATGTGGCGAGAGGGTCGTTAACCGCCAAGGGTGGGTGGCTTTCCATCGCCGTCATTTGGACGGCCCTGCTATTGCTCACCATTCACGTCTATATCGATCTCAGTCGATCCTATGCCGATGCCAGGGAGCGCGGCATTCGCCTCGCCACCTCCTATGTGCGTTTGGTGGCCGAGCACGCGCTGGGCACTTTCGAGCGGGCCGACATGGTTCTCGAACAGGCGGTCAAGCTTCCCACCACCGCCGATATGGCCGCGTCCAAGTCGCTGGACCCGATGCGCCGCAGGGATTTGGAAAGCCGGTTGGTCGCCTTGCAGTCCAAGGCGACCGCCATCGTCTCCATGACCATGACCGATCAGGACGGCACCGTTTTTGTCAATTCGGTGGGCACGCCGCCGGGCGGCAGTCTGGGAGACCGCGGCTATTTCCTCGAATTGAAGGCGGGGCCGGGAGACGGGCCGGTGGTGTCCGAGGTGGTGAAGGGCAGGGTCTCCAATAAATGGGGGATTCAGGTTGCCCGCCGCATCGTCGGCCCCAAGGGCGAATTCGCAGGCATGGTGGTCGCCAATATCGGCATGACCAGCTACATGGAAGGCTTTTACGGCGGTTTGGCCTTGGGGCCGGGCAGTGTCGTCTCGCTGCGTGACGGCAAGCACCGACTTCTCGTTCGCCATCCCGTCTCGGAAAGCCTGTTCGGCAAGGTGATAAAATCCGATGGGGCGGCGCAGATCCTGGACAGCGGCGACGACGAGGGCTGGTTCGATAGCGTTTCGCCCATCGACGGCGCCAAGCGTGTCGCCGCCATCAGGAAGCTGCCGAAATACGACATCTACGCGGTGGTGGGCATCGCCGAGTCCGAAGTGATGGGCGCGTGGTCCAAGTCCCGTGATCAGGCCATCATCATCCTCGCCCTTGCCCTGCTGGTGGCGGTGGTCGCCACCGTGATGTCGTATTGGAAGGGGCAACTGGACAAGACCTTGGGGGCGCAGTTGTCCTTCCAGGACGCCTTGCTGGAAACGCTGCCCATTCCAATTTTCGCCCGCGACCGCGACGGCAGATTCGTTACCTGCAACATGGCCTATGAAAGCTTCTTCGGACGACCGCGCGCAAGCCTGTCAGGGCGGACCATTTTCGAGGTGTTCCCCGCCGATGTGGCGCAATCCTATGCCGCCTCCGACAACGAGATTATGTTGGGCGCGGGCAACAAGACCTACGAGACCGACTTGGCCCGCGCCGACGGATCGGTGCGCAAGGTGATCATCGACAAGGCGCGCTACGACGATGCCGAGGGTAAGCCCGCCGGAATCGTCGGCACGGTGATCGACATCACCGAGCGCCAGACCATGGAGACCGAGTTGCGGCGCCTTGCCACCACCGATCCCTTGACCGGTGTGGGCAATCGCCGCCACTTCCTCGATCTGGCCGCCACCGAACTCAGCCGCGTTCAGCGCCATGATCGCAAACTCAGCGTCATCATGTTCGACCTGGACCACTTCAAGCGCATCAACGACGGATACGGCCACGGGGTCGGCGACGATGCCATCAAGGCGGTGGCCGATAGCTGCGTCGCCACCTTGCGCGATATCGACGTTGTCGGTCGCATGGGAGGCGAGGAATTCGCCATCATGCTGCCCGAAACCGAGTTGGAACCGGCCCTTGAAGTCGCCAAGCGGCTGCACGATAAAATCGGCGAAATCACAATTCGGACCGACCGAGGGACGCTGACTCTCACGGCCAGTTTCGGCGTTGCACAAGTGAAGGAAGAGGACATGGATATCGATGCCGCCCTGCGCCGCGCCGATGCCGCCATGTATCAGGCCAAGGAAGCCGGACGCGACCGGGTCTTCGTTGGCGATTGACCGTCTTGGCGACCCTCCGCTAAACCGTAGCGACGGCCAGCGGGAGAAAATGTGTTGAACGAGCAAGCGCCGGGCTTCTACGGCACCTATGCCAGTCACAAGGGCTATGCCACCCCATCGGTCGGGTCCAAGCAGATAAGCCGTTTCGACCGGGAAATCTGGGGGCCCGCGGCTTGCGCCCCGGGCATGTCCTATCTGGAGATCGGCTGCGGCACCGGTGCGTTCCTGGCCTATCTGCGGGCCAAGGGGGTGACGCGGCTGTTGGGCATCGACCACGACCCCGCCCTGGCCGAGGTGGTGCCTGCCGAAGTCCGGGGCGACTTCGCCTGCCGCGACGCCCATGACGTGCTGGCCGATTCGGGCCTGGGGCCGTTCGACCGAGTGGTCTTGTTGGATGTCTTGGAGCATTTTTCGCCGGAAGAGGCGCAACGCCTGCTGCAATCCATTCGTGGCCGCCTTGCCCCCGGCGGCAAGGTGGTGGTCAAGGTGCCCAATGCCGGGGCGCCCTGGGGCCTGCAATACCAATTCGGCGATTTGACTCATCGCACCGCCTTTTCGCCCATTTCGCTGCGCCAATTGGCCGATGCGGCCGGTTATGGTCCGGCCGTGATCTACGCCCAGCGGCAAGGCTCGCGGCGGCGGATGATCACCGATGCGCTGGTTCATCGCTTCCTGTCCTGGGCGCTGCTGACGCCGCCGGAATTCTGGAGCGCCAACCTCTATGCCGTGCTGTCGCTGAAGTCGCCGCCATGAGCTGGGCGGCCGTCAAGGAGCGGCTGATGCTGACCGCATTGCCGATCCTTGTGGTCTTGCTGTTGTTCATGACGCGAACCGTGACGGTGCCCGAAGCGGATCTGGCGACCTTGGTGGATGGTCTGCGAGTGATCCAGGGGGAGGCGGGACGCCCCATTTCCGCCTTCGTCGCCCTTGTGATCCGGCTGATGCATGCGGGCGATCCCACCGGCTTGGTGGTGGAATCGGTCATGGGCGATCCCCGGTCCCATTGGCGCGTGGCGACCGGAAGTCTTTATCCGCTTGTCGGTCTGGCTCTCGCATGGAGCGGGGCTGCGGTGTTCGCCCTGACGGGCCGCTTGGCTCCGGCCCTGCTGGCGCAGTGTGCTCCGCTGCTGTTTCCGTGGGTGATCGGCGGGGCGAGCAGGCTCCAGCCTGATCCGATCTTGATGATTGCCGTTTGTCTGCTGGTGGTGGCGGCGGTCCGGGTCATGCGGGCCGAGGCGTTGGAGGACCGCCATGCCGGGTGGCTGGGGCTGATCATCGGAATGGGAGTGGCCGGCAAGGGGAGTTTCGCGGCATTGGCGCTGGTTCCGGTCTTTCTGCTCGATCGCCGCCGCGCCCTGGTGATCCTGCCGCTGGCCGCCATCCTCGCCACCGTGATCCTTTCGGCGGCCGACCCGTCGCTGCTGGCGCTGGGAGGCCGGATAAGGCCCGACGCCGTGGCGGCCCTTCTCGCCGACAATCCCCTGTTCGCCGTGATCCTGGCGGCATCGCTCATGGCCCTCATGGGCTATTTCCGACTGAGGCGGCGCGGGCTGATCGCGGCCCAGCCCCTGGCGCGTCTGCTGACCGGCATGGTGGCGGCGCAATTGGCCCTGGCGGTCTTGGTGGGCGGACGGCGCGACGAGGTGGATCTGTTGCCCGCCCAGATCCTATGCGGACCAAGCCTTGCCGCCTTGTGGAGCCTCAGTGCCCTGGTCTTTCCCCCCCCCGATCACCGCCGCTTCTGGCGGGCGGCCTTGGTGGCCGTGGGAATGCTCGGACTGCGGACCTTGTGGATTTTGCATGGTGAATGACCGGTTTGCGCCACTGGGCCTTGCAAAATGACGCCAAAGGGCTAGCCTTCCTTCCATCGGTTTCAATCAGGGGGACGCCATGTCGGCCAAGGCCGTGACCATCGCCCAGCAGAAGGGCGGCGCGGGAAAGACCACCATCGCGGCGCAATTGGCCGTGACCTATGCTCGTGCGGGCATGCGGGTCGGATTGCTGGATATCGATCCGCAGGGCTCGCTGGCGGCATGGTACGACATCCGCAAGGCGCTGGTGGACGATACCGGCGGCGGCATCACCTTCGTGCAGGCCTCGGGCTGGCGGCTGTCCACCGAGCTGGAACGCTTGAAGCGCGACGTGGATCTGGTGCTGATCGACAGCCCGCCCCATGCCGAGACCGAGGTGCGCATCGCGGTGCGCGCCGCCGACCTGATCTTGGTGCCCATGCAGCCTTCGCCCATGGATCTGTGGGCCACCGGCCCCACCCTGGAGATGGCGCGCAAGGAGAAGTCTCCGGCCCTGATGGTCTTCAACCGGACTCCGTCGCGCGGCAAGCTGGTGGATGCGGTTCGCCGCAAGATCGCCGATGCCGAGGTTCCGGTGGCGGCCTCCGTCCTGGGCAACCGCGTTGCCTTCGCCGCCTCCATGATGGAGGGCAAGGGCGTATTGGAAAGCAATCCGCGCCATACCGCCACCAAGGAAATCAAGGCCTTGGCCGACGAGATCGCGGCCAAGCTGGGTTTGGGGTAAGCGAGATGGACTACACTTACGGACTGGCCATGGGGATCCATACCTTGGCGGCGGTGGTCTGGGTCGGTGGAATGTTCTTCGCCCATGTGATCCTGCGTCCGGTCCTGGGAGAGTTGGAGCCTGCCCAGCGTCTGGGTGTATGGCGCCAAGTGCTGCCGCGCTTCTTCACCTTCGTCTGGATCAGCATCATCGGTCTGTTGGCGACCGGCTATGGCGTGCTGCTGTTCGGCTTTCGCGGCGGGTTCTCAGGCGGTCCCAGCCATGTGGACGTCATGCAGTTGTCCGGCCTGGTCATGATGGGACTGTATGTGCAACTGTTCTTCGGCCCCTGGCAGGGCTTCAAGCGGGCCTTCGCCGCCGGGGATTTCCCCAAGACCGCCGAATATCAGGCGCGGATCCGCCACATCGTCACCATCAACCTGATCCTGGGGATGCTGACCATTTTCATCGGGACCGTGGGCTCCCTGCTGGGAACCTGAGTTGATCGAAGAGGGCGAGCTTGGACGCAAAGACCGACGTTGAAATCCTCGGCCGGGATACCGTGTTCAAGGGCTATTTCCGCATCGACCGCTATCGCCTGCGGCATCGCACCTTCGCGGGCGGCTGGACCCAGGTCATGGAGCGCGAGATTTTCGAGCGCGGCCATTCCGTGGTGGTGCTGCTCTACGATCCCGACCGCGACCAGGTGGTGCTGATCGAACAGTTCCGTTGCGGCGCCCTGGCGGCGGGGTGGCATCCCTGGCTGATCGAATGCGTGGCGGGAATCATCGACGAGGGCGAGCATCCCGACGATGTGGCGCGGCGCGAAACCGCCGAGGAGGCGGGCGCCGAGCCTACCGACATGATGCGCATCGGCGATTATCTGGTGACCGCCGGAGGCTCGTCCGAGACGGTCAGGCTGTACTGCGCCCGCGTCGATGCCTCGGGGGTATCGGGCTTTCACGGCCTCGAGCACGAGGGCGAGGATATCCGCGCCTTCGTGGTCTCCACCGACGAAGCCTATGCCATGGTCAAGGACGGCCGCATCAACAACGCCATGGCCGCCGTCGCCATTCAATGGCTGATGCTGGAAAAATCCGACCTGCGCAAGCGCTGGGCCTAGAACATCACGCCGCACACCACCACCGCCGCCACCAGGGCGGCGAAGTCGGCGATCAGGCCCACCGCCAGGGCGTGGCGGATGCGGCGGACCTGCACCGCGCCGAAATAGACCGCCAGCACGTAGAAAGTGGTCTCGGTGGAGCCGTAGATGGTGCCGAGCAGGGTTCCCAGATAGCCGTCCGGACCGATGGACGCATCCTTGAGATGGGCCGCCAGCAAGCCATAGGAGCCCGATCCCGACAAGGTGCGCATGACCGCCATGGTCAGCGCCTCGGCGGGCAGGCCCAACGGCGCCGTCAGTTGCCCCAGCGGCCGCAGCACCAGATCCATGGCGCCGGAGGCGCGGAACATGCCGATGGCGACCAGGATGGCCACCAGATAGGGAATGATGCGCACGGCGACGGCGAAGCCTTCCTTGGCGCCTTCGACGAAGCATTCATAGATGCGCACCCGCCGCGCCGCGCCGTAGAGCAGCAGGCCGGCCACCAGCCCCGGCATGATCCAGGGACCGATGACGCGGCCATTGGCCAATAGCAGCGGAATGGCGCCCAGCAGGCCCGCCAGGGCCAGCAGGCTGGGCCACAGTGACGCGGACGACGCCTGCACGGGGGGCGGCGCGGCCGGGTCCGGCCACCACAGCCCTTGCAGGCTCTTGGCGGCGATGATGGCCACCGTGGCGGCGACCAGGGTGGCGACCAGGGTGGGCGCCACCACATTGGTGGGATCGGCGGCGCCCAGCGAGGCGCGTAGCGCGATCACCTTGGTGGGAAGCAAGGTGACTCCGGCGGTGTTGATGGCGAGAAACAGCACCTGGGCATTGCTGGCGGTGCCCTTGCGGGGGTTCAGCGCCTCGAGATGCTCCATGGCGCGGATGCCGAAGGGCGTGGCGGCATTGCCCAGGCCCAGCAGATTGGCGGCGACATTCATCACCATGGCCCCCATGGCGGGATGGCCGGTCGGGATTTCAGGGAACAGGCGGCGCAACGGCGGTTCCAGCAGGCGGGCGGTGGCGGCGAGCAGGCCGCCCTCCTCGGCCACCTTCATCAGGCCGAGGAACAGCGCCATGATCCCCACCAGCCCCAGCACCAGCGGAACGGCGGCGGCGGCGGCGTCGATGACGGCGGCGGACAGGGATTCCATGGCGCCGTGGGTTCCGGACAGCTCCGCCATGGCCGAGACCAGGAACGAGCCGACGACAAGGACGAGAAAGACGATGTTCACGCAATGGATCCGGTCGGTTTCACACTGTCACCTTGCCGCCTCGCCCGCGTCGTTGTAAAGCTCGACGCATCGGGTTTCGGTTTGGCGGGGATCATGCGTCAGGCGTTGTTCATGGGGTGCATTGCCGCCGCTCTGGCCTTGTCGGGGCTTTCGGCGACGGCGACGGAGTCGGTTGCCACCCGCATGGAGGCCGCCAAGGCCGCCCATGCCAGGGGCGACATCGCCCGCGCCGCTAGCGAACTGGAAGCGGTCATCGCCGATCTGCACGGCCGTCTCGGCAAGGCGCTGGCGGAGTTCCTGCCCGCGCCACTGGCCTCGTGGCAGGCAGAGGCCCCTGAGACCCAGGGGCTGGCCAGCGCGGGCGGCGGCTTTGCCGTCAGCCGCGCCTATGCCCGCGATGACGCAAGTCTCAACGCCACCTTGATTCTGGACAGCCCGGCGGTCTCGTCCGCCGCCTTGCAATTCGCCGCCAACGCACCGGCCCAGCCCAATATGCGCCGGGTCAAGATCGGGGGCGAGGACGCGCTGTTGCGCTGGGACGCGACCAATCGGGCGGGCGAGATCATGCTTATCCTGGGCAACCGGGTGCTGCTGCAGATCGAGGGCGACAGCCTGGGCAGCAGCGATCTTCTGGTGGATGCCGCCAAGGGCTGGAATATCTCCGGGATCAGGAAATATCTGGCTATCTGATCCAGCTATGGATCAGGGGAACCAGCACGGCGGTGACCAGACCGGTCAGGCCGATGGCCAAGCCGCCGAAAGCGCCCGCCGTCTCGCTCATCTGCAGCGCCCGCACCGTGCCGATGCCGTGGGAGGCGATGCCCATGGCGAGGCCGCGCGCCGCCTGATCGCGCACCCGCGCCATGTCCAGGATCCAGCCACCGGTGACGGCGCCGAACACCCCGGTCAGCATCACCATGACCGCCGTCAGCGACGGAATGCCGCCGATGCGTTCGGTGACGCCCATGGCGATGGGAATGGTCACCGACTTGGCGGCCAGGGAGAGCAGGATCTTCTCCGATCCGCCCATGGCCCAGGCGATCAGCACGGCGCTGCCACCCGCCATCAGCGCGCCCACCAGAACCACCGCCAGTACCGCCGCCCATGAACGGCGCAGCAAGGGCAACTGGTTGTAGAGCGGCACCGCCAGGGCCACCGTCGCCGGTCCCAGCAGGAAGTGAACGAACTGCGCCCCGTCGAAATAGGTGCGGTACTCGGTGCCGGTGGCCATCAGGAAGCCGGCGATCATGGAGACCGAAATCAGGATGGGATTGAGCAGCGGCGAACGGCCGCCGCGCTCGAATATCCACATGGCCGCCTGATAGGCCAGCAAGGTGGAGGTCAGCCCCAGCAGGGGCGAGGTGGAGAGATAGACCCAGATGCTGGTCAGATCGCCGCTCATGCCGCGTCTTCCCGCTTGTGACGGCTCAAGGCCTGCATCAGGCGCCCGGCGACGACGATGGTGGCGACGGTGCTGCCCAGGACGGCCGCCGTGATGGGAAGGATTTCAGCCCAGATGGCGGCCAGATGGACCATGACGCCGACGCTGGCCGGAATGAACAGCAGGGCGAAATTACCCAGAATGGCACGAACGGATTGCTCCATGGTGGTTGGGACACGCCCGCGGATCACCAGTCCCAGGAACAGGATCACCATCCCCACCACGGGGCCGGGAAGCGGCAGTCCCAGCAGGCGAACGACGACCTCGCCCGCCAACTGGCACAGCAACAGAATGGTCAGGGAACCCAGCATGGCTATCTCCGGTCGCGTGCCGCCGGGTGACAGAATGTCAGGTGATTTCGAACCGCGCCAGGGTCTCGGCGAGATCGTCGCCGAACTGCGGTCCCTTGCGGATCACCGCCGCGCGGGCGGGCAGACCCCTTAGCTTGGGATTGCCCCACTCGTAGCTGGTGAACAGAGCGAACGGAATCTGCTGGGTGGGCATCATGGCGGCCAGGGCATTGCCCAGGTCGATGCCCGACAGCAGCCCCAATTCCATGGACGCCAGCACCATGTCGGGACGGGTGCGAACCACCGTCTCGATGGCGGCGAATCCGTCGCGGATGGTGGATGTGCGATAGCCGCAGGCGGCCAATTCGCGCTCGACGATGCGCGACATGGCCTTTTCCGGCAGCACCAGCAGGATCTCGACGTTCTTCTTCTCGATCTTGCCGAAGTCGATGTCGGCGGAGCGCTTGGCGGGCAGGGCGCGCACCACGGCGGGCGCGTCGGTTTCCGAGACATGTTCGCCGTCGGCCAGCTTCTCGATCTTGTCGACGAACACCTGGATTTCATCCAGCTCGGCGCTGCCGACCGCCTTCAGATCTCCCATGTATTCGTCCAGCCGGTGGGTCACCAGCTTGATCATGGGCAGGTTGAGGCCCTGGGCGTGGCTGCGCAGATTGCTCGCCTCGCGCTTGAGTGTCGCCAAGCCTTCGTCGGCGGGTACACTGTGGGAGCGGAGGTTCCCGAGCAAAACCTGCAATTGGCTGGCGGTGTCGCGCAACTCGTCCAGAAACTCGTTGATGACCCTCAGTTCGTTTTCGTTGTCAGCGATATCGGAAGTGGACATGACTTTCCCCCAGTGAAGACCCCCGTCCCAGGGATACACTGAATTGCGACGCCAAGAAACCCGCCGTTTAGTTTGTGCTTATTCAGCGGCGGCGGCGGCGGCGCTGCGCTGGGTCGCCAGCATGTCGGCCAAGGTATAGCGGTTCAATTCCGCGAAGAAGGCCCGCAATCCGGCCGACAGCGCGTCATGGGCGATGCACTGACCGCTGAGGCGGCATTCGGCCGAGGATTCGCAACGCATGCAGCGCACCAGCGAAAAATCTTCCTCGGTGTCGCGGATGAAGTCGCCGAGGCGGATGTCGTCGGGCTGCCGCAGCAGCCGGACGCCGCCATATTTGCCGCGCACGGTCTCAAGATATCCGATGCGCCCCAACTGATGGACGACCTTGGTCAAATGATTCTTGGAAATGCCATAGCAATCGGCAATCTCGGTAATGGTGACGAGATCGCCGTTGCGCAGCCCGACATGGACCAAAACCCGCATGGCGTAGTCGGTATGCAACGTGAGGCGCATGGCCGCGCACATCCATTCTAAAATTGAAATCGGAGAACATGCTGGAGGAATGTTTGATTTTGGTCAAGTGAAACCCTTTCTGTTGGGATCGGCCCGGTGGTCCCGCAACATGGCTTCCCCCTTGGGCTGCGGGCGGCTACCATGGGTGTGACGCGTCGCCCGGCGCCTTGGGGAAGGGGAAGCCGTCTCTGATGTCCACGCAACGGCTCATTCGCTGGATCAGATCCCTGCCCATCGCATGGCGTATCCCGCTTGTGGTGGCCATGAACGTGTTCGTCGCCCTGGCGGTGGGGGGGCTGGGATGGCATGCCGCCTCGGTCATCAACGGCGATCTCGTCCAATTGCGCACGGTCCAGCGCCAGACCAGCGGGCTGGCCGATATCGACGTCCATGCCGGACGGCTGCAAGGGCTGATTCGGCAGTATCTCGCCAATCCCTCCGATGATCTTCTCAAGGAGGCCATGCGCCGGTCCGAGGAGTTGTTCGTCGCCATGGGCGACGCGACGGCCCATGAAAATCCTTTGTCCAACGACGCGGTGGCCATGCACGAGGCGGCGCGCAAATTCGTCGGCGGGTTTCAGACCTTGAAGGCGGTCAACGCCGACATTTCGCGACTTTATGAAAGCCAAGTCTTGCAGACCACCAGCGAGATGTCCGGGCTTTACGCCATTCTCAATTCCACCGCGCGGACGCGCAGCGGCGATCTGCTGGCACCGGCCCTGGTGAAGTCGCATGAAAACTTCGTCGAAACGCTGATCGCCATCAACGTGTTTTACTTCAACGGAAATCCCATTCGCGCCGTCGGCGCCCATGCCAGCCTGGAACGCATGACCGACACCATGCCGGTCTTGCAGGGCCTGGCCGGAAACGATCTTCAGCGCGACGCCTTGCAGGTGCTGGCGCAGCGGGCCCGTACCCTGGCCGGGGCCATCGATGCCATGTCGCGTGGCTTCGAGGAGCGCTCGCGCATTCTGACCGACGAGGTCGACGCCAGTCAGGCGGCCATGTCCGGCGCTATCGACCGGCTGATCGCCCAGGGCCGCGCCCGCGAGGAGACGCTTCAGCGACGCTCCCACGAGCAACTGGTGCGCTTGGGAGGCGTGGGCGCCGTGGCGGCCCTTCTGCTGCTGGCCGCCAGCGCCTGGATCAGCTGGATGATCGGCCAATCCATCCGTGGCCCGTTGCTCAGCCTGCGAGGCGCCATGGAAGCGGGAGCGGAAGGGGATTGGACCCAGGAAGTGGAGGATCGCGACCTCGATGATGAATTGGCGGCCATGGCCCGCACCGTCGAGGTGTTCAAGCAAAACTCGGTGGAACGCCGTCGGTTGGAGGAAGAGAAGGCGGAATCCGAGCGGTGGGAAGGCGAGGCCAAGCGCCGCACGCTTCAGGATCTGCTTGCCCAGATGGAGGCCCACGAATTCCCTCAATCCTTTTCGCGGCCGGTGGCCGCCGCGCCCGAGACCGAGGCCGCCGAGATCGCCGCCGTGTTCAATCGCGTGCTGGCCAAATTCCATGACGCCACGGGGGATCGCGATTCCGCCATCCATGCCCTGACCAGCGCAAAGGAGGCCGCCGAATCCGCCAATCTGGCCAAATCGTCGTTCCTGGCCGCCATGAGCCATGAAATCCGCACGCCCATGAATGGCGTGGTGGGATTGCTGGAACTTCTCGGCCTCACCCCCCTGGATCAGGATCAGCGCGCGCTGATCGCGACCACCCGCGAATCCGGTCTCGCCCTGTTGCGGATCATCGACGACGTTCTGGACTTCTCCAAGATCGAGGCGGGCCGCATGGAGCTTGAACGGGTGCCGGTGTCGCTGGCCCAGCTCATGGACGGCGTCGTCCATCTGGTGGGACCGGCGGCGGCGGCCAAGGGACTGACCATGACCGCCTTCGCCGATCCCGGGCTGCCCGCCCTGGTGATGGCCGATCCGACGCGGCTGCGCCAGATCCTCTTCAACCTGACCGGCAATGCCATCAAGTTCACCGCCCAGGGGCGCGTCAGCATCCATGCTGAACGGGCCGGTCGGACCGAGGATGGCCGGATATTGGTGCATCTGCGGATCATCGATACGGGTATCGGGATCGCCGCGGATATTCGCGATCGGCTGTTTCAGCCTTTCTCCCAGGCGGAATCCTCGACCACCCGGCGTTTCGGCGGCACCGGCCTGGGCCTGTCCATTACCCAGCGCTTGGTGGATCTGATGGAGGGGACCGCCGGTTTCGAAAGCCAACCGGGCCTGGGCTCCACCTTCTGGTGCAGCCTGCCTTTGGCCGCCTTGGAGGATGCGGATGGAGAATATCCGGCCAAGGCGGACTTCCTGGGTCTGCGGGTGCTGGTGGTCGATCCCGAGACCGAGGAGCGGGCCTTGATCGCCCAGCAGGCCGAAAGGGCTGGGGCGGCGGTGGTGCGGGTTCCCGGCGTCAGGGAGGCCTTGGCGGCTTCCAGCAAGGCGGCATCGACCCAGGCGCCGTTCGACGTGGCGCTGCTGTCGACCGCCGGGCTCGATGCCGCTCAATTGCCGTCATTGGGCGCGACGCCGCTGATCTTCGTCGATTCGGGCGATGCCAACCGGTTCGCGCTTGAACGTCTGCCCCATTGCGTCGGTTTCCTGGGGCGTCCCCTGACCCGGACGCAAATTCTGGAAGCCGCCGCCTGGACCACCCGAGCCTCGCCGGTCAGCCGCGCCGTCTGCGCGCCCTCGCTGCCGCCGGTCAGCGCCGCAGAGCCCGCCTGGGACGGCGCGCCCATCCTGGTGGCCGAGGATCATCCGGTGAACCAGGAGGTCATTTGCCGCCAATTGCGGACACTGGGCTACGCGGTGGAGCTTCACCCCGATGGCGCGACCGCCCTGGCCGCATGGCGGGAGCGGCCCTTCGCCGCCGTGGTCTCCGACTGCCACATGCCGGTGATGGACGGATTCCATCTGACCGCCGCCATCCGTGAGGCCGAGGCGCTGGCCGGTGACGGTGGTCACATTCCCATCATCGCCCTGACCGCCAATGCGCTGTCGGGCGAGGCCGAGCGCTGCATCGCGGCGGGCATGGATTTCTACCTCGCCAAGCCGGTGGATCTGGCCCGTCTGAAGGAGGCGCTGGATCAATTGGTGCGGACGCCCTCTGTAACTTAAGTGAACAACTTGTCAACAAAAGTCGATTGTTTGCATACGCGTTCTGGCTTAGTCTGTAGTAAATTTGGGATAAACAGGCATGCCTCGCGACGACGTCGCCTCGAAGAGAGTGACCGTTGGCCGAACCGATAAGGTGCTTGGCCATGGCGATGCCATCCGCTTCATCAACGAGACGCTGAAGGGACCGGTTGCCGAAATCTTCCGCGCGCTGGTCCCGGCCTTCGGCGATATCGCCGGGCCGGACTTCTACGACACCGTGATGGCCAGTTCGGAACTGCTGCACGGCTGCATCCTGATCTTCCGCCGCCACCGCGACCAGTTCCGCTCGCTGCTGGTGGACGCGCGCGGCCGTCCGGTCAACGACGACTTCGTGCAGCTTCGCTGCGGCCGTTCCGTTCACGACATCATCGCCATGATCGTGCGCACCCATGCCAAGCGTCACTTCAAGGAGACCTTGGGCGGCGATCCCAATGATCCGAAGTCGCGGGCCGGGCGCATGTATCAGGCCATGAACGAATACCTGATCCACGACTGGCAGGTGCCTTTGGTGCCCCATTACGCCCCCATGCCGGTGGAAAAGGTGTTGGAAATGGGGCCGCGCATCCTTGACGTGCGCGAGGCTGAGCTGTTGGACGCCATTACCGCCGCCGCCTCGGGCTGGTCGTCGCCCCCTCCGTCCCATGGGCTTCCCGCGACGCGGCCGCCGCTGCCGCCCCGCTTCGAGGTCGGTGCCCCCGCCCAATCGGCCACGGTGGTCGCCCGTCGCGGCGGCGCCTTCATGCCGGTGGCCTCGGTGCAGTCCTTCTCGGGGACGCCGCAGGAAGAGTTCTGGTGGGAAGCCATGACCGACAAGAAGGCGGTCGAGGTGCTGGGAAGCCGCAGCGGCCACGAGATGCGCGAGATGGTCGCCGCCCTGGCCGGAGTCAACGAGACGGTTCGTTCCGAACTGTTCGCCGGGCTGTCGCTGTCCACGGTCCAGGCGGCGGTGTGCCTGTCCACCGCCTATCGGGTGATGGGCCGCAACGTCTTCAATCAGGTGTTCGGCATGCCCGGCAAGGCCCAAATGGTGGAAGCCGTCGCCGGTCGCATGCGCAAGCGCAACGTCAATTCCCGCACCGAGTTGAAGGCCCTGGTCGGCCTCACCGAAGGCGCGGTGCGGGGGTGAGGTGCGGGCGAGACGCCCGCGCTCCGGCACGCTTGCCTCGTTCGGAGCGCGGGCATCCTGCCCGCTTGCCTCTTTTGGAGCGCGGGCATCCTGCCCGCAGGCCCCCCTATTTCGCCCCCCCCTATTCCGCGGTGAAGACCGGCTTGCGCTTGGCGCGAAAGGCGGCCAGTCCCTCGGCATAGTCCTTGGTGGACAAGAAGCGATAGCACTCGTCCAATTCCGCATCCGAGACCGGCTTGGGATCGTCCAGGCGCGCGATGAAGGCCTTGTGCCAGCGATTGGCCAGCGGCGCCCCGGCGGCGATGCGCTTGGCGGTGGCGGCAATCTCGGCCTCCATGGCGGCATCCTCGACCACCCGGTTGACCAGACCCTTGGCGAAGGCCTCGTCGGCGTCGAACACCCGGCCTTCCAACAGGATTTCCAGCGCCACGGCGGGGCCGACCACCCGATGGATGGACGCCAGTTCGGGATAGGCCATCACCACCGAGATCTTGTTGATGGGAACCCCGAACTTGCCCGACCTGGCCGAGATGCGCAGGTCGCAGCAGGTGGCCAGTTCCAGGGCGCCGCCGACGCAAGGCCCCCAGATGGCGGCGACCACCGGCTGCGGACAGGCGCGCACCGCGTTCAATGCGCCGCGCATGATGACGTCATAGGCCTTGGCCTGATCGGCATTGGCCCGCAGCGTGTCGAATTCCTCGATATCGGCGCCGGGCGCGAAGGCCTTGTCACCGGCGCCGCGCAGGATGACCACATGGATCGACGTGTCGGCGGCGATGGCGGTAAAAGCCTCGGTCAGTCCGCGCCACATGGGGAGATTCAGGGCATTCATGCGGTCGGGACGGTTCAGGGTCACGGTGGCGATGGCGCCGTCGCGGCTGGTCTGGATCACGTCGGACATTGCGATTCCTTGTGTTGTCATCTTGCAGGAAACCGCGATTGTGCCTATAGAGCCCAGATGAAAAAACTGTTTTGTGGCCGATGGCCACGAGCGGCTAGGCGAGAGGGCTCAGAACATGGCACAAACCGTTTCCCGTACCCCCGAGCAGAAGCAGGCGGCGCTGACCACGGCGCGCATTCTGCTGGAGATCAAGGCGGTCAATTTCCGCCCGGAAGAGCCCTATATCCTGACCTCGGGCTGGGCCAGCCCGGTCTATGTGGATTGCCGCAAGGTGATCTCGTTTCCCCGCGCCCGGGCCAAGATCAGCGAGCTGATGTCGGCGGCCATCCTGCGCGAGGTGGGCTACGAATCCTCCGACGCCATCGCGGGCGGCGAGACGGCGGGCATTCCCTATGCCGCCTGGGTGTCCGACCGGCTGGCGCTGCCCATGCTCTACATCCGCAAGAAGCCGAAGGGTTTCGGCCGCAACGCCCAGATCGAAGGCGACTTCAAGGACGGCGACCGGGTGGTGCTGGTGGAGGATCTCGCCTCGGACGGCGCCTCCAAGGTCAATTTCGTCAACGCCCTGCGCCAGGCGGGCGCCAAGGTGGATCATTCCTTCGTGGTGTTCTTCTACGGCGTCTTCCCCGGCGCCCTGAAGAGCCTGGAAGAGATCGGCGTCAGCATGGGCTATCTGTGCAATTGGTGGGACGTGCTGGAAGTGGTCGAGGAAGAAGGCCAGTTCGACCGCCGTGCCGTGGAAGAAGTCCGCTCCTTCCTGCATGATCCGGTGCAATGGTCCGGTCTGCACGGCGGCCGCAAGGAGTAGTCACTCCTTGCGCAGGTTGCGGATCTTCAGCACCAGGATGGTGCCGGCCAGGACAAGGGTAGGGATGTTGGCGGCCACGATGGGCCATGCGCCGAGCAGGAGTCCGTAGATCGTCCACAAAGCCACGCCGGTGCAGAACGCCAGCCACATGGCCAGCGAAATATCGCGGGTTTGGCCGGATCGCAGGGTCTTGAGCACCTGGGGTACGAAGGACGCGGTGGTCAGAATTCCGGCGGCCGCGCCAAGCAGGTCGATGGGGGTGGGCCAGGACATAGCGGGCTCCAAGGTGGCCGGATCGTCCGCCGGGGTAGCCGGTCGCTTGGACGGCGTCAATACGCTTCGTCGAATCCCCTGTTTGCCAAGGGGCGTCGCACGGACTATCTTACGGCGCGGGTGCCGCGTAGGCCGAGCCCGAGGGAGAGTGATTCTTGACCGACAAGACCGATGATGCCGCCACCGACCTCCTGATCAAGGAAGTCGACGAAGACCTCAGGCAGGAACAACTTGAGCAGACGTGGAAGAAGTACGGCAGCCTGATCACCGGCGGTGCCGTGGCCATCGTGCTGGCCGTGGCCGGTTGGCAGGGCTGGACCTCCTACGACCTCAAGCAGCGTCAGGCGTCGTCATTGCGCTATGCGGAAGCGGCCGGTCTGGCGGAACAGGGCCGCAAGGACGAGGCCACCGAGACGCTGGAAAAGCTCAAATCCGATGGAACCAAGGGCTATCGCGCCCTGGCGGATATGCGTCTGGCCGATCTGAAGCAGCAGGCGGGCGACTTCCTGGGCGCCGCCGCGCTCTATCAGCGCTTGGCGGCCGATTCCGGCGTGGACAAGGTCTATCGCGACATGGCCACCATCCGGGCCGCTTATCTGGTGGTCGATACCGCCGATCCGGCGGCGCTGGACAAGTCGCTGGAGCCGCTGGCCGCCGAATCAAGTTCCTGGCGCCATTCCGCCCGTGAAATTCAGGCGCTGACGGCATTGAAGCGCGGCGACGATGCCCGCGCCGCCGACCTATTCGCGAAAATCGCCGAGGATGCCGCCGCGCCGCAGGGACTTCGGACCCGCGCCGCCGAAATGTTGGCGGCCACCAGCCAACGCGCCAGGAGCTGAACACCCATGGGGATGTGCGTCATGCCGCGCCGGATCGTCGGAGTCTTGATCGCAGTGATGGCGCTGTCCGCCTGCGACAGTTGGCTGGGCGAGAACAAGCCGCCGCCGCTGCCCGGCAAGCGTATCAGCATCCTCGCCCGCGAGAAGATCGCCGAGCCCGAGATTTCCGGCCCGGTGGGCAAGATCGTGCTGCCGCCGCCCGAGGACAATGACGACTGGCCCCAGGCCGGTGGCTATTCCAACCACGCCATGCACCACACCGTGGTGGCTGACTCGCTGCGCCAGGCTTGGAGCAGCAGCATCGGCGACGGTTCGGGCAAGCGCCGCAAGTTGCTGGCACAGCCCATCATGGCCGAAGGCAAGCTGTTCGCCGTCGATTCCTCGTCCGAGGTCAGTGCCTTCGATGCCGGGACCGGCAAGCGGTTGTGGAAGGTGGACATCACCCCCAAGGATACCTCCGACTCCTATACCAGTGGCGGCCTCGCCTATGAGGACGGACAGGTTTTCGTCGCCACTGGCTTCGCCCAGGTGGTGGCGCTGGACGCGCGGACCGGCAAGATCGACTGGCGTCAGTCGGTGTCGGGCCCCATGCGCGGCGCTCCTACCGTTCGCGGCGGCCGCGTCTTCGCCGTGACGGTGGACAACCAGACCCATGCCCTGGCCGCCGAGGATGGCAGCCTGCTGTGGACCCATTCCGGCATCTCCGAAGTCACCGGACTGCTGGCGGGCAACTCTCCGGCGGTGGACGGCAATGTGGTGGTGGTGCCCTATACCTCGGGCGAGCTGTTCGCCCTGAAGGTGGAAAACGGCGGCGTCATTTGGCAGGACTCGCTGATCACCATTCGCCGCACCGAGAATGTGGGCGCCCTGATGGATATTCGCGGCCGTCCCGTGATCGATCGCGGCCGTGTCTATGCCATCGGCAACGGCGACCTGATGGTCTGCCTTGACCTGCGGACCGGGCGGCGGCTGTGGGAAAAGGAAATCGGCGGGGTTCAAAGCCCGTGGATCGGCGGTGATTACCTCTTTCTCATCACCAACAACAACGAAGTGGTGGCGCTGGAGGCCAAGACCGGCCGCATCAATTGGGTGACCCAGATGCAGAGCTGGCAAAAGCCCAAGGACAAGGAAGGCCGTATCCTGTGGTCCGGTCCGGTGCTGGCCTCGGATCGTCTGATCGTGGGCTCATCCGACGGCAAGCTGGTGTCGCTGTCGCCCTATTCCGGCGATATGCTGGGCTGGGAGGAAGCCCCCGACGGGGTCAGCATCTCTCCCATCGTGGCCAACGGCACCCTGTATTTCCTGACCGACGACGCCGACCTCGTCGCTTATCGTTAAAAGGAGCACCCCGGTTTCGGGGGCTAAGCAAAACCTCATGCCGTTCACCGTCGCCATCATCGGCCGCCCCAATGTGGGCAAGTCCACCCTGTTCAATCGACTGGTGGGCCGCAAGCTCGCCATCGTGCACGACCTTCCCGGTGTCACCCGCGACCGCCGCGAGGGGCGCGCCAGCCTTATGGGAATGGACTTCCACGTGGTCGATACCGCCGGTTTCGAGGACGAGGGCGGCGACAGCATCGAGGCCCGCATGCGCCGCCAGACCGATCTGGCGGTGGGCGAGGCCGACGTGGCCCTGCTGCTGATCGATTCCAGGGCGGGCGTCACGCCGCTGGACCGTCATTTCGCCGACCATCTTCGCCGCCTGCCGACCCCGGTGATCCTGGTGGCCAATAAATGCGAAGGCAAGGCGGGCGCGCCCGGCCTCTACGAGTCCTACGGCCTCGGCATGGGCGAACCGGTGCCGGTCTCGGCCGAGCACGGCGAGGGCATGTACGAGCTGTTCGAGGCTCTGCGTCCTTATGCCGAGAAGGCCGGTGCCCTGGACGACGAGGACGAGGACGACGACTTCTTCGCCGAACCGGTACCCGAGGCCGATGACGCCGAACCCGATCCAGGCCGCCCGCTGACCATGGTCATCGTGGGGCGTCCCAATGTGGGAAAGTCGACTCTGGGTAACCAGTTGCTGGGGCAGGATCGTCTGCTGACCGGGCCGGAAGCCGGGCTGACCCGCGACGCCATCGCGGTGGAATGGCTGCATCGCGACCGCCCGGTCAAGCTGGTCGATACCGCCGGGCTGCGCAAGAAGGCCCAGATCAGCGACGCCATCGAAAAGCTGTCGGTCAGCAACACCATCGAATCCATCCGTCGCTCCGAAGTTGTGGTGCTGGTGATGGATGCCGCCGCCATTCTCGACAAGCAGGATCTGACCATCGCCCGTCTGGTGGTGGAGGAGGGCCGCGCCCTGGTCATCGCCATCAACAAATGGGATGTGGTGGACGACCCCCAGACGGCGCTGAAGCGCCTGCGCGACCGGCTGGAGACTTCGCTGCCCCAGGCCAAGGGAATCACCACCGTCACCCTGTCCGCCCTGACGGGGCGCGGTGTCGACCGGCTGATGGACGCGGTGATCGAGACCTGGGATACCTGGAACAAGCGCATTCCCACCGCCGGGTTGAACCGCTGGCTGGAAGAGGTCATCGACCGGCATCCGCCGCCAGCCCTGCCGGGCGGTCGGCGCTACAAGATCCGCTACATGACCCAGGCCAAGGCGCGGCCGCCGACCTTCGTGCTGTTCGCGACCAAGCCCGACCAGTTGCCGGAATCCTATGTCCGCTACCTGATCAATGGCTTGCGCGAAGCCTTCAAGCTGCCCGGCGTGCCGATCCGCCTGTTCGTGCGCGGCGGCAAGAATCCCTATGCGGAAAAAGATAAGTAGCCGCGATCAGTCCTCGAACGGCAATCCCACGTAATTCTCCGCCAGCGTCGTCCGCCCGGCATGGGAGGCGATGACATAATCCAGTTCGGCTTCGAGTGCCCGTTGCTCGAAGGGATTGGTGTCGGGGAAGCGGTGCAGCAGATTGGTCATCCACCACGAGAACCGCTCCGCCTTCCAAATGCGCCGCAGGCAGCGGGCCGAATAGTGGTCGATTCCCGCCGTGCTGCCGCCGAAGAACTCGATGAAGGCCCGGGCAAGATAGCGCACGTCCGATGCCGCCAGGTTCAATCCCTTGGCCCCGGTGGGCGGCACGATATGGGCGGCGTCGCCCGCCAGGAACAGGCGGCCGAACCGCATGGGTTCCGCCACGAAACTGCGTAGCGGCGCGATGCTTTTTTCCAAAGACTTGCCGGTGACCAGATCCGCCGCCGCTTGCGGGTCGAGACGACGGCGTAATTCGTCCCAGAAGCGGTCGTCCGACCACTCCTCGACCTTCTCGGTCAGGGCGCATTGCAGGTAATAGCGCGACCGCGTGCGCGAGCGCATGCTGCACAGCGCGAAGCCGCGTTCGTGGGTGGCGTAGATCAGTTCCTCGGCCACCGGCGGCGTATCGGACAACAGCCCCAGCCAACCGAACGGGTAGACCCGCTCGAAATTGGTGATGGCGGTCTTGGGCACGCTGGCGCGGCAGACACCGTGGAAGCCGTCGCAACCGGCGATGACGTCGCATTGGACCTCGTGGCGGAGTCCGTCTTTGAGATAGCTGACACGGGGATGGTCGGTGTCGAAATCCGCGACGGCGACCTCCTTGGCCTCGTAGACCGTGGCAAGGCCCGCCGCCTTGCGGGCGTCCATCAGGTCGCGGGTCAATTCGGTCTGGCCATAGACCATCACCTGCTTGCCGCCGGTCAGGCCGTGCAGGTCGATGCGGTGGCGGGTGCCGCCGATCAGCAGTTCGATGCCGTTGTGGGCCAAGCCCTCGGCGTGCATGCGCGCGCCGACTCCCGCCTCGTCGAGCAGGTCGACCGCCACCTGCTCGAGCACCCCGGCCCGGATGCGGCCCAGCACATAGTCCGGCGTGTGGGCTTCGAGGATGATGGCCTCGATTCCGGCTTTGTGCAGGAGCTGGCCCAGAATAAGTCCCGATGGACCTGCTCCGATGATGGCGACTTGGACTCTCATGATGCGTCCTCGCTTGTTGGTCACACCACTTCCATGGCCAGCAGGCCGGAGGCGGTGTTGGAGATGGGGATATGGTAGTTGGCGTGAACCTTGGTTACTTCGCCCCCAAGCGCGCCCCGGGTGGTCAGCCAATTCAGCAGTTCGACCCCCTGGGTGCCGGTCAGTTCCACCAGATCGGGAACGGAATAGCGGGTCACCCACAGCGGGTCGGTCACCAGCTTGTCCATGAACATCAGGTCGAATTCCTTGTTGATGAAACCGGCCCGTTGTCCGTCCAACTGATGGGACAGGCCGCCGGTGCCGATCACCACCACGCGGGCGTCGGAATCCCAGGACTCGATGGCCTTGCCGATGGCGCGTCCGAAATTGAAGCAGCGCGCCGCCGTCGGCAGCGGGAACTGCACCGTGTTGACGCAGACCGGCACCGTGCGCACCGGGCACTGCTTCTGATTGGGCCACAGCAGTTCCAGCGGCAGGGTGAAGGCGTGATCCACCAGCATTTCCTGGCAGGTGGTGATGTCGAATTCGTCCTCGATCAGCGATTCGATCATGTGCCACGACAGATCCTGATCGCCCGTGTAGGGCGGCAAGGTGGGAATGCCCCAGCCTTCGTCGGCGTTCTGGTATTGGGGCGCGGCGCCCACCGCGAAGGTCGGCATCTTATCGAGGAAGAAGTTCAATCCGTGGTCGTTGTAGACCACCACCGCCACGTCGGGCTTGACCTTGGCCAGCCAGTCGCGGACCGGCGGGAACCCGTCGAAGAACGGCTTCCAATAGGCATCCTGCTGAAGGTTGTTGGCGATGGCGCGCCCGATATAGGGCACATGGGTGACGTTGATGCCGCCGACGATCCTGGCCATCAGTTTTTCCCCGCTGCGATGAGTTTGGCCTGGAAGGCCTCCTTGGTCATTCCGGTCTGCTGGGCGCCGATATCCTGCATGTCCAGCTTGTAGATGCCGCCCAGCTTGGCCAGGAAATAGGCGTTGCCCCCGGCCGCGATCATGTCGAGCACATTGAGGTCGAAGACGGCCTTCTTCTGCTGTTCGTTCAGGCCGAACTTGGCGCAATAGCCGTCGCGGTCGGCCAGGAAGGCCTGACGGTTTTCCTCGGAGTTGAACGAGTAGCACATCTTGTTCAGCGCATAGCCCTTGCGGGCCTGATCGCCGTCGAAGATGGTGGTGCCGGGGATCACCCGCTTTTGCTTTCCGGTGGTCATGACGCTCCTCCAGTTGTTCGAATTAGAATTCTTCGGTGTCGATTTCTTGTTGGGTCGCCGCGTTGTATCGCGGCCCTGTGACCGTCTTCTGATTGATGAGGGCGTCCAGTGTCCGGATCGTCGCCTCTTCAAGCCTTACCGCCAGGCTGCCAAGATTGTCGTCGAGATGGTCGGGCGAACGGGTGCCCGGTATGGGAATGATGTCGCTGCCCTTGGCCAGCAACCAAGCCAAGGCCAATTGGGCCGGGCTGCACCCCATCTCGGCGGCCATGCGGCGGTATTCATCCAGCAAGGCGAGGTTGCGCCGGTAATTGGCGGGCTCGAAGCGCGGCATCTGGCGGCGGATGTCCTTGGCCTCCAGCTCCGTCTCGGGGTCGTGCAGACCGTCGGCCAGGAAGGCGCGGGCCAGCGGGCTGAAGGCGACGAAGGCGACACCCAGGTCGCGGCAGGCATCCAGCACCGCGATCTCGGGATTGCGGGTCCACAGGGAATATTCCGTCTGCAGGGCGGCGATGGGATGGACCGCATGGGCGCGCCGCAGGGTGGCGGCCGAGACTTCCGACAGGCCGATGGCCCTGATCTTGCCCGCCGTGACCAGATCGGCCAGGGCGCCGACGCTGTCCTCGATGGCCACCTGCTTGTCCCAGCGGTGCAGGTAGTAGAGGTCGATGACCTCGGTTTGCAGGCGCTTCAAGCTCTCGTCGCAGGTGCGCTTGATGGTCTCGGGACGGCCGTCGATGACCCGCTTGCCGTCGATTCCGGTCATGCCGCATTTGCTGGCCAGCACGATCTTGGAACGGTGCGGCTTCAATACGCGGCCCACCAGGGTCTCGTTGGCTCCGAAGCCGTACAGGGCGGCGGTGTCGAAGAGGGTGACGCCATGGTCCAGGGCGCGCAGCAGCAGCGCCTCGGCCGCCTCGGGGGAGGGGGGCGTGCCGTAGGCATGGCTGAGATTCATGCATCCCAAGCCCAGGGCGGAAACGTCGAACGGTCCGATGCGGCGCTGTTGCATGACGGGCCTATGTCAACTGCTGTTCGAGGACATGCAGGGTGCGGTAGCACGGCAGCACCTTGGCGACGCTGGCATTGGGCTCGCGGCCCTCGCGGATGGCGGCGATGAACTCGCGATCCTGCAGCTCGATGCCGTTCATGGAGACGTCCACCTTGGTGACGTCGATGGCCGCATCCTTGCCGTCGAACAGGTCGTCGTAGCGGGCGATATAGGTGCCGGTGTCGCCGATATAGCGGAAGAAGGTGCCCAGCGGCCCGTCGTTGTTGAAGGACAGCGACAGGGTGCAGATGGCGCCGGTGCTGCTCTTCAACTGGATGGACAGATCCATGGCGATGCCCAGTTCGGGGTGGATCGGGCCTTGCAGCGCGTTGGCGGCGACGATCTCGCCGCCGGTCTGATAGGCGAACAGATCCACCGTATGGGCGGCGTGGTGCCACAGCAGATGGTCGGTCCAGCAGCGCGGCTGGCCCAGGGCGTTGATGTTGGTGCGGCGGAAGAAATAGGTCTGCACATCCATCTGCTGGATGTTGAAGCCTCCACCCTTGATCTTGTTGTGGACCCACTGATGGCTGGGGTTGAAGCGGCGGGTATGGCCGCACATGGCGACGAGGCCGGTCTTCTTCTGAAGCGCGACCACCGCCTCGGCGTCGGCCAGATTGTCGGCCAGGGGGATTTCCACCATGACATGCTTGCCCGCCGCAAGGCAGGCCTGGGCCTGACCGGCGTGGAGCTGGGTGGGGGTGCACAGGATAACGGCGTCAACCTCCTTCAGCGCCAGGGCATCGGCCAAATCATGGCCCACATGGCCGATGCCGTATTTGGCCGCGACCTCCTCGGGCTTGTCCTCGGCCCGGCTGACCAGGGACACCACCCGCACCCCATCGATCAGCTTGAGGGCGTCCAGATGCTTGATGCCGAAAGCTCCGGCGCCGACCAGCGCCACGGTGATGGGCTTGCTCATGAGTTCTCCAGGATCAGATGGCCGACGGCGGTGTTGCTGGCGGGCACATGGTAGAAACGATGGACGACGCGCGGCGCTCGCTCGCTCATGGCGCCGCGGGCGATCAGCCACATGACCAGCTCGATGCCCTCGGAACCGGCCTCGCGCACATAATCGATGTGGGGCTTGCGGGACAGGGTCTCGGGATCGGCGATCAGCTGGTCGAGGAAGGCGGTATCGAAGTCGCGGTTGATGAGACCGGCGCGGGGGCCTTGCAACTGATGGCTCATGCCGCCGGTGCCCCAGACCTGCACGTTCAGCGGCGCATCGAAGGATTCGACCGCCTTGCGGATGGCTTGGCCCAGGGCGAGGCAGCGCCGCCCCGACGGCACCGGGTACTGCACCACATTGACCGCGAAGGGAATGACGGGGCAGGGCCAGGCATCCGGTTGGCCGAACATCAGCGACAGCGGCACCGTCAGCCCGTGATCCACATCCAATTTGTTGGCGATGGCGAGGTCGAAATCGTCCTGGATCACCGACTGGGCCATATGGGCGGCCAGTTCCGGGTGGCCCTGGACCATAGGCACCGGGCGCGGTCCCCAGCCTTCGTCGGCCGGTTTGAACTGGGCGGCGCAGCCGATGGCGAAGGTGGGGATCAGGTCCAGGCTGAAGGCGGTGGCGTGGTCGTTATAGACCAGGACGATCACGTCGGGCGTGTTGGCCCGCATCCAGGCCTTTGACGGCTCATAGCCCTGGAACACCGGCCGCCAGTAGGGCTCGGCGCTCTTGCCGAGGTCGAGGGCGGCGCCGATGGCGGGCACATGGGAGGTATAGACGCTGGCGGTGATGCGGGCCATGGCTCAGCTTCGCCCCTTGCCTTGAGGTTGACGATGGGCCTGGGCATCGCCGTCCTCGCCGATGAAGCGGTTGCCCTCGATGGAGCGGCCGCCGCCGATCATCATGTCGCGGTATTCCTCCTCGCTCATGCCGGTCATGGATCCCGCCATCTGCTGGAACGACTTGCCGTCGGTGGCGCCGATCTTGGCGAGGAAATAGATGTTGCCGCCAAGCGCGATGCAGCGGTTGAGGTCGCGGGCCAGCACCGCCTGCTTCTGCTCCTCGCTCATGGGCCACTGGTCGAGATAGCCGCGCTCATCGGCTTTGAAGCGGGCGCGGTTGTCGGCGGTCATCAGCGACATGCAGAACTGGTTGAGGTGATAGCCCCGCCGCGATTGCTCAGCATCGAAGATGGTGGTGCCGGGGATATCCCGATAGGGCTTGTTCAGGGCCACCTCAGACCTCCTCCGGCCAATAAAGCCGCATGGGATTGTCCACCAGCAGCTTGCGCCGAAGCTCGGGCGTCGCGGCGATATGGGGGATGAAGTCCACCAGCAGCCCGTCGTCGGGCATGTGATCCTTCAGATTGGGATGCGGCCAGTCGGTGCCCCACAGCACCCGGTCGGGGAAGGTCTCGACGATGGCCTTGGCGAAGGGCACCACGTCGGCATAGGCGGCGCGCTCGCCGCCCAACGCCTTGGGGCCGGACAGCGACAGCCGCTCGGGGCAGCTGACCTTGCTCCACACATTGGGGTAATCGCGCATGAACTTGACGAAAAGCTGGAATTCCGGCCCGTCCACCGGCTTGGACACGTCGGGGCGGCCCATATGGTCGACCACGATGGTGGTGGGCAGGGCGGTGAAGAAGTCCCACAGCTCGGGCAGGTCCACCGCCTCGAAATAGATCACCACATGCCAGCCCAGCGGCGCGATGCGCGACGCGATTTCCATCAACTCGTCCTTGGGGGTGAAGTCCACCAGCCGTTTGACGAAGTTGAAGCGGACACCGCGCACCCCGGCCTCGTGCATCGCCCGCAATTCACCGTCGGTCACCGAGCGCCGCACGGTGGCGATTCCGCGCGCCTTGCCGCCGGAATGGATCAGCGCATCCACCATGGCGCGGTTGTCGGCGCCGTGGCAGGTGGCCTGGACCACCACATTGCGGGCGAAGCCCAGATGGTCGCGCAGCGCGTAAAGCTGATGCTTGGAGGCGTCGCAGGGGGTGTATTTGCGTTCCGGCGCATAGGGGAATTCGGCGCCGGGGCCGAAGACGTGGCAATGGGCGTCCACCGCGCCAGGGGGCAGCTTGAAGGCCGGAATCGAGGGACCGGCATACCAGTCCAGCCAGCCGGGAGTCTTTTCAAAGCTCATGACGGCTCCTTCGCGTTTACGGCGGCCAGGACGCGGTCGGCTTCGGCGCGCCAGTCCTCGCTGCGGGCAAAACCGGGAGCGTCCTTGGCGCCAAACACTCCGGCATCGGCCAGATCGGCGACCCAGGCCTGACGGTCCGCCGTCCCTTGGGCCGACCACGGGGGCAGTCCGGCCTCGCGCACGGTTTCGGCCACTTCGCGCACTTCCTCGGCGCGGCGGCGGCCGTGCTGGATGACGCGCTGGAAGAAATAGGCCCCCAGCTTTTCCCAATCCATGCCGGGGAAGGTCTCGTAAAGGGAGGCGATCACCGCATCCTCGACGCCATGGGCGCGGGCCGCGGTGAAGCTCTCGATCACCATGGCCTCCAAGCCTTTGATCATCACGGAACGGCACATCTTGGTGGCCGAGGCGACGCCCAGGGTCGGGCTGGCGACCGAGGGCTTGAAGCCCAGGGCGGCGAGGGTGGGGGCCAGTTCGGTGGCATGGGGACCGCCCAGCAGCAGCGGCACCCGGATGCGATGGGGCGGCACCGAGGTCATCACCGCGCCTTCCACATAGCGGCCGCCCGCGCCATGGACGATGGCGCCCGCCTTGATCTTGGCGCCGGGCGAGGCGGAATTGAAATCCAGGAACCAGGCGCCGTCGCGCAATCCGGGGGCGCAGGCCTGGGCCACCGGCACCGCCTGGCTGGCGGTGACCGCCGAGATCACCAGATCGGCGCCCGCCGCCAGTTCGGCATGGCTGGCGGCCAGCTCGACGCCGTGCCGGGTGGCATGGTCGCGCAAGGCGGTATCGTTCTTGATATCGAAGGCCAGCACGGCCGCGACGCCCTGGGCGCGCAGATCCTCGGCGAGGATGCGTCCCACCTCGCCATAACCGACGAGGCCGACGGCGCGGATGGGCGCGTCAGTCCACATATTTCAGCCCCGCCTTGGCCAGGGCCGGGCGCATGTCGTACATGTCGAGTCCCAGTTCACCGGCGGCGAGGCGCCTGCGCTTGGAGGTCTCGTTGTTCTCGCGGGCCTCGGCGGCGTCGGCGGCGGCTTGCGCCACGGCGGCGGGAACCACCACCACCCCGTCGTCATCGGCCACCACCACATCGCCGGGATTGACCACGGCCCCGGCGCAGACCACCGGGATATTCACCGAGCCCAATGTCGCCTTGATGGTGCCCTTGGCGCTGATGGCCTTGGAGAACACCGGGAAATTCATCTCGGTCAGATCCTTCACGTCGCGCACCCCGGCGTCGATGATCAGGCCCAGGGCGCCCCGCGCCCGGAACGAGGTGGCTAGCAGGTCGCCGAAGAAGCCGTCGGTGCACTCGGCGGTGACGGCGGCGATGACCACGTCGCCGGGCTGCAACTGCTCGGCCGCCACATGCATCATCCAGTTGTCGCCGGGATGCAAAAGCACGGTGACGGCGGTGCCGCAGACATGGGCGCCGGTATAGATGGGCCGCATATAGGGCTTCATCAGGCCGACCCGGCCCATGGCTTCGTGGATGGTGGCGACACCGAAGCGCGACAACTTCTCGACGGCGGCCTTGTCGGCCCGGGTGATATTCCGTTTGACGATGCCGAGGTCGTTCATGATTGTGCTCATTCTCTTGTCCCTCAATCGCCGGGCGGGTTTCTCCGAAACCCTTGGCTCCCGCGCCACGTGGCGCGCCGGCCCTTGGCCGCAACTCCTCGCTTTAGGCTCGTCGGTCAGAGCCCCTTGGCCTTCAGCGCCGCATCCAGGCGGGGATAGACCCTGCGCGCATTGCCCTCATAGACCTTGAAGCGGTCTTCCGCCGACAGGTTCAGGGTCGCTTCGATATAGCGCTTGGTGTCGTCGTAATAATGCCCGGTCTCGGGGTCGATGCCGCGCACGGCGCCGATCATCTCCGAGGCGAACAGGATGTTGTCCACCGGGATCACCTTGGTCAGCAGGTCGATGCCAGGCTGGTGGTAGACGCAGGTGTCGAAGAAGATGTTGTTCAAGAGATGCTCGCGCAACAGCGGCTTCTTCAGCTCCTGCGCCAGTCCCCGGAAGCGGCCCCAGTGATAGGGCACCGCGCCGCCGCCATGGGGGATGACGAATTTCAGGGTGGGGAAGTCCTTGAACAGGTCCGAGGTCAGGCATTGCATGAAGGCGGTGGTATCGGCGTTCAGGTAATGGGCGCCGGTGGTATGGAAACAGGCGTTGCACGAGGTCGAGACGTGGATCATGGCGGGCAGGCCGTATTCCACCATCTTCTCGTAGATGGGATACCAGTGACGGTCCGACAGCGGCGGCGAGGTCCAGTGGCCGCCGGACGGATCGGGATTGAGGTTGATGCCGACGAAGCCGTACTCCCTGACGCATTTGTCGATCTCGGCGACGCAAGTCTCAGGGGAGACGCCGGGCGATTGCGGCAGCATGGCGGCGCCGATGAAATTGTCGGGGAACAACCCCGCCACCCGGGCGCACAGCTCGTTGCAGATGGCGGCCCAGGTGGAACTGGTCTGGAAATCGCCGACATGGTGGGCCATGAAGCTGGCGCGCGGGCTGAAGATGGTGAGGTCGGAACCGCGCTCCTTCATCTTGGCCAACTGGTTGGTCTCGATGGTTTCGCGCAGCTCGTCGTCGCTGATCTTCAGCTCCGAGGCCTTGGGGGCCTGGGACGGATCCTTGAGGGCGGCGATCTGGCGGTTGCGCCAGTCTTCCAGCGCCTTGGGTGCGGTGGTGTAGTGGCCGTGGATGTCGATGATCATGCGCGATGTCCTTCCCAGACGGAGGCGGGAACCATGACCTCGCCGCGCATCAACAGGCGGGCGGTGCGCAGCAGGGCGGCGCGGGTCACGGCCTGCGGATTGGCGGGGTCGAGGCCGAGTTCGACGCTGAACTCGCCCGAGGGGTGCTCGACGGCGACGGTCTTGACCAAGCCTTCCGGCATCACGGCGATGCCGTCGGCCACCGAGCCGTCCAGGGCGCAGGCGGTCGCCACCGTGACGGCGGCCAGCACGCCGATGGAATCGTGGCAGACATGGGGGATGAAGCAACGGGTGCCGATGGCGCCGCCTGCCAGCGGCGGCGCGATCAGGCACATCTTGGGGTAGTTCTTGTCCGTCACGTCGCCCAGGCCCATCCGATGGCCCGCCTTGAGGCGCAGCGCCTCGATCCTGGTCTTCAGCGCGGTGTCGGCGTTCATCTGTTCCACGCTCTCGGAGCCGGTGCGGCCCATGTCGGCGGCGCGGAACAGGACCATGGGCATGCCGTTGTCGATACAGGTGACCGCCAGCCCGTCCATGTCGTCGCGGACATTGCCGGTGGGCAGCAGGCCGGAACAGACGGACCCGGCGGTATCGAGAAAATTGATGGTGATGGGCGAAGACGTGCCGGGCACGCCGTCGATCCTGGCGTCTCCCTCATAGGCGACGCGGCCGCCGGGGGTGCGCACCGTGATGTCGCACTGCATGTCGGTGTTCAGCGTCAGCACGCGGAGCGTCGTGGTCTCGCCTTGCGCCGCGACGATGCCGCGTTCCAGGGCGAAGGGCACCACGGCGGCCAGCATGTTGCCGCAGTTGGGGGTGGTGTCGACCGTATCCTTGTCGGGCTGCAATTGGGCGAACAGGAAATCGAGATCGACCCCCGGCGCAGCACTCTTGCGCACGATGCCCACCTTGCTGGTCAGCGGATGGGCGCCGCCCATTCCGTCGATCTGGCGCCGGTCGGGCGAGCCCATGACCGCCAGCAGCACGCGGTCGCGCAGCGCGGTGTCGGCGGGCAGGTCGGACTCCAGGAAGAACGGCCCTCGCGAAGTGCCGCCGCGCATGAACAGGCAGGGGATCGGGGTTTGCACTGTCGGCCTCCCAGCATTCGACGCTGCCATAGTGGCAAATTCATCGGGTCCGAGTTAGCCCCCCGCCGCCACTATCAGCTATCGCAATTTGCTATGGCCGCCACGCGCGCCTTCACCGGCCGCGGCCACCAGATCGCGCAGCAGGCGCATGGCCCGGCGGCCCAGGGGGGTGATGGGCTTTTGCGCCGATTGGGCCAGGAACAAGGTGCTGGTCAGGCTGGGTTTGACCAGCGGGCGCAGGCGGAAGTCGTTCGGCCGCCCCGAGGCGGCCAAAGCGGTCTCGGTCAGGACGGCATGGCCATAGCCGGCCGTGACGAGATCGAGAATGGACGGCACGGCGGAGACTTCCAACACCACGTTCAGCTTGAGGTCGGCGAAGGCCGCCTGCGTCTCCAGCAGCTTGCGCATGGAATGGGTGCGCTCGGGCAGGATCAGCGGGAAGCCGACCAGATCCGCCAGCGACAGCGGCAGGGCTTCGCCCGGCGCGGCGGGGCTGATCAGGCCCAGCGCCTCGTCCAGCACGGGGGTTGCTTCGATGGCGGGATTGGGCTCGGGATTGTGGACAAGGCCCATATCGACCCGCCCGGTGGCGATCCATTCGGTGAGATGGGTGGATAGCCCTTCGACGATGGCCAGGCGCGCCTTGGGCAAGGTGCGGCGGAAACCCTCCACCAGCGGCAGGGTCAGGCGGCGTCCGATACTGGGCGGCAGGCCGATGACGATGCGTCCGGCCGGTTCATCGCGGGTGGACTCGATGTCCTCGGTGGCGCGGGCCACCAATTGCAGGATACCGATGCTGTGATCGAACAGGCGCTGTCCCACCTCGGTCAGCACCACGCCGCGCCCGGTGCGGGTCAGCAGAGTGGCGTTCAAGTCGGTTTCCAGCAGGCGCACTTGGCGCGACAGCGCGGGCTGGGCGATGTTGATGATCATCGCCGCCTTGCTGAAACTGCCCAGTTCGGCGACCCGGACGAAGTATTCGAGCTGTTTGAGATTCATCTTTCCACCGCGGAAGGCGCCGCCGACTTTGATGATGTCACGACTGGTCCCGCCCGTCGAATGAAGTCATTCGTCGAACGGGCGGCAAGGCCAAAGGCCGCAGCACCAACCGGCGTGTCATCGCGTCTTGAGATTTCTGAAAATCAAGAGGTAGATGGTGGGCGATGCAAGGATTGAACTTGCGACCCCTCCCGTGTGAAGGCGGCGATAGATTGTAACTTCAATCCCTTACGTTTTTTTGCGATGACCGGAGAGTGCAGTTTAGAGCCGTGTGTTTACCTGGTTTCGGGACAATTGTCCTGATTCAATCAGTCGGATATTCCTGGATTTCCGGACAAGGGTGATGTCAGGCGGCCGCTTCCTTGGACAGGAGGAGGGCGGTAGTGGGCTGCCAGTCGATCCGCTGAATATGCTCATCCAAGGCCACTGCATCGGCGACGTCGGCCGCCGCAGTCAGGTCGGCATGGGCATAAGTACGTCTCAGCGTTGCGGCGGACGTATTGAGGATCAAAGCGATATCTTCGAATGCCTTGCCGCTCTGGGCCATCCACGAGACGAAGGTGTGCTTCATAATGTGGCCAACCACGTCTTCGGAGGGATCAACGCTCTTCAGGCCAGCCTTTTCGATGGCGGCGCGCACGGATTTCTTCACGTTTCCAGCCTGCCGCCCACGGAATTCGATGACATAGTTTGAACAGGCAACCTGCTTGGCATTCCACAATTCACGTCGCAGTTCCGGTGTCATCTGAATCAGCGGGCGCTTCTTATTGTTGTCAGCTGCGACTTGGCCGAAGTCGATGAGGTTCCGATCGAAATCGATCTGATCCCAGCGCAGTTGTTCGATTGCTTCCTTCCTGGCGCCAGTCGCCAAAGCAATACGAAAAAACAACCGGATATGGGGCAGGTGGCAACTGGCGATCAGCGTGGCCGCTTCGGTTTTGGTCAACCACCGGATCCGGGCCCGGGCACCAGACACAGGCATGGTGAAGGCCGGGGCTTCAACACCTCCAAGCCAACGGTTGCGGTCATCTTTTTCGGCCCAGCGCAAGGCAGCGCGCAGGATCACCAATTCTTTTTCAATAGTTGCGTCAGCAATTCTGCGGATAACTTGGCCGGTGGATCTCCGGGAGATGCCGGCGTCCCTACGGCGAATGGCGTATTCCTCGACCACTGATTGGCTGATGTGGCTAGGCCGCAATGGGCCAAAATATTCCTTCAAATGCTTCATGACGAAGCGATCATTGCCGATGGTGGTAATTTCGGCTTCAGCCCGTTTGGAGGCCAAGTTGGCCTGCGTATGCGCTTCGGCTTCGTCTATCCCTTGCTTCAGAAGGGCGATTCGGGTCTCGCCATAAACCGCGCGATTTTTCTTCTTCTTCAATTCCTTAAGGCGGCTGACCTCATATCCCTCAAGGATGTGCTTGATCAGCACATCTGCGCTTGCCGACGGAATGCCAGCTTTTACGCGATGGGCGGCTGTTGCCTTGCCAGCTTCGTACTGAGCCAGCGCACGCCGAGCCTCGCCTTCGTCCCGGGTGCCGCAGGCGATCTTCTGGCCTTCATCGACGATGTACCAGCTGGCTCCCCGTAGTACGAGCCGCGGTGGCTTCGATGCTCGTCCCATGGCGGACCTCCATCAAGAAGTGAAGGCGCCATTGTAGCATGAATCAGATTTCAGGACAGATTTCAGGACAAAAAATGTCCTGGAATCTGCTAGAGGCCCTTTCCAACCTTGCGGCCATCAGCCCCCAGGGTGAAGAAATCGGGCTTGAGCTGCGGGCGAGGGGAGGAACCACGACCTTCCTCGATGATGGCGCAAGGAGGATTCGAAGGCTGCCGAACTGACGGCCGGACACCCTGGGTAAACAAGCGATCCAGGAAGATGAGCCAGTCGTTGCGGTGGATCCGGTATTCGGTTCCGCCGGGCAAGATTCCAGCCCGCACAAGGCCAGACTTGATCCATTCGTAAACGGTTTTGCGCTGGACCTGGAGCTCGTCAGCTGCCTGGCGCACGGTCATATAGGTGGATGCCGCCGACGTTGTGCGAGGAATCTGGACCACGGCCCCAATGGCCGTAACGGTACCAAAGCTTGCGGCAGGGTTCTCGGTGAACTGGACCGCGATCAGATGGTTTGAAAGGGTTGGCCCGAGTGAAAGTTGAGAAAAAATTTTCCGGGTTGTCATGATGAAATTCACGCGCTGTTTCAATCCAATCAGTATGGCGATTTGAATTGTTTTGGGCCAGTTGATCAAGTTGATGACATGTTGTTTTCTGCACGGCCCTTGTTCGGATGGGTTGAACTGCCTTTATCTTCCCGCAGGTCCCGTACACACGGCTCCGACCGCTTTGCGCCCCATGCGGTTATCCAATAGCTCACACGCACCGCTCGAAAGCGGTCATTGGGGTGACTGCTGGAAATGTCGCTGATGTGCCATGTTCAGCCCTTCAAACCCATCCGCACGGTGGGTAGCCGTGAGCCTCACCTCTTCCCGCCCCCATTTACATCAGCTACATTAGTGATAGGAATTATTCTAGATAAAATTGCCCTACATTTTCAATGTGGCTTCCCTGGGGGATGTGATGGCTTTCCACTGGAACATTGCTCGGCGACTGACCGCCCTGACCGCCATTATGCTGACGATCTTGATCGCCACCAGTGGGTTCGGCGTTCACGGGTTGAGCCGAATGCACGACAGCTTCAAAGGGGTCGCCCAGGATACCACCACGGCGCTTAGCGACCTTTCCGGGGTCGTCGACGCCCTTCACCGCATCCGCATACGGACGGTCACTGCCACGGTGGAACGCGACTCTGCCAAGGTGGCGGCGCTGAGGGACGAGTTCAAAAAGCAGATGAGTGATCTGGACAAGGCGTGGGCGAGCTATACATCTTCCAAGATGACTGCTCAAGAGGCGGCCCTGGCTCGGGACGCTGAGGCTGGGTTCAAGTCATATCGCGGCTACCTGACTGCCAATTGGGACCGCATCTCTGCCGGTGACCTGGAAGGTGCGCGTAGCGATTTGCTGGGACCGGGAACTGAGCAGTTTCGCAAGGCCGCCACCCCCCTCCGCAAACTGATGGACTACCAGCGAGAAGAAGCCAACGCTTCCTTCTTGGAGGGGGAGGCTAACTATGTAGCTGATCGGACCGTCAGCTTTAGCCTCGTGGGCCTTGGCATCATTCTCGGCGTGGTGTTGTCGGTCCTGATTTCTCGCTCGGTTTCCGTGCCCATTCACCAGATCACCACGGTCATGCAGAGCCTTGCCCAAGGCGATGTTTCAATCACCGTGTTTGGTACTGAGCGAAAAGATGAGGCTGGACAGATTGCCCGTTCGGTCGAGGTTTTTAAACGCAATGCCATAGACAAATCTCGCGTCGAGAAAGAGGCAGCCGACGCCAAGCTGCGGGCTGATCAGCAGCTTCGTTCGGAAATGCAGCGCCTTGCCGGGGAGTTCGAGTCCAGTGTCGCCATGGTGGTGGACAATGTCGCTGGCGCATCTTCCGATATGGAACTGACAGCTCAAACCATGTCCTCTCTATCCGGGCAGGTTTCAGCCCAGGCCAATGCTGTCGCAGCCGCGTCAGAACAAGCAAGTTCCAATGTTCAGACCGTTGCCGCTGCCGCCGAGGAGCTATCGGCCTCGGTTTCGGAGATTGGTAGGCAAGTGAGCGATGCGGCACGCGTTTCACGCAATGCGGTTGATGAGGCGACTCACGCGGATGCAATCGTCCATGGTCTGTCTGAAGCGGTCGGACGAATTGGTGAAGTTGTCAAACTCATCAACGACATTGCCAGCCAAACCAACCTACTCGCCTTAAACGCGACTATTGAGGCTGCTCGTGCGGGTGAGGCTGGCAAGGGTTTCGCCGTGGTAGCCAACGAGGTCAAGAGCCTTGCCAATCAGACTGCACGGGCGACCGATGAGATTGCACAGCAGATCAATACCGTTCAGACCGAGACGGGTCGTGCCGTCGAGGCAATTCAAAGCGTCAATTCAACCATCGGCCGGATTGATGAAATTTCATCGGCGATTGCATCTGCCGTGGAGCAGCAATCAGCAGCAACGCAGGAGATCGCCCGCAACGTGGAAGAGGCTGCCCGGGGCACCCAAGAGGTTTCCTGCAACATTGGCGGAGTCACATCGGCTGCCAGCGAAACCGGACAGTCCTCAGCCATGGTTCTTTGTGCTGCGCAGAAACTCTCTTCGGAGTCCGCGTCGCTCCGTCGATTGGTCGGGGATTTCGTCACCAAGGTCCGCAATGGCTAATCAGCCTTGGGATCGTGTCCCATGGATTGGTGTAACAGCACGGTCGCCGTTTGATCTCCGGCGGGCTTGGCCGGTTTGATCAGGCTGCCGCGACGGGCGGCAGGCTCACCAGGGGATCATCGCCCAAGGTGGCGACGGATTCCAGGGTCATGTAGCGGGCTCGCTGGACGGCCCATTCGTCGTTCTGCTCCAAGAGGATGGCGCCGATCAGGCGGGTGATGGCGTTCTCGTTGGGGAAGATGCCGACCACCTCGGTCCTGCGCTTGATCTCGCCGTTGAGGCGCTCGATGGGGTTGGTGGAGTGCAGCTTGGTGCGATGGGCGGGTGGGAAGTCCATGTAGGCCAGGACATCCATCTCGGCATCGTCCAGCAACTCGGCCAGTTTGTGGGCCCTGGGTCGCAGCTGATCAGCCACCTGTCGCCATTGGGCGTGGGCGGCGGTGGCGGTGTCCTGGGCGAAAGCGGTTCCGATGAAGGCGGAGACCACCCGTCGCCCCTGCTTGCCGGCATGGGCCAGGACGTTGCGCATGAAGTGGACGCGGCAACGCTGCCAAGTGGCGCACAGCACCTTGGACACGGCGGCCTTGATGCCTTCATGGGCGTCGGAGACCACCAGCTTGACCCCGCGCAGGCCGCGCCGCGCCAGCTTGCGCAGGAAGTCTGTCCAGAAGGTCTCGGCCTCCGAGGGACCGATAGCCATGCCCAGCACCTCGCGCCGCCCGGCGGCATTGGCGCCGACGGCGATGATCACCGCCACGCTGACGATGCGGCCGTCCTGGCGCACCTTGACATAGGTGGCGTCGAGCCAGAGATAGGGCCAGTCGCCCTCGATGGGGCGCTCCAGGAAGGTGGCGATCTTGCCGTCGATCTCGGCGCACAGGCGCGAGACCTGGCTCTTGGAAATGCCGCTCATGCCCATGGCCTTGACCAGATCGATCTCAGGCTCTCTTGACTATTTTGTATTGCTCGACGGATTGCCTCTGTCGTGGTGGCGCAGCCGTGTAGAATCTGGCCCATAGTGCTTCCTTCCATTCCTGCGAAGAAAATGCACCATCAAAGCCTGGGATCAAACATCTAGACATCACTCTCGACGGCCACGCCCATCTGCGCAGCAGAGCTTCAATGGGCCGACACCTATTAGAGTCGGCTTTGCGCCCATGGTGGTCATTCAGCAGCCCGAATGCTGCGCTCGAAAGCGGCCATTGAGGTGGTTGCCGGGAATGTCGCTGATGTGCCATGACCGGACATAGTCAGCACCCGTTGCACGACGACCAAGCCTCTCGGCCTCGACGAGGATGGGAACTGCCTTCACCATTGTTGTCCGTTCGCCAGGTTCCTCATCACAAACATCCTGGCTGAATATTCCCCTGGCCTGATCGTGTCTCTTAATGGTGATAGAAAGCTCTTAACAATCGCGCCGGGCGGGAGCCCTCGCCATGACGACGTTGCCTCGTCCCTGATATTCCAAGCGGGAGAAGCTGGCGGCGTTCGCCATGGCGATGCCGCGACCATGCAGGTCGAAGGCGCGCGCGGGCTCCATTTGCATGAAGCGTCCGGGATCGAACCCAACACCCTCGTCCGAAATCACGAAAACAACGTCATCGCAATCGTGGGACGCGCGGACGCGCGCCACGCGGCTTGACCACGGCGCGACGCCGAGACGGCGGCTTATCTCCTGTTCCCAACGCCATGTCTTCCGCAATTCCGATTTCTCGGTATAGCTGATGCCGAGATTGCCGTGTTCGACCGCGTTGATCATCAATTCCAGTAGCCCCATGCCGACATCGTCGGGCCTGTCGCAGAGCTCGGCGAGAACGGCGGCCAATGAGCGAACATCATCCAGCGTTCGAAACATGAAATCGCCGCTTGTCATAAGCGACAAGGCCACGGCGACGTTGGCCTTGCAGTCCCTCAGGCTCTTGCGTTCGGCGATGTCTGCGACAATTCCGGCCACCAGCGGGCAAAGCAGGTCCGGATAAACGGGCTTGCACAGATAGTAGTGGGCTCCGGCCTCCAAGCCTTCCCGTATTTCGTCCTGCGACGAGGCGGAGGTCTGGATGATCACCGGAATTCCGGATAAGGCGGCGACGCCCTTCATGCGGCGAAGCAGGCCAAGCCCATCCAGACGCGGCATGACCCGGTCCAGCAGAACCAGGTCATGCTTGTAGGAGTTCAATTTGTCCCAAGCGTCCTCGCCGTCGACAGCAAGGTCAACGCTGTAACCGGCGCCGATCAAGGTCTCGGAGAGTAGTTCTAGACAGATTGGGTCGTCATCCACGACGAGAATGCAGGTCATGCCCCCTCCTTGCCGGGGAATCGACGTCCCCGTCTCCAAAATCGGACGCCTACCCAGGCTGAACATTCATTGCTCGGATCCGCCCCGAACGGCACTTCTGAGCAGAGCCAAGGCCTCCTCAAAGGCGAAGTCTTCGATGTTCTGAGCGATCGCTGCGAATTGACAGCCAATCGCCGCGCGGAAAACGGCTTCATTTTCGCGATAGAGATTTCCCGCCGACATGTCGTCCATGGACAGAAGTTCGTCAAGTCGCCGCAAGAGAGTACTGGCCTCGGCCTTGTCCACGTCGCCGCCAACTGGCCGCTCGCGACTTTCGGTGGCTTGCGGGGCCGCCACCACGGGCCGCAGCCGGTCGCGCATGGCCTGGAATTCAACTTCGAGCAGCCGCGCCTTGTCAGCGATGTCAGCGGGCGCGTCGCCCGAGGCATTCTTGAGAGCAGCTTCAATCTCAGCGGCGATCCTCCGGAGACCTTCAATTCCCAGGGTCGCCGACATTCCCTTCAGGGTATGGGCAATCCTATGCGCCGCATGAATATCCCCCGAGGAGAGGGCCTGAATCAGATGATTGCCATCCTGATTTTCAATGAACTTCGCCAAGAGCCGGAGATAAAGGTCCAAACGCCCATTGGCCGCTTTGAGGCCTGCGGCGACGTCAAGGCCGTCGATCGAAGACAGCCGGTCGCGGGCAAGGCCGTAATCCACGTCGTCAGCCTTGGTGTCGCGGGAAGACGACGGGCGAAATCCGTCTTTGCGGTCGGCCGTCGCCGGAAGCCATTTCAGCAATGCGAGGTAAAGAGCCTCAGGGTCCACCGGCTTCGCAATGTGATCGTTCATGCCCGCGTCGAGACAGGCATTGCGGTCTTCATCAAAAGCATTTGCCGTCATAGCCAAGATGGGCGTTTTCACGTGGTTCGGAAGCTTTCGAATCGCGCGTGTCGAAGCCAATCCATCCATGTTCGGCATCTGCATATCCATCAAGATGACGTCATATTGGCCTTGGGCTGCCTTATCCAGTGCGACCTGGCCATCTTCCGCAACATCGACATCAAGGCCGACGGCACAAAGAAGTTCGACAGCGACCTCCTGGTTCACCAGATTGTCCTCTGCAAGCAGAACACGGCCGCCGCGGCGATGCAGAAGGACGGATTCGGCTTCTCCCGCGGCGAGCCCGCCCATGATCGTATGCTTGCCGGAAAGCGTGTCCTGCAAGCCATCGAAAAGCCGGGACGGCGTCAATGGCTTCAGCAACATATTGTGATACCCGGTCTCGGCCAGCACATCGGCGGAGACGCTATCGCCATAGGCAGTGACCAGCATCCTTGCAGGCTGACGCGAGATGGGCAGCAAGAACAATCGCCGCCCCAATTCAAGCCCATCCATCCCAGGCATCTGCCAATCGATCAGAAGAATGTCGAATGGCTTTTTGGAGGCGTCGGCTTCTTCCACAGCGGCGAGAGCGGAAACGCCATCAGCAACAGCCGAAACCTGCAGACCAAGCATTTCCAGCATGCCGACATGGGCCTCTAGGGCATCACTGAGATCATCAACCACAAGAGCCCGCAGGCCGCTCGCCTCTACTCGCTTGGATGGAAAATTCCCACCACCCAGGGGAAATGATAAGGGAACTTCGATCCAGAAGGAGCTTCCTTGGCCAAATTCGCTGTCTACGCCGATTCGCCCCCCCATCATCTCGGTCAAACGCTTGGAGATCGCAAGACCGAGACCAGTACCTCCATACTTCCGGGAAGTCGATGAGTCGGCTTGCTCAAATGCCTGAAACAAACGCGCTTGCTGCTCGGTCGTAAGGCCGATACCGGTATCGGAAACCTCAAATCTGGCCACGAGGCCATTGTCATCGCGGCTTACTACAGAGCCTCGAAGCGCAATGCTTCCCGATTCCGTGAACTTAACGGCGTTGCTGGCAAAATTGAGTAGAACCTGTCCAATCCGCAGGCCGTCGCCATGAAGATTTGCCGGAAGGGCATGCATGGAGACCACGAGTTCCAGCCCTTTGGCTTCTGCCTTATCATGGACAAGAGTGCATACGGTCTCGATCATATGCTCGATCTCGAAATCGGTATTTTCGAGTTGGAGCTTCCCGGCTTCGATTTTAGAGAGGTCAAGAATATCGTTGATGATATTGAGCAGATGGCGAGCCGCCGTGGATACCTTATCCAGCCTTGTTCTTTGCGTTTTGTCAGCAATATCGCGTTGCAGCAGATGGGTGAGCCCAATGATCGCGTTCATGGGCGTGCGTATTTCGTGACTCATGTTTGCAAGGAAGTCTGATTTCGCCCGAGCCGCATCCTCGGCCAGCATGCGCGCTCTCTGCATTTCCTCCATAAGTGCATGTTCTTGAGTAATGTCGTCGATGACCCAGACGGATCCCTGGGTCGGGTCTCGGGCATCAACGGCATGGGCTGTCAAGCGCGCCCAAAATAGGCTGCCGTCCTTGCGCAGCAATTGCTGCTCGCGGCGATGGGTCTGGCCCTGCCAAATTTCCTCGTAGGCCTCGCCGCCGCCGCCGATCCAACTGTCCTCGTCGGTGTACCAGATCCGCTTGGGCTTCCCGACCATCTCGCCATCGGGCCAGCCGAAGATCTCGTGCAGCTTTCGATTGCAGCGCTCCAGGATCCGATTTTTAATCAGGACGATGCCGGAGGTTGCCGAGTCCAGGATTGCCTGCTGTTCGGCAAAGGCCAACCGCAACGCTTCGGCGGATTTGCGCTCATCGGTTATGTCCTCGAAAATGGCGACAATGCCTTCGTTGGGCGCGGCGGCATTGAGGGCCTGCACCGCAAGTCGGGTCCAGAACGGCGAGCCGTCCTTCTTGCGAAACTGCTGATCGCATTCGTAGGTTTCGCCTTGCCCAACCTGCTCGTAGATCTCATGCCCAAGCCGCTCCCAGTCGTCATCATCCAAATACCAAACACGGGTCTGTTGCCCCTCCAACTCCCCGAGGCCGTAGCCGAACATTTTGTCGAGACTTCGATTGCAACGAATAACGACCCGGTCCCGGATGAGAGCAATGCCGACCCCGGATGCGTCAAAGATCGCCTTCTGTTCCTGATTGGCAATGGAGAGAGCGTTGGTTCGCTCTGCGACCATCAGCTCAAGGTGATCCTTGTGAAGCTCCAACTCCCGCATCATCTGCTTTTTGTCGGTGACGTCTTCCTTGATTGCAAGGTAATGGGTGATTTCGCCATCCGCCTGACGGACCGGGGCGATATGGGCGAATTCGACATATTCGCTGCCGTCCTTGCGGCGATTAACAAGTTCGCCGTGCCAAGACTCACCTTGGCTCAACTTCGCCCACATATCCTTGAATGTTTCTGGAGGAGTTAGGCCAGACTGAAGAACACGAGGGTTACTACCTATCACCTCATCGCGGCTGAAACCCGTGTTGCGGACAAAAGCGCCATTAACGTATTCGATCTTTGGCTCAAGATCCGTAATAACAATGCTTTCTGGGCTTTGTTCAACCGCCATAAAAAGCTTTCTTAAAGTGCCCTCTTGTTTCTTCTTCTCAGTTACGTCCTCCTTGATTCCGACATAGTGACTGACGCGCCCATCGGACTGACGAAGGGGAACGATGGTTGCTATCTCGGTCCGTTCCCGCCCGTCTCGGGTAAGATTGATAAATTCCCCTGACCAAGTTTCCCCCCTCGTCAATGCGTCCCACATGGCTCTGTAGGTCGAATTTGGCGTCCTCTTTGATTTGAGGATGCGGGGATTGCGGCCAATCACCTCTTCCCGGCTGTAACCCGAGTTTCGGATGAAGGCGTCATTCACGTATTCGATCTTGCCATTGAGGTCTGCGATCACGACTGGATTCGGGCTTTGCTCGACAACCAGGGAAAGCTTGCGGAGTTCGGCCTGCGACTTTTCCTGCGACACCAGAGCATCCCGAAACGTAAGGATGGCTTGGGCCATGTCCCGCAATATGCTGTGGCGGTTCGCGCTGATCCCTTGAACTTCGGGCAAGGAGGCAGAGGCGACATCGCCTTGCGCCAGATCGTGAAGTGCAGAACTCAGGCTGGATACACGCCGCGCCATCCAGCTTCCTACCAGAACCCAAAGAATCAGCAGCGCCCCAATCAGGATTCCCCCATTCACCATGATGCGCGCCGCCTGCCCCTCAAAGCTGGCTGACTGCGCCTCTCCCTGACGAGCCGCCGCCTCGGCGACGCCCCGCGCGATGGCATGGGTGTGCTCGGACAGCGCGAGATAGCTGTTGGCGGCCTGATAGGCGAACTTCATGGCCCCCGGAGGATCGACGGCAGCGAGGTCTGTCGCCTGGATGATGAACTTTCGGTAGGCGTCAAAATCGATCCTGGCGTCTTCGGCTTCATTCAGCAATCCGACGTCAAGCCGCAGATTTGGAAGTAATTTCTCCAGTTCGGCCAAGCGATTGACCACCTCGCTATGGACGCGATAGGTCGTAGCCTCGTCAAGCTTTCCGTCACTCGCCATTTCCAGCGTCGATCCGACCAGGCGCTGGATGCTGGCAACCTCTTCATTGATATGCGTGGCCGAAGCAACCCGCTCCAATTCCCGGCCTTGCAGGATGCTGACCATCCTGTGGCTTTCTCTAAGGCTATGAAAGGAGAGAAGATTCAGGGCTCCAGCCAAGACCGTAACCACAATAACCGGCGCAAGAATCACCACCAGATAGGGCGACATCCGGGCTGGACGGAAAGTCATGCTGTCACCCAAATGGCTATTGTTGCAGGTTAGGCCACAGAGACGGCGGAATGCTGCCGATGTAATCGAATTCGCCATTGCCCTTGGGACGGAACACCACCAGGGTTCCTTCCTTGGGGAAATAACCGATCAGGTCCATCAGGTTCGGCGCATGGGCGATCAGGAGCCGATTCACTCCATTGGCGACCGGCGCCGAAAGAAGGCGGCGGGTATTGGCGATGATTGGCTGCTTTTCGGCATCCGTCAAATTCGCCGTGTAAAGCAACTCATTGTCGAGTGTGAACGCTTGGTTTGGGAAAGCCGCCGCCACCGTGTCCTTGACCCGGCATAGCGGGCTGATGCGGATTTCTCCGATGGGAATGCGGGCCTTTCGAACTTCTTCGCCGACCTGGGTCGCCATTTTGAGCCCATCCTCGGTCAGCGGTCGTTGCGTGGAGCAGTCGTTGAGATCAACAGATGGATATCGATCCGGCTTGGTGTTGTCTGTGCGGCCATGGCGCATGTAAAGCGCCCAGCCTCCCCGGCGCAACTGCTCCAGGGTCTCCTTGGTGGCGGTGATCTCCTTGAACTTTGCCGCCTCGGCCGGAGCCGCGCCGGTAGCATCGGCATGGACGCGGACAGGGCCGAGGACGGCTGTCGCCACAAACAGGATGATGGCCATGCGGACAGTGATCGTCATCGCCTTTACTCCCCCTGCTCGGGATCCGCGTGGCGGCGAGCGATTTCAACAAAGTCATCGCGGCGCAACATGAAAGCGTCGACCACGTCGGGATCGAAATGCCGGCCACGTCCCTCGGCTATGATCGCGGTGGCGTCCTCCAGGCTCATAGCCAACTTATAGACCCGCCGACAAATCAGGGCGTCGAAGACGTCGGCCAGAGCCATCAATCGCGCCGAGACCGGAATGGCATCGCCGCTCAGGCCGTTAGGATAGCCGCTGCCATCCCATTTCTCATGATGGCTGATGGAAATCTCATGCGCGACTTTGAGGAATGAGAAGGCTTCACCGGCTTGGGCCGCCGTCTTGTTATCGGCCTGCGCCAGCGCCTGATCCATGGCCCGGCCAATGGCTTCGGCGCCGATCGCGGGATGCGTCTTCATCACCTCGAATTCGTCGGGCGTCAGCCGCCCGGGCTTGAGCAGAATCGCGTCGGGAATGCCAACCTTGCCGATGTCGTGCAGCGGCGCAGCCTTAACCACCATGCCGAGGCGTGTTCCGGCCAGAGCCTGGCGAAAGCGGGGGTGATCGGAAAGCCGCCGGGCCAGAAGATCGACATAGGCCTGCGTCCGAATGATGTGATGGCCGGTCTCGTTATCTCGGGCCTCTGCAAGACATGCTAGGGCGCGGACACTGAGGTCCTGGATGAGCAGATTTTCGCCCATGCGTCGCGCGACCTCTTGCTCTAACCAGTCATTCTGACTGGCCAGTCGGTCGCGCGAGCGCTTGAGCTCAAGATGGGTGCGAACCCGTGCCAGCACGATCGCGGGAACAATCGGTTTGGTGATGTAATCGACGGCCCCCAGGGCAAAGCCGCGCTCCTCATCCTCGGTCGCATTCATGGCGGTGATGAAGATCACGGGAATGTCATGAGTCTTGGCATCCGAACGGAGCTGCTCAAGGACCGCGTACCCGTCCATGCCTGGCATCATGACATCCAATAAAATGATGTCTGGGCGAGGAGTTGAGCCGACTATCCTTAAAGCTCGCTCGCCCGAATTGGCGACGCGGACTTGGTACAACGGCTGGAGAAGCTCCCCCAAGATGGTCAGATTCTGTGGGGTGTCGTCAACGATCAGGACGCTTGTCTGCGGATGCGGGCCCGAGTCCTGGTCCATAGGTGGATCCTTGTCATAGCCATGCACATGGCAAGTCGCCTAACCATAAACTTTCGACTTAGTCTATTCGGTTCTGCGAGGCAGTGAAAAGCATATTTTCACCCCTCTCTCATCACTATCTTCAATCCAGACCCGGCCCCTTGCGGCTTCGACAATTTTCTTTACTAGGGCAAGGCCGATGCCCGTTCCGGGCCTGTTAAAATCAGCATGAAGCCGTTCAAACAACCAGAATACTCGATCGCGGAATTCACATGGTATTCCTATGCCGTTGTCGGCAACCGAAAAGACAGCATCGGATCCATCGAGATTTGCCATGATGGTAATGTGGAGGTCGCGCTCCGGATCTCGGTAATCGATGGAATTGGTGATAAGCGCCCTGAAAATCGCAGTCAGTTGGTCAGAGTTCAGCCAAACGGACGGCATTTCAGCTCGAGTGATCTTGCCCCCGGCATCTTCTAGTCGGTGACCAACCTGTCTGATGGCGATATTCAGGGCATTCTCCGCATCACAGAGCGCGGAGGGATCTGGAGCCTGGCAGGCCGCGAGATACAGCACGACGTCATGAAGCATGGTCCGCAGCCGTACAGCCCCGTCCATTATCTGTGCCAGGGACATTTCAGCGGCCTCATTCAGAGGCTTCGGCAGTGACCGCTGTAGCAATTGCGCAAATGTGAACTGACGCCGAACCGGCTCTTGCAAGTGGTGCGCGAGTATTTCCAGAAGACGACTCAATTCCGCTTCAAGAACGACATTTTGGTCATACAGCCAATCGCGCGTTGCCTTCATATCCAAATGATTACGGACCCGCGCTTCGACGATGGCCGGACGGATCGGCTTCGTGATGTAGTCCACTGCGCCCAAGTCCAGCCCTTTACGCTCATCCTCCGTGCTATCCAGCGCGGTCACGAAAATCACTGGGATCTTTCGCGTCTCGGGATTTTCCCTGAGCCGCCGAAGGCACTCATAGCCATCCATAACCGGCATCATCACATCGAGCAGAATGAGGTCGGGTTGTGGATAGGCTAAGGCGATTTTTAACGCACGCTCGCCAGACGTCGCCACCTTAACCAAATATGATGGCTGCAATAACTCGCCAAGAACTTGGAGGTTCTCGGCAACGTCGTCGACGATGAGAACGACTGGACGCTCGCTTCTCATAACCATTTTAAGCTCAAAGAACCTGAATTAGAATGCATGGTAATGCTAAAGTGATTTTGCGGCAACAACGGCCTCGCGCGTTTGCGCTGTGGTTGTCTGGACGTGCGGATTGGGTCAAATCCCGCCGAAGCCATACGTGTTGGCAGCGCCCGCTTACACTATTTCCTTGTGGGACAACTGCCCTTCCGCTTCCGGCCCAACCAGGTCATTAGTGGGAGGCGCTCGCGTCTTCGGGCTTGGGAGGGCTATGGCGCAGGGGAGTATTCAGTGACCTGCCGTGGGAATCCTCCTCCAGTCTGAAGTAGAGTCCCGACTAAAGTTACGCCGTCTGGCGCGGGTTGAGCAATGGGGCCGGGCTCGGAGCCCCGGAGGGGCTTCGATTTCGG
>NZ_PGTO01000014.1 GCF_003284725.1 Paramagnetospirillum kuznetsovii | reverse complement strand
GTCTTGCCGTGGTCAACGTGACCAATGGTGCCGATATTGCAATGCGGCTTGTTCCGCTCGAATTTAGCCTTAGCCATTTTTCAACCCGTCTGATCGCGGCGGCTGCCGCATTGGTTCATGCCGTGCTTCCGGTCGAAGCGACAGAGCGACGATTGGAGCGGGTGAAGGGAATCGAACCCTCGTCATCAGCTTGGAAGGCTGTTGCTCTACCATTGAGCTACACCCGCCAGATCGTCCCGCACGGTCGCACCGCCTGGCGCTCACACTAGAAGAAATTTCCCACCGTCACCCCGTCCCAAAAAGGGGGGAATGGTGGAGGGGGGGGGATTCGAACCTCCGTAGACTTTCGTCGGCAGATTTACAGTCTGCTGCCATTAACCGCTCGGCCACCCCTCCACACCGCCACCCGGCAAAAGCCGGGGCAACGGGAGGGCTGTACTATGGGAATTTGCCGGAGCTTGTCAATCTGAAAAGAGCACGATAAACGAGGTGTGGAAGAGGAGTTTCCATGAAGAAGCGCGACACCCGCACCGATATCCGCAATCCCCGCCGGGGAGGCGATCACCGCGGCCCCGCTCCGCGCGGCGGCGGTGGCGGCGCCTCGTTCTGGATCTACGGCACCCATGCGGCGGGCGCCGTCCTGGCCAATCCGGATCGCCGCATCCGCCGCCTGATCGCCACCACCGAGGCGGCCCGTGGGCTGGAGGGCATGCGCTTGGCGGTGCCGGTGGAACCGGTGGAGCGGGCCGAGATCGACCGCCTGCTGCCGCCCGGTTCGGTCCATCAGGGCCTCGCCGTGCTGGTGGAACCGCTGGAAGCCCTAAACGTCGAGGATGTGGGCCGAATGGCCGCCGAGATGAAGACGGCGGTGGTGGTGGTGCTCGATCAGGTCACCGATCCCCACAATGTGGGCGCCATCCTGCGCTCGGCCGCCGCTTTCGGCGCCCTGGCGGTGGTGGCGCCGGACCGGCATGCTCCGGAAGAGACAGGGGCCTTGGCCAAGGCGGCCTCGGGCGCGCTGGAACGCATGCCGCTGGTGCGCGTCACCAATGTGGTTCGCGCCCTGGAAGATTTGAAAGCCGCTGGTTTCTGGACCGCCGGTCTGGCCGCCGACGCCCCCAAGACCCTGGCCGAGGCCAAGCTGTCGGGCAAGGTGGTGATGGTGCTGGGGGCCGAAGGCGAGGGCCTGCGCCGCCTGACCCGCGAGCATTGCGACCATCTGGTGCGGCTGCCCATGACCGGAGCGGTGGAAAGCCTCAATGTCTCCAATGCCTGCGCCGTGGCGCTTTACGAACTGGCCCGGGGCAGCTAATTTCACCTCGGCGCCGGTTTAGCTCAGCTGGTAGAGCACCTGATTTGTAATCAGGGGGTCACGGGTTCAAATCCTGTAACCGGCACCAAAAAATCCATGCGGGTAGAAAGGCCCGACCGGGTGGCTGGGCCTTTTGCTTCTCCCTGTCCCCCGGAAGTCCCCCTTTGAACCCCCTTCGGCCTGTCAACGCCGGAAAGATCAAGATCTCTCGGTACAGGCATCAAAATGCGGCAAAGTCCCTGGCGAGGGCGCCGCTTTCGTGGTCCGGCTACCCAGCGATCCTGCCTCGGACGACAACCCGCCGGAAGGCGGCTGAACTACGGAACGTCAGTCCACAGTCGCGTCGGAAGCGAGAACCACACGGTTGCGACCACTTTCCTTGGCCCGGTACAGGGCGGCATCGGCGGACTGAAGGATGGACACCGTAATTGGAAACCGTAGCTTTGTTGCCTGACCACGAAAAGGTGGGCGCTGTGCCGCCAGTCCCTCGGCATGGAGAATGTTCCACATTCGACACCAGACAACACAGCCGAATCCGGCTTTGCAGCAACCGTCGGTGAGGATATTTTGCCTCAGATTGGGGCGGATGGGCCGCCCATATGGGAATTCCCGGATTAATCTGTCGGTGACACAGTGGGTGAAGCCAGATAATTGATCAGGGACTGGCCAACAATCAGATAGTTGCCGTTGCCCCCCTTGGTGGCCTGGATCGCGCCGCTTTTGATGAGCTTGAGCACATCCAGACGATCCATCTCCAAAAAATCGGCAGCATTTCCGCTGGTGTAGATACGCGATGGCTTTATCGTATTAGAACCGTAATGCTGGCTAAGTCCGAATAGTCCAAGAACGATGCTAATGGTCGAAGCTAAAATTTCCAGAATCTTGTCCATGGAAACAAGCGACTTGGATGGCTTTGCCACGATTTTCTCCTGCTCAGCTGGTCTCATTGAACCCAGTGTAGCGATATTCGAACATCGTCAGCATGAAAATGAGATCCTGGCTATCACGTTTCAACTCGTCGAGAGCAACTTCGGCCTCAACAAAATTGCGATCACTGAATAATTTCACAAGAATATCAGCTGTCTCATGGAAATGTCGATGTCGCTTCTCTAGAAATGAAATCTCTGGGTATGCACTATATTTTTCGAGCGCCTCGGAGTATATCCATTTTCCGAGTTCACACTTCCGACAGGACTCAAGTGCTGGCGCAGATTCGTGCCTGATCTTCTTTTCAAGCTGAAGCAGCCATCGGAGGTGAACTAGCCGCGCTTTTGATATGTCAATCATGCTGCCTCATCGTGTGCTATGGCGTAAAATCATTCCGAATGAAGGCTTGGAGACGCAGGCTCCTGTTTTATCGCGTCCGCGAATAAATGATCTGCCCAGTAATCTTGGACATCGTCATTTCGGCTCGTGTCTGGCACCGTGATAATCCACGCATGCTGAACCTCCGAAAAACTATCAAGTATATTTATTCTAAGGTTGTTGATAATGGCGTTGCTTTCAGCAATCGTCAGCTTTTCGTCAATTGAAACATGCATGTATACTTCCCAGAACTCACCCAAGCTGCGGCCACGGATCAGCTTTATTTCTCTAACACCCTTTGTTGTCCGTGACTTTCGGGCGATTTCATCAAGGGTTTCACGCGGAACAGTGACGTCTAAAAGACCCTTGATGGCATCCCAAGCGATGATTCTGCCAATATTCATGACAATCAGGGAGACGAGGAGCGCAGCGATGTGATCTGCAGCATCAAGCCCAGCATCGGAAAGAACGATTCCGGTGAGTACAACGATGGAGGTGATCGCATCGATGCGATTGTCACGGCTCGCAGAGCGGAGCGCAATGTTGTCATTTTCCGTCGCGACGCATGAGAGATAGCGCGACATCAGTTCGCTAAAAGCAGCGGAGACTATGACGCCGACGATGGCAAACAAAGAGCCTGTTGCCTCCACGGTGTTCGGCTCATTGAAGCTCGTGCTGGCGAGAAAGACGCCGGTCCCGATGAGTGATATTCCGATTATGAGCGAGGTAACGAACAGAATCTTTCCTGCCCCAAACGGAAAAGTCTTGCTGGGAGGAATCTTGGAAATTCGGATGCTGGCTAGGGTCAGGCTCTTGGTGATGGCGTCACCAATGGAATACAGCCCCTGCGCTGCCATGCCCATGCTGCCTGACATCACGCCAAGCAGGCTCCGGAATATCGCTTGGGCCAGCGTGCCTCCCAGATCCAACCGCGCAGCATTTTCTACGCAGGTTTTACCGCCCGAATTTCCCATGTGAACTGCTAGTCCTTCTAGGTTCCGGGCAAGGATAGCCTCCATCCTGAGCCCGGAAAAGCGCAAATTCATATTCCTGATGCTGAAATTTCCGAGATGTTTCAGCCTAATGAAGGTGTGGCCGGATCACGGGAAAGGGGGCCCTCACCGGGACGCTGTGATTGGGAGTTCATCGGTCGCCTGCCACGCCAGCGACCAATGGCGATCCCGTAACACCCTCCACCCTCACCCCCATGTCATGCCCGTGAAGGGGCGCATCTCTTGCCCCTGTCTCATCCATCCAGCCCTGCCGGTGCCACCGGCGGGGCGTTTCGTCTTGGAGACCACTCGCATGCCCCCCTTCCTCTCCCGCCAAGCGCTCTCCGTCCATTGTCGCCCTGGCAGGGCGTTTCTCCTTGCGTATCGACACATGACTGTTCCGACAGGTTCCCTCGGCAGCGCGGGAATGCCGACGGGTGCCGACAGAGCTGTACGGTTTCATCTTCATTCGGGGGAGGATGGGGAGATTGGCTGGAAGGTAGGTCGGCGCGCCGAAATACAGAGTTTGCTGGTCGGCGGCGGTGCCACAAGTTCCTGGCGTCAACGGGTCAACCTGCTTTCGCCGACCGGACAAGGCCGGATCTCGATCCTCCCCATCCTCCCCGAGGAGCGGCAACGGCCGTCGTGCTTGGTGTTTGATCTCCGTTTGGTCCCCGGCTAGTCCTCGGGGGGCAGTGGGGGCATAAGTGCCCCATGGGGTGTTCAGGGAGGAATGGTGACAGGGACCAACCGTATCCGAACCGTTTCCGCTCTTGGCTTCCTAGCCATTTTCGGTTTACGCTCCCGTTTCGTTCTTCGATTTTGTAATCAGGGGGTCGCGGGTTCGAATCCTGCAACCGGCACCAATGAATTCAACGGCCCACGCCCGATGCGTGGATCGGTCACGCGCCCCGCACGAGGCTGTCCGGCCCGATACGGTGGGGCAGGAATGCCGATGGGGCGCGTTCATGGCGACACCGCCGTGATGGTTACCTTCACATCCACCGGAGGAGCGGAATAAGGGGCGGAGGTCACCAGGATGGCGGCGCCTGCTTCGGCATAGGCGCCCGCGTTGGTGGCGTTGATTCCCCCCGCGGCGGCGATGAGGAGTCCGCTGTAATCCAGCCGCTCCACCACTTCGGCGACTTGGGCCGGGCTGAACTTTTCCAGTTGAATGACGTGGGCGTCGGCATCAGCGGCCAATGTCGCTTCGGCCAGTGAGGTGACCTCGACCACCACCTTCTTTTCCGGGCAAGTTCGCCTGAGGCGGGCGATGGCCTTGGCCATGGAATCCTCGCCCAGCAGGGCGCGATGCTCGGGGAACAGCAGCACCGAATCCGACAGGCCCAGCCGGTGGGGCACGGCGCCTCCGGCGATGACGGCCTTGATGGCGATGGCCTTGGTGCCGGGGAAGGTCTTGCGGGTACAGGCGACCACCACGTCAGGGCGCACGGCGCGGGCGGCGGCGGCGATGCGACCGGCGGCACTGGCGATGCCCGAGGCGTATTCCACCAGGGTCTGGGCCACTTTCCAGCCCGCCAATATGGCATCCGCCGGGCCGGTGGCCGAGAGAAGCACATCGCCTCGCTCCGCATGGGTTCCGCTGGCGGCGGTCAGCGCCGTGACGCAGCCCAATCGGGTCAGGATGCGGGCCGCCTCCTCGGTGGACGACGTGATCAGGGGGGCTCCCGCCCGAAAGACCATGGCGGCGGGCTCGGTTCCCAGTCCGAGAGAGCGAGTGGTAAGGTCGCCATAGGGCAGGTCGTCTTGAATGAAGCGGTCAAGCTCGGAATCGGTGATGTGAAGCATGCCTAGTCTTCCACTCCGTAGCATTCGCCAAAGTCCGGACAGACGTCGCAGACCGGCGATTTGCAGATATAGACGCCCTCGGCCTGGCACATCTCGCGGTAAAAGAACTTCTTCCAGCGCATGCCCTGGACATTGCGGGCCGCCACCGCCGGAAAGTGGCGGTGGAGCATGTCCGACAACTCCTTGCGATTTCGAAGTCCCAGGCTGACCCAAAGATGCTCGGGCTTGAGCGAACGCCGCGCCACCACACGGGCCAACCAGTCCTCGATCTCGTGGCCCTTGGCGCGGCCATCGAGCAGCAGCGCGCGGTAATCGGGCTCCTCGATGGCGTCTTCGCCCGCGTCGGCGTCCGGGCCGACCAGATCGCCGATGGCATAAGCGCCGGGAAAAGCCGTCTCCAGAAGGCGGTTCAAGCTCGGCCGGTCCAGGCCGAGGGATTGTGTCAGCGTGACGTCACCCTCGGTCATGGCGGCGGCCATGACCGAGGCGAGCACATGACGGTCCAGTGGGTCGACCGCGCCATCGGTGGACATCAACCTTTCATAGGCTTTGGAACTCTCGATCAAGGTGCGGCCAGGATTCATCAGTCCATGCTTTCGCGTCGGTAACGCTGCTCCGCTTGGCGCAGCCAGAGCGGAGTCCGCCCCCTCATTCCATCACGTAGTGCGTCCAACGCTGTTGCGATAGGTTCACCTGCGAATTTTCGAATGGGAATCACCTTGCCACGCGCAAGTCCAAGCTCGCCGTCGGGGCCGACATCGGCCACGAACGCCAGTTGGCAGCCTTCAAGGGCTTTGAGGCGGGGAGCCAATTTGGAATGGTCGCCATCCTGCCGTCCGGTCGGAAAGGATTCCAGTCCGAGGTAGCAATAGCCCTCCTCGTCCACTTCGTAGAGCATCAGATGTTGGGTCCAGCCGAGATGAGCGTCGATGCGGGCCAGATCCTGAGTGGCGATGGCAACCTTCATGGCAGGCCCCTCGGCTAGTTGATCTTGAATCCATGGCGGACGAAGACGGCCTTGGCCTCGGGGCCGCGGATATGGTCCAGCAAGGCCTTGGCGGCAGGGGTTTCCTTGCCCTTGATCAGGGCGAAGGGATAAGTGATGGGATCGTGCATGGCGTCGGGGAAAATCCCGACCACCTTGACCTTCTTGGACACGGCGGCATCGGTGGCATAGACCACGCCCAGCGGCACCTCGCCGCGCTCGACGAAGGCAAGGGCGGCGCGCACCGAATCGGTGGCGGCGATCTTGGGTTCGATGGCCTTCCACTGGCCCGCCCGTTCCATGGCTTGCTTGAAATAAAGCCCGACGGGGACGCTGTCGGGATTGCCGGTGGCGATGCGGCCCGGTCCCGCCAAGGCGGCGATGTCGGTCTTGGCGGTCAGCTCGACGCGGTCTTGCTTGGCGTCAAGGGGGGCGATCAGCACAAGGGTATTGCCCAGCAGATTGAAGCGGGTATCGGCGTTGATCAGCTTCTTGTCGGCCAGATAGTCCATCCACTTCAGATCGGCCGAAGCGAAGACCTGGGCGGGGGCTCCTTGTTCCACCTGCTTGGCGAGTGCCGAGGACGCCGCATAGGACGCCACCATCTTGGTTCCCGTCCTGGCGGCGAAGGACTCGCCGATTTCGTTCAGGGCATTGGTCAGCGAGGCGGCGGCGAACACCACCACTTCCTCGGCATGGGCAGGACCGACGACGGCCAAGGTCAGGGCGAGGGCGGTGACGGCCCCCAACAGGCGCTTCATCAGCATCGGGTCACTCCTTCATCGAAATCGAGATGTAGTTATGGTATATAACGCAAATGCGACCGAAACAACCCTGACGGTCCATTCGCATCTGAATTTGTCGCCTCTATAATCAAGGTGTCGCTATCTAATGATAATATATAGCGCTCCGATGGAGTTGCTAAAGTCATGCAATTTTTCGATATGAAGTGATACGTAATAGCGCCTAAAAACTTATAGTAACCGAACATGAACATATTGACCTATTTATGCTGCTGCCTAATATGAATGCCGAGGCTAAGTTTGGCCGCGGTTTCTATTTAAGTCAGGAGAGTTTTCATGAAGCTCAGCGCTCGCAACAATCTGAAGGGCAAGGTCGTGGCTATCGACAAGGGGCAGATCGTCGCCAAGGTCAAGATCGACATCGGCGGCCAATCCATCACCTCCCTGGTATCCAACGAGGCCATCGACGATCTGGCCCTCAAGATCGGCGACGATGTCCATGCGATCATCAAGTCGTCGGAAGTGATCATCGGCAAGTAGCTGCTTTTCGGCTGACGCGTGGCCCCCTTCGTCGTATAGTCTGCCTACATTACGAAGGGGGCATCGTGGCCGATTGCAAAGTGGAAGCCATTTTGGCGCTTAGGGGCGGCAGCCGGTCGCCGGTGGGACGCGATCGTATCGCCCTGCTGGAAGCCGTCGCCACCCAGGGCAGCATCACCAAGGCGGCCCAGGCGGTCGGCCTCAGCTACAAGGCGGCATGGGATGCCTTGAATGCCGTCAACAACCTGCTGCCGCGTCCGGCGGTGGCGGCCCAGACCGGCGGCCGCAACGGCGGCGGCGCCGTGGTCACCGAGGACGGCAAGGCGCTGATCGAAGCCTTTCATCTGCTGGAGGAACGGCTATCGCGTGTCGCCGCCCTGTTCAGCGCGGGTGACGCCCCCATCGATCCCATCCTTCTGCTTCGGAGTCTCGGCATGAAGACCAGCGCCCGTAACGCCTTTCGCTGCACCGTCACTGAAATCCACCAGGGCAGCGTCAATGCCGAGGTGATTCTTCATCTCACCGATGCGGTGACCCTGGCCGCCACCATCACCGACGAAAGCCTTCGCGATCTCGCCATTGTTCCCGGCCTGGCCGTCACCGCCTTGGTCAAGGCCTCTTTCGTCATGCTGGCGATCGGCGAGGCGGTGCCCAGCGTGTCGGCCCGCAACCGCATCCTCGGTACGGTCGCCCATCGCGAGGATGGGCCGGTCAGTTGCGAGATCACCCTGGATATCGGCGGCGGCAAGGTTTTGACCGCCGTGATCACCCGTGACGGCGCCGACGAATTGGGACTTCGGGTGGGCGCCCGCGCTTGGGCCTTGATCAAGGCGTCGCAGGTTATTTTAGCGGTGGATTAGGTGTTGGGCGCGTCCCAGGCATTTGCTATTCGCATGGGAGAATGAAGGGGAACGGACCTAAGCTAAGGTATGTACTCGTCTGAGCCGGGTGCGATGATGGCGATAAGGTCCGACGTTACATACTCGCTGCTTCTGGTGGAAGATAATCCCGGAGACGCGCGGCTGATTGAAATCATGCTTGGCGATGTTGGCGGATGCACGATCGAAAAAGCCGATTCCCTGGCCAAGGCCGTCGCCAAACTGGCCGAATTTCGCCCCGATGCCATTCTTCTGGACCTATCCCTGCCCGACGGCCAAGGGCTGACGGTCATTGATTGCATTCGCGCGGCCGCGCCGACTATTCCCGTGATCGTCGTCACCGGACTTCAGGATGAGGAGATGGCGCTGAAGGCGGTTCAGCACGGCTGCCAGGACTATCTCGTCAAGGGGGAGGGCGATGGCAACCTCATCCGCCGCGCCGTTCTTTACAGCATTGAACGGATGGCCATGGATGTGGAGCGCGAGGAATACGCAAAGCGACTGAAACAGGTCTTGCGCCAAACCGTGCGCACCGTGTCCCTCACCCTGGAAATGCGCGATCCATACACCACCGGCCATCAACGTCGGGTCGCCCAGATCGCCGGGGCTATCGGGCGTCGGCTGGGCCTGTCGGCGGAGGTGATCGAGGGGATCGAGACGGGAAGCCTCATTCACGATATCGGCAAGATACAAATTCCGGCGGAATTCCTCAGCAGGCCTGGAAAACTGTCATACGAGGCGTTCCAGGTGATCAAGACCCATCCCCGCATGGGCTGGGAGATCGTCCGCAATATCGACTTCCCGTGGCCCGTGGCCGAAATGGTGCAGCAGCATCATGAATGCATGGATGGCAGCGGCTATCCCGACGGGTTGAAGGGCGACCAGATCATTCTGGAGGCCCGCATTATCGCCGTGGCCGACGTCTTCGAGGCCATCGTCTCGCACCGGCCCTATCGCCCGGCGCTGGGGCTGGAATCCGCCATTGCCGAGATCAAGGCCTTTTCCGGCATTCGTTATGATCCGGCGGTGGTTCAGGCCTGCATCGAGATCGTCGAGGAACGTGGCGGCGTGCCGTTCGACGAGGATGTCTCCGATGTTCTGGTGCGCCGGTCTCCCTGATCAGGACGAGGTCGTCCGAGTGCCATGATGCCTTCAGGCTTGCTCGGCGCGCTCGTGGACCGCTTCCGCGTGGAGGCGCATGGCAAGGCCGTCGAGCCGCTGGGCGGGAAGTTCGGCGAACAGGTCGACTCGGCGGCGGATCATGCGCACGGTATTGGCCATGCTGGAACTGCGCTCGGCCGACGAGCCCGTTTCCAAGTCCGGCCTCGGAATGGGCCAGGACAGCACGAGGGGTGATCCGGGCAAGGTGATGTCGCCGTATCCCTCGGTCGGCTCGGTGAGGTTGAAGACGAAATCCATCTTCGGAATGCCCGCCAGTTGAAACTCGGAGAGGCCGATGGGCCTCATTTCATCGGACGCTGCTCCGGCCACCCGCAGCGCGTCGAATGTCGCGACAGGAACTTCGGCCGCTGGCCTGAAACCAGCGCTGAAGGCGCGAAATCCCTTTGACGACAGTGCATTCATCAGGGCGGCGGCGATGGGCGCCCTGACCGCGTCGTCGCCGCAGACAAACAGAATATTGAAAACTTTCCCCGACGCATCCATGGCTCAATTCCCCAATAGTCCGGGGGGGATTGTATCAATCTGCGATTGGGGTATTCGTGAAGGTTTTCGGAAGCTAATGCGATAGTGGCGCCGTGTCGCGGTCGCCGCTATCGCTGGGTGATTAATGGCGTTTGAGAAGGGAATTGGCCCGGATCACCGCTTCGCGGGCGGCGGAGGCGAGGCCTTGCTTGGTCATGATGGCCGCCGTGGTGATGTAGGTGATCTCATTGGCGCGGTCCAGCAGGTCGAAGGCCTGGGACAGTTCCCTGCCGGCATCGATCAGACGAGTCCAATTATCCATGTTTACCTCCCTAAGGCGATGCCGGTTCGATCCAGATCGGGTGGAGCTTCTTCCCAATGGGCACGGGGCGACGAATCGTTGGCGGCGCTGTCAGCGTCCGGCGCGGCTGGTGCGATAGTTTGGGGGGAAAGCGCCCGGTCTTGGGGTCACCAACATGTCCACCTCCCTTTCGGGTACCGGCCCATTCTTGCCGGCTCCTCCAAAAAGGACGCGTTCGTCGTTGCATAACCTCGGGTGGGCCATCGGCACGTGCGTGTGCGTCACTAAAATGACTTATAGACCTTCGGAGGATAAGGGACAATACCTCGAAGTGTTACATTTTCGCCGGGGCATGAAGTGACAAGTACTGCCATAGGATCGTCGCCGCGGCCAGGGCGGTGATCTCGGACACGTCATAGGCAGGGGCCACTTCCACCACGTCCATGCCGACGAAGCGGACACCATGCAGGCGCCGCAGAATGGCCATGACCTGCCAGGTGAACAGCCCCCCGATTTCCGGGGTTCCGGTGCCGGGCGCCTGGCCGGGATCGATGGCGTCGATGTCGAAGCTGAGATAGGTCGCGCCGTCGCCCACCACCTCCCTGATGGCTTCGGCCACGGCGACGGGGCCGCGCAGATGGGCCTCCTCGGCGCTGAGGATGGTGACGCCGCGCGCGGTGGTCCAGTCATGCACCTCCTTGGGCATGGGCGAGCGGATGCCGATCTGGATCATGCGCCTGGGGTCCACCAGCCCTTCTTCCAGGGCATGAAAGAAGGGCGATCCATGGGCCAGGCTCTGGCCGAAGCTGTCGGGCCAGGTATCGATATGGGCGTCGAAATGAATAAGGCCCACCGGCCCGGTCTTCTTGGTCAAGGCCCGCAGCAGCGCCAGGGTCATGGAGTGATCGCCGCCGATGGACATCAGATGCCCGAAGGCGGCCGCCTGATCCTCGATCATCCGCAGCGAGGCGGCGAGATCGCCCAGCACCAGCGCGAAGTCGCCGCGATCAGCCACCGACAGGTCCGAAAGGTCGTTCCAGCCGCCGGGATTGTCGCCATCGGCCAGCATGCGGCTGGCCCGGCGCACGGCGTGCGGTCCCTCGCGGGTGCCCGATCGGTTGGTGACGCCAAGATCCAGTGGAATGCCGACGACGCTGAACGCGGCCTCGGTGTTGGACGCCGGACGGCCAAGGAAATGGGCCGGCAAGGAAAAGGTGGGGGCCATGGCTTCCGGTCCTGTGGTGGAGGACGTAAGTCTAGGCCATCGCCCTATCCGACGCGACGGCCAATTGCCGCCACCGCCGCCTTGTCGGTCTTGAAGACGTGGTCCATCAGCCATTCCCGCAGGAATGACAGGATCTCGGTGGTGACGTTGGCCTTGCCCGATCGGAAGTCGTCGGCGAAGGCGCCGACCCGGGCCAGCAGATCCGCATGAATCTGCTGGTGCCCTTTCAGGCTGGGCAGACCGGCTTCGGCCCAGATCTTTTCCTCGCGGGCGAAATGCTCCACGGTGTAGCGCGCCAGGTTGTCCAGGATGTCGCCCGCCACCGAGCGGCCCTTGGACTTCATCATGGCGGTGCTGAGGTCGTTGACGTATTGCACCAGCATCTTGTGATCGGCATCGATCACCGCATGGCCGGTCAGCCAGTTGTCGCCCCATTTCAGGCTGGGGGCGCCATCGGTCACGCCCAATAGGAAGTTGTCGACGATGGCGCGGAGCACTTCCGACTGGCCGCTCATCTGGACCGAGGTTTCCAGCATGGCGGACGCGGAACCCTGCATCTGGGCGGCTTCCTTGACCACCCAATTGATGGATGACGCCACCATGGTGGTGCCTTGGGCGGCGTCCTGGGCGGAGCGGGCGATCTCCTTGGTGGCGGCGCCCTGTTCTTCCACCGCCGCGGCGATGGTGCCGGAAATCTGGTTGACCTGATTCACCGAGGCGGAAATCTCGCGGATGGCCACCACCGCCGATTTTCCCGCCGCCTGAACCGACGCGATCTGACGGGCGATGTCGTCGGTGGCTTGGCTCGTCTTATCGGCCAATTGCTTGACCTCATTGGCCACCACGGTGAAGCCGTGGCCGTGTTCACCGGCCCGGGCCGCCTCGATGGTGGCGTTGAGCGCCAGCAGGCGGGTCTGGGACGCGATGGTCTGGATGAAGGTGACCACGGTTCCGATATGGTTGGACGCGTCGAACAGCGATTGCACGATGGAATCGGTCTTGGCCGCGTTCTCCGCCGCCACGACGGCGATTTGCGACGCTTCGCTGACCCGCGACGAGATTTCCTCGATGGAATAGGCCAATTGCTCGGCGGCGGCGGCCATGGCTTGGACATTGGCGGTGGCGGCATTGGATGACTGATCCACCGACTGCATTTGCATGACCGTCTGACTGGCGAAGGCATCCATCTCGCGGGCGGTGGATTCGGTATCGGTGGCCGACATGGCCACGGTCTGAATGATGGCGGCCACCTCGGAATCGAAATCGGCGATCAGGGCTTCGCGTTGCTGGCTGCGCAATTCCTTGGCGGCCTGCTCTGCCTCTTGGCGAACTCTCAATTCCTCCATGGCCAGGGCGTTGTCGCGGAAGACCCGGACGGCCTTGGCCATGAGCCCGACCTCGTCGGCGCGGTGCACGCCGGGAATCTCGACCAGATTGTCGCCCTCGGCCAGACGGCTCATGGCCTCTTCCATCAGCAGTACCGGCCGCCCGATGGAGCGGGCGGAAATCACCCCGACCAGCAGCACCGTCAGCAAGGCGAGGCCGCCGACCAGGGACAGAACCCCACCCACCTGGGCGCGGGTCACGTTCTGGCGGTCGGTGGCCTCGGCGACGCCGGTATGGGCCATGGCGGCGAACGCCTGAATCCGGGGCTGCAGCGCGGCGAACATGACGCGCAGCTTGCCGATCTCGGTCTGTTGCTCCAGATGGGCGTTGCCATAGGCCACCATGTCGGCGGAATAGCGCGTCGCCATGGCGCGGAAATCATCCTTGGTGGAATTGGGGATGGCGGCCGAATCGAGGCCGATGTCGAATTGCAGGGCCTGTCCCCGGCTTTTGCCCAGATAGGAGGCGTCCTGATACAGCATGAAGTCCTTCTCGGCCTCGCGCCATCGCAGCATGCGGGTCTTCAGGTCGTCGGTGTTGGGCCACATCTTCAACTCGTCCTCGATGGCCTTCACCGAGGCGCGCAATTTGCCGCGCAAACCCTGACTCTCGGTCAGCCCCAGCGTGTTCGTCGCCTTGGCGACCACGGCGAATTGGGCTGCGACCTCATTCAGCGCGGCTTCCAGGCCGTGAATCTCGGCCTGGTGCTCCATGGCGACCGCCGAGGCCTTGATGGCCTCCAGCGCGGCGGTGACGAGGTAGTATTGGGTGTCGAAATCTTCCGCGAATTTGCTCAGGCGCTCGGCGGTCAGGCCGTTGGCGTCGGTTTCCATGACCAGGGCGCCCGCCCGGATACCGTTGGAGAGCTCAAGCAGCGATTGGTATTCCGACTGGTCGTCCAAGGCGCCGGATATGCTGCGCTCGCCCAGGGCGTAGGCCAGGCCCACCAGGACACCGGCCGCGACCACCACGCCGATCAGCAGGCTGAACCGGGCCTGGATGCTGATATTGCGGAACCAGGGGACATCGCCGTTTTTCCACCAGAGCAACAGGTGCTCGGCCAGACTGGCGCAGCGCTTCGCCGCGGCCCTGGCGACGACGCCATAGGGTCCGCCGCCGAGGCTCCCGGTCCTGCGCCACGGAGCCCAGATTGTCGCTTCCATCGTATCACTCATCTTTTCATCGCCATCCGGCCGGCAAGGGTGGGGCAGTCCCAATCTGACGGTGGCGGATTATGAAGAGGTGCTGAGATGGAAGAGGTTAAGTTTTGATGAATGATATATAAAATGAAGTTAGAATAGTTAGAGTTTAAGTGAAGTGACTGAAATAAAAGCGCAAAAAAAGTGAAACAATTTCTTGCAATACAGGTCGCAGGGATGTGATTATTTTATTCTGATTACGCAAAAAGAAACCCCCCGGTAAAAACCGGGGGGTAAAGTCTAACAGGGAGGCTTCACGTCTAGGAGACGTAGGATCCGAAGACCCCAACCCAGGCATTGCACCTGGGAACACGGTGGCGGAAGATCCGCCGAAACTTGTCGCCTGCTGCAATGCAGCAAGCAGTGATTACTGATATAGGACATGTTGCGCTGCGCAACCACCCGAATTTTCGGGCAGGCCCATGCATTTGCCGCATGACTCGGTGGGGCTCAAGCGAGCGTAGAGCGAGCGGCCAAGCGGCCGGATGGCCGCGCTTAGGCAGAGGGACAATCGAAAAGCCTAAAGCCTGATGCCTATTTAAGGCATCAGGCTTTAAAGCGCGGTTTCGGCGATCTTGGCCAGCAGGAAGTCGCGGAACACCGTGATGCGCTTGGAATTGCGCAATTCCTCGGGATAGACGAAATAGGCCTCGATCTTGGGCCCCTTCAATTCGGGCAGGATCTGGACCAGATTATCGGTCTCGGCGCTGAGATAATCGGGCATGGCGGCGATGCCGAGGCCGCTTTTGACCGCCCGATAGATACCGTAGATGTTGTTGACCTCCAGCACCGGGCGGCGCGGCCGATCCGGCGATGCTCCGGCTTCCAGCAGCCAGTTGACATTGGAGACCGGGGCGGCCACCCGAGTATCATCGCCATAGACGATGATGCGGTGATTGTCGAGATCGTCGGCCGAATTCGGGGTGCCGTATTTGTCGAGATAGGCGGGCGAGGCATAGACACTGTAATGCATGGACAGCAGGTGGCGCTGCACCAGATCGGGCTGGCGCGGCGGCATCATGCGGATGGCGATATCGGCTTCGCGCATGGCCAGATCCAACTCGCCGTCGAACAGCACCATGGTGACGTCGATATCGGGATAGGCATCCAGGAAGTCCTTGATGCGCGGTGTCAGCCACAGCGAACCGAAGGCCACGGTGGTGGTGATCTTCAGCGGGCCTTGCGGCCGTTCGCGGCTTTCGGTCAGCAGGGCCTCGGTCATGGCCAGCTTGGAAAAGACGTCGCGCGCGGTCTTGTAGAGCAGCTCGCCCTGCTCGGTCAGGATCAGGCCGCGGGCATGGCGGTGGAACAGCGGCAGGTTGAGGCTTTCCTCAAGCGCGCTGATCTGGCGGCTGACCGCCGACTGGCTGAGATTGAGCACTTCACCGGCATGGGTGAAGCTGCCCGCCTCGGCGACGGCATGAAAGACCCTCAGCTTGTCCCAGTCCATGACGACGTGAGCGCTCCTAACCGGAAAGGGGGTTCGGTCCCCCTTATGACTTTATGCCGATACTCTGCCGCAACTCAGCCCGTGTGTCCATGCGCGCCGAGAAAACGTTCCGCTTCCAGGGCGGCCATGCAGCCGGTACCGGCGGCGGTGACCGCTTGGCGATAGATCTTGTCTTGAACGTCACCGGCGGCGAAGACGCCGGGGATGTTGGTGGTCGTCGAGCCCGGCGTGGTCACCAGATAGCCCTCGGAATCCATTTCCAGCGCGCCCTTGAACAGGTCGGTGTTCGGCGTGTGGCCGATGGCGATGAAGACGCCGTCCAGCTTGATCAGGGAGGTCGCGCCGGTCTTGACGTTCTTCAGGCGCAGGCCGGTGACGCCGGGGGGATTGTCGTCGCCGACGATCTCGTCGATGACGCTGTCCCACACCACGGCGACCTTGGGATTGGCGAACAGGCGGTCCTGGGCGATCTTTTCGGCGCGCAAGGAATCGCGGCGGTGAACCAGGGTCACCTTGGAGGCGATGCCGGCCAGATAGATGGCTTCCTCCACGGCGGAGTTACCGCCGCCGATCACGGCGACTTCCTTGTTGCGGAAGAAGAAGCCGTCGCAGGTGGCGCAGGCGGAAACGCCGAATCCGGAAAACTTCTTTTCCGACTCGATGCCCAGCCAGCGGGCGGTCGCCCCGGTGCAGATGATCACGGTGTCGCCGGAATAGGTATCGCCGGAATCACCGACCGCCTGGAACGGCCGCTTGGACAAATCGACGGAGACCATCATGTCGTCCATGAAACGGGCGCCCACATGCTTGGCCTGTTCCTGCATCTGCTCCATCAGCCAGGGGCCTTGGACCGCTTCGGCGAAGCCGGGGTAGTTTTCCACATCGGTGGTGATGGTCAACTGCCCACCGGGTTGCAAGCCGGCAACCAGCATGGGTTCAAGATTGGCGCGCGCCGCATAGATGGCGGCGGTGCAGCCCGCCGGCCCGGAGCCCAAGATCAGAACCTTGCTGTGGTGGTGCGCCATGGATCAGTTTCCCCCCGGATGGTTTTGTTGCAGAACAGCATAAGGAGAGGGCGCGCCACTGGCAAGCGGCGCGCCCTCCGATATCCTTCTTCCGGACTTACAGTTCGGAAGCGTGCTTGGCCAGATAGTCGGCGACGCCATTGGGATTGGGCTTCATGCCGGCCTTGCCCTTGTTCCAACCGGCGGGGCAGACCTCGCCATGCTCTTCCGAGAATTGAAGGGCATCGACCAGACGCAGTGCCTCGTCCACATTGCGGCCCAGCGGCAGATTGTTGACGTGCTGCGACTGCACCACGCCGTTCTTGTCGATCAGGAAGGTACCGCGCAGGGCGACGCCGCCCGGCAGCAGCACGCCGTAATCCTTGGCGATGCTCTTGGTCAGATCGGCGACCATGGGGAACTGGACATTGCCGAGACCGCCCTTTTCCACCGGCGTGTTCTTCCAGGCCAGATGGGTGAAGTGGGAATCGACGCTGACGGCGATGACCTTGGTGTTACGCTCGGCGAAGGCCTTGACGCGATGGTCATGGGCCAGGATTTCCGACGGGCACACGAAGGTGAAGTCCAACGGGTAGAAGAACACCAGACCATAGGAGCCCTTCAGATAGGACTTCAGATTGAAGGTCGGGTTGATTTCGTTGTCGGGCATCACCGCGGGCGCGGTGAAGTCAGGGGCCTGTTGGCCCACCAGGACGGACGGGCTTTGGCAGGTGTCGGACATTCTTGTGGCTCCCTCGAAAGGCTTTGAGGATTGAGATGTGTCGATGAACCTAGTCGGAATCATGTCGCCGCACAAGATGGAATGATTATAAACATACGCACAGCGTAAAGCCCCGTTATGATTTTTAATCCTTTGGTCAGGTGCGGTTATTCGCTTTCGCGCGGCTTGGGGCGCTCATACGAAATTTATAGGCGTTGCAACGAAGTGGGGCTTGCTGGCGCCGCTCTTTGTAATATAATTGCGCGAATATGGTGGGATTTGGAGTTCTCTTATGCAGCGGGTCAAGCTCGACCGTATCGATCGGCGCATTCTCGCCGATCTGCAGAGCGATGGACGGATGACCAATGTGGAGCTTGCCCGCCGCGCCGGAATTTCGGCTCCGCCCTGCCTGCGCCGTGTCCGAGCGCTGGAAGAAGCCGGATACATCAAGGGATATCATGCCGAAATCGACCCCGGCGCCTTGGGCTACAATGTCACCGTCTTCGCCCATGTGGGCCTCAGCAGTCAGGCCGAGACCGACCTGAAGGCGTTCGAGGAACTGGTCAAGGGCTGGTCCGAGGTCCGTGAATGCCACATGCTGGCGGGCGAGACCGACTTCCTTCTGAAGGTGGTGGCCCACGACTGGGACGACTACCAGCGCTTCCTGACCACCCGCCTGACCGCCGCGCCCAATATCAGCCATGTGAAGAGCGCCCTGGCCATTCGCACCTCCAAGCTCCAACCCGGCGTGCCCATCGACCTGGACGCCGGACCGGAGCCCGAGGGGGAATAGGGCGTATCGACATTCATGGGAATTCGGCTGATTTCGAGCCGGAACATCTGTCCGGTAGAAATTTTAGCCACAGATGAACACAGATAAGCACAGATGAAGTGGGAGATTTCCTTATCTGTGTCCCGCGTAGCGGGGATCTGTGTTTATCTGTGGCCCATGTCCCTTCCTATCCCTTTGAATGTCGATCGGACCTGGTTCTCGGTTACCTTATCCCGAAGAACCCGGCGATTTCTGACGCGGCGCAGATGCCGAAGGATTTGACGTGGTCGGCTTCGGCGCCGCAGGCCGCCTTGGGCACCACCGGGACGGAATGGTCCAGACCCGGCAGGATGCGCAGTTCCACCGCGTCGCCCGCGCTCCACACCGGGGCGAAGGGCGTCGGCGCCAGGGGCGCGTCCTCGCAAGCGGTAAAGCCGGGCATGGGCGCATGATGGAGCCCCGCCCATTGCTGGGCGATCTGCACCGCGTTGACGCATTTCACCACCGTGTCGCCGTCGCCCTGCCAGATGGACAGACGCGGCCAGCGGAAGCGGTTGGGATTGATGCGGGCGGCTTCCCGGCCCCAATCGGCGGCGGCGACACCGGCCGGGCCTTCCATGCACCCAAAGGCGCGGCGCAGTTCCGGCGTCATGGTCATATAGCCGCCCTTATTGGTGCCGATGGCGCTGCACCCCACCGCCACCCCGGCGACGGAGGCCCCGGCGGCGAAGTCGTCGGGATAGCTGGTCAAGGTCACCAGCGCCATGGCGGCGCCCGCCGACAGGCCGACGACGAAATTCTCGCCGCTGGAAATGCCGTAGGCGTCGCGGGTCTGCATCACCGCCTGGCGCAGGCGGCCCGCGATGCCTTGTTCGGAGATTGCGCGCTGGTCCTCGTCGAACCACCACATGCAATTCTTGCCCTCGGTGCCGAAGGGCGCGACGAAGTCCTTGAACTCGGCCACCAGCAGGGCGAAACCCCGCTGTTCCGACAGATCGCGCCAGCCGGACGCGGCGGCGAAGGGCACGCCCTCCTGGCCGCAGCCGTGCAGCAGCACGACCACCGGACCGGCCTTGTTGCGAGCGGCGGCGGGAACATGGGCCTTCACCTGCATGTTCCACCACCACACCTTGGAGCCCCCGGCGTAAAGACCGGGAAGCGTCTCGAACTCGGTGGCGCGGGCGGTGGCGGCGCTGAGCAGAAAAGCCAATGCGGCCAGGAAAAGTCTCGATTTCATTTCTTCGCCAGTTCCAGAAGTTTCTGCGGGGATGCGGCACCGCTTCCGCCCAGCAGACGGGCGGCGGCGGCGCGCTCGGCGGGCGTGAAGCTGGACAGGATCTTGATGGCTTCGGCGCGGGCGGAATTGGCGACGTCGAAACCGACCCCGGCCACGGCATACCAGCGAGCCGCCTCGGGCCGCGCCTTGGAGCCGCCGAGCAATTCGGTCAGCACCGCAAGCAGGACGGCGGACGGCCCGTGATGGCGCTTGGCGGCCAGTTCCGCCATGGGAACCGCCTTGCCCACCAGTTCGGGAATCTCGGCCAGCCCCCCGGCGGACCGGTAGGCGGTTCGGCACAAGGCGGTCAGGGCTTCCTGGCGGAACGCCGGGTCGGCCTGGCTTTCGGCGGCGGCGAGCAGTTGGTCCATCCAGATTAGCGAAGCGGGATTGGCCGGGCCGAAATCCTTTTGGGCGAAGGGCATGTCCTCCAAATGGTCACGCCGAAGCTTGGGATTGCTGACCTTGGCCAGGGCGGTCAGGGCGGCGGCCGGGGCCTCTGCCCGCGTCCGGGCGCCATAGAGCGACAGCAACGCCGCGTCGCGGGCCGACGGAATCGTCAGGGCGTCCACGTCCAGCGCCAGCCGCTCGGCCAGTTTCAGGCTGGCGTCGCTGGCGCCGCCCAGGGCCAGTGGTTCCAGCGCCAGCAGACCGGCCTCGAGCCGGGCATCGTCGGCGGCAAGCCCGTCGAAGGCGGCCAGCATCTCGGCGGTGGCGGATTCCAGCGCGGCGGATTTGCGGCCGACCAGTCCACCGACGACATGGGCGAGCAGGCGGAGGCGCAGATGCCGGTCATCGACGCGGGCCAGCGCCAGGGCGCCGTCGGGGTTGTTGCGCTTGATCTCGGCGTCGATGCTGTATACCGCGATGGATTCGGTGGCTTCGCGGACCAGGGCGGGATCGTCGCGGATGGTCGGCGTGTCGGTGGCGGCGTCCAGCGCCCGCATGCCCTGGCCGTCATCGGCGGCTTCCAAGGCTCCGGTGGAGGATTTGATGAACGCCTCGACCATTTTCGCCGATACCAGCCGTTGTTGCGGCCAGAAGGCATCGGCGCCGCAGGGCAGGGCGAAGACGACGTCGCTGCCCGGCCGGAACCGCTCGCCCCGGCTGAGGAAGGCGCGAACCACCTCGCCCGTGACGCGGCAGGTTCCGGCCTGATCCTCGACGCCGCTGACCGCGATTTGCAGGTGATGCTCGGCGGCGACGCGGCGCGCCACGTAATGCTTGGCCTCCAGCGCCGCCATGGCAGGGGTGGCGACAGCCAGCAGCAGAGCCGTGGCCCCGAACAATCCTCGCATGGGCAGCGTCCTCTTAAGGGTCATAGGAGTCGCAGCAGGTCGAGCGACGGGGCAAAGAAGGCGGCACCGGTGACCGGCCGCGAGAAGTCCAGCAGATGGTCGTAATGACCATCGGCATCGGCCAGTACCATGGCTTCCAGCATCTTGCGGAAGGTCGCCGGGTCGGCCCCATAGGCGACGAAGTACAGTCCGGCCTCGCCGGTCGAGCCATAGGGCAGGGAATGGCGGAGAATTTCCAGCTCCTCGCCATCCTCCTCGATCACCACGCGGGCGATATGGGCGGTGGGCGGCTTGACGGTGTCGTCCAATTCCTCGTCGGTCTCCTTGGTGCGGCCGATGACGCCTTCCTGTTCGGCGACCGGCAGCGACTCCCATTTCCTCATGCCGTGGATGTAGCGCTGAATGCTGACATAGCTGCCGCCGACGAAGGGGCCGTCGGGAACCAGCGCCACTCCGGCGCGCTCGTCGCCCTTGGCATTCTCGGTGCCATCGACGAATCCGGTCAGGTCGCGGCCGCCTTTATGCTTGAAGCCGTGGATCTCCTCGACCACCCCCACGGCGTCGCCCAGCCGGTCCACGATCCGCCGGGCCAGGGCGAAATTGGCGTCGTGGCGAGGCGAGTGGATGTGGAGGAACAGGTCGGCGGGGGTGGCGGGAGCCTCGCGGTCACCGTCTCGGAGGGGCTGGAAAGGAACCAGATCGGCGGGGGGCGCGCCGCCCATCACCGGTCGCCAGGCGTCATGGCCGATGGCGACCGCGCTGACAAGCCTAGGCTCGTCGAACTCCAGCGACATTTGCCGCGTCAGGTCCGGCAAGGTCGCCAATGCCCTGCCGATGCCGTCTTTGGCCGATCCGTTCAGGACAAGGGTGAGAAACAGACCGAAATCACCGGTTTCGGCGCAGATGGCGGATTGGGGTTTGGCCATGGTGTCACTCTTTGTCCGAAACCTCGGGATCGATCCATATGCCCTGGTTCTTGAGCTCCTCGATGAAGCTTTTGAAATTGATGTCGCCGTGCAGCAAATAGGTCACCACCGCCCGCTGCATGCCCTCGATCATTCCCAAGGCTTCGGCGGGGGCCCTGACGATGGTGTCCAGCAGCGCGGAAATATTGTCCTGGGTGGCGGTCTGGGTCTCGGCGATGATTTCGATCCGGGGGAAGTTCAGGCGGGTCAGAAGGGCAAGCTCGCGGCGACCATGTTCCTGGGCGAGGGCGAGCAGGGCGACGCATCGGTTGCGGGCGAGATCGGGGTTGCCAAAGGCGAGTGCGTCGGCGATCTCCTTTAGAATGGAGATGAACCGCTGATGGGCATCGTCGAATTCATCGATGCCGACGCTCATGGAGGGAACCCAGTTGAGGCCGGGCATGGCAACCTCACCCGAAACGGACGTCGACGATCTCGTAGGATTTCGAGCCGCCCGGCGCGGTGACCTCGACCGTGTCGCCCAGATGCTTGCCGATCAGGGCACGAGCCAGGGGCGAATGCACCGACATGCGGCCCGATTTGATATCGGCCTCGTGGGCGCCGACGATGGTGTAGACCACCTCGTCGTCGGAATCCTCGTCGGCCAGGGTGACGGTGGCGCCGAAGCGCACCTGATCGCCCGACATGGTGGTGATGTCGATCACCTGGGCGCGACTGATGATGTCCTCCAATTCGGACACCCGGCCCTCGATGAAGCTCTGACGCTCGCGCGCCGCGTGGTATTCGGCGTTTTCCGAAAGGTCGCCGTGCTCGCGCGCCTCGGCGATGGCCCGGATCACCGCCGGACGCTCCACGATCTTCAGTGTCCTCAGTTCATCCTCCAGTTGGGCCAGCCCGCCCGGAGTCATCGGAATTTTTTCCATCAAGCGCCCCTAGTGCCCCTAGAATGAACCACTAAAGTACGATTGCAGCGGGGCAACATCAAGCGTGCCGAGCCGAAGAGCCTCGATGGCCTCCACCGCCGCCCGGGCGCCCGCTACCGTGGTGTAGTGGGGAATGTTGTTGGTCAGCGCCGTGCGGCGGATGGAAAAGCTGTCTTTTACCGCCTGGGAACCGTCGGTGGTGTTGACCACCAGATGCACCTGATTGTTCAGCATGGCGTCGACGCAATGGGGGCGACCCTCCAGCACCTTGTTCAGGATGCTGATATCGGTGATGCCGCGATCCTTCAGGTAATTGGCGGTGCCGTCGGTGGCCATGACCTTGAAGCCCATGGACAGCAGCCGACGGGCGACCTCCACCATGGCGGGCTTGTCGCCGTCCCTGACCGAGATGAAGACGCCGCCTTCGGTGGGCAGGACCGTTCCGGCGCCCAACTGGCTCTTGGCGAAGGCGCGGGCGAAATCGGAATCGATGCCCATGACCTCGCCGGTGGACTTCATTTCCGGGCCGAGCAGGATATCGACGCCGGGGAAGCGGGCGAAGGGGAACACCGCCTCCTTCACCGCCACATGCTTCATGACCGGGCGGGTGGACAAGCCGAACGAGGCCAAGGTCTCGCCCGCCATGACGCGGGCCGCGATCTTGGCGATGGGCACGCCGGTCGCCTTGGCGACGAAGGGAACCGTGCGGCTGGCCCGCGGGTTCACTTCCAGGATGTAGATGTCGCCGTCCTTGATGGCGTATTGGCAGTTCATCAGGCCGACCACGTTCAGGGCCTTGGCCAGGGCGCTGGTCTGACGTTCCAATTCCACGATGGTGGCGTGGTCCAGGGAATAAGGCGGCAGCGAGCAGGCGGAATCGCCGGAATGGATTCCGGCTTCCTCGATATGCTGCATGATGCCCGCCACATAGACCTGATTGCCGTCGCACAGCGCGTCCACATCCACCTCGATGGCGTCCTTGAGGTAGAGGTCGATCAGCACCGGGTCGTCGCCCGACACCCGCACCGCTTCGTGCATGTAGCGTTCCAGCGCCTCGTGATCATAGACGATCTGCATGGCGCGGCCGCCGAGCACGAAGCTGGGGCGGATCACCACCGGATAGCCGATGCGCTCGGCCACGGTGATGGCTTCCTCAAAGGACCGCGCGGTGCCGTTGGCGGGCTGCTTCAAGCCCAACTCGTGCAGCAACCGCTGGAACCGCTCGCGGTCCTCGGCCAGATCGATGGAATCGGGGCTGGTGCCCAGGATCGGAATCCCGGCCTGTTCCAGGGCGTGGGCCAGCTTTAGCGGAGTCTGGCCGCCGAACTGGACGATGCAGCCGAGAACCTTGCCGTTGCTCTGCTCCCGGCGCACCAGATCGATGACGGTCTCGGCGGTCAGCGGCTCGAAATACAGCCGGTCCGAGGTGTCGTAGTCGGTGGACACGGTTTCCGGGTTGCAGTTGACCATGATGGTTTCCTTGCCCGCCTCGTCGAGGGCGTAGGCGGCATGGACGCAGCAATAGTCGAACTCGATGCCCTGGCCGATACGGTTGGGGCCGCCGCCCAGGATGATCACCTTGTCGCGGGTGCTGGGGTCGGACTCGCATTCGGCCGGATTGACCCCGTCGCCCTCGTAGCAGGAATACATATAGGCGGTCGACGACGGGAACTCGGCGGCGCAGGTGTCGATGCGCTTGAACACCGGCTTGACGTTCAGCACCTCGCGGCGGAAAGCGGTCTCGACCACCGTCTTGCCCGACAGCTTGGACAGCCGCTGATCCGAGAATCCCATCTTCTTCAGGCGCAACAGGCCCGGCGCGTCGATGGGCAGGCCCTTGGCCTTGACCTCGGCCTCGGCGTCGATGATGCCCTTGATCTGGCCCAGGAACCACTTGTCGTAGAAGCAGGCGGCGTGAACCTCGTCGATGGTCAGGCCGAAGCGGAAGGCCTGGGCGATCACCAGGATGCGGTCGGCGCGCGGCAGGGCCAGCGCCTTCTTGACCGCGTCCTTCATGTCGCCCGCGCCCGCGCCGGGAATCTCCACGTCGTCGAGGCCGGTCAGGCCGGTTTCCATGGACCGCAGGCCTTTCTGCAGGCTTTCCTGGAAGGTGCGGCCGATGGACATGGCCTCGCCCACCGACTTCATGGAGGTGGTCAGCATGGGGTCGGCGCCGGGGAACTTCTCGAAGGTGAAGCGCGGAATCTTGGTGACCACATAGTCGATGGTCGGCTCGAACGACGCGGGGGTGACGCCGGTGATGTCGTTGGCCAACTCGTCCAGGGTGTAGCCGACCGCCAGCTTGGCGGCGATCTTGGCGATGGGGAAGCCGGTGGCCTTGGAGGCCAGCGCCGAGGACCGCGACACGCGCGGATTCATCTCGATGACGGTCATGCGGCCGTCCTTGGGATTGATGGCGAACTGCACGTTGGAGCCGCCGGTATCGACCCCGATCTCGCGCAGCACCGCGATCGAGGCGTTGCGCATGATCTGGTATTCCTTGTCGGTCAGGGTCAGGGCCGGGGCGACGGTGATGGAATCGCCCGTATGCACGCCCATGGGATCGACGTTCTCGATGGAGCAGATGATGATGCAGTTGTCCTTCTTGTCGCGGACAACCTCCATCTCGTATTCCTTCCAGCCCAGCACGGATTCCTCGACCAGGACTTCGTGCACGGGGGAGGCGGCCAGACCGCCTGCCACGATCTGCTCGTATTCGGCCACGTTGTAGGCGATGCCGCCGCCGGTTCCGGCCAGGGTGAAGCTGGGGCGGATGATGGCGGGCAGGCCGATGAAGGGCATGGCCTCGCGGGCCTCGGCCAGAGTCCTGATCAACCGCGACTTGGGGGATTCAAGGCCGATCTTGTCCATGGCGTCGCGGAACAGCAGCCGGTCCTCGGCCTTGGCGATGACGTCGCGCTTGGCGGCGATCATCTCGACGCCGAACTTCTCCAAGGTGCCGTCATCGGCCAGCTTCATGGCGGTGTTCAGCGCGGTCTGGCCGCCCATGGTGGGCAGCAGGGCGTCGGGGCGTTCCTTCTCGATGATCTTGGCGACGATCTCGGGGGTGATGGGCTCGATATAGGTGGCGTCGGCCAGACCGGGGTCGGTCATGATGGTGGCCGGATTGGAGTTGACCAGGATGACCCGGTAGCCCTCCTCCTTCAGCGCCTTGCACGCCTGCACGCCGGAATAGTCGAACTCACAGGCCTGGCCGATGACGATAGGCCCGGCGCCGATGATGAGGATGGACTTGATATCTGTACGTTTGGGCATCGATCAGGTTCCAGCGAATGAATTAACCACGAAGGCACGAAGGCATGAAGGAAGCACGAAGGTTCAAAGAACCACTCTTTTCATGCCGTCTCGCAGGACCTCGCTGTTAAAGTTCAGCAAAAGACCAGCACTAATGCGGGTCAACTTCAAATAGGTCAGCAATTGGGCGCTATGTACCGGTAGCAATTTCTCAACCGCCTTGATTTCCAGGACCAGCGTATCGGCCACGACGAGGTCGAGCCTGTAAGCGCAGTCAAGCTTCATTCCCTTGTAAACGACAGGAACCGGAACCTGCCGCCTGAACGGGATTTCGTTCAATTCCAACTCATGGGCCAGACACTGTTCATAGGCCGATTCAAGCAAGCCTGGCCCCAGAACCTTATGAACCTCTATGGCCAACCCTATCACCCTTCGGCTAAGGGCATCGAATTCCTTGCTACCTTCCAATTCCTTCGTGCCTTCGCGCCTTCGTGGTGAACCGAGCTTGTCCGCCTAGCCCCGCTTCTCCATCAGCCCGACGAACCGGTCGAACAAATAGTGCGCGTCCTGCGGCCCCGGCGAGGCCTCGGGGTGGTATTGGACCGAGAACACCGGCTTGCCTTCGACCGCGATTCCTTCCACCGATTTGTCGAACAGCGAGCGGTGGGTGACGGTGACGCCCTTGGGCAGGCTGGCCTCGTCCACGACGAAGCCGTGGTTCTGGCTGGTGATCTCCACCTTGCCGGTGGCGAGATCCTTGACCGGGTGGTTGGCGCCGCGATGGCCGGTGTCCATCTTGAAGGTCTTGGCGCCCAGCGCCAGGGCCAGCATCTGATGGCCGAGACAGATGCCGAACAGGGGCGTTCCCGCCTTCAGCACGCCTTGGATCATGGGCACGGCGTAGACGCCGGTGGCCGCCGGGTCGCCGGGGCCGTTGGACAGGAAGACGCCGTCGGGCTTGTGGGCCAGCACATCCTCGGCGGTGGATTCGGCCGGCAGCACCGTGACCTTGCAGCCCGAGGCGGCAAGGCAGCGCAGGATATTGCGCTTGGCGCCATAGTCGATGGCGACCACGTGGAATTTGGGCGCGGTCTGCTTGCCATAGCCGCCACGCAGCGACCATTCCGCCTCGTCCCAGGAATAGGGCTGGGTCGAGGTGACCTCCTTGGCCAGATCCATGCCCTCCAATCCGGGCCAGTCGGCGGCCTTGCCCCACAGGGCGGGCAGGTCGAACCTGCCGTCGGGCGCATGGACGACGACGCCGTTGGGGGCGCCGCTCGCGCGGATGCGCCGGGTCAGCGCCCGGGTGTCGATGCCGCACAGCCCGACGATGTTGTTGGACTTGAGCCAGGAGTCGAGATGCTTGGTCGAGCGCCAATTGGCGGGCTCGGTGATGTCGCCGCGCAGGATCAGGCCCCGCGCCGCCGGGGTGGTGGTCTCGATATCCTCGGCATTGGTGCCGATATTGCCGATATGGGGGAAGGTGAAGGTGATGATCTGGCCGGCATAGGACGGATCGGTCAGGGTTTCCTGATAACCGGTCATGGCGGTGTTGAACACCACCTCGCCCACATTGGAGCCAGCGGCGCCGATGCCCTTGCCCCACAGCACGGTTCCGTCGGCCAGCACCAGGGCGCCGGTGGCTCCGGGGGGGCGCGGCGCGTCAAAAGACGGCACCTGGCTTTTCGGCTTCGGTGCGATCCCGTGTTGGTTCGACATGTCGGTCCTTTTGTGTCTCGGGCGCGGCTAGCCGGAGGCCGCCGCTGAGGTGCAGGATAGGGAGTTGCCCTCCCTTTCGCCAGACTTGGGTCGCACAGGGCCGCCGGGTTGTCCTGCATCGGGCAAGATCCCCGGGGTCAGGCCGCGCATTGGCCCAGTCGGTGAATTGGTAAACGGCCGCCTTATAATGAGCCGCCAACCAGGAGTCAAGTGTTCCGACGCTCCACGAAAAACCCTTTATTTTCAATGGACTGATATGTGACGGATAAGCTTTCATTCCTTAGGGATTTCAGGTAGCCTGTGCGCTTTCCCGAAGGGGAAGGGCCAACGAGGAACATCATGCTGCGGCAGCAACTCAAAGATGCCTTGAAGACGGCGATGCTGGCCAAGGAAGCCCGGACGGTTTCCACTGTCCGACTGATCATGGCGGCGTTGAAGGATCGCGATATCGCCGCCCGGCCCAAGGGGCAGGCCGACGGCATCGCCGATGATGAAATCCTTCAGATGCTTCAGGCCATGATCAAGCAGCGGCGCGAAAGCATCACCATGTACGAACAGGGCAACCGCCCCGAGCTGGCCAAGCAGGAAGGCGAGGAAATCGCCATCATCGAGACCTTCCTGCCCAAGCAGATGACCGAGGCCGAGGTCGAGGCCGCCATTCGCGCCGCCATCGACGACGCCGACGCCACCTCCATCAAGGATATGGGCCGCGTCATGGCCAAGTTGAAGGAACGTCACGCCGGTCAAATGGACTTCGCCAAGGCTGGTCCGGTGGTCAAAGCCCTGTTGAGCGCCTAGTATTTTGGGCCATCCCGCCCCATCTATGAAGCCCCCACGATCGATGAAGCAGGGAAACCGCATCCATGGCGTTTCCGCCGCAATTCCTCGATGAACTGCGCGCCCGTGTCCCGATTTCCGGGGTGGTCGGGCGGCGCGTCAAGCTGATCCGCAAGGGGCGGGAATACCACGGACTCTGCCCCTTCCATAACGAGAAGACCCCGTCCTTCACCGTCAACGAGGACAAGGGCTTTTTCCATTGCTTCGGCTGTGGCGCCCATGGCGACGCCATCGGCTTCGAGATGCGCATCGGCCACCAGTCCTTCACCGAGGCGGTGGAGCGCCTGGCCGGAGAGGCCGGGCTCGAAGTTCCCAAGGCGACGCCGGAGGAGAGGGTGCGCGAGCAGCGCCGCTCCTCGCTTCATGACGCCATGGAGGCCGCCTGCGTCTTCTACGAGCAGAATCTGCGCGGCTCGGCCGGGCGCGACGGGCTGGTCTATCTGAAGGGGCGAGGCCTGTCCGACGAGACCATCGCCCGCTTCCGCTTGGGCTGGGCTCCGGATTCCCGCACCGCGATGAAGACCGCCTTGATGTGCGAGACACTGCCGGAATCCCTGCTGCTGGAGGCCGGCCTGCTGAAGAAGCCCGATGGTCCCGGCGCCAGCTTCGACATGTTCCGCGACCGGGTGATGTTTCCCATCACCGACCGGCGCGGCCGGGTGGTGGCGTTCGGCGCCCGCACCCTGGGAGACGGCCAGCCCAAATACCTGAATTCGCCGGAAACCCCGCTGTTCCACAAGGGTTCCACCCTCTATGGCCTCGCCCATGCCCGCGAACAGGCGCGCGAGACCAATACGGTGGTGGTGGCCGAGGGCTATATGGACGTCATCGCCCTGCATCAGGCGGGCTTCGCCTATGCGGTGGCGCCGCTGGGCACGGCGGTGACCGAGGCGCAGATCGAGGAATTGTGGCGTCTGGCGCCCGAACCGATCCTGTGCCTGGACGGCGACAAGGCGGGGCAGCGCGCCATGGCGCGCGCCCTGGAACGCGCCTTTCCCATCCTGAAGCCTGGCCACTCGCTGCGCTTCGCCACCCTTCCGGTCTCGGAAGACCCGGACTCCCTGATCAAGGCCAGTGGACCGGTGGCCATGAAGGCGGTGCTCGACGCCGCCCAGCCGCTGGTGGAGGTCGCATGGCGCCTCGCCGTGGAGGGGCGCTCGCTGGATACGCCGGAGCGGCGCGCCGCCTTGGAAAAGGAGCTGATGGAAAAGGCCCATGCCATCGCCGACGAGACGGTGAAATGGCAATATGTCCGCACCCTGAAGGATAAGTTGTGGCAGGCCTTCCGTCCCGTCCGCCCGGCCCAGCCGCCCCAAGGCGGTGGATTTCAGGGCAAGGGACGCCGCCCCTTGCCGAACCAGACCGCCATGCGCGGCTTCGACGGGCGCATCGTCGGGCTGGGGGCGCCCGGCGCGGTGCGGCCGCCCTATGAAATGCAGGAACGGGTGATGCTGGCCTTGCTGGCGGCCAATCCCGGCCTGTTCGACCATGCCCACGAGGAGTTGGGACGGTGTTTGTTTTCCAACGACTCGCTTGACAACCTTCGTCGCGGGATTCTAAAGCACCTCGGGGCCACGCGTGGACTTGACGCGGATGGTTTAATAGACCATTTGCGTGCGGACGGATTCTCCCAAAGTCTGGACTCGCTGCTGGACGCGAGCGAACGGAGAATGCGCTCGGTCCGAAGCTATGACGGCGTCGAGGAAGCGAAGGCTCTCTGGGAGGATGTCTTCCACCATTATATGCGCAAGGATCTGCTGGCGGACGTGAGCGAGGCCAATCAAAGGCTGGCCCAGGACGCGTCGCAGGCGGCCTGGACGCGTTTCGAGGCGGTCAAGCGCCACGAACAGGCGGCCAGCGGGCGGGATGAGGACTAGATCGACGCGCCAATGATGTCATTCATTGGCGAGGAGTTGCGGCCAAGGGCCGGCGCGCCGCGTGGCGCGGGAGCCAAGGCGGACGGAGGTCCGCCGCCCGGCGATTGAGGGGCATGAGGCGAGTCACTTTAGTGGCGCGCCGATACAAGATAATAAGGCAACCCCGCCTGGGGCGGCCAAGGGCGTTTCTTCAGGAGCATCGGTTTTCATGGCGACCAAATCGACGAACACGGCGGAAGTCTCCGAGAATCAGGACGAGGCCATGGACGGCCCCCTGCTCGACACCCTTGGCGTCGCCGTCAAGAAGATGGTCGCCCGCGGCAAGGAGCGCGGCTACGTCACCTATGACGAGTTGAACGCCGCCATGCCGCCCGAGGAAGTGTCCTCCGAGCAGATCGAGGACACCATGGCCATGCTGTCCGAACTGGGCATCAACGTGGTCGAGAGCGAGGAAGGCGAGGAAGCCGCCGCCGAGGGCGCCGAGGAAGAGGCCGCCGAACCGGCCGAGGGCTATTCCGGCGCGGGCAACGTGGACGAAGAGGATCTGGGCCGCACCGACGATCCCGTGCGCATGTATCTGCGCGAGATGGGCTCGGTGGAGCTGCTCTCCCGCGAGGGCGAAATCGCCATCGCCAAGCGCATCGAGGCCGGGCGCGAGATGATGATCGGCGGCATCTGCGAAAGCCCGCTGACGCTCCGCGCCGTGGTGGATTGGCACGATGCCCTGGTCGAGGGCAAGATGCTGCTGCGCGACATCATCGATCTGGATGCCACCTACGGCTCCGGCCCCGGCGGCGAGCTGTCGGAAGAGGATCTGGAGCGCGGCCCCGACGAAATCCCGGCATCCCCGGTCGAGGGCGCCTCGGAGCCCGCCGCCGAGGAGGAGTCCGAGGAGGGCGCTGCCCCCGAGGGTGCTCCCGAGGGCGAAGGCGAGGGTGAGGCGGAAGAGGGCGAGGAAAGCTCCATTTCGCTGGCCGCCATGGAAATCCAGTTGATGCCGGTGGTGCTGGAAACCTTCGAATCCATCGCGGCGACCCATCACAAGCTGGAAAAGGTGCAGGACCAGCGGTTGGCGCTGCTCTCCAAGGGCGAGCCGGTGACGCCCGCCATGGAGAAGAAGTACGACAAGCTGAAGACCGAGCTGGTCCGTCTGATGGACGGCATCCATCTCAACAACGCCCGCATCGAGCAGCTGGTCGAGCAGTTGAACGGCCTCAACCGCCGCCTGATGACCCAGGAAGGCCGCCTGCTGCGTCTGGCCGAATCCTGCAAGGTGAAGCGCCAGGACTTCCTCGACGCCTATTATGGCTCGGAACTGGACCCCAATTGGTTGGAACAGGTGGGAACCCGCTCCAAGCACTGGAAGGACTTCGCCGCCAAATACGCCCGCGAGACCGGCGACATCCGCACCACCATCGGCGAAATCTCCGCCGAGGCCGGCCTGCCCATCAGCGAATACCGCCGCATCGTCCAGACGGTGCAGAAGGGCGAGCGCGAGGCCAGCCGCGCCAAGAAGGAGATGATCGAGGCCAATCTGCGTCTCGTCATTTCCATCGCCAAGAAATACACCAATCGCGGCCTGCAATTCCTCGACCTGATCCAGGAAGGCAATATCGGCCTGATGAAGGCGGTCGATAAGTTCGAATACCGCCGCGGCTACAAGTTCTCCACCTACGCCACCTGGTGGATCCGCCAAGCCATCACCCGCTCCATCGCCGATCAGGCCCGCACCATCCGCATTCCGGTGCACATGATCGAGACCATCAACAAGCTGGTCCGCACGTCGCGGCAGATGCTGCACGAGATCGGCCGCGAGCCGACCCCGGAGGAGCTGGCGGAAAAGCTGTCCATGCCGCTGGAAAAGGTGCGCAAGGTTCTCAAGATCGCCAAGGAGCCCATCTCCCTGGAGACCCCCATCGGCGACGAGGAGGATTCCCATCTGGGCGACTTCATCGAGGACAAGAACGCGGTGCTGCCGCTGGACGCCGCCATCCAGGCCAATCTGCGCGAAACCACCACCCGCGTCCTGGCGTCGCTGACACCCCGCGAGGAGCGCGTGCTGCGCATGCGCTTTGGCATCGGCATGAACACCGACCACACCCTGGAAGAGGTGGGCCAGCAGTTCAGCGTGACCCGCGAACGCATCCGCCAGATCGAGGCCAAGGCGCTGCGCAAGCTGAAGCACCCGTCGCGCTCGCGCAAGCTGCGTTCGTTCCTGGACACCTAATCACCGCCGCCATTTTCCGGCGGGCAGGATGCCCGCGCTCCACGACAATCCCCGGAGCGCGGCCGTCCCGGCCGCAAAAGGCGGATGTCGCCCACTGCTTGCATTCCCCCGATCATCCGTTAAGGTCGGGGCCGGTGGGGCCTGTAGCTCAATGGTTAGAGCCGGCCGCTCATAACGGTCTGGTTGCAGGTTCGAGTCCTGCCGGGCCCACCAATCCTTTCACGGGCCGAGGCCCCCCAGAATCAAAAGCCCCCGCCAGTGGCGGGGGCTTTCTCGTCGGGTCTTGGACGTTTCCGATTACTTGTCGAACGGCGTCGGGCGCGGCGTGGCGTCCGAGGACGGCGGCAGGATCGGCAGCTTGAAATTGGGCTGGTCGCCGGTCAGGGTCTTCAGGAAGGCGACGATCTTGGCATTCTCGTCGTCGCTGAACTGCTTGCCCAACTGGATGCGGCCCATTGTGTCCACCGCCTGCTTCAATGTGGCGGCCTCGCCGTCGTGGAAGTAGGGATAGGTCAATTCCACGTTGCGCAGGGTCGGAACCTTGAAGTTGAAGCGGTCGGCCTCGTCCTTGGTCACGCCGACACGGCCTTCGGCCGGGCTGGTGGCGGCATAGGGCGCGACCACGCCCATCTTCTGGAACGAGTTTCCACCAACGGCGGCGCCGTTGTGGCAGGCGGTGCAGCCGCTGTCCTTGAACAGCTTGTAACCGGCCAGCTCATTGGCGTTGATGGCCTTCTTGTCGCCCTTCAGCCATTTGTCGAAGCGGGAATTGGGCGTGACCAGGGTTTCTTCGAAAGCGGCGATGGCCTTGGTCACCTCTTCGATGGTGACCTTGTCGGTTCCGAAGGTCTTCTTGAATTCGGCCACATAGCCGGGAATGGACTGCAAGACCTCGACGGCCAGTTCATGATTGGAGGCCATCTCGCCGGGATTGGCGATGGGACCGCCCGCCTGGGCCTTCAGATCCTTGGCGCGGCCGTCCCAGAACTGGGCCAGATTCATGCTGGAATTCAGCACGGTCGGCGCGTTGATCGGCCCCTTGTTCCAATTATGGCCGATGGAGGTTTTCAGATTGTCGGTCCCGCCCAGCGACAGATTGTGGCAGGAATTGCACGAGATGAACCCGGACTTGGACAGGCGGGTGTCGAAATACAGCTTCTTGCCAAGTTCGACCAGTCCGGCATCCTTGATCTTCGCCGACGGAATGGGCTGGATCGGCTCGGCCGCCGCCATCGCCTGAGAGGCAGACCCCAGGGACGCACCCAGCGCGATGATCACGGATAAAACGGCATGTTTCAGCATTACTAACCCCCCTTAATTGCGGGAACCGGCAGGCCATGGTGCGACGCGGGCCAGCCTTGCCGACCGAAATCGCATGGGCGCCGCCTGCGCGAAATTAAATATGCATAATTTTCTTATGGGTATCATTGAGCTGAATCAAATTATAATAAGTAAAAACTAGCGGTCTACCCGCGCATTTCCGCCAGAAACAGCGTCTTTGCCTCCGTATGGATTCCGATCTATAGAAGAGGCATGTCCGACCTGCTCCACACCGTCGATGCCAAGGGCGCCACCAGCCAGATGAATTTCATCGCCGGGCAGGAATCGGCGTTCTGGGTTCGCGTTCGGCGCAACCGGTTGCTGGCCGACTGGTTTTCCGATCTGACCGACGAGAATGTGCAAAGCTACTTGAAGCTGCTGCTGGACGCCGACTTCGCCAAGGTGGAGGACACGGCGGCGGAACAGTGGATCCTGGTCAAGATCCGCAACGACCTGATGGGATTCGGCATCTTTCTGTCCATGGCGGAGATGCAGGCCCTGTTGGGCCGCTTTCACACCCAGGCGGTGCTGGAGCGGGCGTCCTAAGGCCTATATAGTGCCAGCGTCCCGATCAAAGAGGCCGCCCGTCATGAACCTCCCCGTCATGAACCTCAAAGACTCCTCCTTGCTGAAATCCCTGGCCTATGTGGACGGCGCTTGGAGTGCCGCCGACAGCGGCGCCACCTTCGCCGTCACCAATCCCGCCACCGGGGTGGTTCTGGCCGAGATTCCCGACATGGGGGCGGACGAAACGCGCCGCGCCATCGAAGCCGCCAACGCCGCCTGGCCGGGCTGGAAGGCAAAGACCGCCAAGGAGCGCGCCGCCCTGCTGCGCAACTGGTTCAACCTGATCATGGCCCATCAGGAGGATCTGGCGGTGCTGCTGACCGCCGAGCAGGGCAAGCCGCTGGCCGAGGCCAGGGGCGAGGTGGCCTATGGCGCGTCCTTCATCGAATGGTTCGCGGAAGAGGCCAAGCGGGTCTATGGCGATGTCATCCCCGGCCATGGCGCGGATAAGCGCATCGTCGTGTTGAAGGAGCCCATCGGGGTGGTGGCGGCGGTGACGCCGTGGAACTTCCCCATCGCCATGATTACCCGCAAATGTGCCCCCGCCTTGGCGGTGGGCTGCCCGGTGGTGATCAAGCCGGCCGAGGACACGCCGCTGTCGGCGCTGGCCCTGGCGGAACTGGCGGAACGGGCGGGCATTCCCAAGGGCGTCATCAATATCGTCACCACCAACCGCCCGGCGGCGGTGGGCGGGGAACTGACCGCCAATCCGCTGGTGCGCAAGCTGTCGTTCACCGGCTCCACCGAAATCGGCAAGCTGCTCATGAGCCAATGCGCCGCCACGGTGAAGAAGGTCAGTCTGGAACTGGGCGGCAACGCCCCCTTTATCGTGTTCGACGACGCCGATCTGGACGCGGCGGTGGCGGGCGCCATGGCGTCGAAGTACCGCAATGCCGGTCAGACCTGCGTTTGCGCCAACCGGCTGCTGGTCCAGGACGGCGTCTATGACGAATTCGCCCGCCGTCTGGGCAAGGCGGTGGCCGGGTTGAAGGTCGGACCCGGCCTGACCTCCGACGCCACCCAAGGCCCGCTGATCAACGACGAGGCGGTGGCGAAGGTGGAGCGCCTGCTGGCCGACGCTCTGTCCAAGGGGGCAAGCATCGCCTGCGGCGGCAAGCGTCACGAATTGGGCCGCACCTTCTTCCAGCCCACCATCGTGACCGATGTCACCACCGAGATGGACATCGCGCGGGAAGAGATTTTCGGACCCGTCGCGCCGCTGTTCCGCTTCAAGACCGAGGCCGAGGCCATCGCCATGGCCAACGACACCCCGTTCGGGCTGGCGGCCTATTTCTACGCGGGCAACATCGCCCGAGTGTGGCGGGTGGCGGAAAAGCTGGAATACGGCATCGTCGGCATCAACGAGGGAATCATCTCCACCGAGGTGGCTCCGTTCGGCGGCGTCAAGGAATCCGGCATCGGCCGCGAGGGCAGCAAATACGGCGTCGAGGACTTCCTCGAAATCAAATATCTCTGCCTGGGCGGCATCAAGGAGTAGCCCATGTCCGGTCCGCTGTCCCATCTGCGCGTTCTCGATCTCAGCCGGGTGCTGGCGGGGCCGTGGTCCGGCCAATTGCTGGCCGATCTCGGCGCCGAGGTCATCAAGGTGGAGCGACCGGGCGAGGGCGACGACACCCGCGCCTGGGGGCCGCCCTTCCTCAAGGACCGCGACGGCAAGGACACCGCCGAAAGCGCCTATTATCTGTCGACCAATCGTGGCAAGCGCTCGGTCACCATCGACTTCACCCGGCCGGAAGGGCAGGAGCTGGTCCGCCGTCTGGCCGCTCGGTCGGACGTGGTGCTGGAGAATTTCAAGCTGGGCGGGCTGGCCAAATACGGCCTCGACTACGCCGCGCTGAAGCGGGTCAAGCCCGACATCGTCTATTGCTCCATCACCGGTTTCGGCCAGGACGGGCCATACGCGGCGCGGGCGGGCTACGATTTCCTGATTCAGGGCATGGGCGGTCTGATGAGCCTGACCGGCGCCCCTGGCGGCGAGCCCATGAAGGTGGGGGTAGCGCTGACCGACATCTTCACCGGCATGTATGCCTCGGTGGCGGTGCTGGCCGCCCTGGCCCATCGCGACCGCACCGGCGTCGGCCAGCATATCGACCTGTCGTTGCTGGACGTGCAGGTGGCGGTGCTGGCCAATCAGGCGAGCAATTATCTGGTGGGCGGCATGGTGCCGCAGCGCCTGGGCAATGCCCATCCCAATATCGTGCCCTATCAGGCCTTCGCCACCGGTGACGGCCATATCATCCTGGCGGTGGGCAATGACGGTCAGTTCCGCCGTTTCTGCGAGGTGGCGGGACGTCCCGAACTGGGCGGCGATCCACACTACGCCACCAATGCGGAGCGGGTGCGCAACCGCGCCGAACTGGTGCCGATCCTGTCGGCACTGATCGCGGCGCGGACCAGCCGCGACTGGATTGAATCGCTGGAAGCGGCGGGCGTTCCCTGCGGCCCCATCAACACCCTGGATCAGGTCTTCGCCGACCCCCAGGTCAAGCATCGCGGCATGGCGGTGACGGTGCCCCATCCCCAGGCGGGCGAGGTGACCCTGGCCGCCAATCCCATCAAGTTGTCGGAGACGCCGGTTTCCTATGATCGGCCGCCGCCGCCCTTGGGTGCCGACACGGCAGAGGTGCTGTCGGCCCTGCTGAAGATGGACGCGGTGGAACTGCGGCGGCTGGGCGAACTTGGAGTGATCTGACGCGAGGCCTTGCCCCCGGACCGGGCTTCCGCCAATATGCCCGACACCTTGACCAAGACAGGTTGATTCCGCAGATGATCGCCAGGACTTTCGCCGCCGCCCTCCTCGCCGCCAGCTTGGCGTTCACCGCCGCCCCGGTCCGCGCCCAGGAGAATATGACGCTCTCGCCCAAACAGGTGGAAGCGGTCAAGAAGGTCGTTCGCGACTATCTCATGGAGCACCCGGAAGTGCTGGGCGAGGCCCTTGAAGCGCTGCGCGAGAAGATGCGCGCCCAGGCCGAATCCGATGCCCAGAAGATGATGGAAGCCCGCAAGGACGACATCTTCCAGAACCCCGACGATCCGGTGGGCGGCAATCTGAAGGGCGATGTCGTGGTCGTCGAGTTCTTCGACTACAACTGCGGCTTTTGCAAGCAGACCTTCGATTCGGTGTGGGAAACCATCCGGGCCGACGGCAAGGTCAAACTGGTCATGAAGGAACTGCCGATCCTGGGGCCGGATTCGGTCCTGGCCTCGCGGGTCGCCCTGGTGGCCAAGTCCCAGAGCCAGGCCAAGTATGACGAGGTGCACCGCGCCTTCATGAGGTTCCGCGGCCGCCTGGACGAAAAGGCCATCTTCCGTCTGGCCGGCGAGTCCGGCATGAACGTGGAGCAGCTGAAGAAGGATATGGCCTCGCCCGATATCGACCGTCAGCTCAAGAAGGTCAACGAATTGGCCCGCTCGCTGGAAGTGGCGGCGACTCCGACCTTCATCGTCGGCGACCGCATCCTGGGCAGCGCCCTCGACCAGCCCACCTTGAAGCAGTTGATCGACAACGCCCGCAAGGCCCAGGCCAAGAAGGGCTAATCATTGCGCATTGCGTGGGCCATCAGGCCGCGCCAGAACCGCTCCGCCGAATAGTGTCGGGCGGCCCAGGCATGGGCCTCGGCGGCCACGGCGGCCACCTCAGCCGGGTTGCGCTCGACGAAGCGGCAGATATGGGCGATGTCGTCCACGCTCCGCCACGGCAGATAATGTCGCCACGGCGTGAAGTATGACGCGGTGGCGGGGTTGTCCTGCTCCACCAGCAGGGTTTCCATCGCGATGGATTCCCACACCCGCCCGGTCACCAGATGCTCGTCATGGGTATGGGCGGAGATGTTCAGCGTCGCCCGTGATCGGCCCAGCAGCGACAGATAGGCCGCCATGTCGGGCAATTCGGTCTTACGGCGCTCCCCGATGATGGCGGTGAACGGCAGATCCTCGGTCAGCAGCACCGAGAGCAGCGCGTTGCGCAAGGTGAAGGCGACGCTGCCGACGAAGCTCAGATTGAGATCGCGGCCTTCGGTCCGGGCCAGTGCCGGAAGATGAACCGGCAGCCAGCCGACGAATACGGTGTCACCGCCGACCGCGATAATTGGCGACAGCGGGTGATACAGCAGCAGGGTATCGACAGCCGCCAGCCAGCGGGTCATGCAGTCCAGGGCGGCCGCATGGGCATCCCGCATCCCGACGATCAAGCGGAAGCCCAGCCGGTGCTTCAATTCGGCCAGCCGTTCCGGCGACAGGCCGCGCGCCGTCAGCGGCGCCGCCCAGTCCACCAGAATCACGTCGGGGCGTCGGCATTCCATCTCCGCCTCGAACGCCTCGACGCGGGCTTCGACCCACGCGTCGGTGGCCCGGACCTCATGGGCCATGGTCAGGGCATTGTCGAGATAGGCCGAGATGTCCAGACCGGCGGCCCGGCCGCTGCCCACCAGATGATGGGCCATGTCGTTGGGAAAGCCGGTGGACTCGAAGCCGACCAACACCACCTTGGGGGTGCCCGTGATGGGAGGGCAGGGCGAGGGAGGCAAGGAGGCAAGCGCGGCGTCGGGCAGAGCCCGCGCCGCCGCCATGGCGGCCCGAATGGCATTCTCCACGTCCGGGGTATAGGGAGCGACGGTGCCGCCGAAGCGGCCGACGATCAGGTCGAGATCGGCAATGCCCTGGCTCGACAATTCAGTGAACAACCGGCGGGCGGCGACGTAATCGCCGGTCAGCATGGCGAGTCTCGCCAGTTCCACCTTTTGATCGATAGCGGTGGGCGCTGTGCGAACCGCCTCGGTCATCAGACGCCGGGCGAGGGCAATCGCGCCCAGGGCGATCAGGATGCGGATCAAGCTTCCGTGCTGGGCGCTCCACTCCGGCCGGGCAGCGAACCAGGCCTCGGTCAGGGACAACAGCGCGACGGTGTCCGTCCGCATTGCCGCGGCGATCTCGAGACGCAGGGCGAGAAGGTCCGCGTCGACGGCGGCCATGGCGGCCAGGGGCTCAAGTTCGGCCAGGGCCGCCGGGTCGTCGCCGACATGGTGAAGCGCCCGGGCCAGCCGGTAACGGAAATAATGCTGATCCGGCATCAGCGACAGGGCCGTGCGGCAGGCTGAAATCTCGCCATCACGGCAGCGGGCCGCATCCAGGCGAAGCATCAGGCTCAGCCACAGCACGGGGACGGGCTGGCCGCCATCGGCGGTCCAGGCGTCGAGATCCTGGAACAACCCGTCCTGCAGGGCGGGCGGCGCGTCGCTTTCGATCCAGCCGGAAGCAACCGCCGCGACAAGGCTTCTATCCATCCGTCACCACGTTCCTTTATCGAGTCGACTGAGCCCAGCTTAGACCATGGACTCCATCGTCGCCATGGCGGCGCGACGGCGGACCCGTTATCCTTCGCTCATCAGATCACCCTGGCCGCAAGGTTCCCGATGTCATCCAGCAAGACCGCCGCCCACGGACCCAGTTGCTGCGAAGGCGTCGGCACCACCATGATCGGCCATTTCGTTACCCGGTTGGAGGTGGAGGCGGGCAAGGCTGGCGGCAGCCTGACCGCCGCCCAGATCAGGGCCTTGGCCCAGCGCTTCGTCGCCACCGAACAGGCGCGCTTCAAGGGCTTTTATCAGCGTACCTGGGACGAATGCACCATCGCCCGCGAGGCCCATCTGCTGGAGAGTGCGCGGCGCATGCCGTTCGACCGCATTTTGATGCGGCGCTTCGCCCATCTGTTTCCGCCTCGCACCGGCGATGACGGCGGCACCGGGGTGCTGTCGCGTCGGATCATTCCCGGCCTCAACATCGCCATCGACAAGATGATCGGGCCGGAGATGTACCGGCAAAGCCAGGCGTTGTGCGAAATCATCCTGGACCGTCATGCCCAGGACGATGGTGGCTGGAATTGGGAGGCCGTCCACGCGGATTCCGAGGCGAGGGCGCTGGTCAACGAGGCGCTGGTGGTTGTCGCGGGAACCTTCGCCGCCTTCGAGCGGCGGCGGGCCTGGTTCATTGAACTGGTCAACGCCAATCTGACGCCGGTCCGGCGCGGCGCCAGCGACGAGCATTTCCGCCTGGGTGAAAGCGGCTTTTCCGCCCTGATGCGTGCACTGTTCGCCGATCTGGCGGCCGGTCTGCGCGCCCATCCGGCGGAGGCCGTCGCCCGTTGGGGCGCTCCTACCGTCGAGGACTTGAAGGCGTTCTTCCGCAGGCTGGAAGGCGCTTAGCCCCCCGACGACATTCTTTCGGCGACGCGCCCCATGCTCTGGGCGCAGTCGGGAAACATCCTGGCCAGACTGACCGCCAGGCGCTTGGCGTGTTCGCGGTCGAAATGATGGCCGCGAATCTCGGCTTCGAGGATGTCGCGCATCTGGTTCACTTCTTCCCAACGATATTTCATGGCCCGAACTCCCGGAGCGGCATTGCTGCCTGGGATATGCCATACGCTTTGCCGTAATATGATGACGGAGGCTTGAATGTTGCGTTGCAGTATGAGGGGTCAGATGCCCGATCCGGCCTCGATGATGCCGGTCTGGCGTTCCACTTCCACCAGCAGGGCATGGAGGTCTGGCTCGGAAAAGCCTTCCTGCTCCAACTGACGAATGGTGTTGATCAGATAGTCGCGGTTCAGCCCGGCGCAGCCCTGGGCGTCCATGATGATGGCGGCGGCCCGTTGCAGCGGCAGATGTCCGGCATAGTGATGATGGGCGGTATCGGCGACGAAGGTATAGGCGGGTTCCACGCGACCATCGTCAAAGTCTATGTCCAGCGTCCGTGCCACATAGGCATAGCCGATCAGTTCACGCTCGTTGAGGTAGTCGATGACCGAGGCGGCCCGCTGGCGCGCCACCCGAAAGGCGAGTCCACGGCAGGAGCCGCCCGCGTCTAGTCCAAGGACCAGACCGGGATGGTCGGGGGTGCCGCGCCAATGGCGGGAGTAGATGCAAAAGCCCCGGCGCCAGCCCTTTAGCACCGCCGGCTTGACCTCGTCATAGTCGAAGCCCGGCCGCCACATGAGCGAGCCGTAACCGAAAACCCAAAGATCGCGTTCCGTGGTCATTGACCGAAGATGCTATTAGAGTGACGCCCGCGCAGGCGAGCAGAAGGGACGGAAGAATGACAGAACAAGCGGCCGCCATCCAGGGGGACGACGCGCTGACCGAGGCGGACCGCCAGGGCCTGTACCGGGTGCTGCTGTCGCGGCGCGATGTGCGCGGCCAGTTCATGCCCGATCCGGTCCCAGACGATGTCTTGGCCCGCATCCTGACGGCGGCCCATTACGCGCCGTCGGTGGGCTTCATGCAGCCGTGGAATTTCATCCTTGTGCGCTCGCCCGAGGTCCGGGGGCGGGTCAAGGCTGCCTTCCAGCAGGCCAATGACGAGGCCGCCGCCATGTTCGACGGCGAGCGCCAGGCGGTCTACCGCTCCCTGAAGCTGGAAGGCATCATGGATGCGCCGCTGAATATCTGTGTCACCTGCGATCGCGACCGGGTCGGCCCCGTGGTGCTGGGGCGCACCCATATCCCCACCATGGATCTTTATTCCACCGTCTGCGCGGTGGAAAACCTGTGGCTGGCCGCCCGCGCCGAGGGGCTCGGTCTCGGCTGGGTCAGCATCATCTCCGAACCGGCGCTGAAGGAAATTCTCGGCCTCCCCGAGCGTGTGGTGCCGGTAGCGTATCTGTGCCTCGGCAAGGTCAGCCATTTCTACGCCAAGCCGGAATTGGCGGCCAAGGGGTGGCGCAGGCGGCTGGACCTGACCGATCTGGTTTGCCTGGACGGCTGGGATGGCCCAAAAGACGGCGCTCTGGCGCGGGAATTGGCCAGGGCGCAGGACGCGGCGGAGGACGGCACGTTGATCTAGTGTCCTGCCCCGGCCTCATTGCCGAAGGAAGCGGCACCAGACGAAGTTCTGGATCTTGCCGCCGGGCGTGACATGGGCTTCACGGCGATCATCCATCAGGCGGAATTCCGCCCCCAGCAGGGCCGACAGGCTGGCCAGGTCGTGGCGGGCGGTGGGCAGGCCCGAGCACCTGTCGGGGCCGTCGGGCGCGAAGGCGGCGATGATGACGGTGGCTTCGGGGCCAAGCGCCGTCCTCATGAGCTCCACATAGGCGGCCTGCTCGGCGGGATCGCGCAGGAAATGGAAAACGGCGCGGTCGTGCCACAGGTCGAACAGCCCCGGCACCGGCTTCCAGTCCAAGACGTCGGATTCGATCCAGGTCACGTCGTCGCCCATGGGGCCGAGGCGTTCGGCGGATTGGCGCAGCGCCGCCTCGGCGATGTCGAGCACCGCCACATGGACATATCCCCGCTCCAGCAGGCGATCGACCAGAACCGACGCGCCGCCGCCCACATCGATGATGGCGGCGTCCTTGCGCAATCCGGCCGCCCGGATCAATTCCAGCGACAGGGTGGGGTCGTCCTGGTGCCACGACACCGCCTCGGGCGATTTGGTGGTCCAGACCTCTTGCCAGTGTTGTTTCCGCTCGCTCATGGGCCAGATGATACAGGGTTAAGGATGGACTGGAAATATGATGCCGGGAGTCGTATAGAAGCGCTTCTTGTTTCGCAGTCGCGGTAAAGAGGTTTCAGGTTTCATGTCCCAGAACTGGTCGCCGGAAAGCTGGCGCGCGAAGCCCATTCATCAGGTTCCCACCTATCCCGATCAGGCCGCCTTGGCCGAGGTCGAGGAGACGCTGCGCAATTCTCCCCCGCTGGTCTTCGCGGGCGAGGCACGCAGGCTCCAGGCGTCCCTGGGCGAGGTGGCCGACGGCAAGGCCTTCCTGCTGCAAGGCGGCGATTGCGCCGAAAGCTTCGTCGAATTCCGCGCCAACAATATTCGCGATACCTTCCGCGCTTTGTTGCAGATGGCGGTGGTGCTGACCTATGGCGCCGCCATGCCGGTGGTCAAGGTCGGCCGCATGGCCGGTCAGTTCGCCAAGCCCCGCTCGGCCGATACCGAGACCATCGACGGCGTGACGCTGCCCAGCTATCGCGGCGACAATATCAACGGTATCGAATTCACTCCGGAATCGCGCATTCCCGATCCCGCCCGCATGATCCGCGCCTACAACCAGTCGGCGGCGACGCTGAACCTGCTGCGCGCCTTCGCCCAGGGCGGTTATGCCGATCTGCACAAGGTGCATCAGTGGACGCTGTCTTGCGTCGCGGGCACCTTGCAGGGCGCCCGTTATCAGGATCTGTGCGCCCGTCTGGACGAGACCCTGGCCTTCATGGAGGCCTGCGGCCTGACCTCCGAGACCACGCCGCAACTGCGCGAGACCGATTTCTTCACCTCGCACGAAGCCCTGCTGCTGCCCTACGAGCAGGCGCTGACCCGGGTGGATTCCACCACCGGCGACTGGTACGACTGCTCCGCCCACATGCTGTGGATCGGCGAGCGCACCCGCCAATTGGATGCCGGGCATGTGGAATTCCTGCGCGGCGTCGGCAATCCGCTGGGCTTCAAGGCGGGGCCGGGCATGAGCCCGGACGAGCTGCTGCGCCTCATCGACACCCTGAACCCGGCCAATATCCCCGGCCGCATCACCATCATCACTCGCATGGGGGCCGAGAAGATCGAGGCCGCCCTGCCCAACCTGATCCGGGCCGTGAAGCGCGAGGGCCGCTCGGTGGTGTGGTCGTGCGATCCCATGCACGCCAATACGGTCAAGGCCGCCACCGGCTTCAAGACCCGGCTGTTCGACAGCATCCTGGCGGAGGTGCGCGCCTTCTTCGCCGTCCACAAGGCGGAAGGCTCCCATGCGGGCGGCGTCCATTTCGAGATGACCGGCCAGGACGTCACCGAATGCGTCGGCGGCATGACCGCCGTCACCGAGGCCAGCCTGGGCGACCGCTACCACACCCATTGCGATCCCCGGCTCAACGCCACCCAGGCGCTTGAACTGGCGTTCCTGATCGCCGAGCAACTGAAGGACGAACGGGTCCAGGCGCGTGCCAAGGCGCGGGCGGCGGCACGCTGACCGGACAACGGCGATGAACCTAGCCAATAGCACTAAGTAACGCCGCTGGTGGGCTATCAATCCCTGGTGTAATCTCTGCCCTTGGGTTCAGCTTTACGGGGGTGGCGAACCATGGGGAAGTCGGGGATTCTCCTTAAATTGATGTCCACGGCCGTCTTGGCCTTGGTCGGATTCGTCATCTTGTCCTGGGTGGCGCTAGCGCAGATTCGCCAATCCATGCTGGACGAGCGGGTCGCCAAGGTGGAGGCGCTGACCGAGGTGGCGCGGGCCACCGTCCAATCCTTCCATGATCGATCCAAGGCCGGTGAATTCGACGAGGCCACCGCCAAGGCCCAAGCCATCGAAACCCTGCGGCCGGTGCGCTATCAGGGGCAGGAATACTACTTCATCTACGATTTCGACGGCGTCAACGTGATGCTGCCGCCCAAGCCCGAGCGCGAGGGCAAGGGTTTCATGGATCTCAAGGATTCCGACGGCGTCGCCTTCATCCGTCAATTGGTGGACGGCGCCAAGACCGGGATGGCCAAGGTGGTCTATAAGTTCCCGCGCCCCGGGTCGGACCTTCCCGTCGCCAAGGTGTCCGTGGCCCTGGCGCATGCGCCGTGGAAATGGGTCATCGGCACCGGCGTCTATCTCGACGACGTGGACGCGGCCTTCACCGCCGCCGCCTGGGGCTTCGCCTCCATCGCCGTGTCGGTGATCCTGATCGCCCTGGTGTTGGTCACCATTCTGGCGCGCCATATCGCCATGCCCATCACCGCCCTGGCCGATGTGGCCGAGCGTCTCGCCCAGCGTGACTTCAGCGTCGACGTGGATCGCTCCCCGCGCAAGGACGAGATCGGCACCCTGACCAAGGCGGTCGCCGTCCTGCGCGACGAGGCGGCCGCCTTCGAAGCGGCGCGCGCCGGGCAGCAGGAAGGCTACAAAGTCGCTTCGGCCCAGCGCCGGGCCGCGAGGCTCAAACTGGCCGATGACGTGGAAGCCACCATCAAGCGGATGTCCGACGTCTTGGTCGAGGCTGTCGCGGACATGGAAGATGCGGCTCGCACCGTGTCGGGCGCGGTGCAAAGCGCCAGCGATCAGGCGGCCGGTGTGGTCGCCACCGCCGAGCAAGCCTCGGCCAATGTGGGCACCGTCGCCACCGCCGCCGAACAACTGAGCTCCTCCATCCACGAAATCGCCGAACAGGTCCATCGCTCGTCGGCCATGTCGGGCGAGGCGGTCAGCGAGGCGGAACGAACCAATGCCCTGGTGCTCAGTCTTGCCGAGGCGGCCGGTCGCATCGGCGAGGTCGTCACCCTGATCAACGATATCGCCAGCCAGACCAACCTGCTGGCGCTCAACGCAACGATTGAAGCCGCAAGGGCGGGGGAAGCAGGCAAGGGCTTCGCCGTGGTGGCGGGGGAGGTCAAGACCCTGGCCAATCAGACGGCGCGGGCCACCGAGGAGATTTCCACCCAGGTGGGCGCGGTGCAGGCCCGCACCCGCGAGGCGGTCGAGGCCATTCGCGGCATCGGCGGCATGATCGGCACCTTGAACGAAATCGCCGGAGCCATCGCGGCGGCGGTGGAGGAGCAAGGCGCCGCCACCCAGGAAATCGCCCGCAACGTCCAACAAGCCGCCGCCGGGACCATGGAGGTCACCAGCGTCCTGGGCGAGTTGTCGGCGGCCACCGCCGAGGCCGGCGGCAGCGCCGACCGTGTTCTGCACATCGCGGGCCGCCTGTCGAACGAGGCGGGCAGCCTGGAAAGCGAAGTCCACAACTTCATGGATACGGTCCGCGCCGATCAGGGGGCCAGCGGTTGACCCGTGTGCCGCTTTTTTGACGGCGGTCCATAAGAGAATTGGGGCAAGAGAAATGGCGAAAAATCGACTCTGACCCCATTTTCTCTTGGCGATGATGCCTTTCTCACGGAATTGGAAACACGGACGAATCGCTCCCTAAAACCCGCAAAACCGGGGCCTAAGCAACAGGCCTCAAGCGACGCCGTAAAGCAGCGAGCGTTAATCTAGCGTACTGTCACCGTAACCCTGTCACCGCAACCTGTCACCGCAACCAGATTAGAGTGCGCCGATGGCCTTGGAGATCTGCGCGTCATTGCGACCCGCCCAGCAGTCACCGCGCCCGGTGATTGAGGCGACTTCGGAGCCAGAGCGGTTATCGACAATCGTTATGTCGTACTCAACCGCATTTTCACCAGCAGCGCAGACGTTCCAAACATGCTGCTCCACAGTGAACGTGTATCTTGAGGATCGCTCTCTGGTCCGCGTGATATCTATCTCAGGAATGACTTTCCCGATAAACTTTTCATCGCCAGCAGAGACGATGACCTTCCATCCTTCTTTTATCAGTGCCTCTTTCAGCGCACCGATGATTCCGTAATGACCGGGCGGAACGATGGCCGTCATCTCGGCATGATCGATCTTCCCATAGGAGGATACCTTGCCGTTGGCGCAAGCTGTCAGGACAAGGGCGACAGCAAGCACTGTCAGTTTTTTCCACCCGCATGGCGTAGCGCGATCCATTGAAAACCTCATGGCAAATCATCCCCTCTTGGTGCCGGAAAGTTCTGATCCGGCAGCATCCCCATTAGGTGCAGCATCAGATTGCATTACGGTGACAGTGGGCTGAATTGACTGCGGGCGCTTTTCCACCTTGATCGAGTCCATCGTCCCGCTCACTGAAACGCTTGCCCGCGAAAGATGGAATGCTAGGCGGCTCCACAGCCAAGTGTCAACGTGACCAATGGTCAAGGGATTGCGGCGACAGAGCTTGACGTGACGGCGGGCAGTTTTTCGCCTTGCTCGAATTCATCCTCCCTTTTCCAAGGCGAAGCGCCCGGCGCGGCGAGGCCGGTCTTTGAGGCACAAATCGCGACAGATATGGCAAATCTGTAACGGGGATCAGTGTTTGATTTTCCTCCATGAAAAAGGCATCCTGCGAAGCGCTGTCCAAGGTCCGGGGGGAGAGGGGGAGCAGTGTCCGCCCATCACTTGGAATTTTGGCTTGGCTTTAGCCCCAAGCCTCGGCACCGCCGCCGCTTCGCGGTCGGACACGGCATACCTGTTGTCGCCCGAATGAATTGGGCGGTCGCGGGCCTGAAATTTCAGTTGTTCAAGGCTGACTCATGGGTGACACGACGATGACCAGAGGCGAGACCGAGGCTCAGGAAACCGGGGCAGCCCCCGTAGCGGCTGACGATACCCCGGAGAAAGGGGCCATGCTTTCCCCGCCGCTGCCTGATTTGCGTCCTGCTCCCGTCAGTCGGCCCGTCGCTTCCGCCCAAGGCGGCAGTCGGTTGGCCCAGGTGGTCAGCCTGATTGTCACGGTCCTGTGGATCGGATTGTGCGGCAGCTACGCCAACACCTCCATCGGCTGGAACAATCTGGTCTTCATGCAGCCGCAGGAAATCGGCGGACTGGCGGGCGCCGCCTTCCTGCCCCTGGCCTTCCTGTGGCTGGTGGTGGCCTATCTCGATCGCGGCCGCGAGCTGCGCTCGGTTTCCGCCGAGATCCGCCAGCAGCTCTCGCTGCTGACCTATCCCGCCGAGGGCGCCGAGCAGCGTGTCGCCGTCATCGCCAATTCATTGCGCGCCCAGGCGGGCGAACTCATCCAGGCCTCGACCCTGGCCTCCAACCAGGCCGAAACCATCCGCGACATGCTGGTCACCCAGGTGGAAGCCATGACCGGCGTGCTCGGGCGCGTCAACAACGAGGCCCAGTCCGCCGTGGATGCGCTTCGCCAGGAAGTGGCTGGGCTGACCCAGGCCGCCGACGCCGCCACGTCGCGGGCCCGCGAGGTCGAGCACCTGCTGCGCATCCAGACCCAGGATCTCAACACTGTCACCGAGACCTCGGCGACCCGCATTCGCGACTTCGGCGAATTGCTGCGCGGCCAGATCGAAAGCATCGATGCCACCTCGGCCCGCGCCGCGTCGCGTGCCGATTCCGTGGCGGAACAGGTCAAGGCGCAGTCCGAGGCCCTGGACCGCACCTCGCAGAACGCCGTTGTCCGCGCCGAGCAGGTGGTCGCCATGTTCGAACGCCAAAGCGCCCAGTTGGGCAGCTCGGCCGAGCAGGCCACCAACCGCACCGAGGTGGTCGCCACCGCCCTGGCCGAGCGTGTCGACGCGCTGGAAGGCCTGTTCACCCGCCAGAACACCGACCTGGATCAGGCCGCCGAGCGTCTGGCCGAACAGACCGGCCGCATTTCCGCCTCGCTGCAACAGCAGGCCACCGGCCTCGACCAGATCACCGAACGCGTGCTGTCGCGCGTCAAGATCGTGGAAGAGGCGCTGGGCGTTCAGTCCCGCGAACTGGTTTCCGCCTCGGATCAGGCCATGGGCCGCTTCCGCGAGATCGAGGAAGTGCTGTCGCGCCATACCGAGAATCTGCGCCTCGCCGCCGATGATGCCTCGTCCCAGATGGGCGCCGTGGGCGAAGTCTTCGCCCAGCGCCGCGACGACGTGGACAGCGCGGTGGAGCGCGCCATCGCCCGCATCCGCGAAACCGGCGAGGGCTTCCAGGCCCAGAGCCGCGCCCTGTCGGCCGCCTCCGATCAGATGAGCGTGCGCGGACGCGAAGTGTCCGAGACGCTGCGCCTGCATATCGACGACCTCAACAAGGGGGCCGAAAAGGCCGCCGCCCAGGCCGAGGCCATCCGTCAGTCCCTGCGCAAGCAGGCCGACGAACTGGCCGATGCCGCCAATGTGGTTTCGACCCAGTCCAAGCTGTCGGAAGCCTCGCTGAACCAGCAGTCCCGTCATCTGATCGCCACCTCCGATCAGGTCATGGGCCGCGTCAAGGGCATCGCCGACACGCTGCGCCAGAACACCAACGACCTGATCGCCATGTCGAGCCGCGTCGGCGTCGAGTTGGAAGCGGTGGGCGAGGCGCTGCGCCAGCGCAGCACCGATGTGGGCACCGCCTCGGCGCGGGCCATCACCGAGACCGGCAGCGTCGCCGAGACGCTGGAAAAGCGGTCCGAGCAACTGGGCATGGTTTCCGAGCAGCTGGGTGCCCGCGTGCGCGCCGCCACCGAGGTTCTGCGCAAGCAGACCGAGCAGGTGGTCATCTCCGCCGATCAGGCGGAAGCCTCGGTCAGCGCCGTGGGCGAAGGCTTGCGGGTGCAGTCACAGGCCCTGGCCCGCGTCGCCGACGATTCCACCGATGTGCTCAAGGCCTTCGGCGCCTCCATCCAGCAGAATGCCGTCGAACTGGGCGAAGCCGCCCAGCAGGTCTTCGCCCAGTCGCAGACCGCGGGCGACGCCCTGCGCACCATCAGCCGCGACTTCGAGGAAACCTCCAATAAGACAGCCGCCCAGGTCACCGCCGCTGGCGACATGCTGCGCGCCGGTATCCGCGACCTTACCGCGTCGTCGGAGCGCATTACCGCCCAGGTCCGCGCCGCCGGTGACGGATTGCGCCGCCACGCCAGCGAATTGCAGGAAACCACCGAGCGGACCAGCGCCAAGCTGGAAGCCGCCTTCGAGATGGTGCGGGCCAAGTCCAACGATCTGGGCATCACCGGCGACCGTCTGGCGACCCAGGCGGAAAGCTTCTCCAACAGCTTCTCGCGGCAGGTGGACGAACTGGTCAACGCCTCCAAGCTGGCCGAAATCCGTGCCCAGCAGATGGAAGAGAAGCGGTCGCAGGCTTCGGTCGAGCACTTCTTGCAGAACGCCGCCTTCATCGTCGAGAAGTTGCAGTCGCTCTCGGTCGATATCGGCCGTATCTTCAACGCCAATATAGACGAGAAGGCGTGGCGCGATTTCCACGCTGGCGATCAAAGCATCTTCGTGCGCAAGATCCTCAAGAATCTGGACAAGCACCAGATGTCGTCCATTAAGAACAAGTTCGAGGACGACGGCGAGTTCCGCGAATACGTCACCCGCTATCTGGCGGAATTCGAGAACCTGCTGGGTCAGGCCCGTAATTCCGACCATATGGACGTGCTGACCGGCACCTTCACGTCGTCGGAAGTGGGAAAGCTCTATCTGGTTCTGGCGCGCTCGCTGGGTCGTCTGGAATAGAAGCCACAACGTCAGGCAAACGGCGCCGGAGCGATTCGGCGCCGTTTTCGTTTCTACACAAGACCCTTATGGAAAGCGGGCGTCTCGCCCGCCCAAGGGTCGCTTCAAACGACGAGCGGCATCAGTCGCCCAGCGCGCCCCGCAACTCCGTGATCCGCCCCACCAGCCCTTCCGGCTCGTAGGCAGCGGCTGGAACCGCGCCCCAGACCGGTTTCGGCCAAGCCGGGTCGGTGGCGAAGCGTGCGATCACATGGACGTGCAGTTGCGGCACCATGTTGCCTAGCGCGGCCACATTGACGCGGTCGGGGTTCAACAGTTCCCGCAGAGCGGAGGATGCCCGCGCCACCTCTTCCATCAGCGTGGCGCGAACCTCGGGGGCGAGATCGGTGATTTCCGAAATCTCGGCGCGGCGCGGCACCAGGATCAGCCAAGGGTAGTTGGCATCCTTCATCAAGAGCACGCGGCACAGCGGCCAATCGCGGATCAATTGGGTGTCGGCGTCCAAGCGGGGATGAAGGCTGAACATGCATTATTTCTCCTCATTGCGCCGGGCACTGCAATCGCGGTATCAGAAGGCCTGACTTTTCCAAGGTATTGCCCGTATGCGCCGGAAACAATCGAATCCGCTGGGACGTCTGTTCACTTCGGTCGCCGTGATCGTGTTGTGTTCGGTGATCGGGGTGGCCATCGCCGAATGGGCATCGGACGCCGCCCTGAAAGTGCTGCGGGCCAAACGGCCGAGCTTCGCCGTTTCCTGGACGCCCGACAACATTCGAAAGCTCTACGACAGCGAGGACGTCAAACACTACGAACAAGTGATGTCCGAAGGGTGGCGCCAGTCCGACACCGTCTATAGCCCCTTCGTCGAATTTCGCATGGCGCCCTATAATGGCAAGCACTTCACCATCACCGAAGACGGCTACCGGACCAATGGGCGCGACGATCAGGATTTGAAGGCGGCGGGACCGAAAGTCTTCATCTATGGCGGCTCCACCGCCATGGGCATCGGCGTCGGCAATGACGAGACCATCGCCGCCAATGTGGAAAAGGCCCTGCGAGCTTCGGGGCGCACTGATGTCCAGGTGTTCAATTTCGGCGTTGTCTCCTATTTCTCCACCCAGGAGCGCATCGCGTTGGAACGCCATTTGACCTCGGGCGTCAAGCCGGATGTGGCGGTGTTCGTCGACGGCCTCAACGACTTCTATTACTGCACCGTTCCCGATGTGTCGGCCTGGAACGAGCGGCTGACCCAGTTGACGCGCGCACGGTCACGCATGCCCATCGCCCTGGAATTGTCCCATCGCTCGTCGGTGGTTCAACTGGCCCGCCATCTGGGCGGCGATAAGTCGGTGATGGTTCGGGAATGGGGCAGCTTCTGCGACAGCGAGGCGGATGTGGACCGGGTGATCGGCCGCCTCGACATCAATCGCCGGATGATCGATGCCACCGCCGAGCGTCTGGGCTTTAAGGCATTGTTCGTGCAACAGCCGGTTCCCACCTATTCCTACGACAATCGCAAGCGGCCGTTCCCGGTCAAGGAAGAGGCGCTGGGCTATCACATGAACTCGGCGCGGGGCTATCCCAAGCTGGCGCAGATGCGGTCCCAAGGACAGCTGTGGGAGCATGGCCTGCTGTGGCTGGCCGAGTTGGAACCCGCCGACGGCAACGCCTATATCGACACGGTGCACTATTCTCCCAAGTTCAATAAGCTGATCGGCGAACGCATCGCTGCCGCCATTCTCGAAGGCGGCTTGCCTCCGGCTCCGTAAACATTTTTAAAGTCGCATCGGTGGTCTGCGTTTCCTTGGGTTGCGCCGCAGGCTCGCCATGGACAACAATGGCTGCTTGAGTGGCGTGTTGGCGGGCGGATCGAGCCATGCGGCCGTCCGCTACCGAAAAGGCATTTGGGAGGATGCATGGCATTGGCGAAAGCGGGCACGACCAGCGCGGACGAGAAGGCTGAGCCGGGGTTCAGCTGGGATGCCCTTATGGCCGAATTGGCCGGCCCCGATGCGGGCGGGCTGAACATCGGCGCCGCCTGTGCCGACCGTCACGTGGCCGCTGGGCTGGGGCATGCCGTGGCGTTGCGCTGGCTGGGGCGCCATCAGAAGCGCGTCGAGTTTTCCTACCGAGACCTGTCCGATCTGTCCGGTCGCGTGGCGGGGGCCTTGGTCGGTCTTGGGTTGAAGCCGGGCGAGACCGTCGCGGTGCTGCTGGACCGGGTGCCCGAGCTTTATATCTCCGCGCTGGGAATTTGGAAGGCGGGTGGAATTTATTGCCCCTTGTCGGGAAGCTTTGGGCCTGGCCCCATCAAGGCCCGACTGGAAATGGGGCAAGCGAAGGTTCTGATCGCCTCGGAAGAGCTCTATGGCCGTAAGCTGGCGAGCAGCCGCGCCAGCCTTGGCGACATTCGTCATGTCTTGTTGGTCGGTGACGATGGCGGCCTCGTCCAGGGCCACGAGGATTGCATGGATTTCGGCGCGGTGATGTCGGAGGCCGCACCCGTGCCGCCGGTGGCGACGACACCGGACTCGCCTGCCTTCCTGCACTTCACCAGCGGCACCACCGGCACGCCCAAGGGCGCGCTGCACGCCCATCGTTCGGTGCTGGGCCATCTGATGACCGGGCGCCGGGTGTTCGGCCTCAGCGATGCCGATATCTTCTGGTGCACCGCCGATCCCGGCTGGGTGACCAGCACCGCCTATGGCGTGATTGCTCCGCTGGCTTGCGGCGCGACCTTGCTGGTGGATGAATCCGATGTGGAACCCCGGCGCTGGTACGGCATCTTGCACGACGAGAAGGTGACGGCCTGGTACACCACGCCGACCGCCATTCGCACCATGATGCGCTTCGGTGCCGCGCTGGCCCGTTCTTACCGGGAAAACAGCCTGCGCGTCGCCGCCAGCGTCGGCGAGCCGCTCAACGCCGAGGCGGTGACCTGGGGCCAAAAGGCGCTGGGTGTTCCCTTCCTTGATACCTGGTGGCAGACCGAAACCGGGGCCATCGTCATCGCCAATGCCTCTGGCCAGGGACGTCGGCCCGGCAGCATGGGGCAAGTCCTGCCAGGGGTCGAGGCGGCGGTCATACGGTGCGACGGCGGCGTGCGGAAGCGGGTCGACAGTCCCGACGTTGTGGGGGAATTGGCCCTGGGCCAAGGCTGGCCGGCCATGTTCTCCCATTATATCGGCGGTGACGATCCCGCGCCCGATTTCCGCCGTGACGGCTGGTATTTCACCGGCGATTTGGTCAAGCGCGATGCCGATGGCTTCTTCTGGTTCGTCGGCCGCGCCGACGACATGATCAAGTGCGGCGCCATCCAGATCGGGCCGTTCGAGGTCGAGGGCACCCTGATGGATCATCCCGCGGTGGCCGAGGTCGGCGTGGTGGGCAAGCCCGACCTGCTGCTGCGCGAGGTGCCGGTCGCCTTCGCCTCGCTCAATCCCGGCTTCGAGGCCGGCGACGCCTTGCGCACTGAATTGCTGTCCTTTTCCCGTCAGGAATTGGGAGCCGCCATGGCGCCGCGCGAGATTCACTTCATCGCGGAATTGCCCAAGACCTCCACCGGCAAGATTTTGCGTCGGGCCCTCAAGGCGAAAGCCTTGGGCGAACCCGAGGGGACCGAGATGCTGCCGACCCTGGGGCCATGTCCGGGCCGATTCGACGACGAATAGGATGAGTCCGGCATGACGCGGGCCTGCGGATCATCGTCACGGAAGAGGGGGCGATCCAGGGATGGCTGGCCGGTGAGAATGTCGTCAAGGCGGCTCCGCGTCGCTATGAAGGCGAAGCCGAATTGATCATCGGAGAGATCGTCTAATTCCGCTTGCCGCAGGGGCAACCGCCCGATGTGCCGCCACTGCCCTTGGTTTCATCCACTAATTCCCGCACGGTGGAAACGCATTTGCCGCAGCGGGGCTTGGCGTTGAACTGACGAAAGACCTGATTGGCATTGCCCGCGCCCTCTGTGATGGCAGCGCGCACCTGGCGGTCCGTGAAGCCGTGGCAAAGGCAGACATACATGGCGGTCTCCCGGTCCTATCAGTGGATATCGCTATGCATATGATAATCACTCGCAATAAGAATGCCAATAGATATTTTGTGTGATCATCATTCACGCTCGCCTTTTGTCATGAATGATCACGAATGAACCATTCTCGTGGCTTCGTTCGAGGGTTGCATGTCGCTAATCTGAGGTGGCAGTTCGGTTGATTCTGCGAGGCAACCATGAAACAGCGCCACTGCTTAGCGACCCGTGTCAGAGCCATGTTGGTGGCACAGAACGGCAATTCCGGCAACGCCGACCTGTCGCGTCTGATCGAAGGCGGGTGCGATTGCGCACAGCGGAATACCTGCACGCTGGGCTCCGCCTGCGAAAGCATTCACCTTTCATTCGCGCCCAGCCGTCCGGCATTGCTTGACATTGCACTGCAATAAGCGCAGGGTCCGCGTGCTCCGGATGATTCGCGTCCGGTTGCTCGCGACAGCGCGCACGGCGATGGTGCTCTCCTAGGGGATGCCCCGCCTTCGGTCCCGAGCTCATTTTCCCTTGCCCATAGCCCATGGCCGCGCGTCCAGGGGTTGACCGGAACCCGCACCCTGCGGGTTTCTCCCCGCTGCCGTCCGCTGCCTTCCCGAAGGCTGGCGCGGATGTGACGGCCTGTTGATGAAAGAGACCTTATGACTTTGTTTTCCGAACTCGGCCTCGACGCCCCGCTGCTCAAAGCGCTGGAGGCCGAAGGCTATACTTCTCCGACCCCGATTCAGGAACAGTCCATTCCCCACCTGCTCCAGGGCAAGGACATGCTGGGCCTCGCCCAGACCGGTACCGGCAAGACCGCGTCCTTCGCGCTGCCGATCCTGCAGCGCCTCGACCAGATCAAGCAGCGCGCCATGCCCAAGAGCGCCCGCGTCCTGGTGCTGACCCCGACCCGCGAATTGGCGGTTCAGGTGGGGCAAAGCTTCAAGACCTACGGCTGCCATTATCGCCTGCGCCACGCCCTGGTGTTCGGCGGCGTCGGAATGGTTCCCCAGATCAAGACCATGGCTGGCGGCGTCGATGTGCTGGTGGCCACGCCCGGCCGTCTGCTCGACCTGATGAACCAGGGCGCCATCCGCCTCGACTCGGTCGAGGTGCTGGTGCTCGACGAGGCCGACCGCATGCTCGACATGGGCTTCATCCTGCCCATCCGCAAGATCGTCGCGGCGATCCCGAAGTCGCGCCAGACCGTTCTGTTCTCGGCGACCATGCCCGATAGCATCGTCGGCCTGGCCAACAGCGTCCTGCATCAGCCGGTGCGCGTCGAGGTCACTCCGGTCTCGTCCACCGTGGACAAGATCGACCAGAAGGTGATGTTCGTGGACCGCGAGAACAAGCGGACCCTGCTGACCGAGATGTTCGCGTGCAAGACCGTCGAACGCGCCCTGATCTTCACCCGCACCAAGCACGGCGCCAACCGCGTCGCCGAGATGCTGGAGAAGTCGGGCATTCCGTCCGACGCCATCCATGGCAACAAGTCGCAGGGTGCCCGCCAGAAGGCCCTGGCCGACTTCAAGGACGGCCGCATCCGCGCCTTGGTCGCCACCGACATCGCCGCTCGCGGTATCGATGTGGACGGCATCACCCATGTGATCAATTTTGAACTGCCCAACGAGCCGGAAAGCTATGTCCACCGCATCGGCCGCACCGCGCGCGCCGGTGCCAGCGGCATTGCCCTGTCGCTGTGCGATGCCGACGAGGTGTCGTATCTGCGCTCCATCGAAAAGACCATCCGCCAGGCGGTGCCGGTCGATTACGAGCACGCCTATCACGCGCCGCATATCGCGTCGCGTGGCGCTGGCGGCAAGCCCAAGCCCCAGGGGCGTCCCCAGGCTCATTCCCAGGCTCATCCCCAGGCGGGTCGTCCGCAGCAGGGACGCGGCAACAACCCCCATGGCGAGCATGCCAATGGCGGCAAGCCTGCCCACGGTTCCGGGCGTCCGGCCCAACCGGGTCGCGGTCCCGCCAAGGCGGGCGGCAAGCCCGGCTTCAAGGGCATGCCCGGCGGTGGCCAGCGGGCCGCTCGCGGCTAGCATTTGCCAAAGATGTTGGGAGACGGCCGGCTGTTCAGTCGGCCGTTTTCGTTTGCGCCAGGGCCATGCGGGCCAATCGGCCCACATTGCTGCTGCACGGCAGCAATGGGTCGGCGATATCGGCGAGGCTGAACCATCCCACTTGGGCGGCGTCGTCGGCGGCCACGGCTTCGCCGGATTGCCAGTGGCAGCGCACCACATTAAGAACGAAATGGTAGCGGATTCGGCCATCTTCGTCGGGGGTAATGACCTCGAAGACGTCCATGACCGCCTCCGCCTCGGCGATCAGTCCGGTTTCCTCGTGCAGTTCGCGCAGGGCGGCGGCCAGGACGGTTTCCCCCAACTCCACCAGTCCACCAGGAAAGCCCCATTTTCCCTTGTCCGGCTCCTTCCCCCGCAGGACCATCAAGATCCTGTCGTCGCGCGTCATCAGGGCCAGCACGCCGGGCAGGGGGTGGGACGGGTATTGCCGAGGCACAATAGTCTCCGCGAATGTCGGGTACGCCAAGATAGGAGGGAAGATGCCGCTTGTCACTGGTGTCAGATCCGCCGGAAGTATGGTATCGGTTAACTTGGATCTGGTCCCGAAAGGGAAGGAAGCGGACCATCGAAACACGGCATGAATCTGGACGTTTCGGCGATGACCGACTGCCGCTGAGGGCCTCGCTGTGCGGCGCGCTGCTCGGCCTTGGCGTCGCCATGGCGAGTGTCGTCGGGGACGGCACGTGGTCGGTGGCGCTGGCGGCGGCCTTTGGCTTGTCGATCGGTGGGGCCGCCGGGCTTTTGGCCGGCCGTTGGCATCTGCGCGCGAACGCGGCTGCGAACCAAAGACTTCAGACTTTGCTGACCAAGGCGGAGCGCGTGGCACAGCTGGGAATCGGCGAGCGCGATCTCAAGAGCGGTCAGTCGCACTGGTCAAGCGAGTTCCACGCCATCCTGGGCCTGGTTCCGGGTCAAGTGGCGCCATCGCAGGAGTTGTTCCTGGACACCATTCACCCCGTCGATAGGGCCGCCGTCGAGGCATCCCTTCATCAGGTGAGAACCACGATGCGGCCGGTGGAAAAGAATTTCCGAATCGTCCGTCCAAGCGGCGAAATCCGGATCGTTCACGGCCGCGCTGAAATCAGCAGGGATGCGGCGGGCGTACCGGTTCGTCTTGATGCCATCATCCAGGATGTGACCGAGCGAAAGCGCCTGGAAGACGAACTGGACGGGCTGATCCGTGAATTGTGGCGCTCCAACGAGGAGTTGGAGCAATTCGCCTATGTGGCCTCCCATGATCTTCGCCAGCCGCTGCGGGTGGTGGGCAGCTACGTCTCGCTGATGGAAGAGGAATTGCAGGGCAATCTCAACGGCGATGCCCAGGAATACATGGCCTTCGTGCGTGACGGCGTGCGCCGCATGGACCGGCTGATCAACGACTTGCTCACCTATTCGCGGGTTGGACGCATTGCCACGGATAAACAGGTCTCCATGTGCAGGGCATTGGATGCCGCCATTGCCGACCTGCAGTTCGAGATCGAGGATAGCGGCGGCGCCGTGCGGATTCTCGGCGAACTGCCCTCCGTTCTCGGCGATGAAAGCGAACTGGAACGATTGTTCCAGAACCTGATCGGCAACGCGGTTAAATATCGCAGCCCGGACCGCCCGCCGCTTATCGAAGTGGGGTGCAAGGATCTGGGCGAGGCCTGGAAAGTCGTGGTTACGGACAACGGCATCGGCATTCCTGCGGAACATGCCGAACGGGTCTTTGGGATTTTTCAACGCCTTCATGCCCGCAATGAATTCGACGGGACCGGTGTCGGATTGGCCATCGCCAAGAAAATCGTCGAACGGCACGGCGGAACCATTTGGGTGGAGCCCTCCGACGGCGAAGGGGCATCCCTGTCGTTTACTTGGCCGAAGGTAATAGAGCCTTCCGAGGTTCCGCTTGCGATTTAGAGGGAATTGATACAACCTCGGGGCGGGGGGCTATCGCTTGATCGGGGATTCAATTGGGGGAAAAGGATACGCGCGACGTTCTGCTGATCGAGGATGACAGCGGCGACGCTGGGCTCGTCAAGATCGCGATTCGCCGCTCACATCATTTATGTCGATTGCATCATGTGATGGATGGGCAGGAGGCCATGGCCTTTCTGCGTCGACAGGTCGGCCATGCCGACGCGCCGCGTCCCGATCTGATCTTGCTGGATCTCAATCTTCCCGGCCGCAACGGTCATGAAGTCTTGGAGGAGATAAAGGCAGACAGCCTTTTGCGCATGATTCCGGTGGTGATCCTATCCACCTCCGGGGCGGAGCGCGACATCAAGACGGCCTATATGCTGGGCGCGAATTCCTATGTGTCCAAGCCCATGGATGTGGAGGCGTTCACCGCCGCCATTCATTCCATCCAGGACTTTTGGTTCGGCATCGCGCAGTTGCCCAAGTGACCTCGCCCATCCGAATCCTCCTGCTGGAAGACGACCCCGCCGATGCCCGCTTGGTGGGGCAAATGCTGCGCCGGGTCAAGGCCACGCCGTTCGAGGTCACGGTCACTGGCCGTCTGTCCGAGGCGGTGGCGCGGCTCGCATCCAATCCCGATGGCTTCGACGTGGTCCTGGCCGATCTCGGCCTGCCGGATTCCTCCGGTATCGCGACGCTGGACCGGCTGACCCAGGCGGCGCCCCGGCTGCCGGTGGTGGTGCTGACCGGCAACGACGACGACGCGGTCGCCCTTGATGCCTTGAAGCGCGGCGCCCAGGACTATCTGGTCAAGGGGATCGGCGACGCCTTCATTCTTTCGCGGGTCGTGCGCTACGCCATCGAGCGTAAGCTGGGCGAGGAAGCCCTGCGCGAGGCCCGCGACACCGCCGAGCAGGCGGCGCGGGCAAAGTCGGTTTTCCTCGCCATGATGGGGCACGAGATTCGCACGCCTCTCAACGGCGTTCTCGGCATGGCGCGCCTTCTGCTGGAAACGCCGCTGGATCACCGGCAGCGCTCTTTCACCCAGACACTGGTTTCCTCGGGCGAATTGCTGCTGGGGCTGGTCAACGATATTCTCGACTTCGCCCGGCTCGATGCCGAGGGCCTAAGCCTTGACTACGAGCCATTCGACGTCATCGACGCGGTGGAAGAAGTTCGTATGGTGCTGGCCGCCCGCGCCGCCGAAAAGGGGTTGGCGCTGACATCCAGCTTCGATGCCGACATTCCCCGCACCGTCGAGGGAGATCGGCTGCGGCTTCGCCAAATTTTGTTCAATCTCGTGGGCAATGCCATCAAATTCACCGATAGCGGCAGTGTCGCCATACGGGTGGAACGCCTGGCCCGTGGCGGGCTGCGCTTCGCGGTGTCCGATACCGGCATCGGCATCGACGACGAGGAAAAGCCCAACTTGTTTACCGAGTTCTGGCAGGGCGACAGCGGCGCCGCCCGTCGCTTCGCCGGAACCGGGCTGGGATTGGCCATCTGCCGCCGGTTGGCGGTTCTGATGGATGGCAATATCGACTGCGACAGTCTTCCCGGTCGCGGCAGCACCTTCAGGGTGGACCTGCCGCTAGAGGCCACCGATGCCGCACCCCGGCGCGGTCAGGATGGCCCCGCCTATTCGGCTGGGCCGTGTCGGGTTCTGCTGGTCGACGACAACGAAGTCAACCGAGAGGTCGCCGCCGGACTGCTGGAGCAACGCGGCCATACGGTGATTGCGGCCAATGACGGCTTTCAGGCTGTGGTCGCCGCCCAGGCGGGTGAATTCGATGTGGTCCTGTTGGACATGCGGATGCCGGGAATGGACGGCATCGAGACCGCCAAGGCGATTTTCGCCCTGCCCGGCGCGGCTGGGCAGGTTCCGATTTATCTTCTGACGGCCAATCCCGTTCGCGAGGACGAACACCGCTGGCGCGAGGTGGGAATCAAGGGCTGTCTGCCCAAGCCGTTCCGGGTCGACGACTTCGGCGCGGTCATGGCCCGGCTGAAGGGCGAGGGAGGGGGGCAATGGGGGCGTCGGAGCGAAAGCCCGGTCATATTGCTGTCCGCCGCCGATCTGGGGTCCGACATGGAAGTCTTGGGGCGCGAGCGCATGGTTGGGCTGGCCGATTTGTTCCAGCGGTCCTCTTCGGCCGACCTCGCCGCCATCATCGCCCAATGCGCCGACGGCAACTGGAGCGGAGTGGCGCAATTGGCCCATCGCATGGCGGGGGCCGCCTTCAGTCTTCATCTGGGAGGATTGGCCGCCGCATGCAGGAGCCTGGAGGATTCGGCGCGCCAAGAGCGCCCCGAGACCGTTGAAATGGTCGCGGCCCTGGAGCCCCTATGGCAGGCCTCCATGGCGGCGCTTGCCGAAGCCCTGAAGCCGTTTGAATAGAGATCGATACTCTCCCGCCTGTCGCTTGATGTGACCCGCGAAGGCGGGCGAGACGCCCGCGCTCCAACTGACGCGCTCAGCCGCCGACCAGGCGATAGCCGACGCCGTGCACGGTCAGGATGATGGAGGGATGACGGGAGTCGCCCTCGATCTTGCGGCGAAGGCGACCGACCAGGACGTCGATGGTGCGATCGATCACCGCTTCGCCGTCATGCTGGGTCAGATCCAGCAATTGATCACGGGTCAGGGCGCGGCCGGCATTGCGGGCCAAGGCGGCCAGGACGTCGAATTCACCCCGTGTCAGGCGAACCGCCTCACCAGTCGGCGAGGTCAATTGTCGGGCATCGCAGTCCAGGCGCCAGCCTGCAAACGAGTAGATGCCGGTGGCGGAACGCTCGGCAGCCATGCTGGGGGCCACGCGCCGTTGCAGATTGCGAACCCGCACGGCCAATTCGCGGGGATTGAACGGCTTGGTGATGTAGTCGTCGGCGCCGATTTCCAGGCCGACGATACGGTCGGTCTCGTCCTGGCGGGCCGTCACCAGAATGATGCCGACCGACGATTTGGCGCGCAGCTCGCGGGCGAGAATCAGGCCGCTCTCATCGGGCAGGTTGATGTCGAGAAGCACGACGTCGGGAATGGCCCGCGCCACCGCAGCCTTCATGTCCTTGGCATCGGCGGCCTCGCTGACCTGGAAGCCGTCGGCGGTCAGATAGGCGGCGAGCTTCGCCCTTGTCACGGGCTCGTCTTCCACGATCAGCACATGGGCTTTCGCCGTCACCGCATTCTCCGGTTCAAAGATGTGTTCATAGTCCATTTACAGGGTATTGGCGGGCAATTCAACCGCCGCCGTAATTCCATTGCCATAGCCAGGGTATAAGTGGCCTCGCACCCGGTCGGCCATGTGGCCGATGGGCGAGACGCGGCAGGGACGGTCAGCATTGTGACGAGACGAATTTCCTCGGTTGGGCGCTATGAGGACGGCGGCTTTGCAAGCCTGCTGCCGTTGTTCGGCGCCGTGGCGGTGATGATCGGCTGGGGCGGCGTCTGGTGGAAGACCAATTCGCTGCAAGAACTGTTCACGGAATCGCTGGCGGCGTTTCCCAATATGATCGAAATCGCTCGGACCGGCTTTGTCCTGCTTGTGCTGGCCCTAAGCTGCGGTGTCGTGCTGGCCTTGGCCATCAGCATTCGCGGCCAGCGGCGTCTGGCGGCAGACCTGAGGACACGCGAGGCGGAATTGGCCGAATGCCGTGGTCGGCTGCGCCGTCACGTGGCTGATTTAGAGCGGATCGGCGACATCGCCGCCCACGACCTGCAAGAACCGCTGCGGCGCATGGTCGCGTATGCCCAGTTGTTGGAAGCACAAGGACGCGGGCGCGAGGACGAGGAAGCCAAGCTCTATCTCGCCCATGTGGTCGATGGTGCCCGGCGCATGAAGGCCTTGATCAGCGGTCTGCGCGCCTTCGTGACCGTTGATAGCGCGGCGCGAACCGACGTAGGTGTCTCGGCCACGGAATCCGTGATGGTGGCGCGCAGGCGCCTGTCCGATGTCCTGGCCTTATCGGATGTGGTCTTGGTGGTGGATCCGTTGCCCGATGTGATCGCCGACCAGCCGTCGCTGGTCGAGATATTCGTTCAACTGCTCGACAATGCCGTGCGCTTCCGCGCCGATCAGCGGCGGCCGGTCCTTCATGTTTCGGCGGTTCGTGATCACGGCATGGCGAAATTCACCGTCCGTGACAATGGAATCGGCGTCGAGGCAGGCCGGGTCGCCAAAATGTTCGAGGTATTCTACCGCCCGCATGATGCCGCCATTTCCGCGAACGGTGGGATCGGCATGGGACTGGCGGTGGTGCGCCGTCTGGTCGAACGCATGGGCGGAGAAGTCTGGGTCGAATCGGAGATTGGCCGTGGAAGCCGCTTTGGCTTCTCCCTGCCTCTGGATCGGTCCGGTGAGAACGTGGATCAGGAGGCGAAAGCAGCCTGAGCCTCGTGGCGCGGTCCATTCGCGGTCATCCCCGAACCCCAAGACCGCGGGTGGAATCGAAAGAGGGGAGAACGCCCCCAACGTTCTCCCCTCGGCGCCACATCAGAAGGTTCCTTCGTGGCCATCCCCGAACCCCAGTGCCGCGAAGGGGCTTGGAGAGGGAGCGACCCCCAAACGCTCCCTCTCCTTCTTAATTCCCAAGACTATGGATTGGCTTTCGTCGCCATCGCTTCCTTGGCGACCCGGGTCAGTTCCAACTTCAGCTTGGTCAGGGCGGCATAGAGATCGGCGCGGCTGCGTTCCTGCCGTTCGGCCGAGTCGCGGCTGTCCGGGATGGTGGTCAGGCTCTGCAAGGCGTGCCGGGCGGCCAGACGGATGGGCGCATTGCTCTTGCGGGCCAAGATTGCCAAGGTCGCTATTTCACCCTTTGGGTTGGCTTGGAAGGGGCCGCGCAGATAGAGCTCGACGTTGCGGCCCTCGGCATGGACATGGTCGTAGAGGTCTTGGTCCTGGGCGCATAATTCGTTGATCAGGATCATGGCGAACCAGCCCAGGGTGAATTCGGACAGATTGACCCCGCGCTGCGTCTTTTGCAGGAAGGTGTCGACCTTCTCGATATCGGACAGAATTTCCTGCTGAAACTCCTCGCGCTCGTCATCTTCGACCTCGGACGACGGAGTGCCAGCATCGGCGGCAAGGCGGGCCGTGGCGGAAGGGGGGGGAGCATCGGCGCAGGCCATCAATCCGCCCGCCAGCAGGAATGATCCCATGTACAAGATAAGCGTGCGCGGCATTGATGGCATATATGGGATCACACGGGTCTGGGTTTTTGCTGCACGGCCGTCAGCACGTCCGCGAGAGAATCGGAGCGTGCCAATTCGCGACCACCCGAGCGAACAACCCACGCCTGTTTCCGCGGCTCCTTCGCGATGGTGAACAGGGGGCGCTCCCGAGTGTGCCGAAAGACCGAGAATACGGCCTGATCGGCGCCCAGATCAATGGCGTAGTCCCGCCACTCGCCCGCCGCCACGCGCCCCGCGTACAGCGCCAGCAACAGGCAAAGTTCAGCGCGTTCGAATTGAACGAAGGCGGGTCTCGCACGATAGTCAGCCATGCGGACCAGAGTCGCCATTCCGCGCCCTCGCTAACGGATCGGCGTCGAAGCAGGCACGAATCCGATCAAATGGTCGTTGCCTTCGTTGTAGGGCTGGGAAAAGCAACTGGGCCGCCCCAGCGAGGCGTAGCAATAGACCTGCTGCGGCGGCGCCGGTCGTCCAGGGAAGTCGCGGCAATAATCCTCGCCCCTTTCGGCCCGCGGGGTCGAGCAATCCTTGTCGTAGATCCAGCCGATGATGTGATCGCCCACCGTCTTGTGGGTGTTGATGAGGCTTAGGGCTTCCAACTGGAAGAATGTATAGGGATTGGGGAGTGGCTTGGGCGCCGTCACGATCCCGCCCGAGGACATGAATCCGCAGCCGCAAAGCAGAAGAACCATCGCCAAATTCGCACGCCGCACGATCATTTCTATGATCCTTGACCTCATTTCCACAATATTGTGAGACTCGAGGGCGGTGGAATCAATGGGCATATTCTGCCCAGTCATGGAGGCCAGCGATGGCAGTGGAAACGCCTTTGTGCGATGTGGGTTGGACGGCCCCGGATTTCGTGTTGCCCGGTATCGACGGGCGGTCATGGCGTTTGGCCGATGCGGTCGGGGACAAAGGCCTTCTGGTGGCCTTCATCTGCAATCATTGCCCCTATGTGCAGGCCATCATCGATCGCCTGGTGCGCGATGCCGCCGAGCTGACAGCCATGGGAATCGGCGTCGTGGCCATCAATTCCAATGATGCCGTTCAATATCCCGACGACTCATTCGACGCCATGAAGATGTTCGCCCAGCGGCACGGATTGGCTTTTCCCTATCTTCATGATGAAAGCCAGGATGTGGCGCGGGCCTATGGCGCGGTGTGCACGCCGGACTTTTTCGGCTTCGATTCCGGGCTGGGCCTGCGCTATCGCGGCCGCCTGGATTCCTCGGGTCGTCTGCCCGCCGGTCCCGATGCGCGGCGCGAACTGGTCGACGCCATGCGGCTGGTCGCCGAGACCGGCCAAGGCCCCGAGCGCCAGATCGCCAGCATGGGCTGTTCCATCAAGTGGAAGACTTAGGGTCCAGAGCCTTCTGAAGGCCGTCGCCCACCAGATTGAACGCCAGGACAGCCACCAGGATGGCGGCGCCCGGCCAGACGGCCAGGGCTGGGGCGCTCCACACCACGTCCATGGCGCCGGTCAGCATATTGCCCCAGGACGCCAGCGGCGGCCGGATGCCGAGCCCCAGGAAGGACAGCGCGCTTTCGATCAGGATGATGTTGCCCACCGACAGGGTGGTGGCCACCACCATGGGCGATGCCACATTGGGCAGGATGTGGCGGAGCATGATGCGCGACGGCGTCGCCCCGGCCGCCACCGCCGCCCGCACATAGTCGCGGGATCGCACCGATAGGGTAGAGCCCCGCACCAGCCGCGCCACCGTGGTCCAGCCGACGCAGGCGATGATGACGGCCAGCCGCGCCACCGCGAAGCCTTCCGATCCGGCCATATCGGCATCGATGCCCAGCTTGGCCGGATCGGCGGCGGCCAGAACGATCAACAACGGCAGCAGCGGCAAGGCCATGACGCCGTCGGTCAGGCGCATCAGGGCGGCATCCAAGAAGCCGCCGTGATAACCGGCGACCATGCCGACCAGGGTGCCGATCAGTGCCGCCAGCACGGCGGTGACGGCGGCCACCGTCAGCGACACGCGGCCTCCCTGGAGAAGGCGGGCGGCGAGGTCGCGGCCCAGCTCGTCGGTGCCCAACAGGTGTTCCCACGACGGTTCGGCGAAGCGGGCGCCAAGGTCCAGCGCATCGGGCTCGGGCAGCGCCATGGGGCCGAACAGAACCGTCAGGATCATTAGGGCGAGGATGAAGAGACCGGCTCTCATGGGTGCCTCACCCTGGGATCCAGGCGCCAATAGGCGATGTCGGCCAGGATGGAGCCCCCCAGGGTCATGGCGGTGGCGAGCAAAAGCCCCGACAGCGCCAGATTGAAATCATTGCCCATCACCGCCTCGTAGATCAGGCGGCCCATGCCCGGCCAGGCGAACACCGTCTCGGTGATCAGGGCGCCGGAGAACAGGCCGCCCAGCTCCAAGGCCACGATGGTGGTGATGGGGATCAGGGCGTTGCGCAACTGGTGATGCAGAACCACGCGGCGGGGTGAGCAGCCCTTGGCCCGCGCCGTGCGCATGTAATCGGCGCTGGCCTCGCCGATCATGGCGGCGCGCATGTGCCTGGCGTATTGACCGATACCGGCCAGGGCGAGGGCGGAGACCGGCAAGACGAGATGGGCCAGCCTGCCGCCGCCGCCCGACGTCACCTCGGCCATGCCTCCGGCGGGCAGCCAGGCCAGCTTGACGGCGAAGACCACGATCAGCATCAGTCCCAGCCAGAACACCGGCACCGACACCGATGCCACCGAGATCAGGGTGGTGAAGCGGTCCAGCCAGGATCCGGGCCGCAGACTGGCGGCGATGCCCAGCGGCAAGGCGACGGTAAGGGCGAGACAGAGGCTGGCGGCCATCAGGGTGGCGGTATTGACCAAGGCGGGCGCCATGGCCTCGGCCACCGGGCGGGCATAAAGGCGGGAATAGCCCAATTCGCCCTGGAGGATGCGGCCCAGCCAGCGCAGCCAGCGTTCCGTCCACGGCTTGTCCAACCCGTACAGCGCCTTCAGCCGCACGGCGTCGGCGGCGGACAGGTGGGGGTCTCCGGCGATCATCAGGTCGATGGGATCGCCCGGCATCAGCCCCATCAGGCCGTAAACCACGAAGGACATGACCAGCAGCACCGCCGCCGATTGAATCAGGCGGAAGAGAATTACTCCCACCGCCAGTTCTCCACCCAATACGGCGAAGGATCCTGGTGGCCGGTAGGGACCAGTCCCTTCAACGCCTTGGGCAGGATGAAGGCATCCGCCTTGAAATACAGCGGCAAGGCGGGCAGGTCGGCGGCGTAGAGCGCCTGCAGTTCACGCCACAGGGCCTTGCGCTTGGTGCGGTCCAGCTCGGTTTCGATGGACTCGATCAGCCGGTCCATGGCGGGATTGGCATAGCCGGTATAGTTCTGGCCCGACCAGCTATTCTCCGCCTTGGGGATGGCGTCGGAATGCAGGGTCGAGTGGGGCACGTTCTCGGGCGCCGAATACCACGCGAACATGGCCATATGGGGGAACTTGCGCTTGGTGACCGTTTCGCCGAACAGCACGCGGGGCGGTTCGGTCCGGAGGCGCAGATCGATGCCCAGCTTGCGCCATTGGGCTTGCAGCACCTGGGCCACCAGTTCGCGCGACCGGTTGCCTGCGGTGGTGACCAGTTCCAGCGACAGCTTGTCGCCCTTGGCATTGACCCTTATGCCGCCGGGGCCGCGCTTCCAACCACTTTCGTCCAGCAGGGCGGCGGCCTTGGCGGGGTCGAACTTGTATGGGGCGATGTCGGTGGCATGCACCCAGTCCAGCGGCGGCACCATGGAATGGGCCACCGGCTGGCGGCCGTCGAACAGCTGCTTGGTCAGGCTTTCGCGGTCGAGGCCCAGCAGCAGGGCCTGGCGCAGATTCCGCTCGGCCAGGATGGGGGAGCCCAGATTCAGATCGAGATGCTCATAGGTCAGGCTGGGCTTGGTGACGACGGCGAAGCGGGCGCCGTTGCGCTTCTCGAACGCCAAGGCCTGTTCCAGCGGCAGGCCCAGCTCGCCCGCGATCATGTCGATATCGCCCGACAGCAGATTGGCTTCCAAGGACGCGGTGTTCTCGACGGCCTTGACCACGATGCGCTTGAACGCGGGTTTGCGGCCGCTCCATTGGGCGTTGGGTTCCAACACCACATGACTGCCCTGGACCACCTGGGCGATGCGGTAGGGGCCGTTATACAGGCCCGGATTGGTGGAATCCTGGTCATAGGCGGTGCGGTTGCGGTACTCCGCCGCCGCGCCGTCGAAGCGCGGGCGCTCGATATGGGCGGGCAGCAGCCGCAGATCGTTGATGGCGTTGTAGTCGAAGGTGACGCGGTCGATATGAAGGATGAAGCTGCGGGCGTCCTTGACCGTCACGGTGGAAATGCGGCGGAACAGCTCGGCGCTGGCCACGCCCGATTGGGGGTGACGCCCCACCTGCCAACTGAACACCACGTCCTCGCTGGTGATGGGATGGCCGTCGCCCCATTTGGCATCGGCCCGCAGGGTGTAGGTGACGGCGATTCCCTTCTTGCCGCCGGGCAGTTGCTCGACCTTGGCCTGGCCGTTTTCCAGGGTGGGGACGGTTTCGCACAGCAGGCAGGTCAAATGCCACGACGCGTCATAGGCGGTGATCGGCCGGTGGGCGAAGGCCAGGACATAGGTCTTGGCCAGCATGGATTCGATGGACGGATTCAAGGTGGCGGGGAATTGGGTGATGCCGATCACCAATTCATCCTTGGCCGCCGCCGGGCGGATCAGCACCATGGTCAGGGCCAGGGCGGCGAACAGGCGGCGCATGATGCTCTCCCAAAACTCGAATAGGGACAGCATCAGAGCCCCACCCCCCGCTGTCAAGCAGGGGGTGGGGGATGAATAAAGTCCCTCTCCCTGAGGGAGAGGGTGGCCGAAGGCCGGGTGAGGGGGGAAAGCGTCCGCGAAAACGTCGGTTGTGATGACGCGACTCTCCCTCACCCCGCCCCTCTCCCGCTGGGAAAGGGAGAATTTACTTGGCGGGCGTGGCCGCCTGATCGCGGAATGGGCAGCCCTCGGGCAGCTTGGTGGGGTCGATCTTGCCGTCGGGCCCCAGGGCGGCGGCCATCCGGCCGCGCCCCTGGCCGGGGCCGTATCCCGCCCGCATCATCATGCCGGGGCCGAAATTTCCGTCCTTCTGGGCCTGGATCATCTGCTCGTGACGCCAGCCGGGCGTAAAGCTTTGCGGAGTCGGCGGATCGGCGGCCAAGGCGGCGGTGCCGAAAACGGCGGCGATGGCGAGGCAGGTGAGGATTTTGAAAGTGGTCTTCATGGCGACCTCCTGTCGATCTTCTCGATCCATGACGATATTCAATCACGAGTCCGTAACACCGCGATGTCGGGCGTTCGGCCGGGCGTAACAGAAGGTAACTTCCCTTTTCCCCCACTTCGGGCATCATCGGCTTCGATGATAGCGACAGGGGGGAGCTTCCATGACGACGGAACACGGCGAGGCGGGGCACGAGGCCCATTGGAAGTTCTTCCGGGCGGGCGGCTTCGATCAGGTTCGGCTCGATACCGGCCATGCGGTGGCCTCGCTGGGCAAGCTGGACCAGAAGCTGTGGGCGGCGCTCAGTTGCCCCACCCGTGGCATCGAGATCGATGCCCGCACGCTGGACATCATCGACAGCGACAAGGACGGCCGCGTCCGGGCGGGCGAGGTCATCGCGGCGGTGGATTGGGCCTGCAATCTTTTGAAGACTCCCGACATCTTGCTGCGGCGCGAGGATTCACTGCCGCTGGACGCCATCGACGACGGCAAGGACGAGGGCAAGGCGGTTCTGGCGGCGGCGCGGCGCATTCTGGCCAAAAGCGGCAAGGCGGGCGCCGAAGCCATCACCATGGCCGATGTGGCCGGGGTGGAAGAAGTGTTCGCCGCCAACGACTTCAACGGCGACGGCATCGTTCCGCCCGATATCGTCGATGATCCGGCGGTGCGCTCGGTGATCGAGGACATCATCGCCTGCCTGGGCGGCGAATTGGACCGCAGCGGCCTGGACGGCGTCTCCAAGGACAAGGTGGAGGCCTTCTTCGCCGATGCCGAGGTGTTCAACGCCTGGGCGGCCAAGGCCGAGGCCGATGCGGCGCTGACCCCCCTGGGCGAGGCGACCGAGGACGCGGCGACGGCCCTATCGGCGGTGGTCGCCAAGGTGGAGGATTGGTTCACCCGTTCCGCCCTGGCCGCCTTCGATCCCCGGGCGGTCGGTCCGCTCAACCGTTCGGAAGAAGACTGGGTGGCGGTGTCGCATCGTCTGCTGTCTTCGGCGGAAGAGGGGCTGATCTCCTTCCCGCTGGCCGAGGTGGTGGCGGGAGGCTCGCTGCCGCTGGGGCTGGGCTGCAATCCGGCTTGGGCGGCGGCCATGGAGCTGTTTCGCCTCAAGGTGGTGGTGCCGCTGCTGGGCGAGCGCCAGGCGCTGTCGGCCGAGGACTGGGCCGCCATCAAGGAGCGCTTCGCCGCCTGGACCGCGTGGCGGGCCGAGATGCCCCAAGGGCCGGTGGCCGCTCTCGGCAAGGCGCGCATCGCCGAGGTGACGGAATCGGGGGCGCAGGCCGCCATCCTCGATCTGATCGAAAAGGATCTGGCGCTGGAGGCCGAGGCCAAGGCCATCGCCTCGGTGGATCGGCTATTGCGCTTCTGCCGCGATCTGGTCACCTTGCTGAACAACTTCGTCGCCTTCCGCGACTTCTATACCCGCAAGCACAAGGCGGTGTTCCAGGCGGGAACCCTGTTCCTGGACGGGCGTTCGTGCGAATTGTGCGTCCGGGTCGAAGACCCCGCCAAGCACGCCCCCATCGCAACCCTGAGCCGTATTTACCTGGTCTATTGCGAATGCACCCGGCGCGGCGGCGACGCGGCCGAGAAGATGTTCATCGCCGCCGCCGTCACCGACGGCGATTCCGACCAGCTGATGGTGGGGCGCAACGGTGTGTTCTACGACCGCAAGGGCGGCGACTGGGATGCCAATGTGGTGCGCATCATCGACCATCCCATCAGCATCCGTCAGTCGTTCTGGGCGCCTTACAAGAAGGTCAGCAAGCTGGTGGCGCAGCAGGCGGAGAAATTCGCCGCCGCCAAGGCCGCCGAGACTCCCGCCCCGGTGGCGGTGCTGATTCCGACGCACGCCGCCGCCCCGGCCCCAGCGGCCGTCGTTCCCGCGAAGCCGCCGGTTGCCGCCGCGGCCCATCCTCCGGCCCCGGTTCCACCGCCCCCCTTCGATGCCGGGCGCTTCGCCGGTATCTTCGCCGCCCTGGGTCTGGCGGTGGGCGCCATCGGCACGGCGGTGGCCTCCATGGTGACCGGGTTCCTGTCGCTGCCGTGGTGGCAGATTCCGCTGGCGCTGCTGGGCGTGCTGCTGGCCATTTCAGGGCCGAGCATGCTGATCGCCTCGTTCAAGCTGCATCAGCGCAATCTGGGGCCGATCCTGGACGCCAACGGCTGGGCGGTGAATACCCATGCCCGCATCAATATTCCGTTCGGCACCGCGTTGACCCATCTGGCCAAGCTGCCCGAAGGCGCCGTGCGCTCGCTGAAGGATCCCTATGCGGAAAAGCAGCCGCCCTGGGGCAAGCTCATCACCATGGCCGTATTGGTGGGGGCCGTGGCGCTGCTGTGGAAGTTCGGGGTGATCGCCAAGCTGTGGGGGATGCTCCACCACTAAGCGGCCGGGACACGCATAGCGCGTCGTTCGGAGCGCGGGCGTCTCGCCCGCCTGCGGGTCACATCAAACGACAGGCGGTTCTACTCCGCCGCCGTGGCTTTCAGCCGCTCGATCCGGGCACCACAGGCCGCCAGCTTTTCCTCGACCCGCTCGTAGCCGCGATCCAGGTGATAGACGCGGTTGACGATGGTCTCGCCCTCGGCGGCGAGGCCCGCCAGGATCAGCGACACCGAGGCGCGCAGATCGGTGGCCATGACCTGGGCGCCCGACAGCTTGGCCGAGCCGCGCACGATGGCCGAGGCGCCATGGACGTTGATGCGCGCCCCCATGCGGGTCATTTCCGGCACATGCATGAAGCGGTTCTCGAAGATGGTCTCGGTGATCATGGAGGCGCCCGACGAGGTCGACATCAACGCCATCAACTGCGCTTGCATGTCGGTGGGGAAGCCGGGATAGGGCTCCGTCATGATATCGACGCCCGCGATGTCGCGGCCTTCGGCGCAGACCCGCATGCCGCGCGGGGTTTCTTCCACCAGCACGCCGCATTCGGTCAAGATGGTGTTGACCGATTCCATCAGGTCGAAGCGGGCTCCCACCAATTCGATATCACCCCGCGTGATGGCGGCGGCAACGGCGTAAGAGCCGGTCTCGATGCGGTCGGGCACCACGGAATAGTGCGCGCCGTGCAGGCGATCGACGCCTTGGATGTGAAGGGTGCCGGACCCGATGCCCTCGATCTTGGCCCCCATGGCGACGAGGCAGTGGGCCAGATCGGCCACTTCCGGCTCGCGCGCGGCGTTGGCGATCACGGTCTCGCCCTCGGCAAGGCTGGCGGCCATCAAGATGTTCTCGGTGCCGCCCACGGTGACCTGCGGGAAGATGATATGGGCGCCCTTCAGGCGTCCCCTTACATGGGCGACGATATAGCCCTCTTCCAACTCGATCACCGCGCCCATCTGCTCCAGCGCCTTGAGGTGAAGGTCCACCGGCCGGGTGCCGATGGCGCAGCCGCCGGGCAGGCTGACGCGGGCCTGGCCGCAGCGGGCCAGCAACGGCCCCAGCACCAGAACCGAGGCGCGCATCTTGCGCACCAGATCATAGGGCGCGGTGGTGTTGGTGATCTCGGCGGCGGTCAGTTCCAGCACGCGTCCGGTATGGCCGCCATTGGCGGCGTCGCCATTGAGGATCATGCCGACGCCGTGCTGGGCCAGCAGATTGGCCATGGTGGTGATGTCCACCAGATGGGGCAGATTGGCCAGCGACAGGGTCTCGTCGGTCAGCAGGCAGGCCGGCATCAGGGCAAGCGCGGCGTTCTTGGCGCCGCCGATGGTGATGGTGCCCTTGAGCGGCGTCCCGCCGATGATGCGGATCCTGTCCATGCGCGATGTCCTTGAGAAATGGATGCTTCGTTTAGCCCGCCGCCGTCGTTCGGGTCAAGGGTGGCTGGACGATTTCGTCAGGATCGGGTAAATACCCCGGCATGATTTTGACGCCCATCGATCACACCATCCTGAGCGGGCTGCGGGCCGAGTTCGATTCGGCGCTGGCTCCCGATCCGCTGGCCCGCGCGGTGTTTCGCCGCATTACCGCCGTCATCCCCGACGGCGACCTGCTGACCTTGTCCACCGATTCGGATCACCATGAGGGGGCGGTCGATCTGTGCCGCCGGTTCGGCTTCGGCATTCTGGACCTGTCGCCGCAGGAGCATTTCACCTGGGACGGCGAGTCGGTGGCGGTTCGTCTCGAACCCAGCGTGCTGATCCACGAGGTGGCGCATTACCAACTGGCGGCGCCGGAGCGGCGCGCCGTGCTGGATTTCGGCCTGGGGGCCGGACCGGAAAGCGGCCGCAAGGCCGAGGCCGACGCGGTCCAGTCGCTGTACCTGCCCGAACGCGACGTGGAAGAGGGCCTGTGCTCGCTGCTGGGCATTCTGTGGGAGGCCGAACTGGGCCAGCCCGCCGTCCTGGCCTTCCTGGAGCAGAACTGGCTGGAAGGCGGCATCAGCCTTCATAATATCGCTCATTTCCGCAAGGTGGTGCGCTGGTTGCGGGACATGGAGCTGATCGACGACGCGGGGGCGCCGACCATGAATTTGCGCGAAGAGGGTGACGATAGCTTTTTCAGCCGCTGGTTCGCCGAATCATGAGCCGCGCCCTGGTCATCGGCATCGGCGTGTCGTCCAATGGCGATGACGGCGCGGGCCCGGCCGTCGCCGCCAATATGCGACGCATCGGCCTCGATGTCTTGGTCCATGACGGCCAGGGCGGCGATCTGTCGGGGCTTTGGCTTGACTATGACCGGGTGGTTCTGATCAGCGCCACCCATTCGGGAACCCCGGCAGGCACCGTGCGGGTGTTCGATGGCATTGCCGCCGATCTTCCCGAGGCGGCATTTCCCAAATCCATGGCCCCTGATCTGGTCGCAGACCTCGCCAAGGCGCGGAAGGCCGGAAGGCTGCCCAAGCTTCTGGCTCTGGTGGGGATCGAAAGCGGCGGCCGATCCGGCGGCGAGCTGATGTCGCCCGAGGTCGAGGCGGCGGTGCCGCTGGCCATGGCCGAGGTCGAGCGGTTTTTATAGCCGTCCGCCCCATTAATCAGTAAAACGGTACTGAATTGCTGTAATCGACCAAGTCGATTCGGATGGAATCCTCTGCCTTTTCTATCACAAACGACCAGGCTCTCATGGCTGTCTGTCATGGAGGATTGTGACATTATCTGTGTGGGTATTCCCCAAGATTTCCGGGCCATTCAGCTCGCTTGCTCGCATGTCGTGATACAGAAAACTTGACATACTTAGTGTATGTGTAATATAACTTGGGCAATCGGAGCGGGGCAAACCCGTTCCAAAACCATCCGGGAGGAACCTTATGAAGAGCTCGCTCGTCGCTGGGCTGACCGCGACCCGTCGCTATGATGTGGATCTGGGCCGCACTATCGGTTTCATGGGCGATGAGGCCCGCGTCTACAATACGCCCGCGCTGATCTACGACATGGAAGTGACATGCCGCGATCTGCTGCTGAAGCATGCGGATGCGGGTGAGGATTCCGTGGGTACCCGCGTCGAGGTGGACCACATGGCGCCGACCCTGTTGGGTCAGTGGGTCGAGATCACCGTGACCGTCGATGAAGTGAAGGGGCCGGGCGTGACGTTCTCGTTCACCGCCAAGGACTCGCTCGACAAGATCGGCAAGGGGGTTCACAAGCGCTTCATCGTCGATGTGGACCAGACCAAGGCGCGCCTGCTGGCCAAGGCCGAGAAGGCGAAGGCCGCGCAATGAGCCCCGCTCCGGCCAAGCCCGCCGCCAAGGTCGAGAAAGTCGCGACCTATTGTTATCAGTGCGTGGCCGGGCCGGATCTCATGACGGTCAAGGTGGTCGATGGCATCGCCACCGAGATCGAGCCCAACCACAAGGCCTCGGGATATCACCCGGCCGAGGGCAAGGTGTGCGTCAAGGCCTTCGGATTGATCCAGAAGGCCTATTCGCCGCACCGCATCCTGACCCCCATGAAGCGGACCAATCCCAAGAAGGGAAAGGACCAGGATCCCGGCTTCGTTCCCATTTCGTGGGACGAGGCCATGGGAATCATCGCTGACAAGCTGAACACCATCCGCGCCGAGGGATTGCTGGACGAAGCGGGCTATCCCAAGGTCGCCGCCTCGTTCGGCGGCGCCGGAACGCCCACCCAGTACATGGGCTCGCTGACCGCCTGGCTGTCCGCCTGGGGACCGATCGATTTCGGCTTCGGCTCCGGCCAGGGCGTGAAGTGCTATCACTCGGAACATCTCTACGGCGAGTTCTGGCATCGCGGCTATGTGATCACGCCGGATACGCCGCGCACCAACTACATCATTTCCTGCGGCAACAATTCCGATGCTTCGGCCGGGGTCTGCGGCGTCTATCGCCATGCCGAGGCGCGCGGACGCGGCATGAAGAAGGTGCAGGTGGAACCCCATCTGTCGGTGACCGGCGCTTGCGCCTCGGAATGGCTGCCCATCCGGCCCAAGACCGACGCCGCCTTCCTGTTCGCCCTGCTCAACGTCATGACCGTTGAAGCCCGGCGCGACCAGTTGGACATCCCCTTCCTGCGCGACCGCACCTCCAGCCCCTATCTGGTGGGGCCGAACGGCTTCTATCTGCGCGACGTGACCAGCGAAAAGCCGCTGATCTGGGACGAGAAGACCGGCAAGCCGGTCCCCTTCGACACACCCGGCGCCGTTCCCGCCCTGGAAGGCCGCTTCGCGGTTGCCGTAGCCATGGAACTGGGCGCCGACGAGGAGCGCTGGGAGCTGAAGGACGTCTCCGGCACCACCGCCTTCACCATGTTCGCCGAGCACATCGCCCAGTACACCCCCGCCTGGGCAGCCAAGGTCTGCGACGTGCCGGAAGCGCGCATCCGCAAGATCGCCAATGAATTCCTCGAAGCCGCCTGCGTCGGCCAGACCATCGAGATCGAGGGCAAGACCATGCCCTATCGGCCGGTGGCGGTGACGCTGGGCAAGACCGTCAACAACGGCTGGGGCGGGGCGGAATGCTGCTGGGGCCGGACCATGCTGACGGTCCTGGTCGGCGCCCTGGAGGTTCCCGGCGGCACCATCGGCACCACCATCCGCATCAACCGGCCGGTGTCCAATCGCCTGGAAAGCTTCGAGGGCTGCCGCGACGGTTTCATGGAGTATCCGTTCAATCCCACCGACCGCGATAGCTGGAAAAGCAAGCCCTCCATCCGCAACGCCTATTCCACCCTGGTGCCGCTGGTGGGCAATTCGTCGTGGAGCCCGGCGCTGGGGCCGACCCAGTTCTCCTATATGTTCCTGGACGAGCCGCAGGAAAAGCTGCCGCGCGCCACCTTCCCGGAATTCCTGCTGGTCTATCGCACTAATCCGGTCATCTCGTTCTGGGATACCGACCGGGTGGCCAGCGTCGTCTCGCGCATGCCCTTCGTGGCCTGTTTCGCCGTCACCCTCGACGAGACCAACCATTTCGCGGATATCCTGCTGCCCGACCGCACCGATCTGGAAGGCTTGCAGCTGATCCGCATCGGCGGCACCAAGTTCCAGGAGCAGTATTGGGACTGCCAGGGCTTCGCCCTGCGCCAGCCCAGCGTCCAGGCCCAGGGGGAATCCCGCGACTTCACCGATATCGCCACCGATCTGGCCGCCCGCACCGGGCTGCTGGAGAAGTACAACGCCGCCGTCAACCGGGGCTCGCACGGCGTGCCGCTGAAGGGGGCGAACTGGGACTTCTCGCTGCCGGTGGACAAGGTCCATACCGCCGAGGAGATCTGGGACGCGTCCTGCAAATCGGCCTCGGCCGAGCTGACCGACGGCAAGGAGGCCCACGGCCTCGACTGGTGGCGGCAAAACGGTTTCCGCACCATTCCATTCCCGGTGGCCAACTGGTTCCTGACCCCCGCCCTGGCCGAGAAGGGCTTGCGCTACGAACTTCCCTATCAGGAACGGCTGACCCGCATCGGCCGCCAACTGGGCAATCGCCTGCGTGAATTCGGCATCAACTGGTGGGACCGCCAGTTGGAGGAATATCGGCCGCTGTTCGGCTGGCACGACTTCCCCAAATTCTGGGAAGACCATGTGGTGGAATGCGGCGGCAAGCTGGCCGACTTCCCGTTCTGGGTGATCACGGCGCGGAGCATGCAATACGCCTGGGGCTCCAACATGCATATCCCGCTGATGCGTGAAGTGTCGGGCAATGTGAAGGGCCATGACGGCGTGGTGATGAACCCCGCCGCCGCCGTCAAGCTGGGCGTCAGGGAAGGCGATCGCATCGAGGTCAGCTCGCCCATCGGAAAAAGCGTCCAGGGCCGCGTCGTGCTGTCCCAGGGCATCCGCCCCGACACCATCTTGATGATGAGCCAGTTCGACCACTGGGCGACGCCGGTCGCCAAGGATTTCGACGTGCCCAGCATGAACAAGCTGACCGCCATGTCCATGTCGCTGACCGACGCCACCGGCTCGGCCGCCGACCTGACCCGTGTCGGTATCCGCAAGGTGGGAGAGCGGGCATGACCAAATGGGCCATGACCGCCGATCTGGGGCGCTGCGTCGGCTGCCAGACCTGCACCACCGCCTGCCGTCACGCCAACAACACGCCGCCCGGCGTGCAGTACCGCAAGGTGCTGGATATGGAGGTGGGCGAATTCCCCGATGTGCGCCGCGTCTTCGTGCCGGTGGGCTGCATGCATTGCGACGAGCCGCCGTGCCGCGACGTTTGCCCCACCACGGCGACCACCAAGCGCGCCGACGGCATGGTGATGATCGACTACGATATCTGCATCGGCTGCGGCTATTGCATCCTGGCTTGCCCCTATCAGGCCCGCTACAAGGTCACCAAGCCCACCTTCGCCTTCAAGGGCGAGGCGACGGCCAACGAGGCGCAGCGCTTCGATGAACGCTTGCTCGGCGTCGCGCAGAAGTGCACCTTCTGCGTCGACCGCGTCGATTACGGGCTGGCCAATGGCCTGACCCCCGGAGTCGACCCCGAAGCCACTCCGGCCTGCGTCAATGCCTGTCTGGCAAAGGCGCTGACCTTCGGCGACCTGGACGACCCCAACAGCAATGTCCGCAAGCTGCTGGACAAGAACAAGTCGTTTCGGATGCACGAGGAACTCGGAACCGGTCCCAACATTCATTATTTGTGGGAGACCGAGGACAAATGAGCGAGCAAGAAGAAGCGCAGCCGCAGATGCGCCATCTGGGCCTGGCGCCCTGGCTGCAAACCGCCTGGGATCTGCGCGCGGCCGGTAATTTCATCGGCGGGGGCTCCGGCACCGGCCTGCTCATCCTGACCTCGGCCGCCGCCTATTACGGCATTTACAGCCGGGTTCTGCTGCTGGCCGGTCTGGCCTTGGTGGGGCTGGGGCTGTTCTCGGTGTTTCTGGAAATCGGTCGTCCGCTGCGGGCCATGAACGTGTTGTTCGGCGGCAAGCGCAGCTGGATGACCCGCGAGGCCATGGTGGCGGGGGTTCTGTTCCCGCTGGGCGCCGCCGCGCTGGTCTATCCCGATCTGGTCAAGGTGGTGTGGATTCCCGCCGCCGCCTATCTCTATTGTCAGGCGCGCATCCTGGAAGCCACCAAGGGCATTCCCACCTGGCGTTCGCCGCTGATCTTGCCGCTGATCCTGTCCACCGGCATCGCCGAGGGCGCGGGCGCCTTCCTGCTGCTGGGGCCGCTGGTGTTGGAGGCCGGGATTCCCGAATGGGGCGGCGCCGTGCTGATCAGCGCCCTGGCGGCGCGGGTCTTCGTGTGGATGTTCTATCGTCGCCGCATGGTCGACGGAGGGGCTCCGGTGGCGGCTGCCGCCGTGCTGATCGCCTTTTCCGGCCCCTTCACCATCGGCGGCAATGTCATGCCCATCGTGTTCCTGGTGCTGGCCGGGTTGCAGCCCGACATGGCCGTGGCGGCGCTGGCGGCGGCCGGTCTGATCGCCATGCTTGGCGGCTGGGCCTTGAAGATCACCATCGTGACCAAGGCCGCCCATAACCAGGGCTTCGCCATCGATCATTCACCGGCGCGCGGCTCGGGAGAGTCGGGCGTGGGCTTCAAGCCGGGCTGGCGAGAGGTTCCCAAGGACAAGACCTAGATTTTCGGGGGGAGACGGTCACATGGGTAAGGGTGCGCTTGATCTGATACAGCAGGCGGCCGCGAAGGGTCGCGCCAGTCTGGAAGGGGCCGAGCTTCAGGCCATGCTCTCCGTTCTCGGCGTCGGCTTGGGCGGCCCTGCCGTTCCCGGCGCGGCGGAACTGCGCGTCACCCTGGAGCGCACCCGGGAATTCGGCATGATCATCAGCGCTGGCCTGGGCGGGCTGGATGCCGAATTGGCCCAAGGCGGCTTCAAGAAGGACCGTGCTGCTGTTCATGCCTCGGTGGAGCTGACCGACGCGGGGGATTTCCTGGCCCTGTTTCGCCGCACCTTCGCCTATGGCAAGCTGGCCGCCCAGGCCGAACGCCAAGGCAGGGCCGCGCCGGATGGTGCCTTGAAGACGCTGTTCGGCGGACTGATCGCATTGGGCCGGGCGGAGGAGATGCTGGGCAAGCTGGAGCTTGACCCGCTCAGCCTCGGCACGACCCTGAGCGCCGCCGATGCCCGCTGCACGCTCTGCGCTCCCGCCGCCAAGCGCCTTGCGCGCCCCATCGCCAAGATCGACAGCCTGATCCATCCCAAGAGGATCGGCATCATCGGCGTGTCGTCCAGCGGCATGAATTTCGGCCGCATCATCTTGAAGAATCTGATGGGCAGCGGCTGCGCCAAGGAACGTCTCGTCATCATCCGCCCCGACGAGGCCGAGATCGACGGCGTGCGCTGCGTGCCCAGCCTGAAGGATCTGGACGAAAAGCTGGACCTGCTGATCGTGGCGGTGCCCTCAGCGGCCGTCTATGCCCTGGTGGACGAGATCATCGCGACGGATTCGGTCAATGCGGTGATGCTGATCCCCGGCAGCCTGGGCGAGACCGAGGCCAGCGTCGAGCCCGCCGCCGTGCTGGCGGCCAAGATCAACGCCGCCCACGGCAATCCGGGCGGCGGCCCCATCTTCCTGGGCGCCAATTGCCTGGGCGTGGTCTCCCATCCCGGCGGCTACGATTCCTGGTTCATTCCGCTGGAGCGCCTGCCCAAGCCCAGGAAGAAGCCGGAACGCAATTCCGTCCTGCTCAGCCAAAGCGGTGCCTTCATGATCACCCGGCTGTCGCGCAATCCCTGGCTCGACCCCAATTACATGCTGGCCCTGGGCAACCAGACCGATCTGACCCATGGCGACATGCTGACCTATTTCGCGGCGCGTCCCGATATGGAGACCATCGGCGTCTATGTGGAAGGCTTCAAGGACGGTGACGGTCTCGACTTCGTCCGCGCCGTTCGCCTGGCGGTCAAGAGCGGCAAGCAGGTGGTGGTCTACAAGTCCGGCCGTACCGAGGCGGGCGCCAAGGGCGTCATGGGCCATACCGCCTCCATCGCGGGCGATCCCGTCTTGTTCGAGGCGGTGGTGCGGCAAGCGGGCGCCATGGTCGCCGAGGATGTGGACAGCTTCGACGACCTGTTCTACATCGCGGGCGCCTTCCACCATAAGACCATTGGCGGCAACCGGCTGGGCGCCATCAGCGGCGCCGGGTTCGAGGCCGTGGCCATGGCCGATTCCATCGTTACCGACACCTTCGCCATGGAAATGGGCGAATTGACCCCCGCCACCGTGGCCAAGGTGCAGGAGATATTGATGGCCAAGAAGCTGGATTCCCTGGTCACGGTCCGGAATTCCATCGACATCAATCCCGGCGCCGATGACGAGTGCCATCTTCAAATCACCGAGGCCTTCGCCCAGGATCCCCATATCGACGCGGTGGTGGTCGGCATGGACCCGACCGCGCCCTCGGTCATGGCGCTGGTGGACAGCAAGCTGCGGCCCGGCTGGGATATCGCCAACGCCAAAAGCAGCCTTCATCTGATGCCGCCCATGGTGAATCGCAACGACAAGCCCATCATCGCCATCGTCGACGGCGGCCCGCTGTATGACGCCATGGCCGCCGGACTGATGGATCAGGGCGTCTGCGTCTTCCGCAACTGCGTTCGCGGGACAAAGGCGCTGACCCGCTATGTGGAAGCGCGGATGCGGGCGGCTTCTATTCGCGAGGGCTAGGAAGACGAGTCATGCCCCATATCGTTTGATGTGCCCCTAGGCGGCCGGGACGGCCGCGCTCCGAGAATAGCGATTCGGCGGAGCGCGGGCGTCTCGCCCGCCCAAGGGCACATCAAGTGACGGTGGCAAGTCTTCCCGCGGGATTACGACGGCAGGGTGACATGAATGACGGTGCCGTGTCCGGGCTTGGATTCGGCCCAGATGCGTCCTCCGTGGCGATCGACGATCTTGCGGCACAGGGCGAGACCGATTCCGGTGCCCTCGAACTGGGACCGGGGATGCAGACGCTGGAACAGCCCGAACATCCGTTCCAGATACTGATCTTCGACACCGATGCCGTTGTCGGTCACCGTGAACTCCACCATGCCCGATATCGGTGATGCGACCGCCTGAATTTCCACCACCGGCGGCCGGGCGGGATCGCGGTACTTGATGGCGTTGGAGATCAGATTCTGGAACAGGCTCTGGATCAGGACCGGCTGGCACGCAATGCTTGGCAGGGCTCCGATCCGGATATCGGCCCCCGATTCGGCGATGGCGGTGGCGAGGCTGCCGACCGCCGCCTTGACGATGGGGGCGGCCTCGCACGCCTCCGCCGCCGCTTCCGAGCGGCCGGTGCTGGAATAAGTCAGCACGTCGGTGATCAGTAACGACATCTGCTTGGCGGCCTTGACGGCGAAGTCGATGAATTCGTCCGCCTCGGCATCCAGCTTGCCGCCATAGCGCCGCGCCAACAGTTGCAGGAAGCCGGTGACATTGCGCAGCGGTTCCTGAAGGTCGTGTGAAGCCGCATAGGCGAAATGCTCCAGTTCGGCATTGGCGGCGGCCAGATGGGCGGTGCGGTCCTCCACCTGCCGCTCCAAGGTCAAGTGGCTTTGGGCCAGTTGCTCCGTCAGTTCGCGCGCCGCCATGGTCCTGCGGTCGTACAGCAGGGCGATAGCGATCAATGCAATGGACAGAACACCCAGGGCGATGGCCTGGAACACCATCTGGCGGCGCCAGTCGGCCAGGACGGTGTTCTTGGTGATGCCGACGGTGACCACCAGCGGATAACGCTCCAGACTGCGATAGGCGATGATCTTGTCGTTGCCGTCGGTGGGTGCGATGAAGCGCGAGACTCCGACACGGCGGCGGGGGATATCCTCTTGGAAGATCGGCGTATTGGGAAAGGCCTTGCCGACGAATTCGTCTTGGCCGGGCACGCGGGCCAGCACCACGGCGTCATGACGGAAGACGGCGGCGCCTCCGGCCTCCTCGATGACCACCGAGGCGATGCGGTCGCGCAGCGCGGTAGGGACGAGGCCCGCCACGATGACGCCGCCGAAGCTGCCGTCGGGACGGACGAGGGCGCGGACCAGCGGGATGCTCAGCCGGTCGGAAAATCGGCTGGGGGTGGGTTTGCCCACCAGGAAGCGGCGACCGGGAAACTGGGCCTTGGCTTCCGCGAAGTATTCGCGGTCGGCGATACTGGATTTTCGGGCGGACGGCTTGGGTGCTTCTCGTGAGATGGTGGCCCCCGCCACATTGCCGTCGGCATCGGCGACGATCAGGGCGCTGATTTCCGGTAGGCCGGTCAGGCGGGCGCGGAACCATTCGTAGTGTTCCGTACTGGGCCAGCGTGTCATGTCGATTCTATCGGCCGCTTCGTCCAGCAGAAATTCGACGCTGCGCATGGCCCCGTCCACCTGGGAATCGGCGGCGCGGGCCAGGGAGGCCACCAGAAGCTCGGCATTGATCAGTTCCCGTTCGCGGTTCTGCCAAGCTTGCCAGCCCCACAGGCAACAGATGGCCACCACCAGCAGCAGGGCGGTCCCCCGCGCCCTCCATATCCACCAGTTCAGCCCAAAGTCGATCGATCTTGGCTCGTACATCACCGCTACCCTAAAAGCCCTTCATCCTGCGAGCTTACCGCTGCCCGGTCAATGCCTTGGCGCCTCACGCGGGGCCCCAGGATTTCAGAGGTGGCATATCCAAGTGGGCCATGAACGCCGACGTTTAATATCTGTTGAGTTTTGGACCAAACGCCATTCATGCCGCTGTGGTACTATGCTATTCTAAGGTCATATGCGAATAGGGTTGAGGGGATCGGGGGGATGGGGTTTCTAAGCCGAGCGGGCTGGGCACTGCTGTGGACGATTTTGTGGCATCCATGTCCGGCGGGGGCCGAAGCGCCGAGCCTGACATTTGGGATTGTGCCGCAGGCGGCCTCGGCCAGATTGGCGGAGCAGTGGCTGCCCTTGCTCGACGAGGTTGGCAAGCGTGCGGGCGTTCGGCTCAACTTTCGAACCAACAAGGATATTCCGACGTTCGAAGAGGGATTGGCGTTGGGCGCCTATGACTTCGCCTATATGAATCCCTACCACTATTCGGTTTTCCATCGGGCGTCGGGATATGGCGCCTTCGCCCATGAACAGGGTCGCCCCCTGGCCGGTATCATCGTGGTCAGGGCGGACAGCCCCTATACCGCCATGGCCGATCTGGCTGGCAAGGCGGTGATCTTTCCAGCCCCCGGAGCCTTTGCCGCCAGTATCCTGACCCAGGCGGAATTCGCGAGGCTGGGGATTCCGGTGGTGGCCAAGTATGTGATTTCCCATGACTCGGTCTACCGTGGTGTGCTCGGCGGGCATTTCGCGGCCGGAGGTGGCATTCCCCGAACCTTCGACGCCCTGCCCTTGGATCAGAAGGCCGGACTGCGGATACTCGCCACCACGCGGGAATATACCCCCCATCCTTTCGCCGCCCACCCTCGGGTGTCGGCGGAGGTGGTGGCGCGGGTCCGCGCCGCCTTGATTTCATTGGGGCAAGACGAAGTGGGACGGCGAGCGCTGGACGCGGCCTCCTTGAAGGCTATCGTCGGGGCCGACGATTCCGAATGGAACGACGTGCGCGGCCTTGACATCGATCTCTTGCGTCATTGGCTGGGGCAGACGGCGGAATGAGATTCAGGACCAAGACCATTCTCGGAATCGGGTTGCTGCAGATCGCCTTGCTGGTGGTTCTGCTGTTCAGTTCCATGGAGGCCATGCGGAGCTCCGGCCAAGACGAAATGGCACGACGGAGCGACGCGGTGGCGCGGCTGATTGCCGCCACGGCCAAGGATGCGCTGATTTCCCAGGATTACGCGACCCTCTATGCCTTGATCGCCGAAGTGAGGGCGGACAGCGGTATCGCCTATCTGCGTTTTGTCGATGACGATGGCCGCATGGTGGCTGAATCCGCCTCTGCTCCCTGGGCGGGACTGGCCGAGCGCCGCTACCCCATTGTCGTCGCCGGGCACGAAATGGGAGCGGTCTTCATTGGCCTGGATACCAGGGCGCTGAGCAAGGCGGTCGCCGTGTCCGCCTGGAGGCTGGTGGCCATCGGCGCCACCGGCATAGCCCTGACGGCCCTATTCGCGTGGTTTCTCGGCACCTATTTGACCGTGAAGCTGGATCGCCTGCGCCATGCCGGCACGCGCCTTGCCGCCGGTAATCTCGACACCAGGGTGATGGTCGAGGGCAATGACGAGGTGGCCGACACCGCACGGGCGTTCAACGCCATGGCCGATCGGTTGCAGCAGCTGATCAGTGAATTTTCCGAGAGCGAGGCCACGTCGCGCGCCTTTTCCGAAGCCTCCAGCGACTGGACTTGGGAAACCGACCGCGAGCATCGCGTCACCTTTTTGTCGCCCGGTTTTTTCCAAGCGACCCGATTCGATCCGGCCATCCTGATCGGTCGGCGCGGGTGGGATGTGGCCTCGGCCGAGCAGCCGACCGAGGAGGCGGCCTGGATCGCCCATCGCCAAGATCTTAACGCCCACCGCAAGTTCAGGGATTTCCGTTTTTGGATCGGCGTCGGCAAGCTGGCCCAGTGGATCAGTATCAGCGGCGCGCCACGCTATGACGCGGCGGGCAATTTCGTCGGCTATCGCGGCAGCGCGACCAATATTACCGGCCAAGCCCAGGCGGCGACGCAATTGCGTCTGTTCTCCCGCATCGTGGAGCAGTCACCGGTTTCCGTGGTGGTCACTGATCCGGAAGGATCCATCCAATACGTCAATTCCCGCTTCACCACGGTGACAGGATACGCCGCCGCCGAGGTGATCGGGCAAAATCCGAGGGTGATCGCCTCGGGGGATACCCCGCAGGAGGTCTACGCATCCCTATGGGGGACTATTTCAGGCCGTCGCGTCTGGCACGGGGAAATGCGCAACAAGAAGAAGAGCGGCGAACTGTATTGGGAGGACGCCACCATATTTCCGATCCTCGATGATCGCGGCAATGTCGCCCATTTCGTCGGGATCAAGGAAGACATCACCGGGCGCAAGGCTGGCGAGGCCATGCTGGAGGAACGAACCCAACTGGTGCAGCGGCATTACGAGAGCTTGCGCGCGCTCAGCGACATCGCGGCGCTTCCCCATCTGGCGGCCGATGATCTGTTGCGAGCGGCGCTGGACTTGGGGGCGCGCCATCTCGGCTTGCCGTTCGGCATCATCAGCCGGGTCGATGGCGACACTTACACGGTGCTCCACCACGTGGCGCCGCCCGACAGTTCCTTGGCCGACGGGCAAGTCTATCCGCTGGGCGATACCTATTGTTCCATTACCTTGTCATCCAACGATGTCGTCGCCATTCCCCATATGGCCGATTCGGTCCATGCCGGCCACCCATGCTATTCCGCCTTCCGGCTGGAATCCTATGTGGGCATTCCGGTCTCGGTGCGTGGGCAGCGGCTTGGAACCCTGAACTTCAGCTCGCCCGCCCCCTTGGGGCGACGGTTCGACGATGGCGACGTTGAATTCATTCGCCTGCTCGCGCGCTGGGTCGGAGCCATGATGGAGCGCGAACTGTCCAGCCGGGAGGTGATCGCCGCCAAGGATGCCGCCGAACAGGCCCAGGTCGGCATTGCCCGGCAAGCGCGCAAGCTCAAGGAGATCAATGCCGAGCTGGAGCAGTTCGCCTATGTGGCCTCCCATGACCTGCGCCAGCCCCTGCGCATGGTCGCCAGCTATCTGGCCCTGATCCAGCGGGGACTGGGCCAGAACATCACCGACGAGATGACGGAATATTTCGGCTTTGCCATTGGCGGCGCCAAGCGCATGGACTCGCTGATCACCGGCTTGCTGGAATACTCCCGGACCGGCCGCGGCGAAAAGCCGTTCGAACCGGTTCCTCTGGACCAGGTCGTCGCCGAATGCCGGATGAATCTGGAAGTCGCCACCAGCGAGGCCGCCGCCACGCTGACCGTACAAGACGGCCTGCCCACCATTGCCGGAGATTGGAACGAACTTGTCCGTCTGTTCCAGAACCTGATGGGCAATGCCCTGAAATACCGGCTGCCCGATCGTCCGGCGGTGGTCTCGGTGGGCTGGCAAGACGAGGGGAGCGAGTGGCAGGTCTGGGTCCGGGACAACGGCATCGGCATCGCCCCAGAACATCATGACCGCATCTTCGCCATCTTCCAGCGCCTCGTGACTCAAGAGGAATACGAAGGCTCCGGCATCGGCCTGTCGGTCTGTCGCAAGATCGTCAGCCATCATGGCGGACGAATCTGGGTGGACTCCACCCCCGGCGAGGGCAGCGTCTTCACCGTCGCCTTTCCAAAGCCGGAATAATGCCGCTCAATACGGCTGGGACGCCCGCGCTCCAAGGTGAGAGGGCCGTTGGGAGCGCGGGCGTCTCGCCCGCATTCCACCAGAGTCGCTTTAAGGGACGGCGGGCAACACAGGCGGTGAGACCTCGGTCGGAGGAACCTTGACGGTGATGCTGCGGGTCACGGGTTCCGCCAGTCCGTGCAGGAATTGCTGGGCGTTCGGCCGCATCAAGGGATCCTCCGCCATGGCGGCGGTGATGACCCCCACCAGATGCGGCTTGAGGCCCGGAACCATGTCCGCCAGCGGCGGCGGTGTCGGGCCGGGCAGGCGGCCGGTCAGCATTCGCCACGCCAAGACCCCGGCGGAATAGACATCGGTGCGATCGGTGACCGAGCCCGCGTCGCGCCGTTGCTCCGGGCTGATATAGTCAAGGGTGCCGATCCAGGCGCCGGGCGGGATATCGGGGCCGGTTCCGAACTTGGTCATGCCGAAATCGCACAGCCGGGCCAAGCCGTTCTCGCGGGCGCTCAACAGGACATTGCTCGCCTTGACGTCGCGATGCACCGCGCCATTGGCGTGAAGATGGACGAGGCCCGCCAGGACTTGGCGCAGGATGCGCACCACCTCGTCGGGGGGGAGCGACTTCGGGAGTTCAAGCGCGGTGGCGTCCGCCAACTCGTCGTCGTGCAGATCCAGGCCGATCAACCGGGGCAGATTGGTGCGCATGAAGGGCAGAACATGATAGGGCTGGCCGGATTCATCGGTGGCGGTTTCGTAAATGCCCAGCAAATTGGGATGGTCCAGCCGAGCCATGATGCGGCCTTCCATCATGAAGCGACGGCGCCATTCCCTGGCGTCGAACGGAGGTTCCGGCTGGGCGGCATCGACGGCGAAGACCTTGATCACCACGTCGCGCTCCAATTGCTCGTCCGTGGCAAGAACAAGACGCGCGAACGGCGACTGAATCAGCGGACGGCGGACCCGGTATGGACCGATGGTCTCCATCACCTCTCCCCCTCCATGACAAACGGGTCCATCTTGCGATGGACCCGCTTATTTCACACCGTACCCGACAATATCACCAAGTGATCTTTTCCACGTTGTGGAACTCGACCACTTCCTGACCGCCGTCATGGTTGGTGACCGTGACTTGGCCCGAGGCATCCGTCGTATTGGCGGTGGCCACATGGTGGCCCTGGGCGTCGGTGGTGACCGTCCAATTGGCGCCGCTTTCGATGGTCACCGAGGTCAACTGACTATCATGGGTGAAATCCATGGTGTCGGTCCAGCTGCAGCCGCGACCGCCATCCACAACGTCATGGCCGAAGCCGAAATCGAACAGGAAGGTGTCGGCCCCCTGATCGCCCCACAAGGTGTCGTCGCCGGTGCCGCCGGTGATGGTGTCGTTGCCCGCGCCGCCATGGATCTGGTCGTCTCCGGCGCCGCCGTTCAGAACGTCGTTGCCGCCACCGGTAACGATGATGTTGCCGCCACTCATCTTGGCATCGCCATAGATGACGTCGTTGCCGTCGCCGCCGTTGATGACGTCATTGGTGGTCGAAACCACCACACTGCCGCAATGGCCGCCGTGGCTGCCGCCGCTGAAATGAACGGTGGCGCCGCCCCGGCCGCCCAGCAGCAGGTCATCGCCCGCCGAGCCGGTCAGCAGGTCGTTGCCGGCATTGCCGATCAGGGTGATGCCGGGAATGGTGGTGCCACCCGCCGCCAAGCCGTCGCAATGGCTGATGTCCAGGGTCGAGCTGCTGTCGGCATTGCTGGTCTCGGTGGCGGTGGCGGTGATCTTGACGTCGAAGCCGGGGGTGCCCTGCGCCATGGTCATGTTGAACGATACCGCGCCGTCGTAATGGGCGGCGTCGGGGGTGAAGTCGTAGCTGCCATCGGCATTGTGGACCAAGGTACCCTCGGTGCCGGTGTAGCTGAGGGCGGCTCCGGACGGCAGGGCGTCAACGTGGATGGCGTGAACCTCGGACCCGTCCATGTCGGACAGGCTGCTGCTGACATCCAGGCGATAGCCGCTGGACGTATGGGTCACCTGCGGGTCCAGGTCGAAGGTCAGGGCGGAACCCACATTGTTCAGGCGTTCGTAATTGCCTCCGCCGGTCAGGGTACGGGCGCTCAGCGACACCGAACCGGTGGTGCTGCCGGTTTCCGCCTGGACGGTGATGCCGTCCACCACGATCTTGTCCAGCTTGACGTCATAAGAGTTGGAGCTCCCGGTATTGACCACCTTCAGGTCGGCACCACCCAGCAATTGGTCATGCTGTGCCTGGGACAAGGTGACGTTGACCACATTGTCGCCCGACGAATTCTTGGTGGTGGTGTAATGGCCGACCGTGGTGCTGCCCAGTTGCAAGTCGAAGGCAGCCGTGCCTCTGCTCGACGAATCGTTGACGTACAGGCTGATCACCCGGCTGTCGTTGCCCAGATGGGCGACGGTGGTCCCCAAGGCGACGACGCTGCTGTCCAGGGTCGGTGCGTCGGCCACCGCGTCCACATGCATGGTGGCGTTGGCATGGGTGGCGATGCCGGTGTCGGTCACCGCGTCGAAGGCGATGTTGAGGTCGCCTGAGAAATTGGCGGTGGGGTTGAAGGCGAAGCCGTCATGGCCCTCGGCATCGGTGGCGGCGATGAAGGTTCCCACCACATTGCCGTGGGAATCCGTGGCCACCAAATTGGCCACGTGCAGGGTGTTGTCGACGTCGGTGGCATTGGCCAGCAAGGCATCGGCGCGGATGAACTGCTGGGTGTCCTCGGTGGCCGCCGTCAGCGCCACCGGACCGCTCACCACGGTGGCGTCGTCGCCCGGATTGAAGTCGATGGTCACCCTGCTGGTGGCCGATCCGCCCATGCCGTCTTTCACCGTGACGCTAAAGGAATCGCCGCCCTTGTAGTTGGGATCGCTGGCGGTGAAGTGGTATTCGCCGGTATTGGGGTCGATGGTGACGCTGCCATGGCTGGTGGTCATGGAGGTGATGGCATGACCGGTGCCATCGGTGCCGAAGGAATAGCTCAACGTGTCGTGGTCCAGATCCACCGCCTCAATCTGGCCGTCCACATGGCCGGTGGTGACGGTGCCGGTAAAGCCGTGGATCTCGGGGCCGTGGTTCAGTTCCACTTCCTCGCCGCCCATGGCCACCGACAGTTCCTCGAAATTGGTGACCTTCAGGCCACCCAGCGAGGTGAAGGTAAAGCTCTGGCCGGCATGGCTGGGATCGGCCACGAACGACATGAAATCCATCAGCTCGGTGCGCACCGCCGTGGTGTATTGCGCCGGAGACAATTCGACGCTCAACACGTCATAGCCGCTGCCGCCGTCATAGACGTCCCCGGTGGTCTGGCCGCCGATGGCGACAACCGTGTCGTCTCCGGCACCGGCCTGGATGGTGTCGGCTCCGGCGGAACCGATCACCGTGTCGTTGCCGCCGCCGGCATCGATGGAAATGATGTTCTTCAGCGTCATGCCGGAGAAATCAAGGGTCTCGCTCGACGCGGTCGCCTGGATGATGTTGGTTCCGGTGCCGCCGTCGATCAACTCGATGGAATGGATGTTGCCCAGGTTATTGGTGACATAGATGGTGTCGTTGCCGGTCCCGCCCAGGATGGTGTCCTGGCCCGAGCCGCCGTCGTAATAGTCGCCGACCCCGTCGGTGGTGCCCGACACCTTGAAGACGTCGTTGCCGACGCCGCCATACATGGTGTCGGCTCCGGCGCCGCCGGTGATGGTGTCGTTGAAGCCGCCCGAGAACGACACATTCATGGTGGCGTTGCTCACCGTGGTCGACGACCCGTCCTGGGTGGTCACCGCGATGTCGATATTGCCGCCCATGCCCGTCTGCGACGTCAAGGTCAGGCCCGACAGATCGGACGGCGCCAGGGTCCACGATCCGTCGTCGTTCTGGGTGCCATGGTTCAAGGTGGCGTCGCCCGGCACATTTGTCAGGGTGATGGATGTCACCGACTCGCCGGAAATGGCGCTGGCGGTGATGTTCAGGTTCACCGTGACGGCGGTCGATCCGTCCGAGCTGTCGCCATAGATGGTGTCGGCGCCGCTTGATCCGGTGATCACGTCGTTATGGGCGTCACCCTCGAAATAGGTGGTTCCCGACGACATGGTGGTGGTGGCAGTCCCTTGCGAGGCCGAGCTCACATTGGGGGCCGTGATGGTGGCGTTGTCGGCCACCGCGGCCACCGCCAGACTGGCGCTGGCGCTGGTGGTGCCGCCATGGCCGTCGGAGACCGACATGCTGAAATTGGCCGTGCCGTGGAAGTTTCCGGTCGGCGTGAAGGTATAGGTGCCGTCGGCATTGGCGACCACCGCGCCGTTGGTGGCGCTGATGCTGCTGATGGACAGGGTGTCGCCGTCCACGTCGGTCACATTGGCCAGCAATTGCGCCTTGGTGTAGGTGACCGAATTGTCCTCGTTGATGCCTTGCAGCGCCACGGAGCCGCTGCTGACCGGCCCGTCATTGGTGCCGGTCAGGCTGACATTGACGGTCGAGGCCGCGCTGCTGGCTCCATGATTGTCGGTGGCGATCACCTGGAAGCTGTCGGTCGCCGCGGCACCCGCCGCCATGCTGGCGGCTCCGGCATTGGGGGTGAAGGTATAAGAGCCGGTGGTGGTGTTAAGGTCGATGGTGCCATGGGTGGTCGCCATGGTCTCGTGACCATTGGCCGAGGAGATGCCGGTTCCCTGCAGATGATAGCTCAAGGAATCACCGGTATCGGCATCCGTCGCCCGCACCGATCCTGACCCGCCCGCATGGTCCGTCGCCGTGGCATTGGTCACGGTGGAAATGCTGGGGCCGTCATTGGTGCCGGTCAGGTTGACGCCAACCTGAGTGTTGGCGCTGCCGCCATGGCCGTCCCGCACCGTGACGGTGAAGGCGTCGGTGGCCGTGGCGCCGATGCCCATGCTGGCGGCTCCGGCATTGGGCGTGAAGGTATAGTCGCCGGTGGCGGTGTTGATGGTGACGGTGCCGTGGCTGGTGGCCAGGGTCTCATGGGTGGCATCCAGCGCGCTGCCGCCCTGGATATGGAAGCTCAACTGACCGGCATCGTTGGCGTCCACGTCGGTGGCGGTCACATGGCCGGTGGTCAGGCCGACATGATCGCTGGCGGTGGCATTGGTGGTGGCCGTGACCGTCGGGCCGTCATTGCTGCCGGTGATGTTCACCCCCACCTGGGCGCTGGCGGTGCCGCCATGGCCGTCCTTGACGGTGACGGTGAAGCTGTCGCTGACCGATACTCCGGCCCCCAGGCTGGCGGCTCCGGCATTGGGGGTGAAGGTGTAATCGCCCGTCGCCGAATTCAAGGTGACGGTGCCGTGATCGGTCGCCAGCGAGGTGATGGGGGTTCCGTTGGCGTTGGTGCCGAAGGAATAGGTCAGGGTGTCGTGGGCATCCACATCGGTGGCGCTCACATGGCCGGTGGTCAGGCCCGCATGGTCGCTGGCGGTGGCATTGGTGGTCGAACCCACCACCGGGCCGTCGTTGGCTCCGTCGATGGTGACGGAGACGGTCTGGGTCGCGGTGCCGTCGGCGGAGGTGACGGTGAAGCTCTTGGTCATGGAATCGCCCGCGCCCAGGGCCTGGACGCTGGGATCGGCGGAATTGACGGCGAAGCTCCAATTGCCGTCGGTGCCGATGGCGAAGGTGCCCTGGTCGGTGACCACGGTGGAGGCCTGGACATGGGCCTGGCCCGC
>NZ_PGTO01000013.1 GCF_003284725.1 Paramagnetospirillum kuznetsovii | reverse complement strand
GCCGTCGAACATCCAGCGCGGCTCCAGGGCCATCAGGCCCAGGTCGGGACGGCGGCGCTTGCGGGTGAGCTGTCTCATGATGACGCTCCGAACGAACCTGCCAGCCCATGACTCCCGATCCGGCTGGCCATCTTGATCTGTTGGGTGAAGGCAAGCTTGCCCACGGGTTTGACAAGGGCAACTCGGCCCGATGGGCGGCCGGAATCACCGACGGTGCCCCCCCGACCTTTTGCCGGTCCCTGGGCGCTGTCGCCCTTGCCAAGATTGATGCGGATGGTGGCGATCGCTTCGCGGCCATCCTGGTCGCGGGCCACAACGCTGACCACCACCACACCCTCCGCGCCGGCGGGCGGGGTACCGGTGAAGGCCCCGGTCTTGGGATCGAAGGCCAGCCAGGGCGGCAACGGTTGGCCGTCTTGCTGCGCCGCCTTCAGATTGACCACGGCGTCGGGCCGCGTATGGGCGAACGTATCCACGGGCAGCGCAAAACTGACCAGTCCCGACGGGGTTTCCCGGACCTGAGCCAGCGGCCTTACCGCCAGCAGGGCGTCGCCGCCGGACCGCTGGCCTTGGGCGATCACCGGTACCCGGAAGGCGCCTCCGTCACCCGCCAAGGCCGTCAACTGGCCGGAGGCGGCAAAGGTAATCACCGCCGGAGCCTGGATCTGCCCTGGTGCCGCTTGGCCGGTGTTGCCAGCGCCCGCAGTGGTGCCGACGCCGGTTGTTCCGCCGCCGATCAGGCTGACTTGGGGGCCGACGGTGGTCGGGGTGGTCCTGCCGTCGCCAGGCGCGGCCGTCGTCGAAGTCAGTGCCGGGATCGGTGCGAAGATCGGTGTGGGCGTGGGGGTTGGGTCCGACGGAGGTATCGGTGGTGCCACCGGTAGTACCACCGGTGGCGGTGGTGGCGGCGGCGGGGGTGGCGGCGGGGGTGGCGGCGGCGGTGATGGCGGGTCGCTGATGGTCACCGCCACCGGCGCCGAGGCATTGGATTGGTTCCCCGCTCTGTCGGTCGCCGTCGTGGTCAGTTGATGCGTCCCCACCGCCAAGGTGGCGCCATAGGACCAATGGCCCGCGCCATCCGCCGTCACGGTTCCCACCAGGGTTGCGCCGTCATAGATCCGAACTGTGCTGTTGGCCTCGGCCATGCCGGTTATCGGCACGGCGGTCGACGTTCCGCCGACGGCCATCAGCGTCGGCGGGCCGGGGGGCTGATGGTCCATGGCGTAGGTGTGATTGTCGGTGCCGCTGGGCGTCAGGCTGGTCAGGGCGTTGCCTGCGCCGTCGGTGATGGCTTGGGCGCCGGAGAAGCCCAGGCCGACCACTCCGTTCATCGTTGCGAGATTGCCACCCGAGACCGTAACGGCATAGGTGGTGCCGCCGACCAGCGAAACATTGGTGACACTGGCCGTGCTGCCCGTCACGACATAGTTGGCGGCGTTGGTCGCGTTGGCGACCGTCTCGCTGAAGGTGAGGTAATAGACCAGGGATGTCCCATTGCTGGCGCCCCCGGCTGGCGTGTGGCGATCGATGGAGGTCACCGTCGGCGCGGTGTGATCCACGGTATAGGTATTGATATTGGTGCCGGTGGGCGTGGTGCCGGGCGCATTGCCGACAGCGTCGGCGATGGTGTTGGTGCCAGAAAGCCCCAGGGTCACCGTTCCGTTCATGGTGGCGAGATCGCCACCCGAAACGGTGACGGCATAGGTGTTGCCGCCGACCGAAACGACATTGCTGACGGTGGCGGTGCTGCCGGTCACGGTATAGTTGGCGGCGGTGGTGGCGTTGGTGACCGCCCCGTCATAGGTGACGTAATAGACCAGCGACGAGGCATTGGTCGTCGGCCCCGCAGGCGTATGCCGGTCGATGCTGGTAATTTGCGGGCCGGTATTGTCCAGGGTGTAGGTCTGGCCCGAGCTGTAGCCGCCGGTGATGGCGAGGCCCCCGTTCTGGCCGGTGATGCTGGTATTTGCGGCGTTGAGATCGAGGCGGACGTCGCCGTCGCCGGAAAGTCCGTCCACATGCACCGTATAGGTGTTGGAGCCCGCCGCTCCGGCGGTGATCGACACCGTCGGGGTGCCACCGACACCGGTTCCCTTGGTGACGGCGAAGTCCGAGGCGTCTACCCCGTTCACCGTCTGGTTGAAGGTGACCGTGAAGTCGAGGCCGCCGCTGCCCTGGGTCGCTTGTGCGGCGGCGCGGTTGATCGAGGCGACCGTCGGCGTAGAGACGACATCGACATGGACGGTTTCGCTGACGGCGATCAGCCCGGTGTACGGGCCCAGTCCATCGGCGACGCCGATTCGGATGGTCCGGTCGGTGGTGCTCGACGTGCCCGATGCCGAGAACTGGATGGCCCGCGCCAGATCGGTGACCTGGGCGGCGGTGACGCCCGCCGCCAGGTGGATTTCCAGGTAATGGCCGATACCGCCGGTGTTGGTGGTATCGATGGTGCCGATGGTGGTGCCGCCGTCCTTGACGGTGCTGCCGGTGACGGTGATGCCGCCGATTGTCCCCACCGACAACGTATCGTGGGCGGCGTCGCCGCCTGATTGGACGTAGACCCTCATGACGCCGCTGGTGTCGGAGGTTCCGGAATAGCCCAGCCCACCGGCGCCACTTGCCACGTCGGGATCGACGATGCTGACGCCGCTGTCGATCACCACCGCGCTGTTGGTGTAGGTGGCGGAGGTGCCGCCGCCAACGGTGACCGTCGGCATGGTGTCGACGACGACGTAATAGGTCATCGATGTGGTGTTGACGCCGTTGCTCACGTTGATGGTGAACTGGTCGAGCCCGGTATAGTTGGCGGTGGGGGTGTAGACGATGCCGCTCGGGTTCGCCGTCCATTGGCCGAGATAGACGCTGTCGGTCATGCTGTAACTGCCGCCGACCGAGCCGTTGATGGTGAGCGTGCCGTGGTTGGGCGCGGTCGCCTGGGTCCAGGTCTCGGTGCGCGGGCCGGTGGAGTCGCTGATCCTGGCCAGCGAGGACACGTCGTAGACCGTGTCGGGGGCAATCAGGTTCGGCCCGGTCGCCGTCCCCGTATAGGCGGGGGACACATTGACCAGCGGGTAGCCCGAAACATTGACGGTTTGGGTAGCGATGCCGGTCAGGCCCGCCGCGTCGACCAGGGTGTAGGTGACGGTGCGATTCGCGCTGCTCTCGGTGGCCGGACTGTTGAACCGGATCGCGCGAAGCAGATCCTGCACCTGATCGGGGGTCACGTCGGCGGCCAGGGTGATGACCAGATCATGCCCGGCGCTGCCGTTGTTGGCGCCGCTGATGGTGCCGATGGCCTGGCCCGAGTCATCGACCTCGGTGCCGTTGAGGGTGATCCCGTTCAAGGTGTTGAGCGACAGGGCGTCGTGGCTGGTGTCCCTGTTGCCGGAGACCGACACCGTCAAGGTGCCGCCGCCCAGGTTGGGAGTGCCGTTGCCGTTCAGGTATTGGCTCGGGTAGGAAAGCGTGATGCTGGCGTCGATATCGACGGCGCCATGAAGGACAGAGAAGGCGGGCGTGCCGCCCCCCGCCGTCAGCGTCATGGCGTTGCCTTCGATGGTGACGGTGCCGCTGGTGCCGCCGTTGTAGGCCGTGCCCTGGTTGCCGACATGGTCGACCAGGATGATATGGCAGGGCGCCTGGCTGGCCGTCAGGTCGTCGCCGCCATCGGTGACGGTGAACTGCACCGTCCAATGGGTGGCGTCGACCTGGGTCAGGTTGGACAGAGTATAACCGTCGATGGAGCTGCCCGCCCCCAGCGTGTAGGCGCCGTTGCCGTCATAGGCCGCGGACGTGGTGATGGTGGCCGTCGCCGTATTCCCGACAACGTAGGCGCTTTGCCCAAGGGAGACGGCGGAGACGGTCGGGGCGACACGGTCGACGGTATAGGTCTGGTCGCCGGTATGGGTGCCGACCAGCGCCGCGCCGCCGCTGGTGGCGATGATGCCGCTGGTGCTGATCAGATCCAGGCCCAAAGTGCCCGCGCCCGACACGTTGGAGATGGTCACCGTGTAATGAATGCCGTCGCCGCTGTCGACGACCGACGACACCGTGCCGGTGCCGTCCGTTCCCGAGCGCGAGAAGTTGGATGTCGACACCCCGCTCACCGCCTGACTGAAGGTGACGTCGAACACCTCGGACGCCGCGTTGGTCAGCTGGGTTGCGCCGGTATGGCGGTTGATGGAGGTGACGCTTGGGCCGGCCGGAGGCTGGGTGACTTTTACCTTGATCAATTCGGAGGTGGTCTGGCCGTGGCCGTTGTTGGCCAGCACCTGGACCTCGAACAGGCCATCATGGTTGGCGTCGGCGGTGGTGCCGTAAGTGGGGGCCGAATTGAAGACCAGGGCGTTGTTGACGATCGAGAAACTCGATTGGTCGGCGCCGCCGACGATGGTGTAGGTCATGGTGTCATTGGCGGCATCGGCGGCGATGGCGCGCAGCACGCTGGTCTGGCCCCCCTGAACCGTGGCGGCGTCGTAGGTGGTGTTGCCGGTGGCGATCCGGAAGCTGCCCTGATAGCTGTTCTCGGTGTAATCCGGGAAGCCGACCACCAGCTGGCCGCTGGCGGTGAGCGCCAGTCCGATACGGGCGCCACTCATGGGATCGGCGGTGCCGAAATGGCCGACGGAGACCCAGTTGGTGCCGTCCCAGCGCACCACTGTGCCGGCGAAGCTGGCACTACTGTCGATATAGCCGGCATAGACGGCGCCGTTGTCGAAGGCGGCCATGGTGGCGGCCACATATTGGCCCGGCAGCGTGCCCATCTGGGTCCAGGTGCCGTTGACCAGGGTGCGGACGGTGGGGGCGTAGTTGTCACCTTCCTGGTCGCCCACATAGATGCTGCCGTCCGAGGTCGCCGCCAGAGTGATGCTGGTGGCGTTATTGGCCGAGAAGTTGGTGTTGCCGACAACGCTCCACGAACTGCCGTCGTAGGATTTGACCACGACGTAGGAGTTTTGCCAGGCGTTGCTGGAATAGGCGATGATCGGCTGGCCGGTGACAGGTGAAATCGCCACCGTTCCCTGGGTGCTGCCGCTGGTGTCGTTGAACAGGGTCGTCCAACCGGCTCCGGCATTGCCCGGGTCGAAGACCTTGACAAAGAAGCCGCTTGTGTCGGAGTAGGACGCGTAGACCTTGCCATCGGCTCCCGCCGCGACAGTGGTTATCTGGGCCTGGCCGTCCGAGAAATCGGCCGGACCGACCGCCGCCCAGCCGCTCTGGCTGGTGTATTTCATCACCACGGCCTTGCCGTTGGTGTTCAAGTCCTGGGCGAAGAGATAGACGGTGCCATCGGTCGTCGCGGTCATGGACAGGCCCTGCCCATAACCCTGGGGCAATGCGCCGGTGTCCACCCAAGCCGTGCCGTTCCAGGACACCACCTTGGTGTTGTATCTCTGGGTGCCAGTATCCCAGACAACGTAGGCCACGTAGCTGGTGCCATCGGGTGTCACGGTGACGGCCGACATCTGGTAGGCGCTGTTGATCGGGTTGCTGTCCGAGGCAATGCCGGTTCCCAGATCTTGGAGCGTGGTGACCACCAGGCTTTGGAATTCCGGTGCCACCGAATTGGTCAGCAGATGGTCATAGCCGTCGCCCGGATCTATGGTGCGGGCCGAGATATCGCCGGTGGCCCGCTCCAGGATCCAGTCGCCTCCCCGGGTGGTGGCACCGGTGGCATCGGTGGAAGCGGCTACATCCGCGCCGGTGGCGGCGGCCAGGTCGTTGATGAACTGCTGGCCGTCATCGCCCTTGGCCACGTCGCAGCCATAGAGCAGCAGATCGCCGCCGGGATTCAGCGAATGGCCGATTTCGGCCAGTTCCGCCTGAATTGCCGTATCCGAGAGGCGGGCGGCGGAGATGGCGTCGGTACCGATCCTGACCGTTCCCTCGGCACCGTGGGACAGGATGGAGATGCTGTCATAACCGCTATGGGTCTCGGCCCATTTGGCCATCTGGGCCAGGCCGCTTTGGCTGCCGTCGATTTCCTCGATCTCGATGCCGGGTTTGACGGCGGCTTCGAGCGTCTTGTAATCGGCCACCGAGGTATCGACGAACACCACTTCCTTCTTGCCGCCATTCTGGGCGGGATCGGCCGCCTTCACCTGCACCGGAGCGGGGGCGTCGGGGATCAGCGCCTTAGCCGCCGCGTCAGGGGAGGCATGGGCGGCGTCGGCAGCAGCGGCGCCGTCAAACATCCAGCGCGGTTCCAGGGCGATCAGGCCGAGATCGGGGCGGCGGCGCTTGCGGGTGATTTGGACCATGGCGGTCTTCCTGTTGTTAAGGGCTGCCCAAGTGCAGCCGCCCGGTCATGCCCGCCATCAGCTCTGGGTAATCACCCCTGATCTCGGCGGTGACCTTGACGGAATGGCTGACGGCATCGACCTTGGCGCCGATGCGGGCGATCTTGGCCGGATAGGTCTTTTTGGTTTCGTCCACGGCGATCTGCACGGCGGCGCCGGTCTTCAGGCTGTTCACCACCGATGACGGCGCGATGAATTCAGCATTCAGGGCGGAATCGTCCAGGATATCCAGGATCGGCTGGCCCACCTGGACGTACTGAAAGGCGCGCGCCTTCTGTTCGACCACCCGGCCGGAAAACGGCGCGGTGACGGCGCATTTCGAGGCGACGGCGCGGGCCGAGTTCAGCTTGGCCTGGGCCACCGCCGCGTCGGATGCCGACTTTTCCGCCTCCAATGCCCCGGTGGAGTTCAGCTCCAGCAGCCGCTTATAGACCCCCTTGGCCTTTTCGGCCTGGGCCAGGATGGTGCTGGATTCGTCCACCTGGGCGCGCTGGATGACGCAGTCGAACGCCACCAGTTGCTGACCTTCCTTGAACCGCTCGCCTTCCTTGACCGTGATGCGGTCGATCTTGGCGGGAAGCTCGGCCGACAGGGTGGTGAACTGCACCGCCACCAGTTGCACCGGGATCACCGCCTCCTGTGCCCGCGCCGCGAAGGGCAGCAGGCACAGGAGCGCGGCCGCCCCCCCCCAACGGGCCGGAGACCCTCCCTTTCCCGAGATTGGGCGGATATCGGTCATTGCCGCTCCTTGAAGCCATCGGCGATGAAACCGCCGAGCCAGGCCATGGCGGCCTTGACGTCCTCCTTGGCGGACGCGATTTCGGTCCGGGCCGGTTGCGGCTCGGGCTGGGGCACCGGCTCCACCACCGCCGGAACAATGGCCGGTCCCAGGGTAATGGCGCCCCCCAGACCGTCCAGCGACTGGGTGGCGACGCGATCGGGATCCACGTCGGCGCCGATGGTCGATTGCAGCTTGCCGTAGGAGGACTGCATCTGGGCGTAGGTCTGGAAGCGCCGAAGCTCGGCGGCGATGGCCGAGGTTTCGGTGCTGATGCGCTCGATCTCGTTCTGGGTGCCGCCCCGGCTCTGGTTACCGGCGGCGTCGGCCAGACGCTGTTCGATCTTCCACAGCTTGTCGGCGCGTTCGAATTGCTTGGCGGCGCTGGCGAACTGGGTGGACACCACGTGAACCTGGGCCAGCACCGCCATGCGGAGCGCCACGCGCTTGGCCCTGGCCACGTCCTCGGCGGATTCCGAATGGGCGATGCGGTCGGGGGCCGACAACAGGTTGATCAGGTTCCAGGTGATCTTGGTGCCCATCTCGTTCCAGCGATTGTCCATCAGGAAGCTGTTCTGGTCGTACTGGCGCGAGAACGACAAGGTGACGCCGGGGAACAGCTTCAGGATTTCCTTGTGGGTGTCGTCGACGGCGATGCGGCTTTGGTAATCCTGTTCCCGCAGATCGGGATTGCGGGTGAGCGCCGCTTCTTCCATCTCCTCGATGGGCATGGACCAGGCGGGTGTCGCCATGCTGCCGTTTTCCGGAACCTCCAGCCGGAAGGTGCTGCCCGGGGCCACGTTGATCAGGGCGGCCAGCTCGGACTTGGCGGTGGTCAGCTCCTGGTCGATGGCCTCCAACTGGCGGATGCTTTCCAGCAGGGTCTTCTGGATGCGCAAGCTTTCGGTCGGGTTGCGCAGGCGCTCGGATTCCACCCGCTCGGAATCCTTCAGGGCCGCTTCGGCGCTTTTCACCGTCTCGGTCACCTTGCCCTTCAACACTTGCGCGGCGGAGGCACGCCAGAAGGTGAAGCGTACCTCCTGAACCAGATTGGCCACGGTCTTGCGGCGACGCTCGCCAGCGATCAGGGCGCGGTCGGCGTTCTGATGCGCGGTGAAATAGCTGGCGCCGAAATCCAGGATGTTCCAGGTCAGGCCCAGATCCGAGGTGATGGAAAACCGGTCGGCCGAATAGCTGGGGTTCGAGGTGCTGGTGGTCTGGGTGTAAAGATCGCGTGAACGGGTGGCGTTGGGCGCGGACCGCTCGGTATAGCCCGCATTGGCCGCCAGCTTGGGCAGCAGGTCGAAGCGGTCCAGATCGATCTGGCCCAGGGCCAGGGCCTCCTCCATCATCTTGGACCGCTTGTCCAGATTGTACTTCAGCACCCGGACAACGGCGTCGTTCAGGGTCAGCGGCTTGCTCAATGCCTCCTGGCCCTCGAACATGGCGGAGCGATCAGCCTTGGCCTGGGCCGAGAATTCCTCGGCCGTGAATGGCGTCGGAGTCACCGCGCAGGCGGCCAGCAGGGCTGCGGTGGACACGGCGGCCATCAGGCGGATGGCGCGGCGGCTGGTCATGGTAACGGTCATCGTCATTCCCCCTGGGATTGGCTGAAGCGAAGGGCCGCCACGCGGGCGGCGGATTTGATCTGTTGCGTGAAGGCGGGCTTGCCGGCATGGCGGATCCCGCCGTGATCGCGGAGCGATCCGGAGTGTGCGGCCTGCTGGCCGTTGATGCGCGCCGCGCTCAACACCACCACCGCTTCGGAACGGGTATGGGCAGGCATCATGCTTGGCTCTCCATGGGCATCCCGGTCCGCGCGCGGGTGGGGGGGACGCCGAAGCGTTTGGTGAAGGCGGCGCTGAAGGTGGACAGATGGGAATAGCCCAGCGAGGCGGCGATTTCGGCGATGGGGACCGAGCCCTCCATCACCAGATCGCGCCCCTTCGCCAGCCGCCAGTCGGCCAGCCATTCGGGAATGGTCATGCCGAAGGCGTCCTTGAATTTGACGCCCAGCCGACGCTGGGATACCCCCAGCCGGGCGGACAGTTCCGTCGCCGAGGGTGGATGCGAGGGATCGAGCAGCAGCAGATCGCGGACGCTAACGGCCAGGGTGTCGACCCTGCTTTCCTTGGGGACCGACATTCCCTCGATCAGCAGTTCGATCACCTTGCCCCGCAGGAACAGCCTGAGGGCGGTGTCCTCGTAGGCGACATGCCAAAGTTGCGAGGCCACCCGCCGCACCAGGGTGACATTGGTGATCAGAAGGTTTTCGTAGGCCCCTGGCGATACATTGGCCAGAAGCGCTTCCGCCATGGGAGAGTTATCGAGCAGGATCCGCACCATGGCGGCGGACAACCTGACGGCAAGGGCGGCATCGGTCGGTGGGAAACTGGGTTCCGCCTTGGACGACACGGTGACCTGTGCCCAAGGCGACGACGCAACCGCGGCCGGTCCCGCGACCTCGATCTCCAATCCCGTTCCGATGAAGAACCGCCGACAGTCTTTTCTCATGCTCCACACCCCGGCAAAAGCCATGGGCTAGAGAACCAGACTCGGCGCGGCCGAAGAAAGCTTGGCGGTTTTGGAGCTTTTGCAGGGATTTTGGATTGGCTGCATAAGCCAGGGCAAATCCGGGCAACGGGCGTTTGGCCTCGTCGCTATTCTTGCCCCGTCATCCATCCCGGGACGAAGTGGCGCGATATCCGCATGCGCCGATATTCGGATGGCGGCGTGCCGAATTGCCGGGTGAACGCCGAGGTGAACGACGCCACATGGGCGTAGCCTGCCCGATGGGAAACCACCTTGATGGGAAGGGCGCCATCCACCAGCAGTCGTGCCGCCTCTTCCAGACGCCGTTCCGCCACCCACCCCAGGAGTGTCCGTCCGGTGGAGACCCGGAAGGTGCGTCCCAGTTCACGTGGGGACAGGCCGACGGAGGTGGCCAGAACCTCGATTGGCGGCAACCGCTCCAAATTGGACCGCAGCATGTCGCAGACCGCGCGGATCTTGGCGTTGGCCTTATCGGAATGCGATTGGTCGCGACTGCCCCCGTCCTCCAGGTCGCTCATCACTCCCGCCATCAGATTGAACACCTGCCCCTGCAGATAGAGCCGCGACAGGTCGCCATCATAGGGATTGGAATTGACCAGTTGGGGAATCCCCCGGATCATGGCCGTGGCGTTGACGGTGGTGAGGGTGCTCTGTGCCTTCTCGCACAGGAAGGAATCGATCAGCCGGGGGCGGCGGGTGCCGTCGAGAATCCGGCGAAGATAACTGCCGCTACAGATGAACAGGAGCGTCTGATAGATGCCGGGCGTAGCGTGGTCAAATTCCACGTCGGCGATGCTGCCGTTGACCCAATTCAGGCCATAGCTACGCTCGTTCTCCGCGACGCTGCCGGCGCCGGCCAGGGAGGCCACCAACCGTCCGGCCACGGGAATGTGAAGGCCCAGAGTGGGCTCGCCGGTGGGAAAGGTGGCTTGCATCTTGACAGGCTGGCGGATGAGACGACGTCCGATAATGATGGCGCATCCATCGGCAATCCAGGTGAGTCCTTTCTTCTCCGTCCCAACGGCGTCAGGAAGTTCTCCATTCACCGTTATCTCCGAATGGCAGGAATTCAGGCCGCCGGACATACTCCAGCCTTGACGGAAATTGAAGGTCGGTGGCGCGTTCGAAGCCTTCGGCTGAGATTTTTCCACGGCGCAAGCCCTCGATTGAACCGTCATCCCCTGCGCTGACCCTGTACCGGACGAGATATGTCATTTCTCGCGTTAGCGTGCGAATATATCAGGCAGCTATCGTGGCGACTGGGATGAACACGTGTATTTGTTCGCAATAAAGCATTCAATGAAAAAATGATTGCGGCGTCATTGCTTGCACTAAAGATATACAGGATGAACGGTCGCGGCAGGATGATTTCGAAATGACAAGTGCCGATCCCTTTATGCCGCTATCCCGGCGCTGGGTTCTGAGCAACGGCCTCAGTTCGGACGACGCCTGCGACGGTGGGCTGCCAGCCTTCACCCCCTCGGTCGGAAAGGAAGAATTTTCCTTCGCCGACGCGGGCAGGGGCTGTTCATTCCTTCACTATCGTGGCGCGGCCTATCAGCCCGTCCGCAACGAGGTGACGATCAACAACGATCAGCCGTTCCTGATGATCCGCTCGGTTCTTGCCGGGCGAGGCGAGTTCCTGTTCAAGGGAGTCGGGACCACCGCCGATACGGATGACCGCGTCAATCTGTTCTTCCACGGAAATCCCACGGATGCTTGTGTCTCCATGCACAACGCCCATGAGGAGATGAACGTGGCGGCGCTGATGATTTCGGCGGACCGTCTTCAATCCCTGTGCGAGGGGATGCGCGTCCCCGCGATGCTCGATGACCTTTTGACCCAACGCAACCGCAACGGCATGAGCCAGGTCCGGATGTCAGCGGTCAAGCGACGCCTGTTCGCCGATTTGGTCACCAGCCCCTATACCGGCGGCCTGGAGAGGCTTTACCGCGAGGGTAAAGTCCTGGAAATCGTCGCCGCGCTGCTGGACGACTTGGCGGGGGGAAAGGCCGCTCCACCCTATTCGCGCGAACGTCGGCAGGCCAGGATCAGAGCCGTCTGCGACCATCTTCTCGCCAATCTGAACGCCATGCCCAGCCAGGAGATCCTGGCGCGCGAGGCCGGTATGCCGCCCCGCCAACTCGCCGAAACCTTCCGGGACGTCACCGGCATGACCATGCCCCAGTGGATGGTGAATCGTAAAATGGAGATGGCCGCCCGGATGCTGTTGGACGAGGCCCTGCCGGTGAAGGAGATTTCCCATCGCCTCGGCTATGCCCAGGTCAGCACCTTCACCACCGCTTTCAGCCGTCATTACGGCTTTCCGCCGGCTGACTTCCGCAAATCGCGGGTAACCAGGCATTTCGTTGGGATAGACCGCTGAAATTGTCGGAGTGACGCCGAGGCTGTTCCAGCGATCGTCGTGCCGGTAATCCCCCCCCGGAAATAGAGGGTAAACCTACAGATGTAGGTTTGGCCATAGGGTGAGAATAGGCCTGCCATGATTTCAAAGGGTTAGCGGAGCCGATTTTGGCCGTAAGCTGAGAAAAACCTAAGAGATCGGGGCATAAGTTGAGAAAAACCTAGGGACGCAACATGTTGCGCTGAGCGATTGCTCCCACATGCCGCATATAGCGTATCTGTCCAAGTTGCGGATTTTCCGCTGAGTATCCTTGCCCGCCGACATCAGGGGCGACTCAGTCCGAGATATCTGTGGATGCCGGAAACAAGCTTCCGAACCTCGGCGGCACTCTTCTTCATCTCCTCGGCCGAGGGGAGATCGAAGGGCGTTCCCTCGGTCGTCGGGTATCCTGCGGATACTGCCGCAATGGATATATTCTCTAGGTCTCCGATGGGCAGCCGCCACTTGTGATCAACAGGCAGAAGCGAAGCGAGCGCATCAAGGCTGTGTGTTTTCGGTGGGCGGATGCCTTCGTGGCACAGGACGGCCTTTGCCGCCTTTTCGGCAGCGCGCGCCAGAAGGGAATAAGCCGAATGGGGAGCGGCTTCCATCGAGAGCTCGGCGGCCCGAAGATCCTCTTCCGCCAATGCGAAGAATGTCTTGGCTGTCGGGCTATCTGGCATAAAGGCGTCGGCCTTCGTGCTTGACGATGTTGCAGAGCGTGCCGACCATGTTCGCGGCCTCATCAAAGCCGCCAGCCGAGCAAGGAAACACATCGCAAGAGACGCCGAGCCCGAGGACCGGCTTCTTGATGCTGTAGGGATCCTTCGCCAGTTTGGCGTCATCGACGACGACAAGCAGGTCGAAATCGCTGTCCGGCTCCGCGTCTCCACGAGCGCGACTGCCGAAAAGCCATACCGATCTTGGAGAATGGGCGGCCACCAGCCTCTCGACCAATCCGTCAAGAGCTTCCTGTTCCGAACCGAAGATGCCGATGTTGGCGGTCATGCCTCTCTCCTTCCCGCGATTATATGGGCGGGAACGGCCTTTCGGCAATGGGATGGCCACTTACGGCACGAAAAGGGGGATGTCGGCGTGGTCGACCTCGTCGCACGGATGTAGTCCTTCGGCGAGAATCGACAGATCAACAGAGAACCTGCCCAGGGGGTAAGGCCATTCGGCCATTCTCAACTTATGGCCAAATTTCTCACCTTATGGCCAAACCTACAGATCTACACATCGAGATCGGTGGCGAATTTCGCGCGTTCCTGGATGAAGGCGAAGCGCAGTTCCGGCTTTCGGCCCATCAGGCTTTCCACCAGACGCGCCACCTCCTTGGCTTCCTCGTGGTCTTCCTCGGTGCGGCCCGAGGGGATATTGACCCGCAGCAGAACCCGCTTGGCCGGGTCCATGGTGGTTTCCTTCAACTGGGCGGGCGGCATTTCGCCCAGTCCCTTGAAGCGGCTGATTTCCACGTTCTTCTTGCCAGCGAACAGGGTCTTCAGCAGTTCTTCCTTGTGGGCGTCGTCGCGGCCATAGGCCATGGTCTGGCCGTGGGACAGGCGGTAAAGCGGCGGCAGCGCCAGATAGAGATGGCCGTTCCTGATCAGCTCGGGCATTTCCTGATAGAAGAAGGTCATCAGCAGCGAGGCGATATGGGCACCGTCCACATCGGCGTCGGTCATGATGATGATCTTCTCGTAGCGCAGCTTCTCGTCGTCGTAGGACTCGCGGAAGCCGCAGCCCAGCGCCTCCATCAGATCCTTCAACTCTTGATTCTGGCGCAGCTTGTCGGTGGTGGCGGAGGCGACGTTGAGGATCTTGCCGCGCAGGGGCAAGATGGCCTGGGTCTCGCGGTTGCGGCCCGACTTGGCGGAGCCGCCCGCCGAATCGCCCTCGACCAGGAACAGTTCGGTGCCCACATTGACCGAGCGCGAGCAGTCGGCCAGCTTGCCGGGCAGGCGCAGGCGCTTGGTGGGCGTCTTGCGGTTCATTTCCTTGGCCTGGCGGCGGCGCTGGCGGTCCTCGGCGCGCTCCACCAGCTTGGCCAGCAGGGCGGCGGACGAGGCCTTGTCGCCCGACAGCCAGTGGTCGAAATGATCCTTCACCGCGCTTTCCACCAGACGGGTGGCCTCGGGGCTGGCGAGTTTTTCCTTGGTCTGGCCCTGGAACTGCGGGTCGCGCATGAATAGGCTGACCATGACGCAGGCCCCGCCCATCACATCCTCGGCGGTGATCCCCGCGGCCTTCTTGTTGTTGGCCATCTCGCCATAGGCCCTGAGGCCACGGGTCAGGGCGCCGCGAAAGCCCGCTTCGTGGGTGCCGCCCTCGGGGGTGGGCACGGTGTTGCAATAGGTGTTGACGAAGCCGTCCTCGTCATCGTCCGGCCAAGCCACCGCCCATTCCACCTGTCCCATGTCGTCGGACAGCGGTGCCGTGCCTTGGAACTGGTCGCGGGTGATGAGCGGCCGTTCCTTCAGCACCGCGTTCAGGAAGTCGGACAGTCCACCGGGGAAGTGCAATACGTCCTCGTGCGGGATCTCGTCGCCGTCCTTGATCAGCAGCGGGTCGCATTTCCAACGGATCTGCACGCCCCGGAACAGATAGGCCTTGGAGCGCGCCATGCGGTAGAGCGGGCCGGGGCGCAGATGGGCGCGCTCGCCGAAGATCTGGGGGTCGGGATGGAAGATCACCGTGGTGCCGCGCCGGTTTTGCACCGGGCCGACTTTTTCCAGCGGTCCCAGGGGCGCCCCGCGCGAGAAGCTTTGGGTATATAGGGTCCGCTCGCGGGCGACCTCGACCACCAGCTTGTCCGAAAGGGCATTGACCACCGAGACGCCGACGCCGTGCAAACCGCCCGACACCTTGTAGGCGTCGCCGCCGAACTTGCCGCCGGAATGGAGCGTGGTGAGGATGACCTCCAACGCGCTCTTGTCGGGATATTTCGGGTGGGGGTCGATGGGAATGCCGCGACCGTTGTCGCGCACGGTGCAGATTCCGTCGACGGCCAGTTCCAGCTCGATCCAGCTGGCATGGCCCGCCACCGCCTCGTCCATGGCGTTGTCGAGAACCTCGGCCACCAGATGGTGCAAGGCCCTGTCGTCGGTGCCGCCGATATACATGCCGGGGCGGCGGCGCACGGGCTCGAGGCCTTCGAGAACCTCGATATCCTTGGCGGAGTATTCGGTGCCCTTGGGGGCAAGCTGCTGGAAGAGATCGCTCATGGGGGGCATTATAGGAATGCGTTGGCGCGGCGCAAGCGCATGCTGTAGCGTCGTCACAGTTAACCACAACATATTGTTAAGCGGAGTCCTCAGCCGTGACCGAGAGCATCGAGATCAGCAGCGCGCCGCGTGGGCGTCTGTCCACCCGCGCCATCGCCATGCCGGCCGACACCAACCCCTTCGGCCATGTGTTCGGCGGCTGGTTGCTCAGTCAGATGGATCTGGCGGGCGGAACCCATGCCTATCGCTTCGCCAAGGGCCATACCCCCACCGTGGCGGTGGAAGGGATGGAATTCCATCTGCCGGTCTATGTGGGCGACGAGGTCAGTTGCTACACCGAGGTGGTCCGGGTCGGCCGCACCTCCATTTCCATGCAGGTGGAGGCCTGGGTGCGGCGCCACGGCGGCGACGACCGTCTGATCAAGGTCACCAGCGCCATCTTCCACTACGTGGCGGTGGACGAGAACGGCAAGAAGCGGGTGATCGAACAGGGAATATGAAGGAGGACTACGCCTTGCCCTTGGGCGGGGCGAGGCTGATATCGGCCATCAGGGCTTCCTCGTCGGCGTCCAGCTTGGCCATGGCGGCTTGAACGGCGGCGGCGACATCGGCCATTTCGGGGTCCAGGGATTCGGCGGAGGTGTCCTCCGCCTGTTCAAGCAGGGCGGCGATGTCGTCGTCGGACATGATGCCGTCGAAGGATAGCGGCGCTTCGCCCTCTTCCTCCTCGTCGTCTTCCTGCGTCTCGCCAACCTCTTTCAGCAAGCTGGCGATATCAAGGTCCGACAGAGCGGTGAATTGGCCAAGCGGCGCCGGTATGGGAAAATCGGACTCGTCTTCGCCATCGCTGTCGTCGGGTTCCACCGCCTCGGCCAGCATGGCCGCCATATCGTCGTCGGAAATGGCGGCGGCGCTCATGACATCGGCTTCGGGTTCCGCCGCCTCGGCCAGCATGGCCGCCAAGTCGTCGTCGGAAATGGCGGCGGCGCCCATGACGTCGGCTTCGGGTTCCGCCGCCTCGGCCAGCATGGCCGCCAAGTCGTCGTCGGAAATGGCGGCGGCGCCCAGGACGTCGGCTTCGGGTTCCGCGGCCTCGGCCAGCATGGCTTCCATGTCGTCGTCGGAAATGGCGGTGCTGGGGAAAATGTCGTCATAGGGGTCCGACGAGGTCTCGGCCAGCATGGCCTGCATATCCTCGTCCGAGATAAGGGTTCCGATGGTCAGCGGCTCGTCCAGAGCGGCGCTTTCCGCATCCTCGCCCCCGGCCGCATCCTCGGCTTCCGCCAGCATGGCGTTGATGTCGTCGTCGGAGATGCCGCCGCCGATGACCGGAGCGTCGTCGGTTTCGGCCTCATCGCCGTCATCGGCTTCTTCCAGCAGGGCGTTGATATCGTCATCGGACATGACGGTGCCGAACACCAGGGGCTCAAGCGGCGGTTCTTCCTCGGCCATGTCACCGCCATCGACCGCCTCGGACAGCATGGCGTCCAGATCCTCGTCGCTGAATCCGACGTCGGCGGGGCTTTGCTCCTCCGGTTCATCGCGGAGGTCTTGGGGCGGGGCGGTCTGGTCCGGCGACGGATCGAACGAGTCTTCCTCGTCCGGGGACCGCGCTTCGACGCGACGGCGCAGGTGGTAGACCGCCTGCTTGCCGAAATCCTTGGCCAGGGACAGCACGCCCACATATTCGCAGGCGAAGCGTTCCTCGAAATCCTCGTCGCGATTTTGCGCTTCGGACCGCATGGCGCTCTGTTCGGCGGTCAGCACGGCGACGAATTGCTGGGTGGCGTAGACGTGGCCGATCACGGTGACCGGCTCCAGCCGCGCCGCCCGGTTGATATGGCTGCCGTAGAAATTCTGGCGGCCGCAGATGGGGTCGATGGCCTGGAACACCGGTCCGGCATGCAGCGAAATGCGGAGCGACAGGGGATGCGGCAGGCGGTCGCGCAGTTCCTCGTCCGCCTTGGCGACCATCTCTTGCAGGGTCTGGGCGTATTCGGCCATGGGCGTGGCCTTGTCCATCACCGCGAAGATGGCGTCGCCCCAGGTGTTGATGGCGATGGGCTGGATTTCCTGTGCGGCCATGCCCTGATTGATGATGCGCAGGAAGTCCAGGAAGACCGGGGTATGCTCTTCCTTCAACTTGGAATAACCGGCGATGTCGCAGAACATCATGGAGCGGATGACGCGGCCTTCCTCCTGCTCCTCATTCAATTCGCCATCCAGGTCCGGCATGGCGGGAATGGCGTCTCCGACCAGTTCGGGACGCTTTTGCAGCAGACCGTCCAGGTCGATGATGCGCAGGCGCGAGATGTCTTCCCACTGATCGATGAAATCGGCGGCCCCGCCCACCAGCGAGCCCGGCATCATGTCCCACACCGCCAGCAAATAGGGAGCGGTGGTCAGGAAGCTGGCGCGCAAGGTCGCCATGCCGTGCAGGCACTGATTGGCGAAGCGGTAGAGCATGCCGTGGCCGAGGAAGCGCTCCTCGGTGGCATAGGTCACCGTATTGGCCAGCTTCAAGGCATTGCGAAAGCGCATTTCCCAGCGCGAGCCGCCATAGCGGACATTCTCGGCGACGAAGTCGTCGATGGCGTAGGGCATCACCACGTTGACCTCGGCGCCGCGTTCCAGCATGGATTCGATGAACAGCAGGTCCGAGCCGCAGGCGGCCATGGAATAACCGACCTGGGCGCCCAGTTCATCCAGCGAGCGCGAAATCTCGGCGCGCACCGCGCTTTCCAGTTCGGGCGGGAAATGGGGCCCCTCGCCGGGGCGGTCCAGCGGATGGCCGGTGAAGACCACCACGGTGGGGGCCTTGATGATGTCTTCCACCGCTGGCGGAACGCGCAGTCCGCCATCGCGCAGCATCTTCAACTGCTTCAACGCGGAAACGATGCTGGCGTAATGAATGCCTTCCAGGGTGCTGGCCCAGGCGAAGGAGGCCAGGGCTTCCTCGGTCTCGTCCAGCAGCAGATGGGCCACCGCTACCGTGATCAGCAGCTGATAGCGCTCCTCTGGCGACAGGGTCAGTTCGCTTTCCGCCGAGGTCACCGCGTCGGCGACGCTGCGCGCCAGGGTCCGGGCGCGATCACGGTCGCCCAATAGCCAGGAACTGACGGCCGCGTCGATACCTGCCCGCGGCGCGCCACCGGCCTGGAAGGCGCGCATGAACAGTTCGCGGCAATGTTCCAGATCGCGCCGGTCGTTGGATGCCCGCCATGCCTCGCGGAACACCCCGGCCAGGGCGGTATAGGTTTCGGCATCGGCGTTGGCGACAAGCTTCTTGCCGCGCACCAGTTCCAGTGCCTCGGCCAGTTCGGCCATGACCGACAGGGTGGTCTTGTCGGGATCGCCCGCCAGGGATTCCACCGCCCGCTTCAAGCTGACATGCAGCCGATGGAAGGGGCCTTCGTCGATCAGGATCAGGTCGAGGACCGGCTGGACCAGCTTGCGGGCTTCATCCAGCGCGCCGGACTGCGACAGGGCGACGGAGCCGAAGATGGCCAGCTTCAAGCTGTTGGGGTATTGGCGCAGCCCCTCTCGCGCCGTGTCGTGGGCAAGGAAATTCTGCCCGTCCTCGAGCAAGTCTCGGGTGGCCCGTTCCCAATCTTCCTGGGCTTTGGCGTCGATTGCGCCGGTGCCGGTCGGTGTGGATTCCGCCAAGATACGGCGTGCCTCTCCCGTGAGTCGTCCCAACTGTCTATCACGAGCCGCCCTGTCCCGGAAGGCTTGGCGCGACAGTGTGGTGGACATATTAACGGTTTTACTGCCGAGGGAAAGCGACGAAGTTGCCGTTGCGCCGTCGTGGCGCCAAGGAATTTACTCATCCCTGGGGTTGAGGTGGCGGGTGGACTCACCTAAATTACAGAGGTATTCTCACGTCCAGGTTTTTTCGAGTTCACAAGAGGGGAGTTTTTGTAATGAAGAAGGTTGTTCTCGCTCTCGGCACCGTTCTGCTGTTGACCGCTTGCGGTCCGGGCCGTTTCGAGCCGTTCGGCGGTATCTTCGATCCGGTGTGCCTGAAGGACGGTTCGGTTGCCTTCTACCAGGAAGCCGATGGCAAGGGCACCCTGGGCGAGCCCATCGCCAAGAAGGAATACTGCGCTTGGAACCAGAAGAAGTAGTCGGACGACGGTCCATGCTTCGCGAAAAGGGGGCTTCGGCCCCCTTTTTTATTGGTGTCCCTCAAGCGCCGGGCGTTGCCCGCAACTCCTCGCCAATGAAAATTCATTGGCTCGTCGATCTTATACGCTCTGTCCGGCCACCCAGCCCGACGACCATGCCCATTGGAAATTATAGCCGCCCAGCCAGCCGGTGACGTCCACCGCCTCGCCGATGAAATACAGGTCGGGCAGGCGCTTGCTGGCCATGGTCTTGGATGACAATTGGTTGGTGTCGACGCCGCCCAGGGTGGCCTCGGCGACCCGGTAGCCTTCGGTACCGGCGGGAACCGGCGACCAGGTGCCCAGCAGCGCAGCCAGCTTGCCCAGGGCCGCGTTCTGGGTCTGGCCGATGGGCTTGCCGGTCAGACCGGCGCGCTCGGTCAGGGCGCGGGCCAGCCGGGCGGGCAGCAATTCGGCGGCGATGGTTTCCACCAGGGCGTTGGGCCGCGCCGCCTTGCGCTCCAACAGCCGTTCCTGGGCGTCCACCCCCGGCAGGAGATTGATACCGATGGGCTGGCCCGGCTTCCAGTAGGAGCTGATCTGCAAAATGGCCGGCCCCGACAAGCCGCGATGGGTGAACAGCACCGCCTCGCGAAAACGGGTCTTGCCGAACGCGACCTCGGCATCCAGCGAAATGCCCGCCAGATCGCGCATCAGGCCACTGTCCGGTTCCGAGAAGGTCAGCGGCGCCAGGGCCGGGGCCAGGGGGGTGACTCCCAGATCATAGCGCTTGGCCAGTCCATGGGCGAAGCCGGTGGCGCCGATCTTGGGGATGGACAGCCCGCCAGTGGCGACGATCAGGGACTTGGCGGTGACGGTGGCGTGACCGGTGGCCACTTCGAACGGGCCTTCGCCGGTGACGGCGCCGATGCGGCAATTGGTGCGGATCTCCACGCTTGCGGCACCGCACTGGCGCAACAGCATGTCGAGGATCAACTGGGCAGAGGTGTCGCAGAACAGTTGCCCGTGCTCGCGTTCGTGCCAGGCGATGCGGTGTTCCTTGACCAGGGCAAGGAAGTCGGCGGCGCCGAATCGCTTCAGGGCCGAGGTGGCGAAATGGGGATTGGCCGACAGATAGTTGGCCGGGGTCACGGTGCGGTTGGTGAAATTGCAGCGCCCGCCGCCCGAGATCAGGATCTTGCGGCCCGGCTGGTCGTTATGGTCGAGCACCAGCACCCGGCGGCCGCGACTCCCCGCCACCGCCGCCGCCATCAGCCCGGCGGCCCCCGCGCCGATGACCACCACGTCATAGGCATGGTGGCGGGTCATGCGAGAAGCGGCCGGGACGGCCGCGCTCCATTATTGGGAGCGCGGGCATCCTGCCCGCATGCGTCGATGAGGCTCAAATCTGGATCTCCTCCATCTTCTCCTTCAGCCATTTGGCCTTCTTGTCCATATCGTGCTCCATGCGCTTGATGCGCTTGTCGAGATCCTCGATATGGGCCAGCCGCTCGACCCGCTTTTCCTTGGCGTAGCCGGAAATGAAGCGCTTGATCCCCCAGTCGGCGGTGACGAAGAACAAGGCCGCTCCCGCCACGAAAGTGACGACCGCCGCCACCGCGCCATAGGCGCTGTTGGCCGCCACCATGGCCCCCCAGAAGCCGATGGTCACCAGCGCCGAGGCAGCGACAAGAATCAACCGGTTGACGGTCTGGTCGTGGACCTGTCGGCGCTTCTCGTTGGAGCGCATGGCGTTGAGGATTTCTTCGCGCGCGATGGCCTGCCAGGTGCGGAACGACATGCCCTTGACCGTCCGGTTGTCGCGGATGGTCTGTTCCAGTTTGCGGACCAGATAGTCGGTCTGTTGCTCGGGGGTGGGATCGTCGGCCATGGGGGCGGAGTCTCGGCGGCGGTGGGGCTGGGGTCAAGGCCCGAATCGGCCGATCACCAGCGGCAGCCAGACCAGGGCGAACAGGGTGGAGCCCGCCACCGCGATGGCGGCGCGGTCGGGGTGGATATTGCGCATGGCGGCATGGACCACGGTGACCGCCGCCAGCGGCACCAGGGATTCCACCAGCAGCACCTGATGACCAACGCGGCCGAAGGCGTGCAGCCAAGCCTTGTCCAGCCAGATGAAGCCCAGCGCCAGGGCTGGCCACAGGCCGAACTTGACGGCGAAGGTGAAGGCGGTGAAGCCGAAATCGAATTTGAACTGGCGGATTTGCGCGAGGCCGAGGCCGACGATCATCATGCCCACCGGCACGAAGCCGCCGCTGAGGATGTCCACCGTCTGCATCACCGGGGTGGGAAGCCTGGTTCCGCTCAGATTGACCATGGCACCCAGCCAGCAGGCGTGCAGTCCCGGATATTTCAGCACGCGGAGGAGGGCGCCGCCCACCGAGGCCTCGGAGCGCGCGATGGTGAAGAAGCCCACGGAATTCTCATAGGCGGTGGCTCCAAACGACACCATGACCACATAGGGCAAGGACTCTGGACCGATCAAGGCCAGACAAGCGGGAATACCGAAGAATCCGGTATTGCCGGTCCCGGCGGTGAAGGCGGCGATGCGCTCGCGGCCGTCTTTCCAGAAACGCCCTGCCAGGGGTTGGAGCAGCAGCGCCGTCAGGCTGCACAGGGCGAACACGGCGAAGGGCAGGGCCAGCAGGGCGCCTTTCAGATCGGCGGTGACGAATCCCTTGAACACCACTGCTGGCGACAGCACGAACAGGGCCAGCTTGCCCAAGTCCTGGCCCTTGACGTCCAGCAGGCGCCCCAACGCGAAGCCGATGGCCACCAGCACGTAAAGCGGCGTCAGTTTAAGGGCGAGGGCGGTGTCGAAGGCCATGGGTCCACTCATCGAGGAAACCGGTGTAGAGTGACGCGGCATCTTCCCCGGCGAAAGGACAATCTCCCATGACCGCATCATCGAGCCTGGATGGCGTGCTTGCGCCGGTGCTGACGCCCTTCGGCCCCGATCTGTCAGTGGATGAAGCCCGCTTCATCCGATTGGCCCGGACCCTGATGGACCAGGGTCTGGGGCTGGCTCCGTTCGGCACCACCAGTGAAGGCAATTCCCTGTCGGTCGACGAGAAGATCGGCCTGATGGACGCCCTGGCGGCGGCGGGGCTGGACATGGCGCGCATGATGCCGGGAACCGGCTGCTGCGCCCTGAGCGATTCGGTTCGGCTGTCGGCCCATGCGGTGACGCTGGGCTGCGGCGGCGTCTTGATGCTGCCGCCCTTCTATTACAAGAACCCGTCCGAGGACGGGCTGTTCGCCGCCTTCGCCGAGACCATCGAGCGGGTGGGCGATGCCCGGCTGCGGGTGTTCCTCTATCACTTCCCCCAGCAGAGCCAGGTTCCCATCACGCTGTCGCTGATCGAGCGGTTGCTGAAGGCCTATCCCGGCATCGTCGCGGGCGCCAAGGATTCGTCGGGCGATTTCGCCAATATGGAGGCCATGTGCACCCACTTTCCCGGCTTCAAGGTCTTCGCCGGGACCGAGCGGCTGATCCTTTCCGTGATGCGGGCGGGCGGCGCCGGCTGCATCAGCGCCAACGCCAATATCCACGGCGCCGCCATGCTGGATCTGGTGCGGCGCTGGCAAGAGCCCGACGCGGCCAAGCACCAGACGGCGTTGGAGGGATTCCGCTCGGTGATGGAGGGATTGCCGCTGATCGCCGCCCTCAAGGCGGTCACGGCGCGGCGGACCGGAGAGCCCGAGTGGCGGCGGGTCAGGCCGCCCCTGGTGCAATTTCCCGTCGAGCGCGAGGAGGAACTGATGGAGCGCCTGAAAGGGATCGGCGTCCTCGGGTAATATCCTTGTCATCCCGAGCGAATGTGAGGGATCTCCGCCTGGAACACTGGTGCCGGTTCTGAAACGCCGCGTCAGGATGAGATCCCTCGGTCGCTTTGCTTCCTCGGGATGACAAAACTCACTTTAACTCGACGATGGCGTCCAGCCCGTTGGCCTTGGCGGCGGCCAGCAGGCGGCCGTCGGCCTTGGCGCGGGCGACGAAGGCGTCCATGGTCGCCAGCCATCCGGCATCGCCGGGCGCCATGGCATAGGCATAGGCGTTGGGGGCCAGGGGCGTGGGCGGCGACAGCAGCTTGGCCCAGTCGTGACGGGCCAGCATCTTGCGCGAATAGGGGTAGTCGGTGGCGAACAGATCGGCGCGTCCCGCCATCACTTCCTGCTCGCGGGCTTCCGGCGTCGCCACCTCCAACAGAGTGGCGTGCTTCAATTCCGTCTTCATGACATCGACCATATAGGTTCCGGCGGCGGCGGCCACCACCACGCCGTCCCGGTCCATGTCGGCGTAGGACTTCACCACCGGATGAGTCTTGGTGGTGATGAAATAGATGCCGCTGCGCAGATGCGGTTGGGTGAAGACCAGCTTTTCCTGGCGCGCCGGGGTGATCGCCACCCCGTGCATGGACACGTCGCAGCGATCGGCCAGTAGGTCGTCGACCAGGGTCTTGAAGGAGGAATCGACGAATTGGACCTTCACCTTCAGATCCTTGCCCAATTCCTTGGCCATGTCGATGTCGATGCCTTCCAACTGGCCGGTCCGGGTGTTGCGGTAGGAGATGGAGTAATAGTCGGGCCAGATGCAGACCCTGACCTCGCCCGCCTTGACGATCCGCTCCAAGCGACCGGGTTCGGCGGCCTGGGCTGTGGAAATGCTGAGCATAACGGCGGCGGCGAGGACGATCCGTTTCATTTTCCCTCCTGATACGATGGTTATATGGTATTGCATCGATAGCAAAAACGGTAGTTATTTCATCAAGTTGCGTGACGCTTTCTGGAAACTGGTTTCCAGCTTCAAAATCGCGGAATTGGCGCGGGTTTTCTGATCCGCTTCCCGGGCGTAATGCTCCACCATTGCCAGCGTCCGATGCCCGGTGATCGACATGATTTCGTGGCTGCTGCACCCTGCCTCTGCCAGCTTTGCGGCGGCGGTCTTGCGAAGGCCATGGAAGACGCACCCGGTCAATTCCACATGGTCGTGCATCAGGCGCGAGAAGTAGGATTGAAACGACTTCACGTTGAACGGCCTGCCGCTGGCATTGGTCAAGATGGTCAAGGCGACCTTGGGCCATGCGTCCAGTTCCGCCTTCAAGGCGGCAGGGCAGGGGATGTAAAGCTTCTCGCCGGTCTTCTGCTGCACGATCTTGATGCCGGTTCCGTCATAGTCAGACCATCGCATCGCGATGCAGTCGCCTTCACGCTGGCCGGTCCAGAGCGCCAGGACGATTGCCCGGCTCATGGCTTCCGGCAGTGTCTTCATGGCGAAGGCAATCTCGGCGTCGGTCCAGCGGCGGTGTTCGCTCAACTCCATCGGCTTGATCCGGGTGATGGGATTAAACTCGATGTATTCCCGATCCACGGCGAAATTCATCAACACCCGCCAGCATTGGAGAATGGCGTTAGCAGCGCCCGGACGGTCGGCAAACGTGTCCATCGACATGAGCGCGTGACGGCGCTTGATCTTGGTAATGTCGCTGTCCTGATAGGCTTTCATGATGTTGTACATGTACCTGATGCGCTGGCGTTTGGTTGACTGCGATGCCCGCTGAAAGGCTGTAGACCGCTGGTATTCCCGTATTACAGCGCCGACCGTCCGAACGCCGGTATCGTCGCCGTAGCGGTACTCTTTGATCGTGCCGTCAGCGAGGCGCTTTTTTACGATTTTGGTCATGGAACCTCCGGGCGCATTCATCAGGATCGGTTGACGAGGGTGCGCGTCCGCTGGCGGCAGCGTCAAGGGTAGAGGCGATAGCCTGTTTCACCGTCGCTTCGTCCCACCGCTTCAAGCCGCCGAGAGCGACGGGAGGCGGCAATACGCCTTTCTCAACCAGCCTCATGGCGGTGTTCTTGGACACGTCCAGATAGGCAGCGAGGGAGGTTATTGACATGTAGCTCATGTCACCGCCACACCGCTCTTAAGGCCATGACATTGAGCGAGACGAACGCGGTCAAGAAAATGGCAACCACGGCGCAGCCGTGCAATCCACAAGGTGACGGCGCTGGGGCTGTCTTCGGCGCGGTCCATGTTTCCGCGAGGCATTCCGGTATGGTTCATTTCTTCTTCCTCCGCACCTTGGCCGCTCGCTGTTCCGCAACCACATCATCGCAGTAAATGCGGATCGTTTCCGGGCAACGGCCCATGATCCGGCCAATCTCGGCCAGAGACTTGCCCTCGGATCGAAGCTGGCGGGCCTGTTGCTTACGGGCCTCTAGCTCTGCCGCCTGGATGGGGGAGTAAGGCTTCTTTCCCTGTATCCGTGTCACCCCGGCCAGCGAGCAAGCCCGCCTCACGGTGATGTTGGAGCACTTTTTCAGCTCGGCAATCTGGTTGATGGTCATCTTCTCTTCGGTGTAGAGCCTGACAATTTCATCGGCAGCGAATTGCACCAACGGCTTGGGCGGGGCTTTAGGATTACGGACCCGAGGCTTGCGCCCTTGCGGAGCCTTTTTGAAACTGAGTCCGGTGGCGCGGAGAATCTTCTTCACCCGGTCAACGCTGACGCCATTCATCACCGAAAGCTCTTTCAGCGTGATGCCCGCGTCATATGACCGACGAAACAGGGCATACCGCTCTTGGGCAATGGCCTTGTTCTTCGCGCACTGCCGCTCGCCCTGGGGCGTCTGCAACCGCGCCTTAGCGGCAGCGATAGCGCCTTTCTTGCGGGCCTCTCGGCTGCCTTTCCAGCGGTTGCGGTCTTCCTCTTGCCGATCCGCCATGCCGGTGTTTAACGGCGCTGCGTTGATGGTCGGCAGCAGGTAGACGGTCGGGCATTTGGTGATAGAGCCGCCGTTGGCGATGAAGTCGTTAATCAGAGCATCGAGCATTACATCCCCCATGGTTAAAGCCGTTCCACCAATTCAGCGTCACTATTACGCCCGCGCTGTTGACCTATGCCTCGGCTGCACATGACATTCGGGAATCCGAGGGTCGGCATTGGTGGCCTTCTGGATCTGGCGAAGACCCGTTTCGGAGTGGGGCAACCCAGCATGTTCGTTAGAACGGAATCTCGTCATCCAGATCGGCGGGCGCCTGCTTCGGAGCGGCCTTGGCGGGGGCGGCGTCCTTCGGCTTGATCGACAGGCTGAAGAACTTCTCGTCGTTCTTCTCCTTGACCCAGCCGGACAGCCAATACTCAACGCCATCGACGTTGATGCTGCCGGTGTATGCCGGGTGGCTGTCCTTCTCGCGGCGCTTGTTCTTCCCCAAGGTTCCGCGGTTGGTGTTGTCGTAATCGGCCATCATTTCTTTCCTTCAAGAATGGATTGGACTTCGGCCTCCAACGCGGCGCTATCGACGCCCGGGAGGATGTCGTTGACCACCACCGCCAGGGCGCGGTCAAAGAACTCTCTGAACTGGTGCTGATCCATCGTGGCGAAGCTGATGGACTTGGGCGAAAACACCTCGCCCTTGACGGTGGCAACCACGGCGCAGTGACCGGCGCGGATCTTGATGACATCGGACACGATCTCGGCGCTGTGATCGCCCGGCATGTTGGCGGCGACGATGCGGCACAGTTCCCAATACAGCCGGTGGTGCGCCAGATTGCGCGGCTTCTTGACTTCAGCCGTGACCATGTCGCCAACCTTGTAGCGGGACAGGATCTCGGCTGCGTCCTGATTGGCCGGGCGCAGACCACCGAGGGTTTTGATGAACAGGGCGAACATCAGGCGGCATCCGCGGGAAGCTTGGTTTCGGTGAACGCCTTGAACCAGTTGACCAGTTCGGCATAGGCCAGCGGGCTTTCGCGCTTGATCTCGTCGATGGTCTTCTGCTGGTCCTTCCACATTTGACGGGCATGCAGAACGGATGCGGCGTGAACGGTCACGTCTTCCTTCAGATGGTCGATGAAGGCTTCGTGCTGGGGCGAGAGGTTGGCCTTGATGACGGGGTCGGAACCTTTCGTCGCGCCCTTCGACACCACCACCGGCTTGGCGGCGGGCTTCGGCTTCTCATGCTCGACGCTGTCATGGTCGGCATCATCGCCGGTTTCCAGACCGAGGGCTTTCAGCAGGGCATACTTGACGGCATAGCTGATCGCCTTGCCCGGGCCTTTGTCCTGGCTGTCGATGCCGTACCCCATGCTTGGAACGTCGATGAAGTCGGACGGATCGTCGATGTTGGCGAAGCGAACCTTCATGATGACTTCGGTGCGGTTGCCGTCCTGCGCCGGAACCAGATCGACCGGGTAGTAAACGACACCGTGCTTCACCAGAACCGGACGCACCTTGGCGGTCACGGCGTCATGGCTGACGATGGTGTAGTTCATGCCGTTCTTCTTTTCCTTCTGGACGTAGGTGACTTCCTGCATCGCAGCGTGAAGGCGCTGATGAATGTTGAGCGTGGTCATGTCAGATCTCCCTGACGGTGATGGCGTTGTTGCGGGACCGGGAGGCAGAGACGCCATAGCCAGCGGCAGAGCGGCCATCGTGTGGCAGCAGCTTCTTGAGGCGGGTCTTGGCGTTGTCGTTGGCTTTGGCCGCATCCTTGGTGGCTTGGTAAGTGAAGGCTGCGTCTGCCCAGTCGTTATGGCCGGTCATGTCGTAGATCTTCAGATCGTCGAAGGCGATGGGCGGTGCCAGCAGATGGGCGCAGACGCTGGGAACCCGGCCTGTCTGGACGCAATCCCAAAAGTCGGCCTCGGCATCGACCAGCTTGGCGATGTAGGCGTCGTCGCGCTGGATCTCGTAGTATTCCCAGGTCGTGGTGCCAAAGAAGACGGACAGATAGCAGAGCGGCATCTGCGTCACTTCCATCAGGTGCTGGCACTGCGGATAGTAGGTGGCGATAACCTCGTCACCGTGACCGGCCTTGTACTGATTGACGTGCTTGGCCTCGAACACCGCGGCGACCGTCATGCCGTCCACGTTGCAGCGCATCCACTTGTGGGTGGAATGGACGAACGGCTTGGCGATGGTCTCGACGGCGATGCCGGTTTCGGTCTGGAACCAGTAGCGGTTCAGATCCTCGGAGCATGTCCCCATCTGCACCGGAAGAACGCGGGACAGATCTTCCGGCTCGATCTCGTTACGCTTCTCGCGGAACAGACGCAGGATCTTGTCGGGATCGTCGGAGGCGATGATGTTGGCGTCGGAACCACCGATGCCCTGCGCCCGGGCGGAATGCCAATCGGGCGACTTGTGAATGAGTTTGGCGACAGCGTTCATGGTTACACCACTGAGCAAAGGATTGTGAGGACGGCGGCGGCGATGGCCTCGAGGATGGGACGCATCACTTCACCCCGTGCTGGCGCAGGAAACGCCATGCCAGAGCCTGCTGGCTGTTGGAGGCATCGACCTGTCCGGTGACGATGGCGATGGCGTGGGTGCGCCAGATGGCGATGGTGTGGGCCATGTCAGATCCTCCGCTCGACGGCGGCGGAACCCTTGGCGCACCACAATTCGATACCGGCTTGGTCGAGGAGATAGGACTGCTCGTCGTCCACCCATTCCTCGCACTTGATCCAAAGCTGGGTGTGCGGCTGGACGATTTCGCCGTCAGCGATGGCGCCGATGAAGTACGCCTCGCCGTCTTCGACCGCGATTTCCATGAGAACGTCGGTGTCGTAATCGTCTTCGCATCCGATGCTGCCGACTTCGACGGTGAACTCTCGGGTGATGTTGAGGGTGATGGTCATGTCACATCCCCAATTCGCGCTGGACGCGGACGAACAAGTCGTCGGCGCGGTGAGAGAGGCAGTCAAAGCCTTGGTCGCAGGCCATGTTCCCGGCGTCTTCGATGAAGATCAGGAGGTCGCGCATCAGGGCGGTGTGACGGGTGGGAAGGCCGGACGCTAATGCTGCCTGTACGGCTGCCAGTTCGGCGGAAATCTGAAGTGCCATTGTCTTGCTCCCATCGGTTGGGTCAACCTCTGGGGATTAGAATGGGGGATCTCCCATTCTGCGTCAACAGAAAACCCATCCGATGGGAAAATTTCTTTTCCTCAAACAAAAAACCCGCCGGTTAGGGCGGGGCTGACGGTGGGGATGGGCTGGTCGTGCTTGAGTTTATCTTTCGAGGTTCCTAGCCGAGAATAGGCGGATCTGGCGAGATACGTCTGATATCGAATCATGCGACAATGTTTCGTATTTGAATATCTCACGCGACTTGAAGCATGCTAATTGAACAGAAATTGGTCCGAACCCTGTTTTCAGTCCAATTATAGCGTCTGCATGGTTATAGTTTTTGCAGACTCGAACGAACACGGTTCCCTCTATTGGGTCAGTTGTTATTTTTAACTCGTCATATCCAGACATGAAAAATTCAGCCGAAACAGATCGTTTGATCGCTCCAATTACAGGTCTGTTTCTAATGTATTTTTTTATCCCTGCCCTGAGATCGGGATGCGCCCATAGGACTATGGCGGCTGTTCCCGCCACCATCGCTACGCCGAAGACTGTAGACTCAAGTGACACTGAGATTGTCTCCTAAGCCTTAGTTTGGGGGCTAGTAGGGCATGCCTAGCCGGATCGCCATAGCATGCTTGGACACTTTGAAGTGCCGGGCCAGATCCTCAAGCGATGTCAGGCCGGATTCAAATGCGGCGGTCACGTCATCATCTGGCATCAGAATGTCGGCGGCAGTCTTGTTGGCTTGCCGCTCGAGCGGGTTCTGCAATCCGTCACGCATCAGTTCGTCATCGACAATGCCATCACCGATCCGGTCGCGGTGGTGGATGAAGTGAGCAATCTCATGCGCCAGGGTGAAACGCTGCCGCACGGTCGGATGAAGCGCATTAATCGTGACGATGAAGTCGCCCAAAACATTGCGAATGGACCCGGCAAATCCCGTATCTCTATCTTCATACACGATCCGCATGCCCAAGCGGCGACAGATCTCGTCTAACTTGACGGGCATACCCATGCGCCGGACCTGTTCGATAACAGCCTGACAATGGTCTTCATGGTCTTCGGCATCATATTCGTCAGCATCTGCCGCTATTGACTGCATGATTGACGGGGCTGGGTCATTCTCCTCTTGAAGCAGCTTCTTCAGAGCCACAACGGAGTCATAGCGTGGGTTCTTAACCCGTCCCTTAATGATGTCGCGCACGGCAGTCTCGCCCAGCCCGGCGCGGAGGCTGGCATTCTTCCAGTCCATGTCGAGATCTGCGCAGCGGCGTTCAAGCCATTTTGGGAAGTCTTCCATGGGAGACAGTGTAGGACATTCCCCACAATCCCCGCAACACCCACTTGTGGATAAATCACTGAGTGAATTTACCCATTGACCGCATGGGTTTTCCCCCATTACGATGGGGATTATGCATACAAGCCATACCATCCTTGGTGTCATCACCGATTATCTGACCGCAACTGGGATCTCAAAGACCCGGTTCGGCAAGATGGTGGTGAACGACCAAAAGCTAGTGTTCGAGCTGGAAGAAGGTCGTGACCTTCGCTTGGGCACGGTCCACCGCATCCTGTCGTTCATCGACGCCAACCCTCCAGCCCAAGAAATTCAGCCGTAAGCGCACGGCTGTTTCCGCTCGTCCATTAGGGGGCGGTCATCCTGTAAGAAAGGAATGACAAATGGTTAAAGTTTCTGTTCTGCCGCAACGCGGACACTATGAAGTGCTTGGTATCGAGGCTCTCAACGCCATGCTTGCATCGCCACCTATTGCATCTCGCGTGATGACCATTACGCCGGACATGGCGAAGTACATCCTCGAAACTCATAATCTTCATAATCGGCCCAAGAAGCCCGCGAAGATTTCAGAATACGCCACCGATATGCACTCAGGATCATGGGGTCTGACGGGTGACACAATTAAGTTCTCCGATCTGCGCCTGCTGCGCGATGGTCAGAACCGTTTGCTGGCGTGCCTGAAGTCAGGCGACCCGTTCACCACCCATATCGTCTTTGGCATTGAGGATAAGCTGTTCCATAAGATGGATATCGGGAAGGTCCGCACCGGATCTGATTGCCTTGCCATCGTCGGAGTCAAGAACTCGACTTTGATCGCGGCCTCTATTCGGTGGTGCTTGCTTCTGGAAAATGACCGGGTCAAGACCCGCGACGTTTACACGAATGAGTCCATCCTTCGTGCTTGGGAAACCATCTATAGCAAGCCAATCGACGGAGTGTTTTTAGCTAACAGCGCCAAGTGGGGTGCTGCCAGCAATAAGGCTGGCCTGTGCGGATCTGCGATAGCGACGGCTCTGCACTTTATGTTCTCACGGAAGAACCAGAAGAAAGCGGATGCTTTTTTTGAAGGGTTCGCCAAGGCGCTCAATATCTCCAAGGAAAGCGACCCGCGTAATCGCATTCGCCAGAAGATTGCAATGGCGAAGGACTCATCTGGAACGCGGTTGAGCGAGGTCAGTTATGCGGCCTGGATCATCTTGGCCTGGAACGCATTCCAGGCTGGCCGGTCTATCACAGCGAGCGGTCCTAAGTGGGAAGTCTCCGAGATGTTCCCCGTCATCCATGGCTAGCAGGAATGGGGGCGAAAGCCCCCTTTCCACCAGATCTCATTTCGCGAGGCATCAATGTATAAGCCGCATCCTTACGCCCAAATATTCCCGTTGATGTCGAAGGAGGATTTCTCCCGTCTTGTCGATGACATTCGTGCCAACGGCCTGCGAGATCCGATCACCGTCACTTCGGACGGGTTCATTCTAGATGGACTGAATCGCTACGCTGCTTGCACCAATAGCACAGTAGAGCCGAGGTTCGAGATCTATGACGGACAGCAAGATGGAATGTTGGCATTCGTCCTGTCCAAGAACCTCGCCCGGCGCCACCTGACCGAGTCCCAGCGTGCGGCTGTAGCGGCCAAGTTGGCGAACCTTGAACATGGGGACAACCAGCATACGAAAGAGGAGCCGCAAATTTGCGGAACCTCACAGGCAGATGCCGCCGCCATGCTCAATGTGTCAGAGCGCAGCGTTAACGCCGCCAAGAAGGTACAGAAGGCCGACCCGGCGCTATTCGCCAAGGTCGAGAGCGGAGACATTGCCGTCAGTCGCGCCGAGAAGATGGTCCGCGTTCATAATATCATCGAGGAAAAGGCACCGCTTGATGAAGACGATGTGAACACCATCCAGTTCAACGCCTTGATGAATGCTTGGAACAAGGCTGGCATCGAAGCCCGTCGCCGGTTCATGGATGCCATCGACACGCCAGTATTCGACAAGACGAGGGCGGCATCATGAGCAATCGAGATCCCAAGACCGGGCGCTTCAAGCGTGATGACGCGCCGATCCTGTTCGAGGATGTCCCCCAGCATTGGATCGACGATGACGAACCGGAGCGTCGTGCGCTCTATGTTGTCATCGCCATCATTCTCGGCCTGATCGTTCTGTATCAGGTGCTGTGATGCTGAAGCTTCGCCCGGAACTTGCGGCATCGACGGCGGCTCGGAAGGCTAGGTCCAAGGGTTCGCCCGAGGACCGGCTTCACCGTGCTGTGGCGTCCTATCTCAGCCTCGCCCTGCATGATGACGAGTGCCTGTGGTGGCATTGTCCCAACGGGGAATACCGCTCGCCCAAGACCGCGGCGAAGCTGAAGGCGTTCGGCGTCCGTCCTGGCGTTCCTGACATCTGCCTGATCCTGCCGGGCGGCACCGCTGGTTTCATCGAATTGAAGGCAGAGAAGGGCGTGCTGTCTCCCACACAGAAGGCATTCAGCCTTCGCTCAAATTCAATTGGCGCCAAGTGGGCCGTCTGCCGGTCGCTGGAAGAAGTCGCCATCACGCTGAACAACTGGGGCGTCCCACTTCACGCCACCCTATTCAACAATCAGATCTGCAAGAGGCTAGCATGAAGATCTTCGGATTTATCAGCTTGGCTAATCGTCGCCGTCAACAGGTAACGCCGTTACCGGCTCCGGTCGAATGCCCGCCCACCCAGGCTGTCAACAAGCGGCGCTCTGGTAACTACGTCACCGTCCATCGTCTGCTGTTGGCCGAAACTGGCATGGATCTTCCTGCCGTCAAGAAGATGGTGGGTGTCCAATGAGCATACGCATCAAAGATTGGGCCAAGTTCCAGCACTTCAAGGACCGTCGCCCGCCTTGGATTAAATTGTACCGCGACATTCTCGACGATCCCGAGTGGTTTGCGCTCGATCCCGAGGCGTCGAAGGCGCTTGTTATGCTGTGGCTTATAGCTTCTGAGACAGATGGATATCTGCCTGATATCAAGAAGATATCATTCCGTCTCAGGATTTCGGACGAAAAAGCTAAGTCATTGATTTTGGCTCTGTCTCACTGGCTGGAACATGATGATATCACCGTGATATCACCGCGATATCAAGATGATGCACCAGAGGGAGAGACAGAGAGAGAGACAGAGAAAGAGAGAGAGGGAGAAGACGGCGTTCCGCCCGCGCTCCCTCAGATCGGAAAAAAGGGGTCGAGGTTTCCTGACGGCGCATGTCTGACGGTTGAGCAACGGGACTTCGCTTCCCGTGAAGGCATCGCTGACCCTGACCGCGAATGGGCAAAGTTTGGCGACTACTGGCGTTCGCAGCCTGGGGCCAAGGGCGTCAAACTGGATTGGCCTGCCACATGGCGGAACTGGGTGCGCCGGTCATCGGAAGACAGCAAGCCGCGCCATCAATCCAATTCCTACGCAGCGGGGATGCTATGAACGACATCACCGAAATCAAGCGGGCGCTGCTCGGTCGCGCCAAAGCCGTGGCGGAACATCTCCTGCCGCATGGCGTCCTCGACGGCCGTGAGTGGTGCGTCGGTTCCGTTCGCGGAGAACCCGGCAAAAGCCTCAAGGTCTGCGTGAAGGGCGAGAAGGCCGGACTGTGGACTGACTTCGCTGAAGGCGGTGAAGGCGGGGATCTGCTCGACCTGTGGTGCGCCGTCAAGGGCAAGCGCCTCGCCCAGACCCTTGACGAGGTCCGCACCTTTCTCGGCGTCGAGCGTCCGCGGTTCGAGCGCACCGAACGGACATACCGCCGCCCGGAAGCACCGAAATGCCGGACACCTCAGTCAGATGTTTTAGAATACTTACAAACTGAGCGGAAACTGACACTACAGGCGATTAAAGCTTACAAGGTTGGCGAGGTAGGGAGGACGATTGTTCTGCCGTCTATGACCCCTTGCGGCGCGATTGCGGGCATAAAATATCTGGGTGTTGATCGGAACAACGGGAAAAAGCAAGTTCGGGTCGAAGCCGAGTGCGAACCGACGCTGTTCGGGTGGCAAGCCATCGACGCCAATGCCCGCGACATCGTCATCACCGAGGGCGAGATCGACGCCCTGACCATGTGGGATTATGGCTTCCCTGCATTATCGGTTCCGTTCGGTGGTGGAGGCGGCAACAAGCAGCAGTGGATCGAGCATGAGTTCGACCGGCTGGCGCAGTTCGAGAGGATCTATCTGGCGCTCGACACTGACAAAGAGGGCCAGATCGCCGCGGCTGAGATCTCGGCGCGTCTCGGTCGTCATCGCTGCTTCAACGTCACGCTGCCGTTCAAGGATGCGAATGAGTGCCGGGTGAATGGCATCAGTGCGGGCGTCATCGCGGATTGTTTCGCGGCGGCTGAGACACTAGATCCGGCAGAATTGTGCCGGGCGGGCAAGTTCACTGATGATGTCATCGGCCTGTTCCATCCTGACACTGGACTTGGTGAGCCTGGACTGCCGCTGCCGTTCTCGCGTCTTGACGGCAAGCTGCGCTTTCGCCCTGGCGAGTTGACCGTCTGGACCGGATCGAGCGGTCACGGAAAGTCCCAGGTGCTGTCCCATGCTGCTGTCCATTGGGGCAAGCAAGGCGCCAAGGTCTGCATCGCCAGCTTGGAGATGGCACCGCGGCAATTTCTCAAGCGCATGGTTAAGCAGGCTGGCAACGTGGATCGGCCCACTATCCCGTACATCCGTCACATCATGGGCTGGATGGACGAATGGCTGCTGGTCTTCAATTTAGTCGGCAAGTCCGGCGTCACGCATATCCTCGAGGTCTTCGATTATGCTCGCGCTCGGTATGGCTGCTCCGAGTTCGTCATCGACAGCCTGATGCGGCTCGGCGTCGGATCTGAGGATTACGAGGGGCAGGAAAAGGCGGTGTTCGAGATCGTCAACTGGGCTGTCAGTCGGGAAGTCCATGTCCATCTCGTCGCCCATAGCCGCAAGGCAGACAAGGACAGCAAGGGCGCACCACCCGAGACGGAAGACATCAAGGGCGCGTCCGAGATCGGCTCCAACGCCTTCAACATCATCAGCATCTGGCGCAACCGGAAGCTCGAGGACGAACTGAAGGGCGCTATCGAAGCCGCCGAACGTGGTGATGCCGCCGCCAAGCTCAAGGTCGCAGATCTGGAAGGGGCGCCGGGCGTCGTCATCAACGTGGCGAAGCAGCGCAATGGCGATTGGGAAGGCAAGTGCGGTCTGTGGTTCAGCCAGACCACCTACCAGTATCGCAGCCGGGACGATAGCCCGATGGGGATCAATTACATGGGGCGAGGCCCAATAATGGAGGCAGCAGAATGATCGGAGATACCGTCGAGACGCAGACCACCGGACCGCTCGAGGCCCGCAAGGACGATGACGGCAAGTTGTCGTATTCCCTGCTGCCGCCTGACGCCCTGGCAGAACTGGTCGCCGTCTACAATCTGGGCGCCCGGAAATACTCCCGCGGCAATTGGGCCAATGGCATGGAGTGGCACCGCGTCTTCGATGCCATGCAGCGTCATTCGTGGGCGTTCTGGAATGGACAGAACGTTGACCCTGTTGACGGGCAGCATCACCTAGCATCGGTCGCATGGGCTGCGCTCACGCTTATCGCTTATCAGAAGCGCGGGATCGGAAAAGATGATAGGGTGTCAACTTAGGTTGACAGTGGATAGGGAAAGGCCATGAGGACCAAAATAACCAACGAACAGATCACGGCTGTCCTCGGCGGGATCGAGTCCGGCCTCGGACTGCGGACTGTCTGTCGTGATTTGGGAATTGAAGAAGCTGGCTTCAGACGGCTGGTGACGAATGACCATGAAGGGTTAGCGTCGCGTTACGCGCATGCGCGAGAGGTCCGCGCTGACGTGATTGCCGAGGAAATCATCGACATTGCCGACACCGCCGAGGATGCGAACATCGCACGTCTTCAGATAGATGCCCGCAAGTGGTACGCGGGGAAAGTCCGTCCTAAGGTCTACGGCGACAAGATCCAGCAAGACGTGACGATGGACGTGTCGGACAAGCTGGCCGAACGATTGGACGCGGCGAAGGCGCGGCTTAATGATGCGTGATGCCAAGGGCGAACTGCATGACTTTCTTGCGTCCTGCGTTCATGACCCCCTGAGATATGTCATCGGAGCCTATCCTTGGGGGATAGGAGATCTGGCGGGGTCGGATGGACCGAGGGAATGGCAGGCCGACATACTCGGCACCATTCGCGGCCATCTGAAGAACAAAGATACCCGGCACGAGCCATTGCGGATTGCGGTAGCGTCCGGCCACGGCATTGGCAAGTCGGCATTGATTTCGCAGATTATTAATTGGGCGATGGGAACGGCTACAGACTGCAAGGTGGTTGTCACGGCCAATACCGAGGCGCAGTTGCGGACCAAAACATGGCCGGAAGTGAGCAAATGGCAACGCCTAGCCATTGATGCCGACCACTTCACCCCAACGGCCACCGCCGTTGTGTCAACAATGCCGGGCAGGGATAGGTCGTGGCGTTGCGATGCTATCCCGTGGAGCGAACATAACACCGAGGCCTTTGCCGGATTGCACAATCAGGGGAAGCGTCTTGTCCTGATTTTTGATGAGGCGTCAGCTATCGCAGATCGTGTGTGGGAGGTTGCCGAGGGAGCGATGACCGACGAGGGGACCGAGATCATATGGATTGCGTTCGGAAACCCGACGAGGGCAAGCGGTCGCTTCCGAGAGTGCTTTCGGAGACATCGGAAGCGGTGGAACTGCCGTCAGATTGACTCGCGCTCTGTGGAGGGGACAAACAAGGCGCAACTTGAAGCGTGGGCCGAGGACTATGGCGAAAACTCCGATTGGTACAAAGTCCGTGTGAAGGGAGAGTTCCCTTCGATGTCTGTCCGGTCACTGATTGGTGACGATGATGTAGCCGCGGCGTTCGGAAGGCATCTCCGAGATGAGCAATTCGACTTTGCCCCAAAGATTATCGGCGTTGATCCGGCGTGGTCAGGCGATGACGAGTTTGTCATCTATCTGCGGCAAGGCCTCATGTCGAAGCTATTGGGGAAATGGTCAAAGAACGACAACGATGTTGTGATGGCGGGCATCATCGCCAAGTTCGAGGACCAGTACAAAGCGGATGCGGTCTTCATTGATGGCGGATATGGAACCGGCATTGTTTCTGCCGGGCGAACTATGAACCGCACATGGCAACTCGTTTGGTTTTCTGCCAAGCCGGAAGATCTGGGGTGCCTTAATAAGCGGTCCGAGATGTGGGTGAAGATGCGGGATTGGTTAAAAGAAGGCGGGGCTATCGAGCCGGATGACCAGTTGCGTGAGGAATTAACCGGCGTTGAGACGGTCCCAAGGCTTGACGGAAAGATACAGCTAGAGAGCAAAGAGGCTCTAAAGGCGCGTGGCCTTCAGTCGCCAAATCGGGCTGACGCTCTTGCCATCACCTTCGCCTATCCCGTTGCCATGAAGCTTCAGCCTGGCGATTACGGGTTCGGGAAAACAGATAGGTGCACAACCGAATACGATCCATATGAATGATAAGTTTCCACATGGAAAGCTGCTTTCCACATAATTGTTGTGTCAACCTCTGTTGACGGCTATATGTAGTGCCACCAGCGTCGTGATGACGCCGGTCTTCCCAGTGCGGCAGACGTGCCGACAGATGGAGATCAATCGTGGCTCTGATCTACGATTACACCGCCGCGAAGGCGTACTCCGACCAGCTTGGCCTGACCTGGGCTGATGCTTGGCTTCCCGCCATCGACAAGACCTTTGCCGACAATGGCCTGACCCAGGCCCAAGTCGATGTCGCCCTGCGCGAGTGGTCCTGGCGCATCAAGTGGATCTTCACCCCGTCCAATTATTCCAAGTGGCAGCGCATCAAGCTGGCCGCTCACTTCCTGTTTGGGAGGATCTGACCATGTGCATCGGTGGCGGCGGCGGAATGCCTGCTCCTCCTCCTCCTCCCCCGGCTCCGGTCCCGGCTCCGATGGCGGCGGATAATGGCGTGCAGAACGCTGCATCGGATGCCAAGAAGAAGGCGGCTGCTGCTGTCGGCGCATCTCAGATGAATGCCACCGGCCCGCAAGGCCTGACAACGCCAGCCGATACCACCGGAACCGGCAAGTCTCTGTTGGGAGGCTGACCATGTGCATGTTCGGTGCAGGCTCAAACCCCATCGGTGGAATGGTCCCGGGAGATCCGGTCGGCAGCATGATTGCCGACAAGGTGGCGCCGGAACCTGTGAAGGCTGCGCTCGACGCGCCGAACAAGATCATGGGCGCGGTGTCTGGCGACAAGAACACCGGCAATGGCCTGCTCATCAATAAAGATGGGTCAACGGCATGATCGCCCCGTGCATCGACATGCGCATCTATTTCGACAAGCGTCTTGTGGCGCTGCGGAGTGAGCGCACGTCTTGGCTGACGCATTGGATGGACCTGTCCAAGTTCATCACTCCCCGCCGTGGTCGCTTCCTCGCCACCCAGAACCAGGGCAATCGTGGCGCGTCGAAGACCAGCAACATCATCGACAGCACGGCCACCCATGCCGCCCAGGCTCTTGCCGCGGGCATGCAGTCTGGCATCACCAGCCCGACCCGTCCTTGGTTCCACCTGACCATCGAGAATGAGGACAGCGAGAGCGGCCCCGTCCATCTGTGGCTTGATGAATGCCACCGTCGCATGCTGGCCGTCCTGTCCGACAGCAATGCTTATAACGCGCTGCATACCGCCTACGAGGAATTGGGCGTGTTCGGCACTGCCTGCATCGTGGTCGAGGAAGACGATGATGACGTGATCCGGGTGCAGACCCTGACCGTTGGCGAATACATGCTTGGCAACAACAAGAAGGGCGTTGCTGATAGCCTCTATCGCGAGTTCACCATGACGGTGGGTCAGGTGGTCGAGCGGTTCGGCTATGACAACTGCTCGGTGGCGGTGAAGTCGCTCTATGACCATCAGGGTCAGGACCGCGAGGTTATCATTGGCGCTGCGGTCGAGCCGAACACCGGGCGGTTCAAGCATCCCCTACTGAACAAGAAGGCCTTTCTCTCGGCCTATTGGGAGATGGGGCAGCGCACGGACGAGTTCTTGGAACTGAAGGGCTATGACGAACTGCCGTTCATGGCGTTCCGCTGGCGCACCTTGTCCAATGAGCCTTATGGCGAAAGCCCTGGCATGGCCTGCCTGGGCGACGTGAAGGCGCTGCAAAAGATGCAGTTGAAGTCGGCCCAAGCCATAGACAAGCACGTCGATCCGCCGATGGTCGCTTCGGTCGATATGAAGAATGAGGCTGCCTCGCTTCTGCCCGGCGGCATCACCTATGTCCCGAACCAAAGCCAGGTCGGGTTCAAGCCCGCCATCGAGATCCAGCCCAACATCCAGGGCATCGAGGCCAAGATCGCGGAATGCCAGAAGCGCATCAAGACTATGTTCTATGAGGATCTGTGGCTGATGCTACAGAACATGGAAGGCGTGCAGCCGCGGAACCAGATGGAGATCGCAGAGCGCAAGCAAGAGAAGATGCTGATGCTCGGCCCGGTGCTGGAACGTCTGCAATACGAATTGCTCGACCCTCTGGTGGATCGCGTCTTCGCCATCATGCAGCGGGCCGAACTGCTGCCGGTTCCGCCCCCCGAACTGACGAGCGGCAAGATTGATGTCGAGTACGTCTCGACCTTGTCCGAGGCTCAGAAGGCGGTTGATACCGGCTCGGTCGAGCGCATGGTTGCGTTCATCGGCAACCTGGCCGGTGCGCGTCCCGATGCGCTGGACAATCTGAATGTCGATGAAACCATTGCGCTTTATGGCGACATGATCTCGGCGCCGCCCAAACTGCTGATGGATGCGGATCAGGTGGCGGCGATGCGGCAGCAGCGTGCGCAGCAGGCCCAGCAGCAGCAGATGATGCAGCAGTCGATGGCGGCAACGCAGGGCGCCAAGAACCTGGCCGATACCGATGTCGGCGGCGGCATGAATGCCCTTCAGAAGATGATGGGGGGCTGACATGAGCGATGACGCGTTCAATGCGGCTGATCCCGAGAAAGTCCAGGCCCGCACCAAGACCGAGAAGCAGAAGGCGTATGCCCGTGACCGGGCGTTTCTGGCGTTGATGAACACGCAGGATGGGCGGGCCTGGGTCTGGAACATCCTGTCTGGCTGCCAGGTCTATGGCACGTCGTTCCATCCGTCCAATGCGCAGACGGCTTTCAATGAGGGCAAGCGCAATGTCGGCCTGATCCTGATGGCCGATGTCCACCGGCTTTGCCCCGATCTCTATCCCTTGATGGTCAAGGAGGCCAACGGGGGCTGACTGCATCGAGCGTCGTGATGACGCCCGATCCCATAGAAGGAGAGAACCTTAATGTCTGACGCTCCTGTTGATGCCGCTACGCCTGTAACCGAGGCGGCACCCAGCCAGGACAACGGTCTGACCGTATCCAACATGCTGGGCGAGGCGAAAGCCGAACCGACAACCGACACCACCATCGCCACCGAGGCTGAACAGCCCGGGGAAGCGAAGGCGGCTGACGAGAAGGAAGCGGAGAAGGCGGAAGGCGCTCCCGAGGAATACACGGACTTCACCATGCCGGAAGGCTTGGAACTGAAGGCCGAGGTACTGACCGACTACAAGGCATTGGCGAAGGATCTCAACCTGACCCAGGACGCTGCCCAGAAGTTGGTCGAGTTTGGCACTACGTCGCTCAAGGAGGCTGCCGAGGCGCCTTACAAGCTGTGGGCCGATACGCAGAAGTCGTGGCAAGACGCGGTGAAATCCGATGCGGACATTGGCGGTGCCAAGCTGCAAGAGAGCCTCGCCCTGTCTGCCAAGGCCATCGACGCCAGCGTCGGTGATGCTCTGCGCGAGGGCTTGAATGTCACCGGGGCGGGCAACCACCCGGCGATGGTCAAGCATTTCACCGAGGTCGGTCGGGTCGTTGAGGCTGCGACAGCCGCCAACCTGATCTCGAAAGGCCAAGGCTTGAAGGACTTGGTCAAGGTTCTGAGCAACCCGGAGTTCACGTCGGGCAAGCCGGTAACGGCTGCTTCGCGTGACGCTGCGCACACTCTCTACCCTGACCATGCGTGAGTGACTGAAATCAACGCCCCGTCGCGATGACGGCGCATCCCATAGAAGGAACTGAAAAATGACTTCTGCTTTGACCTCCACCGCTCTGACGCTGGCCGATTGGTCTAAGCGTCTTGACCCCGATGGTAAGGTTCCCAAGATTGCGGAACTGCTGAACCAGACCAACGAGATCCTCGAGGACTGCGTTCACATCGAAGGCAATCTGCCGACCGGCCATCGCTTTACCCTGCGCACCGGCCTGCCGACCGTCTATTACCGCACCCTGAACCAGGGCGTGCCGACCAGCAAGTCCACCACCACCCAGGTGGACGAGGCCTGCGGCATCCTCGAGGCTCGTTCTCACATCGACGTGGAACTGGCGAAGCTGAACGGCAATTCCGCTGCCTTCCGTCTGTCCGAGGACAGCGGCTTCCTCGAGGCCATGAACCAGACCTGGGTCAACGGTCTGTTCTACGGCAACCCCGGCACTGATCCTCGCCAGGTTCTGGGCCTGTCCACCCGCTATTCGTCGCTGTCGGCTGGTAATGCCCAGAACATCATCGACGCTGGCGGTTCCGGTTCCGACAACACCTCGATCTGGCTGGTTGGCTGGGGCGAAGATACGGTCGCTTGCCCCTTCCCCAAGGGCAGCATGGCCGGTCTGATGCATCAGGATCTGGGCGAGGAGACGGTCTACGATAGCAACAACTACGGCTATCAGGCTCTGCGGACTCTCTACCAGTGGAAGACCGGCCTGATGGTGAAGGATTGGCGCTATGCCGTCCGCATCGCCAACGTGGACGTGTCCGACCTGGTTGGTCAGACCGGTACTCAGGCCTCCACCGCCAGCACCGCCATCATTAAGGCGATGAGCCGTGCCATTGACCGCATCCCGTTCCCGGGTCGCTGCAAGTTGGCCTTCTACGCCAACCGCACGGTCTATTCGGGCCTCAAGGTCGCCGCCCTGGACAAGTCCAATTACGCGTTGGGCATCCAGGACGCCATCACTCAGTTCGGCAATGCGTACCAGATGACCACCTTCCTGGGCATCCCGCTGCGCAAGGTCGATCAGATCTCCAACGCCGAAACCCGCGTGACCTAATCGTCATCGGCTTCTTGAAGAAGGAATACAGAAATGGCTTATCAGGACGCCCGTTTGATCGTGTCGGGCACCGCTACGGGTTCGGCCATCACCGGTCAGACCCTCACCGGCACCGATACTTCGGTCCTCTCCACCTACTCCGTTGATCTCGGCATCGCCCGCGACATCGGGGAAGGCGAGGATCTGTTCATGCGCGTCACCGTGACCACCGCTCAGACCGGTGGCACCTCGGTGGAATATCAGTGCGTTGCCGCTGATGACGCCGCGCTCACATCTAACCTCGTCGTGCTCGGCTCCACTGGTGCTCAGGCGGTTGCCGGTCTGACCGCTGGCGCCCGCTTCATCGTCGATCCGCGTCCGCTGATCGGTTCGCTGGGCAAGCGGTATATCGGCGCTCGCGCCGTGACCGTTGGCGCGGTGGCTGCCGGTGCCGCGTATATCGACTTCGGCGTCGATTTCGAGGACGGCGCCAAGTTCTACGCCTCTGGCTACACCGTCAGCTAAGGGGTGAATGATGGCGCGATACCTCACCTCTGACCCGACTTGGGTCTTCGACAAGCTGATCCCTTCCGGGGAGGAGTTTGAGGTCGATGACAACGTGCCTCCGGCCAAGTGCTGGAAGCGCCTCGACGAGCCGAAACGCCGTGGTCGCAAGGCCGAGGCTGCCGGTGAAGACGACATCGACATCATGTAGTGCCGGGATGGGGGGCTTCGGCCCCCCTGACCCGAGGAGGGATAAGATGGGAAAGACCACCAGCAGCGGCAATGAACTTGCCATCACCGTCAAGACCGGAACCTTCGCGGCCACCGGTCAGTCTACCGCTCAAGTCATGGGCGGCTACTTCAATGCGGCCCTGTACGGCACCTTCGTCGGGACGATCTCCATCGAACGTTCGTTCGACGGCGGTACCACATGGGTTTCGCTTTCCAAGGACTCGACCGGCGCGGCTGCGTCGTTCACGGCCCCGATGTCCATCGTGATCTATGAGCCGGAACAGGGCGTCAACTATCGCTTCAATTGCTCGGCCTATACCAGCGGAACCGTGAACTACCGGTTCTCGGTATGAGCGCCGTGAAGTCACCCGGCAGCGTTGCTGTCGGCATCGGTGGTGTGGGCGTCAAGCATGCGCCTCCTCCCGGCAAGAAGGTGAGCAAATGACCAGCCAGATTGACATCTGTAACCGTGCGCTCTCGATGATCGGTGCGAAGACCACCATCTCCGACTTGAGTGAAATCTCGGCGGCGGCGCAGTTGTGCAATCTGCACTATGACAACACCCGCACGTCGGTGCTGCGTGTCCATAATTGGTCATTTGCTCGGCGTCAGGCGACACTGGCGCTCTATGCCGCGGCTGCTGGAACCCCCGAGAATGCGGCTGGAACCACTCCGCTCCCGATGGTCCCGTGGCTTTACGAATACGCCTACCCCGTGGACTGCTTGCGCGTCCGTTCGGTCTACCAGCCCAACAGCCAGGCGGCGCCCATCCCGTTCATCATCTCGTCTGATGTGGACAGCGGCGGCAATGACATCAAGGTCATCCTGACCAATCAGCCGCAGGCCATCCTGATCTATACCAAGGACATCGCCAACCCGGATCTGTGGGACAATGAGTTCGCTGATGCGATGGTCGCCAGCCTGGCGTCGGATCTCGCCATCCCGCTGACCGGTGACAAGGCCATTGCCGATGGCTGCTTCAAGGCTGCCAACGCCACCGTGCTGCAAGCTCGCACCACCGACAGCACAGAGACGCCGTCCAACCGGGAGAATATCCCAGATTGGGTCGCAGTCCGTGGCTATGCCACGTCATCGTCTGCCGATAGCGGCTTCATCAATTCGGTGCTGGGATGAGCCGGAACGCCATCCAGCCATCATTCGCTGCCGGTGAACTGGCGCCTAGCCTGTATGCCCGCGTCGATCTGGCGAAGTATCACATCGGCGCCAAGCGGCTGCTGAACTTCTTCGTCCATGCGCATGGCGGCGCCAGCAATCGGCCTGGGACAGTGTTCATCGGGCGCGTGAAGGACACCGCCAATCCGGTACGGCTGATCTCGTTCACCTTCTCGACCACCCAGGCCTATTGCCTCGAGTTCGGCAATCTCTACATGCGCGTCATCATGAATGGCGGTCATGTGTTGGAGAGCGCCAAGACCATCACTGCGGCCAGCCAGGCCAATCCCTGCCAGATCACCTCGGCGGCGCACGGCTTCTCCAATGGTGACGAGGTCTATGTAACCGGCGTTGTCGGCATGACGGCGCTGAATAACAAGCGGTTCATCGTCGCAGGGTCTGCCGCCAATACCTTCACCTTGAAGGATCTCGACGGAAACGCCATCAACTCGACGGCATACGGCGCTTACACCTCGGGCGGCACGGTGGCGCGGGTCTATACCCTGACAACGCCTTATGCGGGGTCTGACCTGGCGCTACTGAAGACCACACAATCTGCCGATACCATGACCATCACCCATCCGTCCTATGCGCCGCGGGATCTGACGCGCACTGGTCATGCGGCGTGGACACTGACGAGCATCACTTTCCAGCCCAAGGTCAATTCTCCGACCGGCGCGACCATCTCTGGCGGCGCGGGATCTTGGCACTATTCGTATGTCATCACCGCCGAGACAGACAGCCCGACTGAGGAGAGCATCCCCAGCACGGCTGTGACCGGCGCGATGGCACAGTTGAACCAGAATACCGGCGTGCAGAACATCGTCACTTGGACGGCGCCAGCGTCGGGCAATACGCCGGATCGGTATCGGGTCTATAAGGCGCGTCCGTCCTACAACGTCGATCCTGCTGCCGGGACTATCTATGGCTATATCGGACAGGCCACCGGCACGTCCTTCACCGATACCAATATCGACCCTGACTTCACCCAGACGCCACCGCAGGCCAAGAACCCGTTCGCCTCGAGCAACAACCCGGGCGTGGTGGAATACTTTGAACAGCGGCGCATCTTCGCTGCCAGCACCACCGGACCTCAGACCATCTGGATGACGCAGCCGGGCAGCTATTACAACATGGACACGTCCAGCCCGTCTGTGGCGTCGGACGCCATCACCGTCACCATCGCGGCGCGTGAGGTCAATGCCATCAACTGGCTCGTCCCCATGAACAGCTTGATTGTGTTGACGGCATCGGGCGCATGGAAGGCATCGGGTGGGTCAGCTTCTGATGCCATGACGCCTTCAAATGTGGTGATGAAGCCGCAGAGTTATTCCGGGTGTAGCTCTTACTGCAAGCCAATAATCATCAATAATGATATACTGTATGTCCAAGCGAAGGGCAGCACAGTGCGAGATCTTGCGTACAATTTTTATGCCGATGTTTTCACTGGCTCGGATATGTCGGTGTTGAGCAACCACCTGTTCTTCGGTCGCACCCTGATGGAATGGGCGTATGCCGAGGAGCCGTACAAGATCGTGTGGGCTGTCCGCGATGATGGTGTCCTGCTGTCCTTCACTTATCTGAAGGAACAGGACGTTTACGCGTGGGCGCGACACAACACTGATGGGAATTTCAAGTCCGTCGCCACCGTGAGCGAGGGCGCCGAGAATGCCGTCTACTTCGTGGTCGAGCGCACCATCCCCGGCGTCAATGGCGGCAACCCGGTCAAGTATGTCGAAAAGCTACATAGCCGCAACTTCCTGACCAATGGCGCGGGCGATGTGACGCAGACGTGGTTCGTGGATTGCGGGCTGCAATACAGCGGGTCTGCGACCACCACAGTGACAGGCCTCGACCATCTCAATGGCAAGACGGTGTCCATCCTGGCTGATGGCAATGTCCAGCCGCAACAGGTGGTGAGCGGCGGATCTGTCTCGGTACAGTCGGCATCGACCACCATCACGGTCGGCCTGCCCTATACCGCCCAGCTTCAGACGCTGAACCTCGACGTGCAGGATCAGGGCGGCACTATCCAGGGCAAGCGCATGAAACTGTCGGGTGTCACTGTCCGTCTCGAGAACAGCCGTGGCATCAAGATCGGCCATGACTTCTCGACCATGTATGAGGTGAAGGAGCGGACCAATCAGCAGTATGGCACCGCCATCCCTCTGACAACCGGTGACGAGTTCATGCGTATGGGTCCGGTCTGGGATACCGATAGCTCCATCTGCATCCAGCAAGACAACCCGCTTCCCTGCACCATCCTGGGTGTCATCCCAGAAATCCGCGTGGGGGATACGCCCGGATGAAGATCGAAGTCGTCACCGCTGAAGCCTGGCATATCCCATATATCGTGGTGGGGATGCGAGAGGCTGACCGTGACGAGGTCTGGGCGTCGTCGCATGCACTGCCGATTGACGCTCTGGAACGGTCGCTGTCGGCCTCCACGATGGCATGGACGGGCATGGTCGATGGCATCCCTGTCTGCATGTTCGGCGTGGCTCCTCGCAGCCTGCTGGATGGGCGTGTCGGCGCTCCGTGGATGCTCGGTACATATGAAGTCGAACGTCATTCAAAGGCCTTCCTGCGCAGGAACAAGGCCTATGTCGCCCAAATGCTTGAGGCATATCCGGTGTTGGAAAACCATGTGGATGTCCGGCACGGCATCTCTATCAAGTGGCTGCAATGGCTTGGCTTCACCATTGGCCCGGTTGCGCCTCATGGGCCGGACGATATGCCGTTCCACAAGTTCACCATGCGGCGGCGGGTTCCTGTTGTTGTGCGGGCCTGCTCTGTCTCCGAGATCCTGGCGAATGACAATCTGCCGTCGCTGCATCAGGAGTTCGCGTCCGAGGTGGCGACGTTCGCCGCTCCCGCTCCGTTGGAGAAGATGGAGGGCTATCGGGCGCTTGAGGCTGGTGGAGGTCTGCAAGCCTATGGCGCCTTCATGGGAAGCCTGCTCGTCGGGTTCGTCATGGTGCTGGTGTCCAATGCTCCGCGCATCAGCATCCCCATTGCGGTGGCCGATGGCATGTTCGTCGGGCGCGAATACCGCAAGACCGGCGCCGGGCTGAAATTGATCCGTGCTGCCGAGGGCCATGCCCGCCAGGTCGGATCTCCCTGCCTGATGATCGGCACGCCGTCCAATGGTCCGTTGGTCAAGGTGCTGCCTGCCCTTGGCTATGACGAAACCAATCGGGTCTTCATGAAGGCGGTGCGTCATGGGTGAGCTGACCAATGTCCTGGGCGCCATGTCGGCTCTGGCCGTCGCCAATGTTACCCGGTTCGAGGACGAGGTGTTGAAACTGCCACAAGTGCAGATCGAGACGCAGCACGCCTTCCATGCCGGGATGTATGCGCGGACCATCAAGATGGCGAAGGATGTCATCCTGACGGGTGCGCTGATCCGCATCCCCACCATCCTGATTATCAATGGCGATGCGCTGGTCTACCGCGAGGATGGCCCCGTCCGCTTCACCGGTCATCACGTCATGCTCGGTGCTGCCGGTCGCAAGCAAGCCTTCGTCGCCCTGGAAGACACCTATCTCACCATGCTGTTCCCCACCGAGGCCAAGACGGTCGAGGAAGCGGAAGCGGAATTTACCGAGGATGCTGACCGGCTGATGTCGCGCAAAGACGATGCGGTGAACAGCTTTGTGATGGAGGCTTAGAATGTCCGGCAGTATCTCCGCAACAACAATCGCCTATGCGTCCATTGCAGCGACAGTGGCATCGACCGCAGCGACCATGTATGGGCAATCGCAGCAGGCAGCAGCCCAGCAAGACCAGGCCCAATATCAGGCTGCCGTCGCTCGCAATAATCAGGTCATCGGTCAGCAGAACGCCCAAGCGGCGCTCGACCAAGGCGCTGCTCAGGAACAGGTGCAGCGGCAGAAGACCAAGAACCTCGTCGGTGCGCAGCGGACGGCGATGGCTGCCAATGGCGTCGAACTGGATAGCGGATCACCGGTTGACGTGCAGTCCTCGGCGGCTTCGATGGGCGAACTGGACGCACTGACCATCCGATATAACGCTCAGAACAAGGCTAATGCCTACCTCGCCCAGGCGGGCAATTCCGGTGCGCAGGCTGGTCTGTATGACATGCAGGGCGCCAATGCCTCGAGCGCGGGTGCCATCGGCATGGGATCGTCGCTGCTGGGTGGGGCGTCGAGCCTTACGGACAAGTGGTCAACCTATCAGCAGAAAGGTGTCCTCTGATGCCGACAGTCCCCATCAATAGTGCCACCGGGTTCAATCAGACTGTCGCGCCAGAAGCGGCATTGCAGCCCACCCAGAGTATCAGCACCTCGGCGGATATGTTCGGCGCGGGCGTCGGGCAATCTCTCATTGGCGTGGGTCAGACCCTCGGGCAGACCGGCAACATGCTCGAGAAGCATGCTGTGCAGATGCAGAATGACGTTAACGTATCGTTCACAAAGGATGCGGTCCTGGCGGCAAACCAGAAGATCCAAGACCTTCTATATTCGACCAAGCCTGACAGCCCCGGCTATCTGACAACGCAGGGCCGCACCGCTCTTGATGCCCGCGCCGATACTGAGCAGAACCTGATGAAGATCAGGTCTGACGCTCTCGGCGCCATCGGCAATCCAGAAGTGAAGAAAATGGTCGATCAGGAGCTTCTGCGCCGCCTCGAGGTCGCGCAGACTTCTATCGGCTCCCATGCTCAGCATCAGCAAAAGAATTACTGGAACGAGACATCGCAGGCCACCATCCAGGCTGCCAAGTCCAACGCCATGACAGATCCGCTCAACCCCACGAACGTGGCGTCGGCGGAAAGCGACATCATGCATGAGGTGGCGCAGCAGTCTTCGCGGGCTGGCATGTCGCCCGAGATCGACCCGGCGACCGGCACCATCGTCAAGGATACTCCCGAGGCGCAGGCGTACCGTCACACTCTGTACCAGACCCATATCAGCGACATGTACACCGGCATGACCAATCGCATTGCCGACATGCCCGAGAGTTCAGGCGGTGGCGTTGACGCCGCCCGCAAGTTCTACAATTCAAACATTGCCAAGTTCACCGGCCAGGACATGGAGAAGGTCGAAAAGTCGCTGGGGCCAAAGACCGCAGCCGTTGACGCCGATGCCCTTGTCGCTTCGGTACAGAGCGGATCTCATCAGGCAGTGACCAAGGCGACGGTGCAGAGCGCCGATGCCGCTGGTGTCGATCCCAAGTTGGCGGCGACCACGATGGGCATCGAGAGCAGCTTCGGGCGAGATCCCAAGGCGGGCGCCAATGTCTATCAAGTGCAGAATGATACCTTCAAGGGTCTGGGCGGCGACATGAGCAAGCGCGGCGACCCTACCGAGGAACAGCGTGTCGGCATGCTAGCTCTCAAGAAAGCTCAAGCAGTCGCGGGCGAAGCCATCGGAGGAAAGCCTGAGAATTGGCAGACCTATCTCGTCTTTCAGCAGGGCGTAGGCGGTGGTCCGGCGCTTCTCAACGCCAAGACCGGAGAGAACGCCATCGACGTGTTGACCCCTGTTTATGGTGACAAGGGCAAGGCCACCGCCGCCATCGTCAAGAACGGTGGAACGCTCAATATGACCGCCCAGGACTTCTGCGACCTGATCCAGAAGAAATACAGCAACATCGAAGGTAATCTCGACCTGGCGAAGCAGACCGATGCCCCGACCGCTCCGGTCAATATGCCGACTGACCCTGCCGAGGCGCTGCGTCTGCGTGCGCAGCAGCTTCCGGGGCAGTTGGCTGCCATAGAAAGCTCGCCAGCCCCACAAAGGGTTAAGGACATGGCGCGGAACTCGCTGATAGCGAAGTTCAACAGTGACCGTGCGGCACTGAACGCCAGCCAGGCAGCCACCTATGAGCAGGCATATAAGGCACTGTCGCAGCCTGGCGCGAAGATGGCTGATGTGGTCAGCATGCAGAACCAGATGTCGCCAGAGCAGTGGTCGGCGTTGGGGAACTATCTGGTCGGGAAAGAAAAGGACAAGGGGTACGGCGACGGGTTCCAATCTCTGGTGCTGCGTGCCGCGTCAAAGGGGGGCGACCGTCTGACAGACCCGCAGGAAGTCTGGAAGGCGTATAGCGAAGGCCACTTGACCTATCCCGGGGCGAAGGAACTCTTGAGCGCCATAGGCACCGCGGGCAAGCCTGATGCAGCGGCAGAAAGCGACATGAAGGCCAGGGCCATCGACCAGGCCAAGACTGACCTGTCGTTCGAGGCCGACAACGGCTTCTACAAGATCCGCGACCCGAACGGCATGAAGGCGTTCAACACCCAGTTCATCCCGTCTTTTTACAAGGCCTATCAGGAAGGGCGCGACGCCGGGAAATCGCCGCATCAGCTTCTATCGCCCGATAGTCCCGACTATATCGTCGGCAAGCTGGTATCCGCCTACAAGCGGACGCCGCAGCAAATGATGCAGGACCAGATGAGCGCCAATGCGGAGGTGCCGCATCCGCAATCCGGTGTCGCGGCGAAGAAGATCGACCAGATCACTGATCCAGACGAACTAAAGCAGTGGGTGCGTGCGACCGGAAAGAAGCAGGAAGGCATCCAGCGTGCTGTCCAGCTTGGACTGATCCAGGCTCCAAAACCCGATATCGCCCCTCCGGTAAGGTGACACATGGCTGAACAACTTCAGACTGCTGACGAGTTCTTTGGCGCTGACCCTGTTCCAGGTCCGAGCGGGCCTCACCAGGATATGGTTGAGCCGGGTAACATTGACTTGGCAAAGCGGCCTCGCGTTCAGAATAGCGACGGCAGCATCAGTACTGTCAGGTCGATGTCGTTCAATGATGGCGCCAGCGAGGTTCTTGTCCCGACTGTTGTTGATGGGCGTATTGTCAGCAATGACGATGCCGTGGATCATTATAGAAAGACAGGCGAGCATCTTGGAAAATTCAGCACCGTAGACGGCGCCGATCAGTATGCCAGCAAACTGCATGAAGCTCAGGCAGCGTACTATGGTAAGCCAACTGCCGACGAGTTCTTCGGCCCCGAGCCGCAGACGCCCATTGCCGACAGCTTCGTGAAGACGATGGCTGTCCCGGCCATGAAGCTGTTGCAGGCCAAGCAGAACATTGCCGACGCCATCACAGGAGGCCTCAAGGCAGGCTTCGGAGATGACCCCATTGGCCTGACCGACAAGAGCCGGGAGGAGTTCCGCAAGGCTGGCATGTTCAAGAGCGAGCCGACCAGTTGGAACAACGTCCTTAGCAACTCCCTCAAGACCTTCAACGAGACGCTGATCGGCGGCGTTATCGCGCCTCCGCTCGATCTCGGCATCAGGACTGCCGGGGCCGTCATTGGCGGTGTCCAGGGTGGCTTGTACCAGACCGCCAAGGAATTGGGCCAAGAGCAGTTGGGCCGTGACCTGGCTGGCATCGTGGAAAGCGAAATGGGCACCTCGACCGCTCACGGCGTTCCCCATGTTCGTGATGCCGCGCCGGTGAGGGCCAGGGTTGAGCCGATGATGGGGGAACCGCACGCCATCGACGTTATTCTTCCCAAGGATGTGGCAGAAGCCCGCGCCAATGGCGTCATCGGAGAAGGTGACGCCGGGTATTTCGGTGCTGACCCGACGCCCGAGGACATGGCCGCTCGTCGTGCCGCTGCTGCCGATGTTGCGGTTCATGAAGGTACGCCCAAGCCCGATGTCCATTCATCTGTTCGGCAGATGGAACCGGAATTGATGGGGCGATGGGACGATTTGCACGCGCAGAAAGAAAGCCTTCGGTCGCAGATCGAGTCCGTCCCCGACCAGATCGACGCCCAGATCGAGGACATGCAGGCCAGGGCGAAGCGCGTGAAGCCATCTGCGGCGGCGGTTTGGGAACGCCGAATTGCCGAGATGCAGGCCAGCCGGGATGAATTGATCCAGCAGAAGCAGGCTGAACTCCGCAAGCAGCTTCTCGACGCAGATTATCAGATGCGCGACATCGGCCCCCAAGTGCGTGATGCCTATGCCCGCGCCGAGGATTGGACGGGGCCTCTAGAGGAACCGACCGCCGATCCGGTAAAGCAGGCCCCCCCCAAGCAGGAAGCCGGGCAGCCTGGTAAGATGACGCTGCAAACAATCCCGCAGCAAATCCTGATGATGGCCCGCGAGCATGGCTACGATATGCCCGCTTCGGCATTACAGGCCGCAGAGCGAGAAATGTTGGCCGAGGCCGGTATCCACCCGACGACTTTGGAAGACGGGTCGCAAGTCTACATAACCCAGCATCTGGTCGATGAGGCTGCGCGGCGCTACGCCGCAGGGGAGTGGAAACCCGGCCTCAAGTACGATGCCAGCCATATCGATAATTGGGAAAAGGCTAAGGCCGAAAACGGCCAAGAAAACGGCCAGAAAACGGCCATCCCATCGACCACCGAGGAACACCGGCAGGCCATCCGAGATGACATCTATCAGCGGCTGCTTGATGCTGGTCGCAGTGAGACGTTTGCAGGACATGAAGCGGAACTGTGGAAGGACTATTACACCCGCCGCGCTGATGCCCGCTTCGAGGGGCGGAAGGGTTCGGCCTGGGATCTGTACCAGCAGGAACGCCCCGATGTCGTCGGGCAGCGTGCGCCCAAGGCCACCACCCGCGAAATGGAGATGGCGCAGAAGGGGACGACGCTGAACCAAGATAAAGCGCCTGACAGCGAAATTGTCGCCAAAGCTACGCCAGACCGTAAAGCAGGGACATTCGCCGAGGCCAGGGAGCAGGCGGCGTCATTCGTTGGAAAGCTTCTGACAAACATAGAAACTGGGCTGGTTGCCACGGTATCAAACAACAATCTTGGGAAGATGTTAAGTTCAAAGGCTGCGAAGAAGTCTGTCTCGGAGGCCGATCACGCCCTTGCTGTGGCAAATGCAGACAAGCTGTTTAAAGTTGCAACTCTCGATGACACGCATCCTGACAAGAACGCAGAGCCTACCATTAAACATATCCAGCGATATGTTGCCCCTATGATTGGATCGAATGGCGATGTTGTTGCAGTTAAGCTGACCGTAAAAGAAACTACAGGCCCAAAAGAGCCAAACCCTATTTACTCAATTGAAGCTGTTGATGTAAGTGGGTCCGGTCTACTAGCCCCATCTGGCGATGGGATTGAGCGCGGCATCGGCGTCAAAGACGTTGCGACCTCCGCGATAGCCGGACCCTCTGAAAAGATGATCCGCGTTGCCGGTGAAGTCAAGGATGCCATCAAGCGCCTTAAGCAAACCACTCGCGGCACCGTCAGCCTTCTAGACCGGGGCCTGCACTCCCTCGTCACGCTGATGAAGGACGCGGATGCCTCTACATTCATGCACGAAAGCGCCCATATCTACCTGTCAGATCTGATGCGTGATGCTGCCGACCCGGCTGCGGCGGAATGGGTCAAGCATGACGGAAACAAGGTCTTGGAATGGCTGGGCGCGAAGGATGCAGAGAGCATCACCCGTCGCCAGCATGAGAAGTTCGCCCGTGGCTTCGAGCGGTATCTGATGGAGGGTGTGGCGCCCAGCCATGCCCTGGCCCGCGTCTTTGCCGAGTTCAAGCAGTGGCTGACGGCCATCTATGACAAGGTCGGTAAGTTGAAGGCACCCATCAGCGAGGATATCCGCGATGTGTTCGCCCGTTTCTTTAATGACACAAACGAGCGCGTCGTCGTTGCGCCAGAGATTGAAAAAAAGCCCGGATTGGCGGATATTCATGAGAGGGATGCGGAGACGACGCCGCCCCATCTGGCCGATCCGGTTGCAGATCATGTGAAGGTCGAGCGTCACGCCGATGTGGCGAAGGTTCACCCGGAGGAAAGCGATGCCATCCCAGGCGGAATTGCAGGCGAAACTGGATCAGACGCGGTCAGAAGTCCGGCACTGGACAATCCGACAGATGGACCCGTCGCACTCCCCGGAGAAGCAGGCCAAGCTGAAGGAATGGGAGAGGTCGGCCCGGGCGGAACTGACGCTGCGTCAGGCGGCACTGGATCACGCGATGCAGCAGCAGGCGGGAATACCGCAAGCCCTGGCGGAAGGACAGAACCCCCAAGCAGCGCCTCCGAGCCTTTCGGGCGGGACGACCGGCTCTTAGACAAGGCTGGTAACATCCGCCTCGATAACCTCGGAACTCCCGAGGACGTGAACCAAGTCATCCGTCAGGCTGCCGCCGAGAACGGCGATTTCACAGATGCCCGCCGTGGCGTCATCACTGATGCCGACGTAATCAGCCTGTCCGAGGCTCTGGGCATGAATGCCTTTGAGCTGAACAAGCGCAAACTTGGGCAGGCCTTCAATGCCGAGCAGATCATGGCCGCTCGCAAGTTGCTGGTTCAATCCGCAACAGCGGTGCGCGATGCCATGAAGGCGGCAGCCGAGGGCGGAGATGCCGAACTGCTCAAGTATGCAGAGATCCGCGCCCGCCATCTGATGATCCAAGAACAGGTTTCTGGCATCACCGCAGAGGCTGGCCGCGCCCTACGTGCTTTCCGCGCCATCGAAGGCATGGAAGACGCCAAGCAAATCGACATACTGCTTAAGCAGTCCGGTGTTCCAGATCTCAAGCAGTTGCGGCAAGAAGCCGAGTTCGGGGCGCAGTTGAAGACCCCGGCTCAGGTTTCGCGCTGGGTCAATTCGACCCGTGCCGCTTCATTCAAGGACATGATTGTCGAGTACTACATCAACAATCTTATCAGCGGCCCCGTCACCCATATGGGCTATGCCATTCACAATGGGTTGCTGCTGGTGTCCAAGGTTGGAGAGACGGCCCTTGCTGGCGGTATCGGTGCAGCCCGAGAAGTCATCAGCGGAAAGGAAATTCCTGACCGGGTGTATGCCGGTGAGGCTATCGCCCAAGTATTCGGCCTGATGCATGGCGGCAAGGAAGGGCTGAAGGCGGCATGGAATGGCCTGCTGTCCAACGAATTGCAGCGGCTGCCCGGTGAGACGCTGGCCGACGCCGACAACATCAACTCGCAGCATGCCTTGCAGAACCGCCAAGCGATTACCGGCGCCAATGTCAGCCATCTTGTTCATGGCATGGGTGAGAAGATCGGCCAGAATTGGGAACTGTCACCGACCGCGCAGAAGGTTTGGGATGCTGTCGGTGGCGTCGTTCGCGCCCCTGGTCGCCCGATCCAGGCGGTTCATGCCCTGACCCGCTTCATGGCCTATAGCCAGGAGGTCTATTCTCAGGCCTATCGTCAGGCTGCTGCCGAGGGCAAGTCCGGCTATGAGTTGTCCAACCGGGTGGCGCAGATCGTCAACGCCCCTCCGGTCGAGATGATGAAGTCGGCGTCTGAGACAGCCACCAACATGGCCCTGATGAAGACCCATGAGTTCGGCACCTTCGTCAATGCCCTGTCGCGGCTGTCCAATTCCAGCCTACCGGCCAAGATCGTCATTCCGTTCGTCTCCATCGTCTCTAACGTCCTGCGTGAAGGCCTGGTCGAGCGCAGTGTTGCCGGTGTCCTGCTCGACCAAGAAGTCCGCGACAATCTGATGGGCCGAAACGGAGGCGCTGCCCGAGACGCCCAGGCAGGGCGCATTGTTGTTGGCTCGATGATCAGCGCAATTGCCGTCTATGAAGTGTTGAAGGACAATGTTACCGGTGCCGGACCCGATGATCCCCGCGAGCGGGCCATGTGGATCGCAGCCGGGCATTCCCCGTACAGCATCCGTGGGGGGAACCACTGGATTAGCTTCCGTGGCGGCCCCATCGGAACACTGCTCGGCATCACCGCAGACATTGTCGAGATCGCCAAGCACTCGGATGATAAGACCTTGGGCGAGGCTGCCGGGGCAATGGTCATCGGCGTGGCGAAGGCCATCAAGGATGAAAGCTGGCTGCGTGGCGTGGCGGATCTGATGGGGGCGGTCGATAGCCCCAACCGTAATGCCGAACGCTATATCAGCCAGTTGGCTGCCAACTTCGCCGTGCCGTTCTCTGTCGGCGCCGGACAGATTACGCACTTGATTGATCCGACCATGCGCGATGCCCGGGGCGTTGTCGATACCATCAAGGCGAAGGTTCCTTTCTTGTCGAAGACCCTGCCGTCGAAATACGACATGTGGGGACAGCCGATGGAGTATTCCCGTTTCTCCCACAACAATGGCAAGCCAGACCCGATTGCGACGGAGATGGAGCGGCTTGGCATCACCATGAGCAAGTTGAAGCGCGACATCCGTGGCGTCGAGCTTACAGACCAGCAGTATGGCGATTACCAGCGCCTTGCTGGGCGGCTGACCCGCCAGGTTCTCGAGCAGACGATTAATGCACCTGGCTGGAATACGGTGTCGGATTTTGCCCGCCGCGAGACGCTGTCAAAGATCGTTACCGGCACCCGTCAGCAGGCGCAGGCGGCAATCATCGCCCAAAGCCGCGGCGGAAGTAACGACATCCTCGCCCAGGCGATGAAGAACAAGCGAGAAGCGGTCGGTCAGTAGCATCGGCGCTAGGATTTGTGCGTATTTTGCTGTAACTTCCACAACATGCAGCGTCGGATGACGCCGCGTCTCGGAGATAGAGAAGATGACGATTGCAACGTCTTCCTCGTCGGTGTCATACCAGGGCAATGGGGCGACTACCGTCTTCCCCTATGCCTTCCGCATCGACAGCGCCACCTATGCCGTCGTCACCATCACCGACACAACGGTCACGCCGAACACTGTCGCAACTCTGACCAGCGGGCAGTATTCTATCTCTGGCATCGGTGTCTCTGGCGGCGGCAACGTCACCCTGCTGACTGATCCAGCGACCGGCGCCATCCTGGCCGCTGGCAAGTATCTGACCATCCGGCGCGTGGTGCCGTATCAGCAGAACACCAGCATCGTTAATCAGGGCGGCTTCTATCCTTCCGTTATCGAAGGTGCGCTGGACTATCAGGTCGAGGTGTCGCAGCAGTTGGCCGAACAGATCAGCCGGGCGATTACAGTCCCGGTCGGATCTGGCATCGACCCGGCGACATACCTGACCACCGTGCAGACGGCGGCGACCACCGCGACAACCCAGGCCGGTATCGCCACCACTCAGGCAGGCAACGCGGCTACGTCCGCTGCCGCCGCCACCACCAACGGTGCGGCCCAGGTCACTCTCGCTGCCGCACAGGTGACGCTTGCCACAACGCAGGCGACCAATGCCGCGAACAGCGCCTCCGCTGCCGCTGCGAGTGCTGCCGCTCTCCCCAACGCCGCCGCCATCGGCAACGGCAAAGTTCCGCTGTCCAACGGCACCACCTGGACCGGGACGACTGTCGGCGTGGGCGACATGCTCAAGTCGGACAACCTTTCGGGCTTGGCGAACTACACCACGGCTCGTAGCAACCTTGGCCTCGGCACGGTCGCAACCCTCGCGCTTGACACCGACACCACGCTTGCCGCCAACAGCGACAGTAATGTGGCGACACAGAAGGCGGTGAAGGCTTTCATTGATACCAGGATCAAGCGGACGCGAGTCACTTGGACATCAGATACCGCGCTGTCGTCTTGCTCCTCTGGCGGAACCCGAGTTACTGCCGCGCAGACGTTGATAATCCCTACGAATGGAATAATCCGAATCGAGGCACCGCAGATACAGCTGAATTGGACCCAGAGCGCCAATATGTCGGTTGGGATCGGCATTGAGATTAATGGGACGACCTATTGGGGTACGGCAGTTGATAGCGTCGGCACATTCTATGCGCCCAGTCGCGTAAGTGGATCAGCATCGAACCTCGTCATCAAGGGAATGGTCGTCTCCGATAGGTCTGTTGGCACCGCTGGGAAAGGCTTTATGGGGGTCGTCCTAGACATCGGTGCTATCGGCTGTGCCACCGGCTCACAGGCTGCCTGCTATGTTCGTATGGGGCACACGGCGGACGCCCTTTACACTGATGTCGTAACCGTCAAAGGCGTAACTACAGCGGCAGTGTTTCAGATTTCCGTTGAGGGGGATTAAAATGGCGGACCTTACGGATGTTATCCGAGACCTGACAAGCATCGACGGATTTAGCCTGGACTCCTCCGGGAATATCGTTGACTGGCCCCTCGGAAGCGCACAGCCAAGCCAATCGCAGATAGATGCTCACATTCCCGTCTGGGAAGAGAAGCGTTCCAAGATGCTGGCGAGGCAGAAGACCCTCCTGAAGATCGCCGCCCTAGAGGATTCCATCACCGACCGTCGCTGGCGTGAGGCTGGCCCGGATGATGCAGGCGGAACTTCCGAGGGCCGCGCTTGGCTCAAGGATATATCGGACCAGATCGCCACCTTTCGGAGTGCGCTGTAATGGGACTGTTCATGCTCGGTTTCGCCTCCGCCATCGGCCTCGCCATTGCCATAGGAATCATCTGGCTCATTCGGAGCGGCGTCAATGTCGGCTAGCCTCGCAATCGCCATGTGGGCTGTCATGGGTGGCCTATGGCGGCGTATGGATGGCGGATGGCTCGGCCTGCCCAAGTCCATCTGTATCGCCCTCGGCGGCGTCATGGCATCTCCTCCGATCTATCTCGCCTTCCTATCCGTGTTCGGCTGGTGGCCTGAAGCGGCGGCGATGACGATCATGATCGTGATCTTAATCATGCTGTTCTTCATCGCGTCTCTGCATCCGGGTCCGTCGTTCACGAACATGGAAGTGTTCAAGAAATACGCCATCTTCGGGTTGGGCTATTGGCTGGCTCGTCTCTGGTGGCCTGATAGCTGGCGCGTCGGGGGCTTCATCGACGGCCCCTATGCCATCGGAGAAATCTTCCTTGGGGCTTCGACGTATGCGGCCCTAATGGCCGCTTGCTTGGCGGTGATGTGATGTCTCGAACTACTGGAAAGAATGGCGAGTGGTCTCCAACCGTTCCGCCGCCCGAACGCAAGGCAATCGGCAGATGTTCCACTGACGTTGACATTGGGGAGCGGGTGGCCGCCATGGAGGAAAGATTGAAGGGCGCAGAGGACGGCATTAACCGGGTTGAGTCTGGATTAACCCGCGTTCATTCTCGCGTCGATGATGTGATGCGAATGCTCGAAAGCATCGGCACCGGCATAAAGGCCAGCGTCGATACCTGCATCCAAGAGCATGAGCGCGACGAGGCCATCATTCTCGACGCCCGGTTCGGCTCGATGGATAGCCGGTTTGGCGCTCTGGAAAGCAAAATGGATTACATCGCAGAGCAGGGTAAGGCTCGCGGCGACGAGGCTAACAAACACTTGGAAGACCTTCGGCGCATGGGCCTGTCGGTCATACTGACGATGGGCGGCTTAGTCGCCGGTATCGGCGGCTGGTTGATCTCGTTCCTGATCGACAAGGGGCCGCACATTCTGCTGCTAATCGAGAAACTGGATCAGGTGAAATAATGGTAAGCCTTGCCTGCATTGAACTTGTGAAGAAATTCGAGGGCTGCCGTCTTGAGTCCTACCGCTGTCCCGCGAACGTCCCAACGGTGGGATGGGGCCATACCGGGCGCGAGGTCCATGACGGGCTAGAGATAAGCCAGGCGCAGGCTGATGCCTGGCTGATGGAAGACTTGCTTGAGGCGGAAAAGGACGTGCGCTTTCTGGTGGGTAAGCACCCCGTGTCCGAAAACCAAATGTCCGCGCTCACGAGCTTTCAATTCAATACCGGCAAGCTGGCGGGAAGCACGCTTCTCCGCAAGGTCTGCGAGGGGGACTTCGACGGCGCGTCAAATGAGTTTAGCCGGTGGGTCCACGCTTCCGGAAAGGTTCTTCCCGGTCTAGTCCGTCGCCGCGCTGCCGAGGCGGAATTGTTTGAGTCGGAGGATGTGTGATGGCGCTCGACCCGATCACTGGAGCCATGGAGCTTGTCGGCACCATCGGAGGGTGGGTGAACGACAGCTTTAAGGCCAAGCGAGAATTGGCTGCCGCCGAAGCCGAGAACAAGGCGCGTCTGCTGCGTGATGCCCAGACCAATAACGCCGCATGGGAAATGGCGAACCTGACGGATAAGGATCAGGGGCTACGCCGCGCCTGCTTTGCCATCTTCATCTTCCCGTTCTTCTGGAGCATCTTTGACCCGGCTGGCGTCACCAATTATTTTCAGGTGGTGCTGACGGCCATGCCGGAATGGTACGTCCAGATCGTAATTGCGATGGTCGGCGGTATCTGGGGCATCTCCGCGCTGAAGAATGTGGTGCCGAGCATCCTCGGTCAGACGATCAACATCTTGAAGAAATAGCACCGGGCAAACCTTGAACATTGCTAGACTGCCCTAGACTTCCCTAGATAGATAAGGCCGGAACCTTTCGATCCCGGCCCTCCGCCATACGCTCGTCGTGCTTGTCCCCCGTTGAGTCGGTCAAGACCGGGGCGCGTTCTCCGCGGTCACTGGCTGGCCTTGAACGGGCTGGCGGCGAGGGCGTTACGCATTGCCATCTCGAATCGGTCTTCCGCTAGGCCAGCGGGTTCGTTTGGCGAGAACCCCAAGCAATAGCGGAAGTGCCGACGCATCTCCTCCGTCGCCTCCACCGGCACCACGGCGCAGCCAGCGGCTTCCAGGGCGGTGAGGTAAAATTCTGCCGGGGTCACATATTGCGTCCATCCGGGGGAGCCTTCATGTTCTCCAATGGCTGTCGCCATCACCTCCACCAGTTCATCGCGTGTCTTTGGCGTCATCACTCCGTCCCCTTCTTTTGGTGCCTGTCGCAAATATCGGTGCTGTGTAAGAACGTGTGTTCTTCGCTGTAGTCAGGGTTCCTTACGTCGTAGTCTTCTCCGATCCATGCAGGGGGCGCGGGGTATTTCAGGCACTCGCCTTCACCCTCGTAGTCCCATGACCAGTTCTCACACGTTCCGCAAGAACGAGACTTACGTATGCCCGGCGGGTGGATAGCTCGCTTCCCCATCACTCCCCCTCCTTCTTAATCCGCTACGCGGCGGTAAATTCCACGACTGCGCAGCAGCATGACGCAGTAGAAGTCTGCCAGCGCGTTGAATGCCGGGCACACGTTCGCAAGTTCTTGACCGGTCATCACCCTTCCTCCAGCATCAGCGCCGCTAGATACCGGAGTCCCTTGGGTGTTATCGTCGGGAGTTTGAATGGGTCTTCTTTGCACCGGGCCAATCCGTGCTCGATGATGATGGCCCTGGAGGTGCCCCCGGTGTGGTAGCCCTTAGCGGTCGCCATGATCGCCTCGTTCACCACTTCGCGCTTGGGCATTGACCCAAAATTGGCGTAGGCATGAACGCGCTCGATCTCCTCGTCGGGTATGATTTCTGCTGGGCGCATCACCCTTCCTCCATCGCAATCTTCGCAGCGAGTATCGCAAGCAGCCGGGCGCGTTCCTCGGTGGGGGTTTTCCCGATACTGATCATCGACTGGGCTTTGTTGGTGGGGCTCCAAATAAACGCGTATATCCCATCGGTGAAGATGTCCACGATCATGGACCACCCCGGCAGAAACCGCTTCCGCAGCGCCTCCACGGCGTCGAGGGAGGCCGTCACATTCCGCTGCCACCCAATCGGGTCAGCACCGGCTTTGACAGGCACCCGGTAAATCTCGTCATCTAGGTCAGTGTCCGGCCCCTCGGCAGCGGCCACGCGGTCGTACAGTTCGCGGAGGATGGTGGGGTTAGTCATTTCGTCACCTCGACGCAGGACGCTGAGAACGCGGCCTTGATCATGTTCTGGGAGAGTGCCTGAAACCCAGAAATGACGACAGGCGCCGCCGCTTGGCACGTCTCCAGAGAACTAAACTCAACGACAGACGGGCCACCGTTAAATCCGCCGATCCAAATCAGCATGAGCGCGATTTTCATGACTCGCCCTCCAGTTCCTCTACGCGGTCCAGCAAGGTCTCCACCTTGGTCTCTGCCATCATCCGCATGGCAGATTCCATGGCTAGGTCTGCCTCTTGCTCATGCACAGCCACTTCCAATGCATCCACGAGGTCCAGCAGGGCTGGAAGAGCATTGCGAGCGGCGGCGATGAGGGCCGTATCTTCCAGTGTCCCACCCCTCACCGTGAGCTTGGGGTGCCCCCCGCGCTTCCAGCATTCGGGCAGCATGGTCCCCTTGTCGTCTCGCCAAGCAACCATGACGGCTGTACCGTCAGCAGTCCGCGCCCAAGGCCCAGGTGTAGCCGCAGCTTCCAGCCGCCGCAGTTTTGCGAGTTGTTCAGCGTGCATTGGGGCTCTCCTTGGGCTGCGGAGGTTCATGCTCCGCGTCAGGGTCGATACTGTTGAAGGTAAAGAATTGATCGCACAGCCCCATCCCGGCGGCTTCTTCGTGGGCCTCTCGATTAGTCATTGGGGTTCTCCTTGGGCTGCCAATTGTTCCATGTATCGCCCAGGCATGTCGGACACTTGGCACGGTGCGAGATAACCCCCGGCTCGTAGAACCGGCACGTCAGGCAGTTCTTCACAGGTGGGGCGGGTTCGTGGCTGTCGCTGGTGACAACTTCCTCGACAGCCTTGACGAAATCTTTGTCGTCGTGCGCCTCGATCCACTGATCGGCCTCGTGGCTGTCGCCGGTGGCGGGTTGCTTGCACTTGCAGCAGCGCGTCTTCTGCCTTCCATTGACATAGCCACACTCGCATACCCACACCGTGTCAGGCGCATCATAAGCCCCCGGCACCGTCTCCTGCGTCACGCGGGTTAGTTCGTCCAGGGCGGCTTTGCGTTGCTTAGGCAGGATGGCGTCGATGTCGTCACCGGCCCATGCGTCCATCAGTGCTTGTTCGGTTTCGGCGTTGCGAATATCCGCCTCCACCATGGCTTCGTGGCTGTCGCTGGTGGCGGGTTGGATGTTCTGGTAGGCGCGGACAGCGAACATGACTTTGTTCGCATACTCCCACGGCATCGTCCCGGTTTCCCGCTCGTTGACCCACGCCACCGCCGCGTCCACCACGGCTTGCATCCTGTTGATGATCCCGCCAGCATCGGCCTGCGCCTTGATTGCCTTGGCCTCCCACTGTTGGCACCGTTCCCAAGCGGCCCCACATTCCAGGATGCGGCTCTCAAGATCGCGGTCAAGGGCTTCTGCTTTGGCCTTCCAGTGGTCGCGGTCTGCGATGCACTTCCGTAAATGTTGCGCAACGAACGTGTCATCTTCCTCCACCGGGGAGCCGTCGCTGTGCCATGCGACTTTTATGGTGGTGACGTAGCAATCGTCGTCGTCAAGATAGGCAGCAGCCAACTCCCGCGTTGGGTACACACGCCCCATCGAAAATGGGAGGCTGCCGTGCCTCTCGCCAAAGCTCATAACATTAGACCACCCCTCGATCAGCACCGGCTTGGCGGGGACGTTGCGGATGTCCGGGCGGTTCTCGTCGGTCATCAGCCAGAACTCGTCAGTGGCGGTCTTGGTGACGTTGTAGACGACGAAACCGTACGGGGTGTCGTTGCCCAGCGCGTACAAGACCATAACAGGGCGCGGCGGGGTCTCGGTGGTTTCCACCGGATTGGTAAAGTCAATGGTCATTTCGTTTCTCCGATATACCGGGCCTTCAACCCACCCTTGATCCGTGTCACGTAGAACTCATGCGTTCCGACAGTGAACCCGCCAAGGATGCGGTGCGTTGCCTTATGCTTCGTCCACGTCGGGCGGTTGATGAATAGAGCGGCACGCAGGATTTCGTCGTTGTCCGGTGCTTCGATGACGATCTTCATTTCTCAGTCTCCCCAACCTGCGACTGATGGGCCTTCGCCATCGTCATAATCGTGACCTTCCACAGATTCCAGAAACGAGAAGCATTCGCTCCGCCCATGGCGGCGATCTTCCGGTCGCTGAAACCATCCCATGCTTCGGTAGGGTGGACCTCACACCCAATCTTGATGTGCTTGTCGGTGATCATGACCGGCCACGTCCCTCCCGTGAAAAACGCAGGGTTAATGGTGACGATTTGATCGTTGCCCAGGTTGGCACCGTACAGGTCGGCACCGTACAGGTCGGCACCGTACAGGTCGGCATCGCGCAGGTCGGCATCGTACAGGTTGGCACCGCGCAGGTCGGCATCGCGCAGGTCGGCATCGCGCAGGTCGGCACCGTACAGGTTGGCACCGCGCAGGTCGGCATCGCGCAGGTCGGCACCGCGCAGGTTGGCACCGCGCAGGTCGGCATCGCTCAGGTTGGCACCGTACAGGTTGGCACCGTACAGGTTGGCACCGTACAGGTTGGCACCGTACAGGTTGGCACCGTACAGGTTGGCACCGTACAGGTTGGCACCGCGCAGGTTGGCACCGCGCAGGTCGGCATCGCGCAGGTTGGCACAGGCCCCACCCTTGGAGCGCAGCCACAACCGGTGCTGTTCGATGATCGCAGGGAGGTCATTAACGGTAATGGTCATTTGTGTTGCTCCTCATACAAATCGCCGTAGAACCGGCGGCATCCGTTGCATTCCTCGTCATACGTCGGCTCGGCCTCTGTCGGGGCGCGGACGCAGCCGGAGCAGGATTGATCCATGTCAACCTTGATCGCGGGGGCATCGCGGTAGGCATCGCGCTCTGCCAGGAACTCATGGCAATCGCGGCGCAACACCTCCGCGTGCTGTTCAAGCTCGTCGATCTCAGCCAAGGCGTTGTGGCAGACGCCGCTCACCAAGAGCGATGGATAGTGGCGGGCGAGGGTGGAGAGCCAGCGGCGGGCGGTGGATTGACTAGTCATCGCGGCGTCCTCCGACCAACTTCACCGATCAGCACCGCCCAATACGGTGGCACGGGCAGGATGTAGCGCGAGGCGAAGTAGTCCCCGTTCCAAATCTCGCGATAGATTTTGATCCGCTGGCCGGTGGCGATGTTGTCCATCACGGCGGCTCGGAAGGCGTCTTCGTAGGTCAATGGTTTCCCTCCACATGAACGCGATGAAACACCATCGGAGAAACTAAGCGTTACAAGCCTTTGTATTGCTTATGGTTTCGTGGTATTGCATCGGGATCATGCATGGAAGCCAATCTAAATCGTATGGGGGCGATGGTGGCGAAGGTGTCGTGTTGGGCAGTGTCCCGGTCCGACCACTCTATTCCACCACTCTCATCAGGTTCGTGGCGGTCTTCGGAGTAGGCGTCGCCCTGGCGGTGGCTGCCGCCACCGCGGCGGCATTGTGGACCGGCCGCCAGGAAGCCATTGCGGCCAGCGCCAACATGACGGCCAGTCTGGCCCGTGCCCTGACCGACGCGGTGGCCCGCTCGGTCAACTCCATCGACGTGACCATGATTTCCGTCGCCGACATGGTGCGCGAGGCCGGTCAGAGCGGTTCTGATTCCGCCTTGCCGGGCTCGGTGGCCCAGCGCCTGAAGCAGACTCCTCATTTACGCCAGATCCTGGTGGTGGGCGTGGACGGGGTGGTTGGTTTCGACAGCGCCGGGGGCGCGGCTGGGCGACGCATGGACGTGGAGTCGACCATCGAGGAACTGAAGCGATTTCCGCGCTCGCTGGTGATCGGGCTGCCGGTGGAGGGGCGTTTCATCGGCGGTGACGCCAGGGCAGGCGGCCAAAGCCTGATCCCCGTCAGCAGTGCCGTGCGCAATGCGGATGGCTCCATCGTGGCCTTGGTGGTGGCGGCCATCAATCCAGAGCACTTCCAGGGGATCTTTCATGAAATCGAGCAGGACACCCGCGCCCGTGTCCAGCTCTGGCGGTTCGACGGCGTTCTCCTGGCGGGGGCTTCGACCTCCGGCCGCTTTTCCACGATTCCGGCAAGCGAACTGCCGCTGTTTCGCTCTTATATCAAGCGCGCAGAGATGGGCGGCTTCATCGATGTGGACGACGATGGCATCCTGCGCATCACCAGCTATCGCACCACGCTCGCTTGGCCGCTGGTGGTCAGTGTCGGCATCGCCATGGATGACGCCCTGTCCAATTGGCGCGCCAATGCCGCCCAGGTGGGCTGGCCGGTGGGGCTGGTGACTCTGGCGGTTTTCGGCCTGACCGTCATTCTGGTGCGCACTTTGGCCCGGCGGGCGCGGGACGAGGCCATGCTGCGCCTCAGCGACCGGGTCTTGGCCATTGTCTCCAACGGCGTGACCATCGCCGATGCCGCCAGCCCAGACCTGCCGCTGCTCTATGTCAATCAGGCCTTCGAGCAGATCACCGGATATTCGGCCGCCGAGGCCCTGGGCCGCAATGCGCGCTTTCTCCATGCCAATGATGCCGATCAGGAGGGGCTGGATCAAATCCGCGAGGCCCTGGCCGAAGGCCGTAGTGTGACCGTCAAATTGCGCAATTCGCGGGCCGACGGCGTGCATTTTTGGAATCACGTTTCCTTGACGCCGGTGCGCAACGCCATGGGCGTCATTACCCATTGGGTCGGCGTTCAACGCGATATCACCCAGGACGAAGAGTCACGGGCCGCCTTGGCCGACGCCTATACGGCGCTGGCGCGTTATAGCGCGGACATGGAGCGGTTTTCCTTCGTACTCGCCCATCACCTGCAAGAGCCCGCCCGTCAGATGCGGCTTCAGGCCCAGTTGTTGATGCATGGAAAGGGAGACGGCGTCAATTCGGCGGATCGGGCGACGGCCGAGCGGATTATCGATGCCTCGGCGCGGCTGGTGGAGCTGCTGCGCGACGTGCAGGTCTATCTGGCCGTCGAACGCGAGCCGGTCCTTGGCGCGGTGGGGTCGTCGCGCCATGCGCTGAATTCGGCCATCGCCACATATTCTGAACAATGCCCGGGCGGGACGCTTCATCTCGATGCCGGTGATTTGCCCGACGTGGCCATGCCGCAGCGGCGGTTGGACGATTTGTTCGAGATCTTGGTGGAAAACGCGGTGGAATTCCGCCATGACGACCGATCGCCCCGGATCACGGTGACGGTCGAGCCCGACGGTGCATTCTGGCGATTCCGCATGTCCGACAACGGTATCGGCATCGAGTCTTGCTATTTAGAGCGGATATTCATTCCGCTGGAACGGCTTCATCTGCGCTCGAACCACAAGGGCACCGGGATCGGGCTGGCAGTGGCCCGCCGGATCACCGATTCGGTCCATGGCCGGATCTGGGCGGAGTCCGACGGCGTCACCGGCTCGACCTTCTTCTTTACCCTGCCGAAGGTTTAAGGCCCATCGACATTCAGGCGGATAGGCCAAGACATGGGCGACAGATGCACACAGATTTCCGCTGCGCGGGACACAGATAAGGAAATCTGTGCTTATCAGTGTTCATCTGTGGCTAAAATTCCTACTGGACCGACGGAATATTCTTTTGGCGGGCAAGATGCCCGCGCTCCGGCATTGACGATTTTCATATTACCCGAAGGGGTCGTCGCACTTGCCGCACATGGGGACATCCTTGACGCAGCCCTTGCGGAATCCGTCCAGGATACGGCGATAGGTCTCGCCGTTGCGGATTTCGGCCAAGCCCTGGTCCATGATGTTGCCGATCTTCAGCAAGGCATTGGAATCGTAGCAGCCGCAAGCGGTGACGGTGCCGTCGCAGAACACGCCCACCGCCTTGAGGAAGATGCGGCACGGCATCAGGCGGTGATGATCGATATCCTTCAGGGTCCAGACGCCATGCCGTTCGTGCAGTTGGCCGCTTTGCACCGAGCCGCCGAAATTATTGGCCTGGACCGTGTAAACCTGATGAATGCCCTGGGTCGCCAGGAAAGCCTTGGTCTTGTGCAGGTTTTCCTGCCAATCGCCAAGCGCCACCGCCTTGACCACGAATTTGGTCTTGGTGCCGCTCAACGCCTTATGGATGGCCTTCATCGTGGTGATGGCCTTGTCGAACTTGGCCCCCACATAGACGCTTTCGTAGCTTTCCGCATCCCAACCGGCGAAGGAGAATTGGAGATAGGCCAGCCCGACCTTGGCGAGACGTTCGATGCGCTGAGGCGTGAACGGTGTCCCGTTGGTGACGATGCCGACCTCGAAGCCCTCGGCGACCGCACGCTCCAGGCATTCGAAGATGCGCGGATGCAAGAAGGGTTCGCCCTGTCCCGCCAAGATATGCATGGTCTTGATGCCGCAGGCCTTGGCCTCGGCGATGACCCGCTCGAATACCGGCTCTTCCATGAAGCCGGAATTGTCCTTCCAGATTTCCCAGCCGCACATGGTGCAGTGCAGATTGCAACGGCGGCTTAGCTGCACATAGATCTCGTAGGGCACCAGATTGCGCCGCTCGGCGGGCGCGATGACCAGGGCGCGGGCCTTGGCCAGTTGCGCTTCGGATTCCGGCTGAAGTCCTGCCTCTTCCAGGGCGACCCCGGCTAGATAGGCGATGCGGCCGGAATTGGGCAGCACCTGGACCGCATGCTTGAGCAGGGGCAGCGCCTCGCGGGGGCGGCCCAGACCCACCAGGCTTCCGGCCAGGCCGACGATGGTGTCCAGATGGTCGGGCACGATGGTCAGCAGCCGGCGGAACAGGATTTCCGCCTCGGCGGGACGGTTGAGCACCAGCAACAGTCCGGCGCGGCGGTAATCGGCTTCCGGATTGCCGTCCAGCGGTTCCAGCAAGGCGATGGCGTCGGTCAGGAACTGACTGTCCATCAGCCGTTGGGCCTCGGCGATGATGGCGGCGGAATCGGGGGCTTTCTTCTTGGCGGCTTTCTTCATGGCGGTGGCATCCTAGCACCAGCCCGTGTCGGACTTCCATGACGGCGTTGCCTGGGGCATTATGACCCCCGTCGAGGAAAACCGGGGGATCTGGCGCGTGGGCAGCGCTGTGGCGGAAAAGGGAAGGCAGAGCCGCTGGCGCTTCGGCATCCGCGCCAAGCTGGTGTTCGCGGTCGGCGCCGTCGCAGGCATGATCCTGGTCGCAGGCGTGTTGACCTGGTTCAGCTATTCCGAGATCGAACGCCTGCTGGCGGCGGTGACCCGCACCAATCTGCCCAGCGTGTCCAATGCCTTGAAACTGTCCGAGGCGACGGCGCGGCTGGCGGCGGCGGCGCCCGCCCTGGACGGCTCGCAGTCGCAATTCCAGCGCCAAAGCAATTTTGTCGCCCTGCAACAGCAGACCGAACGTCTGCTGGCCCTGATCGACCAGTTGGCGGGAAGCTCCACCGATACCGGACGGGTGGAGGAGCTGCGCTCCATGGTCGCCGCCTTCGCCGACAACGTCATCGACCGCAACATCCTGGTGGATAAGCGCCTCCAACTGGTGGAGCGATCCCGTTCGCTGGCCGAGATCATCACCCGGCTGGATCTGGAGGTTCACCGCTCGGTGGAGGGTATGGCCGCCGATCCCATTCTGGCGGTGGTGGTGCTGGCTTCCAACTATCTGCGGGAAGCGGTTGTCGCCCCTGACCTGGAAAAGGTCGGCGAGTTGCGCAGCGCCTATGAAGAGCAGGTGCGCAAGCTGCCCCTGCTGGTGGATGCCGCCGGAGATGGGCAGCACGGCGCCAGGGGCCGCGAGCTGACGCGCCGCGTGCTCAATCTCGGCACCGGTCCCGAAAACGTGTTCGAGCTGCGCTCGCTGCAAATGCTGACCATCGCCCGGCTGGCCGCCGCCAATGACGAGGGCCGCGATCTGGTGGCGCGCACGTCCTCGGCGGTGGGGCGTCTGGTCTCGGCGGCCGAGGCCGATGCCGCCGAGAACGAGCGACGCACCGAGGCGGCGGTCTCCATCGGGCGCACCACCTTGCTGGTGGTGGCCATGCTCACCTTCTTCGGGCCACTGCTGTTCGTCTGGCTCTATCTCGGCGGCTCGCTGGTATCGCGCCTGACCGGGTTGGCCGAATCCATGCACCGCATCGTCGAGGGCGATTTCCACACCCCCATCGCCAGCACCGGCAACGACGAAATCGCCGACATGGCGGCCGAGCTGGTGGTGTTCCGCGACGCCATGGCCAAGGTGCAGGAATCCACCCGCGCCCTGGTGGACAGCGAGGAGAGGCTGCGCCGCATCCTCGACACTTCTCCGCTGGCGCTGGCCATCTCGCGGGTGTCGGACAATTCCATCGTGTCGGTCAATCCCCGCTGGACCGAGCTCTACAGCATGTCCGAGGCCGACGCCCTGGGCCTGAACGTCGCCCGATGCTACGCCGATCCGGAGAACCGGGCCCGTCTGGTGGAGCTGGTCCGCGAAGGCGGATTCGTTCCCGGCTTCGAGTGCCGCATGCGAAACAGCACCGGGCGCGAGTTCTGGGCCATGCTGTCGGCCGCCCGGATCGAGATGGACGGCGAGCCGGCGGTGATCGTATCGTCCACCGACATCACCCGCCACAAGGCGGAAGAGGCCGCCCTGGCCGAGGCCAAGCGCACGGCCGAGGACGCCAGTCAGGCCAAATCGCTGTTCCTGGCCACCATGAGCCATGAAATCCGCACGCCCATGAACGGGGTGCTGACCATGGCCCAGCTGCTGGAAGACATGCCGCTGCAGGCCGAACAGCGCGAGATGGCCCGCGTCATCCGCGATTCCGCCACCGCGCTTCTGACCATCATCAACGATATCCTGGACTTCTCCAAGATCGAGGCGGGCAAGCTCGAACTGGAAATGGTCGAGATGTCGGTGCTGGAAATGGTGGAAGGGGTCGCCGAACTGCTGACCCTGCGCGCCCAGGAACGGGGCATCGGCCTGATCACCTATGTGGACCCGACGCTGCCCGAGCGGGTGTTGGGCGATCCGGTGCGGCTGCGCCAGATCATCACCAATCTGGCGGGCAACGCCATCAAGTTCACCGACAAGGGCTATGTGCGCATCGGCGTCCAGGCGGTTGATCCCTCCGAGCGGCCGCTGCGGCTGAAATTCTCCATCACCGATACCGGCATCGGCCTTGATGCCGAGCAGCAGGCCCGCCTGTTCGAACCCTTCATGCAGGCCGATATCACCATTTCGCGTCGCTATGGCGGCACCGGATTGGGCTTGTCCATCTGCCGCCGTCTGGTGGCGATCATGGACGGCGATATCGGCGTTTCCAGCAATATCGGCGCCGGGTCCACCTTCTGGTTCCAAGTGCCCCTGGCGGTGGCCCTGGAAGAACCGGTCGGCGGCCCCGACCTGTCTGGTGTCGCCGTGCTGGTGCTGGCGGAAGGCCCGGCGGCTGCGGAATGCATTCGTCAGTATCTCGGCCATCTCGGCGCCCAGGTGGCGGTGGTGGCCTCGGCCGACGGCGCCATGGCGGCGGTGCGCGCCGCCTCCCTTGCGGGCTGGACCTACGACATTGCCCTGCTGGATGCCGGCGGCGATTACCGCCAGCGCCTCGGTCTGGCTGGCGCCCTGATGACCGCCTCCGGTGATACCGGCCAGATGAGGGTGGTGATGATGGTGCCGCAGGATACCTATCCGAGCGTGGCGGCCGAATCGCGCGAGGCCGGTCTCTTCGCCGCCCTGCCAAAGCCGGTGCGCCAACGCGGCTTGTGGCGGACGGTGGCCGCCGCCGCCGGTCGCGCCGCCGCCGAGGTGGAAGAGCAAGCCGAGGGCAGCCAAGCGGAGACCTGGTCCCAGCCCACGGTGGAAGCGGCGTCGGCGGCGGGCGCCCTGATCCTGGTGGCCGAGGACAATCCAACCAACAAGGTGGTGATCCGTCATCTGATGGAACGCCTCGGCTACGCCATCGAGGTGGTCGATAATGGTGCCGAGGCCTGGGACAGCATGCAGATCCGCGATTACGGGCTGTTGCTGACCGACTGCCATATGCCCGAGATGGATGGCTACGAACTGACTCACCGCATTCGCGAAGCGGAGCGGGCGACCGGCGATTACCTGCCCATCGTGGCGCTGACCGCCGACGCCTTGTCGGGGACCGCCCGGCGGTGCCACGAAAGCGGCATGGACGGCTTCCTGGCCAAACCCATCGACCTCAAGCAGTTGGATGGGGTGATCCGCCGCCTGCTTCCCGCCGCAGCCGCCCTGCGCAAGAAGCGGGCGCCGCTGGAAATGGTTGCCAAGGCCTTGGTGGCCGACCTGGGGGAAGAGCCCGCCGATGACCAAGTCCCCGTCTTGGACCTTGAACCCATGCGGCTGATCTTCGGCGAGATCGGCGACGAAGTGCGCGAATTGCTGCACCTGTTCATCGACACCACCCGTCCGCTGGTGGAGGAGTTGGCCGCCGCCGTTCTCGCGGGTGATGCGGTGGCGGCCCGCGAGGCGGCCCATTCCTGCAAGGGAGCGGGCAATAGTGCCGGGGCCTTCCGCTTCGGCGCGTTGTGCGCCGCCATGGAAGCCGTCTGCGCCGAGGGCGATCTGGCGGCGGCGGACTCCCAGATGGAGCCCATCAGGATCGCCTTCGACCAAGCCGCTGAGGCGGTGGCGGCGGTATAGCAGGCAAAACGAAAACCGCGCCCGGTTGGGAGCGCGGTTTGCTGTGATCGGGGCCGAAAGGGCCGATCAGGCGCCGGGTGTCAGCCCTGGCGAGCCTTGAAGCGCGGGTTGGTCTTATTGATGACGTAGACCCGGCCCTTGCGGCGAACGATGCGGCAGTTCTTGTCGCGCAGCTTGGCCGACTTGAGGGAATTGCGAATCTTCATGGTCCAACTTCCTAAAATAATCGCCGTCACCGGGGTGCGCGACCGGAGGCGGGAAAATACGGAAACCAGGGGGGGCTGTCAACACCTCGCGCGAATATATTTTGTATGGTTCATCTCGAAAGCCGACCACGGGTCGGTTTATAGTGTCTCCATGTTGACCTTCATGCCCGATCCGTCTCCGCCATTGCCACCCTTCGAGATCATCGAGGGGGCTGACGACGCCCGTTTGCTCCTGGTCTGCGACCATGCCTCGAAGCTGATTCCCGCCGATCTCGGCGAATTGGGGCTGGTCCAGGCGGAGCGGGAATGCCATGTGGCCTGGGATATCGGCGCCGCCGAGGTGACGCGGCGGCTGGCGGCCCGCCTCGGCTGCCCCGCCGTACTGGCGGGCATCAGCCGTCTGGTGATCGACTGCAACCGCCAGCCGGGCGATCCGACATCCATTCCCGCCTGCTCCTGCACGGTGGAGATTCCCGGGAACAAGCGACTGAGCGAGGCGGACGCGGCGACGCGGGCCGAGCGCTGGTTCTGGCCCTATCACACCGAGATCGGCAATCGTATCGCCCATCTGTGGCGGCACGGCCTTGCCCCGGCGGTGGTGGCCATCCATTCCTTCACGCCGCGCATCAAGGGCTTCGCCCCCCGGCCCTGGCATGTGGGGGTGCTGTGGAACCGCGATCCCCGCATGTCGGACCCGCTGCTGCGGGCCCTGCGGGCCAGGGACGGGCTGGTGGTGGGCGACAACCAGCCCTATTCCGGCAAGGAGATCAACTACACCCTGGACACCCATGCCGGGGCGGCTGGCCTTCCCAATGTATCGTTCGAGATCCGGCAGGATCTGGTGGGGGATATGAAGGGGTGCGGACGCTGGGCGGATCTGCTGGCCGAGGTACTGATCCCGGTCCTGGCCGATCCCGAGCTTCACCAGGCGCGGGTGTATTAAAGGATCTTGGAGAAGAACCAGCAGCGGCCGTGCTGCTCGTCGTTGTCGGCGTCGATCTCGCATCCGCCGCAGGCGCCGAGTGTCAGGCAGGTCAGGATCAGGACGAGGAAAGCTTTCATCCCGTCAGCCTACCGCCCTGACCCATTGTCCGCAACAGCCGCTTGAACCGGGATCGTCCCTTGGCTATGGTCGGGGCCCGTTGCGTTGAAAGAGGCCGTATCCCATGAGCGATGAACAGCAGAACAGCCAGGTCGGCGGCATTGCCGCGGAAGCTCTTCGCCAGTTCATCGACCGGATCGAGCGGCTGGAAGAAGAGAAGAAGGCCTTGGGCGCCGATATCAAGGACGTCTATGCCCAGTGCAAGAGCCAGGGCTTCGACACCAAGATCATCCGCAAGATCGTGACCCTTCGCAAGAAGGACCGCGCCGAGCGCGAGGAAGAACAGCAGATCCTCGACCTCTACCTGGCCGCCATCGGCGAGGCGTAGGGCGCTATTACCCCCGGCCGCGCTCGATCTCGATGCCCACCGAGGCGGCCTCGGCATAGACGTCGAGCTTCTCGACCTTGATGCGGGTGGTTTCGACCCGTTCGTCGTCCAGGCACAGCTCGGCGATCTTTTCCGCCAGGGTTTCCACCAGATTGATGTGGCCCTCGGCCAGCAAAGCCTTGATGCCGTCGATGACGTCCTCGTAGGAAACCACGTTGGCGATGTCGTCGCACAGCGGTCCCGCTTGCTCCAACACCGCCATGTCCACGTTGATGCGCACCCGCTGGGGGGCCAGCAACTCGTGAGCATGAATGCCGATGGAGCATTTCAGCACCAGATCGCGCACCAGGATGCGGTACAGGCGGCGGGCGGGCGCCTGGGTGGAGCTGGACTCCATTTGCTTCCTTTGCACGAACACCATGGCGGTTCCTTCACCGATGCCCTCGACAGAGGGGGGACGGGGTGGGTCATAGCGCGCCCGCCAAGTCCGGCGCAAGTGCTATAGCGGGCCGAGCCGTCTGATATCGTCATCGGTGGGCAGTCGCGCCAGCATGGCGGCCATGGTCTCGTCCGTTTGGGGATGGACCAGCTCGGCCGCGATCTCGGCCAGCGGCGCCAGGGCGAAGCGGCGTTCCGGCAATCTGGGATGGGGGATGGTCAGTTCCGGTTCGTCCATGATCAGCCCGTCATAGAGCAGAATGTCGAGATCGATCAGGCGGGGGCCGAAGCGGACGGACTCGACGCGGCCCAATTCGTCCTCCAGCCGCTTGAGGCCGCGCAGAAGGTCCAGCGGCGCCAGATCGGTGCGGCCCGCCACCGCCATGTTGTAGAAGGCGGGTTGATCGGTGACGTAGAGCGGTGCCGTTTCCCACAGGCCGGACACCGCGTCCACCAGCATCAGTGGGGCCAAGGCCTTGATGGCCGCGCGCAGATTGGCGGCACGATCACCGAGATTGGTGCCCAGCCCGAGATAGACGTGGCTCATTTAGGCGATGATGTCCGGAATCAACATGTTCTCGAACTTGGCGATCTCGTCCTTGAGCGAAAGCTTGCGCTTCTTCAAACGCTGAAGACGCAGTTGGTCGAACGGCAGCTCGTCGGCGACGCGCGAAATCACATCATCCAGATCGCGGTGCTCGGTCTTCAGTTCGGCGAGCCGCCGACGAACGTCTTCAAGGGTGTCATCGATCATGGCGGAATTGGAACATGAATGGAGGTTAGACGGTAGCAGAACTCGTCGGGAAACGGTATGGATAAGGTAGGGATATCCGGAGAAGAGCTCATGGCTGAAAAGCGCATCGGTATATTGACCAGCGGCGGCGACTGTGCAGGTCTGAATGCGGCCCTGCGCGCCGTGGTCCATCGTGCCATCAGGAACTATGGCTGGCGCGTGTTCGGCATCCGCGACGGCAGCCTGGGGTTGATGGAACGCCCCCTCGACTACGTGGAATTCGATCTGTCGCTGGTGACCGGCGACATGCTGCGCCTGGGCGGCACCATCCTGGGGACCATCAACAAGGGCGATCCCTTCGCCTATCCCATGCCCGACGGCAGCGTCAAGGACCGGTCCCAGGACTTCGTGGACGGCTACAAGGAGCTGGGCATCGAGGCGCTGATCGTCATCGGCGGCGACGGCTCCATGCGCATCCTCAACAACCTGTGCCGCAAGGGCGGCATTCCCATGGTCGGCATTCCCAAGACCATCGACAACGATGTCGCCCATACCGACTATGCCATCGGTTTCGCCACCGCTCTCAACGTGGCGGGCGAGGCTATCGACCGTCTTGCTCCCACGGCGGCCAGCCATCACCGCGTCATGATCCTGGAAGTCATGGGCCGCGATGTGGGCCATATCGCCATCAATGCCGGCATCGCCGGCGGCGCCGACGTAGTTCTGATCCCGGAAATTCCCTATACGCTGGAAGCTATCGCCAGGAAGATCGAGGAGGTCAGCGCCGAAGGCCGCAATCACGCCCTGTTGGTGGTGGCCGAAGGATGCAAGACCGAGACCGGGCAGGCGGTCACCACCGTCCAGACCGGCGGCGAGAACCGCTATGGCGGCATCGGCCAGTATCTGGCGGCGCGGCTGGAAAAAATGGTCGAGGCGGAAACCCGCGTGACTGTTTTGGGCCATGTGCAGCGGGGCGGCATGCCCTCCATGCGCGACCGCATCATCGCCTCGGCTTTCGGCGTCTATGCCGTCGACCTGATCGCCCAGGGCAAGCTGGGCCGCATGGTGGCGTGGCAGCACGGCCAAGTGACCGATGTTCCCATCACCGACGTGGCGGGCCTGACCCGTGCCATCGATCCCTACGGCACCCTGGCGCAGACGGCTCGGGGGCTGGGAATTTATATCGGCGAGATGTGACGGTCGGCGCTTCGTCCCCATATGGGATATAAATTGCCGGAGGAAGTCCCATGGCGCTGTTCGGACCAAGCAAGACGGTAATGGTAAGCGCCGCCCAGGCGCTGCCCGGCCGCGACGAGGCATTGCCGGTCCCCGAGCGGCACGAGGTGCTGGGCACCCATCTAAAGCCACCGTTCCCCCAGGGCGTCGAGATCGCCGTGTTCGCCATGGGCTGCTTCTGGGGGGCGGAGCGGCTGTTCTGGCATGCCAGAGGGGTCTATTCCACTTCGGTGGGCTATGCGGGCGGCTTCACCCCCAATCCGCTCTACGAGGAAGTCTGTTCCGCCCGCACCGGCCATACCGAGGCGGTGATGGTCGCTTTTCAGTCCGACGTCACCAGCTACGGCGCCTTGCTGCGGTTGTTCTGGGAGGGCCATAATCCCACCCAGGGCATGCGCCAGGGCAACGATATCGGTACCCAGTATCGCTCGGCCATCCTGACCACCACACCGGAACAGGCGCGCCAAGCCCTGGAATCCCGCGATGCCTTCCAGGTGGAGTTGACCAAGGCGCGGTTCGGCGCCATCACCACCGAAATCGCCACGCTGGACCGGTTCTATTGGGCGGAATCCTATCATCAGCAGTATCTGGCGAAGAATCCGTCCGGGTATTGCGGGCTGGGCGGAACCGGAATTCGTCTCGGCTGATGCGGCCGTCAGATGTCGGCCGCCGACGTATCGGCGTTGAGCACCCTTGCGGCGCCAAAGGTCACGGTAACGGTGGTGCCGTGGCCCAGCTCGCTTTCCATGGCGAAGGTGCCGCCATGGGCGGTGACCAGGGTCTTGGTCAAGGGCAAGCCGAGGCCGCTGCCCTCGTATTTACGCGATAGGCGGGTATCGGCCTGAACGAAGGGCTCCATGACCCGGACCAGATCCTCGGGCGTCATGCCGATGCCATTGTCGGCGACGATGATCTGGAAGTCCCCGGTGGCGATGATCTCGGCCTTGACGGTCACTTGGCCGCCATCGTCACTGAACTTGACGGAATTGGACAGTAGATTGAGGACGATTTGGCGGATTCGCCGCTCATCGGCCAGCAAATGGGGCAGTCGGGGCGGCAAGTCCTCGATGATGGCGATTCCGGCATTCTCGGCGCGGCGCGCCATCATTCGGGCCGAGGTATGAATGATCTCGGCCACATCCACCTGGGATTCCTGAAGGTCAGTCATGCCTGCTTCCGCCTTGGACATGTCCAAGATGTCGTTGATCAGGTCCAGCAGGTGCATGCCGCTTTCATGGATGTCGCCCACATAGGTGCGGTAGCTGGCCGGTTCCAGCGGGCCGAAGATCTCGTGCTTCATCATTTCCGAAAAGCCGATGATGGCGTTGAGCGGGGTGCGCAGCTCGTGGCTGATATTGGCCAGGAAGGTGTTCTTGGCCCGGTTGCCGCGCTCGGCCTCGTCCTTGGCCAGGCGCAGCGTCTGTTCGGTGTGCTTGCGGTCGGTCACGTCGGTGAAGCTGAGGATCAATCCGCCGCCGGGCATGGAGGAGGAGCGCACCTCCATCACCATGCCATTGTCGGCGGCGTGCTCGAACACCATTTCCGGCCGTTCGCGGATGCTTTCCGACAGATCGCTGGTGATGCGGACGGCATCTCCGCTCTCGGGGTTGTCGGTGGCGGCCAAGAGGGCGAGCAGCAGCGAAATGTCGATGGCGCCCGGCATGATCTCGCCCTCGGGCAGCCCCAGCATGCGCAGGGCCGCCTTGTTGAGGGCGGTCAGGGTGTCGTCGCCGTCGAACACCGCCACGCCTTGCGGCATGTTGTCGATGATGCCCTGCAAGCGCCCCGCTTGTGATCGGAACCGCGACTCGCTTCGGATCAGGGCGCTTTCCACCCGCTTGCGCTGGGTGATGTCGCGCACCACGCCGATGAAGGTCACCATGCGGCCATCGCGCATTTCCGTGATGGCCAGATCCAGCGGAAACGTGGTGCCGTCCTTGCGCTGGCCCACCACCTCGCGGCCCGACCCGATGATGCGGCGCAGGCCCGAGGCGAGATAGGAACGGATATAGCCGTCATGCTGGCGGGCGAAGGGTTCCGGCATCAGCATGTTGACGTTGCGCCCCACCACTTCCGTGGCACCATAGCCGAAGATCCGTTCGGCGGCGGGGTTGAAGGACAGGACGCTGCCGGTCTCGTCGATGGTGACGATGCCGTCCACCACCGTGTCCATGATCCCCTTCAGCCACGCGACGGTGTTTTCCAGCGAAGTCTGGGTCTGTTTGCGGATGGTGATGTCGCGCAGGATGCGCAGCCAGCCGCCATCGTGGGTGGGATAGGCGCTGGACATGACCCAGTGGCCATCGCTGAACTGCTCTTCCACGCCGCTATGAATGCGATTGAGCAGCTTGTCGTCGATCCAGGTTTGGTCCAGCCCTTCGGCGCGGGCGAAGGCCTGGACCAGATCCTCGAACCGCATGCCCGGTTCCAGCAGGTGGGAAACCTGCCGCAACTGGGCGCGGTAACGTTCGTTGCAGGTGATCAGGCGGTAGTTGGAATCATAGAGCGCCACCCCGTCGGTGCCGTTGCTCAGGGCCTCGACCAGCAGACGCTGGGCGGTCGCGGCTTCACCTGGATCCGCGCTCACCCGTCGGCGGCGGGCCCAGGCCAGCGTCGCAGCCGAACCCGCCAAAGCGCCGATCAAGGCAGCGGCAGCCGCGACCTCCATGATGACTCCCTCTATGCCGCCCTATTCGTCGTAGGCGGCGAGACTGGTGAACGGTACGTCCAGTTCCTTCAGGCGCTGACGGCCGGGCAGGAAATTCAGTTCGATGATGCTGGCGGCGCCGGTGACATGGGCGCCGATCTTGCGCAGCAGCTCGATGCTGGCCGCCAAGGTGCCGCCCGTGGCCAGCAGATCGTCCAGCACCACGACGCGGCTGCCGGGCTCCACGGCGTTTTCCTGGATCTCGATGGTGTCGGTTCCGTATTCCAGGGCGTAGTCGTGGCGGATGGTCTTGCCGGGCAGCTTGCCCTTCTTGCGAAGCATGACGAAGCCGCAGCCCAGCTTCAGCGCCAGGGGGGCGGCAACCAGAAATCCGCGCGATTCGATACCGGCCAGCACGTCGGGCTGGAACTTGCGCACCTCGCGGGCCAGCCTGCCCATGGCCACCTGCCAGGCGTCGGGATGGGCCAGCAGGGTCGAGATGTCATAGAACAGGATACCCGGCTTGGGAAAGTCGGGGACGCCGCGGATGTGGTCTTTGATATTCATGGAGGCGCTCTATGTTGCTTTGGCTCGCTGCATGGTAGCGGCATGCCGCAAAGCGGTCAAAGTAAACACTTGATCAAGACCTGTTTGACCGCGGTGATCGGAATGGCGGTCATGGCATCGCCGCCGAAATCCTGGGCGCGAATCAGATGGAGCCGCGCCGCGCCGGGGGCGAATTTGGCGGGCGGCGTCGGGCCGAACAGCGAGACCAGCGGGATATCGGCGCAGGCCAGCATATGGCCGGTGCCGCTGTCATTGGCGACGGCGGCACCCATGCGACGCGCCAGGGCGATGGTCAGCATGGGGGTGGGCTTCTCCGCCTGCTGCAACGGCAGCAGCGCTTGGGGAAGCGCGGCGCGGATGGTTTCGACCCAATCGGTCTCGGCCGGTCCCAACAGAAAGACGGGAATGGCCGAAATGGATTGGGCGAGCTGACAGAACCGTTCCAGCGGCCAGCATTTGTGCTTTCCCCCGGCGCCGGGCGCGAAACCCACATAGACGGGACCGGCGGGCAGCAGGCGTTCGGCCAGCGCTTCCGTCGCGGCGTCGCGGCGCAGGGCGGCCGGATGGTGATCGCGCCCCGGCTGGGCGGCGTCCAGCAGGCGCATCATCTGGGCGATCATGGCGGCCGGGCGTTCGCCCTCGGGCGGTCGGGCGTCCGACAGGCGGAACCCGGCCGTCGCCGAGATGAAACGGCCGTGGCGGATGCGTTTGAGGATCAGGGTGGTCAGCAGGCGGCGCTGGGTGTCGATGATCAGGTCGAAGCGGCGGCCGGGCAGGGGATTGCGCAGCAGTTCGGCGGCGCGGCTGCCGATGTTCGCCTCGTCGAGCACCTCGTCGATCAGGCCTTCGACCAGCGGCGCCAGGGTGTCGGCGAATACCGTGTGGCCCTTGCCCGCCATCCAGGTGATGCGCGCGGCGGGAAAGGCGGCGCGGAGCGCGCGGACGAAGGGCAGCTTGATCAGGCCGTCGCCGACAGCGTCGATGCCCACATAGACGAGGATGGTCTCAGGCATCTCGGATCAGGGCGCGGGCGCCGTCCAGCGTGACGCGGCCCTCCGCCAGCAGCCGCAGCGCCAGGGGATAGGCCTTGTGCTCTTGCTCCAACACGCGGGCGGCAAGGGAGCCCTCGGTATCGGCGGCCAGAACCGGCACGGCGGACTGGACCAGGATGGGGCCGTCGTCCAGGTCGGGCGTCACCAGATGGACGGTGCAGCCGTGCAGCTTGACCCCGGCGTCGATTGCGCGCTGATGGGTGTGCAAGCCCTTGAACGAGGGAAGCAGCGAGGGATGGATGTTGATCATCTTTCCGCGCCAGGACTCGACGAATCCGGCCGAGAGCAGCCGCATGAAACCGGCAAGGCAGACGATCTCGACCCCGGCGGCGCGAAGCGCCTTGTCCATCTCGGAATCGAACGCCTCGCGCGATGCAAAGCCCTTGTGCGGGATGACCTGGGTGGGCACCCCCGCCGTCCTGGCCCGTTCCAGGGCGTAGACTTCGGGAATGTTGGAGATCACCAGCACGATCTCGGCCGGATAGGCGGGATCGGCGCAGGCGTCCAGCAGGGCTTGCAGATTGCTGCCGCGCCCCGAGACGAGGACGCCGACCTTCCTGCGGGTCATGGGGAGGGCTCCTCGAAAGGGTTGAAGACATTCACTCCGGTTGGCGTGAAGTCGGAAACATTGCGGGTGACGACGGTCAGCCCATGTTCGATAGCGGTCGCCGCGATGGCGAGGTCGGGATTCATGTGGCCGATACGATCAGCCTGCCGCCCCCAGCGTCTGGCGATGGGCACCGTCATCGGGAGGATTTGGTTGCGATAGACCGACAGAATCTGATCGAACCAAACGCTCAACTGGGTGGCGAAGACGGGATTGATGCGACGCTGAGCCTCGATCCCGCGTTCCAGCTCGCCCAGCGTGATGACGCTGATATACAGGTCGTTGGCGGCTCTCCGATCCAACCAGGAAACCACCATCGGATTTCGCCGGGCAGCGGGTTTTCGCATCTCGGAGACAACCACCGTGTCCAGCAGAAACATCAGAACTCCACGTCGCGCAGGCGGAGTTCTGAACGCTCGAATTCGCCGCCATCGGTCGGCATGGCGAGCAGATGCTGGGCGAAGGTGGGGCGAGTCTCTTCCTCGACCCGGCGCAGACGCTCGTAATCCTCGCAGGAAAGAATCACGGCCGTCGGCTTGCCGTGCTTGGTCACCGTCTGGGGCTCGCCGTGACGGGCCGCTTCGACAACCTCGCTGAAATGGTTCTTCGCGTCCTGGATCGACCATACCGGCTGGGTCATCCGACCACCTTCTGGCTAGAAATTATGTCCAGAATTGTGGGGCTGCCCCTGTTTCATGTCAAGCCCAGCCGTCCTGATGGAGCACCTGACTCTGGGCCTCGTCGCCGTTGCGCGCCCGGATATGGCCGATGCGATAGACGGTCTCGCCGTGGCTTGTCAGGATGCGCTCGGCGTCTTCGGCCTTGTCGGCGGCGCAGACCACCACCATGCCGATGCCGCAATTGAAGGTGCGCGCCATCTCGTGGGCGACGACGCCGCCCTCCTTGGCCAGCCATTTGAAGACGGGCGGCAGGCTCCAGGCGGAGCCGTCGATCTCGGCCACCACGGCCTCGGGCAGCACGCGCGGCACGTTCTCGATCAGGCCGCCGCCGGTGATATGGGCCAGCGCCTTGATGGTTCCGGCCCGGATGGCGGCGAGACAGCTTTTCACATAGATGCGGGTGGGTTCCAGCAGGGCTTCGCCCAGCTTGGCGCCCGGCGCGAAGGGAGCGGGCGAGTCATAGGACAGGCCGCCGCGCTCGACGATGCGGCGCACCAGGGAATAGCCGTTGGAATGCACCCCGCTGGAGGCGATGCCCAGCAGCACGTCGCCCGCGCTCACGTCTTCCTTGGGCAGCAGTTCGCCGCGCTCGGCGGCGCCCACCGAGAATCCGGCCAGATCGTAATCGCCCTTGGAATACATGCCGGGCATTTCGGCGGTCTCGCCGCCCACCAGGGCGCAACCGGCCTGGCGGCAGCCCTCGGCGATGCCCGCCACGATGGCGGTTCCCGCCGCCACGTCCAGCTTGCCGGTGGCGAAATAGTCCAGGAAGAACAGCGGCTCGGCGCCCTGGACCACCAGATCGTTGACGCACATGGCCACAAGGTCGATGCCGACGGTGTCGTGCTTGTTCGCCTCGATGGCGACCTTCAGCTTGGTGCCGACGCCGTCGGTGGTGGCGACAAGGATGGGATCCTTGAAGCCTGCCGCCTTTGGGTCGAACAGGGCGCCGAAGCCGCCGAGACCGGCGGCACCGCCGGATCGCGCGGTGGACTTGGCGAGCGGCTTGATGGCCTCGACCAGGGCTTCTCCCGCGTCGATATCGACGCCGGCATCGCGATAGGTCAGGCCTTGCTTGTCATTCTTCACGGGAATGGGCTTCCTCGAAGGCTTCGGTGTGGTATGGTCGGCACGGAATTTCAGTGGAAGATACTTGATCCCATGTGGTTTGCAATCGCTTCTGTCCGCTGCCTTCCGGGCGCGTTGATCCTGGCGTTTCTCCTGCTTGTGCCGACCTTTGCCCGGGCGGCCGACGCCTTTGCCGTGCGCGGCCTGGAGGTGGACGTGACGGCGGGCTCTGTCGCCGCCGCCAAGGAGCAGGCCATGGCCGAGGCCGAGCGGGCGGGCTTTCGCAGGCTGCTCGAACGCCTGACCCAGACGGCCGATCACGCCAAATTGCCCAATGCCGACGCCCTTCAATATGTGCGCGACGTCGCCATCGAGCATGAACGCTCGTCGGCGGTGCGCTACATCGCCTCATTGACGGTGCGCTATAACCAGAATGCGGTGAAGAAGCTGCTGCGCGATGCCGGGCTGAAATATGCCGAGCCGCGTCCCCGCCCGGTGGTGGTGGTGCCGGTGTTCAAGGCGCAAGGCGCCGGGCGCTCCGCGTTGTGGGACGATCCCAATCCCTGGCGGGCGGCCTGGGTGGGGCAGGGGACCGGGGCGCTGGTTCCGCTGGCCGTTCCCACCGGCGATACCGCCGATATCGCGACTCTCGGCCCGGAAAAGGCCCTGGCCAATGATCCCGAGGCGCTGGGGGCGTTGGGGGCGCGATTCCGCACCGGCGACGTGCTGGTGGCGGCGGCTGCGGTCAATTCGGCCGGGACCGGCCTCGACGTGGCGCTGACCGGCCTGCCCGGCGTGCTCAAGCCGTTCGACGTGAAGACCTATTCCCTGGCGGAGGGCGGGCTGGAGGCCGGATTGCGCGCCGCCGTCGCCGATATCGCCCAGGGACTGGATGCAACCTATAAGCAGGGCAATCTGCTGGCTTTCGATCGCGCCGCCACCATGGCGGCCATGGTGCCGTTGCGGGGCATGGACGACTGGCTGGCGGTTCGCGACCGGCTGGGCCGGGTGCCGCTGGTGCGTCGTTGGGAAATCATCTCGCTGTCGCGGGAAGAGGCGGCCCTGGTGCTCCATACGGTCGGCGAGCCGGAGCAGGTCAAATCGACCCTGGGCGCCGCCGGGCTGTCCATGGACTGGAGCGACGGCTATTGGACCATGAGGCCGAAGTGATGAGCGTGGTGGATCGACGGGCGAAACAGAGCATGACGCCGGGGCAGCGAATCCGGATCTGGGCCTTTGGCGCCGTGGCCTTCCTGGTCATGCTTTATCTGTTGCGCGGCGTGCTGTTGCCTTTCGTGGCCGGCATGGCCATCGCCTATTTCTTGGACCCCCTGGCGGATCGGCTGGAAAAAGCCGGGTTGTCGCGCATCCTGGCGACCACGGTCATCACCTTGGTGTTCTTCTCCCTGTTCGGCGTGCTGCTGTTCCTGCTGATTCCCGTGCTGGAGCAGCAGGTGATCACCTTCGTCCAGCGCCTGCCTTCCTATGTGGCGACCTTGAACGAGCGGGCGCGGCCCATCTTGCTGGAATTCTACAGTCACCTGTCGGCGGAAGAGATCGAGAAGCTGCAAAATTCCGTCGGCGCCTATGCCGGGACCGTGGCGGGGTGGGGACTGGATCTGATCAAGGGCGTGCTGACCGGCGGCATCGCCATGCTGTCCATCTTGTCGCTGCTGTTCATCACGCCGGTGGTCACCTTCTATCTGCTGCGCGACTGGGACCGCATGGTGGCGACAATCGACGGCTGGCTGCCGCGCCATCGCGCCGAGCTGATCCGTTTCGAATTGAAGGAGATCGACCGCACCCTGGCCGGTTTCGTGCGCGGCCAGGCCACCGTCTGCATCACCCTGGCGGTGTTCTACGGCGCCGGTCTGACCATAACGGGTCTCGATCTCGGACTGATGATCGGCATCGGCACCGGACTTGGGGCTTTCGTTCCCTATGTGGGCATGCTGATCGGCCTGATCGCCAGCGTCGGCCTCGCCATCGCCCAGGGGGCGGAATGGCACCTGCTGGGCGGCGTGGCGGTGGTCTTCGCCATCGGCAATATGCTGGAAGGCAATTTCCTGACGCCCAAGCTGGTGGGCGACCGGGTGGGGCTGCATCCGGTGTGGATCATCTTCTCGCTGCTGGCCGGCGGTGCCCTGTTCGGCTTTCTCGGCATCCTGCTGGCGGTGCCGGTGGCGGCGGTGATCGGGGTGCTGACCCGCTTCGGTCTCGACAGCTATCTGAAAAGCTCGCTGTATCACGGCGGCGAGGATTCGTGAGCCAAACGCAGATTCCGCTGGATCTGGGCCACCGTCCGGCGTTGTCGGAGGCGGATTTCCTGGTGGCGCCCTGCAATGCCGAGGCCCATGCCTGGCTGTGCCGCTGGCCTGACTGGCCGAATCCGGCTTCCGTGATCCACGGCCCTGCCGGTTCCGGCAAGACCCATCTCGCTCATCTGTTCGCCGCCCGTCTGTTTGCCATTGGGGCCAAGGCTCGCATCATCGAAGCCGCCGCGTTGGACATGGCGGCGCCGCCGCTCCTGCTGGACGGGGTCAAGGCGGTGGTGGTGGAAGATTGCGACCGGGGCAAGCTGGACGAGACGGCGCTGTTCCATCTGATCAATCTGGTCAAGGAAAGCGGCGCCAATCTGTTGTTGAGCGGCCGCGAGCCCGCGTCGCGCTGGCCGGTCAAGCTGCCCGATCTGCGCTCGCGCCTCAACGCCATGCCGTCGCTGGCCATCGGCGCGCCCGACGACGAGCTGCTGGCGGCGGTGCTGGTCAAGCAATTCACCGATCGTCAGGTCAGGATCGGCGAGGGTCTGGTACCTTATCTGCTGGGCCGCATGGAGCGCAGCTTCGAAGCCTGCGCCCGGCTGGTGGAGCGGCTCGACCGGGCCGCCCTGGCGGAGCGGCGCGCCGTGACGGTGCCGCTGGCCCGCCGCGTGCTGGAACAGGAGGATCAGGATGGATCTGGGCATCAAGGGTCGTAGCGCCATCGTCTGCGGCGCCTCGCGCGGATTGGGGCGCGCCTGTGCCGAATCCTTGGCCCGCGAGGGCGTCCAAGTGCTGATGGCGGCGCGCCGCCCCGATGTGTTGGAAAAAGCCGCCGAGGAAATCCGCGCCCGCACCGGGGCGGTGATCAGGACGGCGGCGGTGGACGTCACCACGCCCCAGGGCCGCGCCATGCTGCTGTCCATGCTGCCCGATCCCGATATCCTGGTGACCAATGCCGGTGGCCCGCCGCCCGGCGATTTCCGCGATTGGGACCGCGACGCCTGGATCAGGGCGCTGGACGCCAACATGCTGACCCCCATCGAGCTGATCAAGGCGACGGTGGACCAGATGATCTCCCGCAAGTTCGGCCGCATCGTCAACATCACCTCGGGCGCGGTGAAGGCGCCCATCGACGTGCTGGGCCTGTCCAACGGGGCGCGGGCGGGACTGACCGGCTTCGTCGCCGGTCTGGCGCGCAAGACGGTGCGTCATAACGTCACCATCAACAACCTGCTGCCCGGTCCCTTCGACACCGACCGCATCGCGGCGGTGCTGGGGGGCCAGGCCAAGGCCGAAGGCATCACCCTGGAACAGGCCAAGGCCCGACGCATCGCCGACAATCCCGCCGGGCGTTTCGGCGACCCGTCGGAATTCGGCGATGCCTGCGCCTGGATCTGCTCGGCCCAGGCGGGCTACATGACCGGCCAGAACATCCTGCTGGACGGTGGGGCGTTCCCGGGGGTGCTTTAGGGAGACGGGATATCCTTGGGCCGCACGAAGCGGACCAGCGAGCCGCTTCCTGCCTCCATCTCACCCCAATGGCCGATATCCAGCTCGATCTCGGCCAGGGCGCCGGTGGAGAATTTCGCCGCCATGCGTTCCAGCGCCTCGGGCTCGCCGCTATGGCCGACCAAGGTTTCCGCCAGACGGCCGATGCCGGGATTGTGGCCGACCAGCAGCACCGAGGCCATGTGGTCGTCCACCTTGCGCAGCCGGTGCAGCAGATCACCCCGGCTGGCTTCATAGATGCAGTCCTCGATGGAGGCGGACACACCTTCCATGCGGGGCTCGATGCAATCCCAGGTGGCGCGGGTTCGCTTGCTGGTGGAGACAAGCACCAGGGCCGGGCGGATTTTCTGGCGCACCATGAAGTCGGCCATGGCATGGGCGGCGGCGCGGCCCCGCTCCGACAGCGGGCGGTCGATATCGTCGAGGCCGGGATCATCCCAACTGGATTTGGCGTGGCGGAGCAGGAACAGTTTTCTCATGATCTTAACGGGCCGCCCATGACAGTGATGTTATGAGGATATATAAATGCATGGTGGGACGCCAAGCTTACCCGATCGGAGCACCCTCGTGACGAATTCGCATCCAGTAGATCCGCCTGTCCTCGACATGGAATCCAAGGAACGCTTCATCAATCGCGAGCTTTCATGGCTTGCCTTCAATGTCCGAGTCATCGACGAGGCGTTCAATCATCATCACCCCTTGCTCGAGCGTTTGCGATTCCTATCCATCTCGGCGGCGAACCTGGATGAATTTTACATGGTTCGCGTCGCTGGCCTGAAGGGGCAGGTGGAAGCGGGGGTCATGACCACCAGTCAGGACGGGTTGACCCCGGCGCAGCAACTGGCGGCCATCAACCTTCAGGCGGCCGAGCTGCTGTCGGCGCAAAAGCGCTGTTGGCGCGAGCTGAAGGAAGAGATGCGCACCGCCGGTATCGCGGTGATCGACCGGACGGAACTGAGCAAGTCCGACATGAAGTGGCTGGAAAACCGCTTCATGGAGCATGTGTTCCCGGTCCTGACGCCCTTGGCCATTGATCCGGCGCATCCGTTCCCCTTCCTGCCCAATGCGGGATTCGCCCTGGTGCTGCACCTGTTCCGCCTGGAAGACGGCGAGGTGCTGCGCGCCCTGCTGCCGCTGCCGTCCCAGGTGGAACGCTTCACCCGCCTGCCCGGCGAGTCCATCCGTTTCCTGCCGCTGGAAGAGCTGGTCCTGCTGTTCATCGGCCATATCTTCCCCGGCTTCCGCATGGAGGCCAGCGGCCTGTTCCGCGTCATCCGCGATTCCGAGATGGATATCGACGAAGAGGCCGAGGATCTGGTCCGGGTGTTCGAATCCGCCTTGAAGCGCCGCCGCCGTGGCCATGTCATCCGCTTGACCTTCAACGACGGCATCCCCGAGGACTTGAAGAACCTCGTCATCGCCGAAATGCACACCGATCTCGACGATGTATTCGAGATCGACGGGCTGCTGGGGCTGGTCGATACCCGCAAGCTGATCGTCGACGAGCGTCCCGACCTGCTGTTCCCGCCCTACAACGCCCGCTTCCCCGAGCGGGTGCGCGATTTCGGCGGCGACTGTTTCGCCGCCATCCGCAAGAAGGACATCGTGGTCCACCATCCGTTCGAAAGCTTCGACGTGGTGGTGCAGTTCATCCGCCAGGCCGCCCGCGACCCCCAGGTGGTGGCCATCAAGCAGACGCTGTATCGCACCAGCGCCGATTCCCCCATCGTCAAGGCGCTGGTGGAAGCGGCCGAGGCGGGCAAGTCGGTCACCTGCATGGTGGAATTGAAGGCCCGCTTCGACGAAGAAGCCAATATCCGCTGGGCTCGCGATCTGGAACGGGCGGGCGCCCAGGTGGTGTTCGGCTTCCTGGAACTGAAGACCCACGCCAAGATTTCCCTGGTGGTGCGCCGCGAAGGCGGCAATCTGGTGTCCTACGTCCATTTCGGAACCGGCAACTACCACCCCATCACCGCCAAGGTCTATACCGACCTGTCGTTCTTCACCTGCGACCCGGCCCTGTGCCGCGACGCCGCCAAGACCTTCAACTACATGACCGGCTACGCCACGCCGGACAAGCTGGAAAGCCTGTCCATCGCCCCCATGTTCCTGCGCAAGAACATCGTCGAGCTGATCGAGAACGAGATCGCCAATGTCAAGGCGGGCAAGCCGGGCGCCATGTGGCTGAAGATGAATTCACTGGTCTGCCCGCAGCAGATCGACGCGCTGTACCGCGCCTCCCAGGCGGGGGTGAAGATCGATCTGGTGATTCGCGGCATCTGCTGCCTGCGGCCCGGCGTGCCGGGCTTGTCGGAAAACATCCGGGTCAAAAGCATCGTCGGGCGCTTCCTGGAGCATTCGCGCATCTTCTGCTTCGGCAACGGCCACCGATTGCCGTCGCGCCATGCCAAGGTCTTCATCTCGTCGGCGGACTGGATGCCGCGCAACATGGACTGGCGGGTGGAAAGCTTCGTTCCCATCGAAAACCCGACGGTTCACCGTCAGGTGCTGGACCAGATCATGGTCGCCAATCTGAAGGATCAGGCGCAGACATGGCTGCTGCGCGCCGACGGGACTTACGAGCGCTTCAAGGCGGAGGAGGGCGCCTTCAACGCCCATACCTATTTCATGACCAATCCGTCGCTGTCGGGACGTGGCAGCGCGGGCGAGCGGGGACGCAAGCCGAAGCTTCAGATCGAACAATCGTCATGAGTCGTTCGGAATGAAGATCAAGCTCCGCCAGGAGCCCATCGGCATCGTCGATATCGGGTCCAACTCCATTCGCTTGTGCGTCTACGACATCGCCCAGCGGGTGCCGGTGCCGCTGTTCAACGAGAAGGCGGTGTGCAGCCTGGGCCAGGGACTGGGCGTGACCGGTCGCCTCAGCGCCGAGGGGGTGGAAGCGGCCTTGGCCACCATCGGCCGTTTCGTGGCGCTGTGCGACGCCATGGAGGTGTCGCGCCTCGACATCCTGGCGACGGCGGCGGTGCGCGACGCCACCGATGGCGATGCCTTTGTTCACGAGGTGGAGCGTCGCTTCAAGGTGGAGATCAAGGTGCTGTCGGGTGGCCAGGAGGCCAAGATGGCCGCCATGGGCGTCTTGTGCGGCACGCCCGACGCCAACGGCATCGTCGCCGATCTGGGCGGCGGGTCGCTGGAACTGGTGACCGTCCAGGATCGGGATTTCGGCCGCTATGACACCATGCCGCTGGGCCTGTTGCGGTTGGCCGAGGCCTCCGGTGACGATCGCCAACGGGCCGTCACCATCGTCGAGGGCCATCTGAAGAATCTGCCCTGGCTGAAGGAAGGCAAGGGCCGCAATCTCTATGCCGTCGGTGGCGCTTGGCGCGCCATCGCCCGCATCTGTATCGCCCAGACTCAGCATCCGCTGACCGTGCTCGACAACTTCTCGCTGGACGCGCGCGAGGCGCTCCGCATCCTTGATCTGGTGTCCAGCCAAAGCCGCAAGTCGCTGGAAAAGGTTCCCGGTGTGTCGCGCAAGCGGGTCGGCGGGCTGCCCTTGGCGGCTCTGGTGCTGGAAAAGGTGGTTCGCGCCGTCCAGCCGTCGCGGCTGGTGTTTTCCATCTACGGCATGCGGGAAGGCCAGTTCTTCAAGCGTTTGCCCGACAAGATGAAGGCGGAAGATCCCCTGTTGGCGGTGTGCCGCCACATGGCGGCGCTGAACTCCCGTTTTCCCGAACATGGCGACGAGCTGCGGGCCTGGATGGCGCCGCTGTTTCCCAACGAGGCGTCCCGCGAAAAGCAGTTGCGCCACGCCGCCTGCCTGCTGTCGGACATCTTCTGGAACGAACATCCCGATTACCGGGCGGAACAGGCCTTCCTGCGCATCCTGCGGCTGCCCTTCATGGGGGTCGGCCATCGCCACCGCGCCGCCATCGCCTTCGCCATCTATTGCCGCTATCAGGGCGACGAGGATTCGCCCCTGGTCGCGCGCGCCATCGGTCTGGTGGAAGAGGCTTGGCTGCGCCGCGCCCGCATCATCGGCCTCGCTTTGCGTTTGGCCCACACGTTGTCGGGCGGCGCTCCCAATCTGCTGCGCCAGACCCGTCTGGTGGCCGAGGACGGTTATCTGGTGTTGGAGGTTCCGGCCGAGAATCCGGCTTTCGCCATCGAAATCGACCGCAGTTTCGACCGTCTGGCCAAGACCATGAATTGCGAGGCCTTGGTGGTGAGGCGGATGGGATGAACCCGACGAGCATTTTCGCGAGGAGGCAAGGCCAAGGGCCGTCGCGGCTCGTGCCGTGGAAGCCAAGGGCGCGGACGCGCCCGCCCGGCGCCAAGGGGCAAACATGATCCGCATCTTCATCGACGGCGACGCCTGTCCGGTCAAGGACGAGGTGTTCAAGGTGGCGGGGCGCTACGGCTTGCCGGTCACGGTGGTGGGAAATTCCTGGTTGCGCCTGCCCAATGATCCGCTGCTGACCATGGTCGTGGTGGCGGAAGGGGCCGACGCCGCCGATGATCGTATCGTCGAGATGATCGAAGCCGCCGATATCTGCGTCACCAATGACATCCCCCTGGGCGGGCGCTGTCTCGCCAAGGGGGCCTTGGCCATCCGCCCCAACGGCAAGCCCTTCACCGAGGCGTCCATCGGCGACGCCCTTGCCACCCGCGAACTGATGAACGCCCTGCGCGAGACCGGCGCCATCACCGGCGGCCCGGCCCCTTTCGCCAAGCAAGACCGTTCGCGCTTCCTCTCCGCCCTCGACACCATGGTGCATCAGGCCAAGCGGTTGGCGCGCTAAAAGCCGAACAAGCGTGCCGCATTGCCGCCGGTGACGGAAGGCAGGGCCGAGGCGGGCAGGTGGGGGGTGATCCAGCGCATTGCCTCGGACATGCTTCGGCCCGCCTCGTGCTGGGTCCATGGCCAGTCGCTGCCCCAGATCAGCCGCTCGGTCCCGGCTCTCTTTGCCAACAGGGCGAGGCAGGCACCGGCCACGGTGGGAGGGCTGCGATACGGCGCCGAGACCTTGACCCAGACGCGTGGCAAGGCCGCCGCGTCCAAGATCGCCCCAAACCCAGGACAACGCGGCGAGGTCGGGCGCCCGAGATGATCGATCACGATGGGCGCCCCCGAGACCAATAGCGACGGCAGTATTTCGAGCCAAGCATCGCCTTCGGCCTGGACCTCAACCGCCAATCCAAGCTCCATGCATTGGGACAGAAAGCGTCGGCCGCCGATGTCCTTCAAGCCACGGTGGGAGCGCCCGATGAGATTGAGCCGCATGGCTCGCACTCCCCTTGCTTTCAAATCGGCCAATTCCTCCGCTGTTGCCGTGAGCTCGGCGACCGCCACGCCGCGTAGGCGTTCCGGGTAACGGGCAAGCACGCCAAGCAGATAGGAATTGTCCGTGGCAAGAAAGGATGGCTGTACCAGCACGCCGCAATGGATGCCATGGGCATCCAGTTGGGCCAGCCACGCCTCGGCCGGAGCTTCGTAGTCCGGTTGATAGCGTCGGTCCTGGGCCAGGACGACACTGGCGTCGAAAGCATGGGCATGGGCGTCGATTCGCATTGGGCTTGACTCTTTAAAACATATAGTCCTCTATAAGACTATATGTTTAGTAATGCCGGGGCAAGCCGCAATGACCTCCGAAGCCGCTCTTCTCCACGCCACCGATTCCAGGCTTCCGCTTTATGCCCGGTTGCGCGACGTCCTGACCCGTCGGGTGGCCGCGGGCGAGTGGGCGCCCGATCGGGCGATCCCTGCGGAAAGCACCTTGGCGGACAGCTATGGCGTTTCCCTGGGCACGGTCAGAAAGGCGTTGGAACAGTTGGTCGACGAGGGCTTGCTGGAACGGCGCCAGGGCAGCGGAACCTTCGTGCGCCGCGCTCGGTTCGACCAATCCTTGTTCCGCTTCTTCCGCCTGTCGGGCGGGGGGGCCATTCCCGCCAGCCGGATCCTCCGCCGAGAAGTGGTCGATGCCTGGCGGTTGCCCGCCACGCCCCTGGGAGTCATGGCCGGGGGCAAGGCCATTCGCATGCAGCGGCTGCGGCTTTGGGGCGACGAGCCGTTCCTGGCCGAGGACATTTTATTGCCGTTCGAACGCTTCGCCGGACTGATGGACCTGACCACCGACGAATTGGGCCCCCTGCTTTATCCCGTTTATGAAGCCGTCTGCGGCCAAATCATCGCTCGGGCCGAGGAGGAATTGACCGTGGCGGTGGCCGACGAGGCCGCCGCGCGCCTGCTGCGCTGCCCGGTGGGAAGCCCGGTCGTGCGCATCGAACGGCTTGCCCTCGCCCATGACGGCACGGCGTTGGAATGGCGGCGCAGTTCCGGTCTCGCCAGCCAGTTCCGCTACAAGGTCGACATCAAATAGGGCAGGACGGACCAAACCGCCGCCCAAGGGAGGGATTCATGTATCGCTGGTTCAAGAGTATCGGCGCCCCGGAGCGCAAGACGTTTTGGGCCTGCTTCGGCGGCTGGACACTCGATGCCATGGACGCCCAGATGTTCAGTCTGGTGATTCCGACCCTGTTGGCGTCCTGGCATATCAGCAAGGCCGATGCGGGTGTTCTGACCGGCGCGACCTTGGTGGCCTCGGCCATCGGCGGCTGGCTGGCCGGATGGGCGTCGGACCGCTATGGCCGGGTTCTGGTGCTCCAAGGCACCGTCATCTGGTTTTCAGTCTTCACCCTGCTGATCGCCTTTACCAACGACTTCCAGCAATTGATGGCGGCGCGCGTCCTCCAGGGCTTCGGCTTCGGCGGAGAATGGGCGGCGGGTGCGGTGCTGATGAGCGAGGCGATCCGCTCGGAACACCGTGGCAAGGCGCTGGGTGCCGTTCAGTCCGGCTGGGCGGTGGGCTGGGGCATCGCCGTACTGCTTTATACCCTGCTGTTCCATCTGATGCCGGAGACAGATGCCTGGCGGGCGCTGTTCATGATCGGCATCCTGCCCGCCCTGCTGACCATCTTCATTCGTCGCGAGGTGAAGGAGCCCGAGGTCTATGCCGCCACCAAGAAGACCGGTTCCGGCATGGTCGGGTTCCTGGGGATCTTCCGGCCCGATCTATTGCGGACCACCTTGTTCGGCGGTTTGCTGGGCCTGGGCTCCCATGGCGGCTATTACGCCCTGATGACCTTCCTGCCCACCTATCTCAAGACGGAACGCCACCTGTCGGTGCTGTCCACCGGCAGCTATCTGGCGGTGGTCATCATCGGCTCGTTCCTGGGCTACATCACCAGTGGCGTGGTGTCCGACACCATCGGGCGTCGGCGCAATTTCCTGCTGTTCGCCATCTGCTGCCTGATCAGCCTCAGCCTCTATCTGTTCGTGCCCATCAGCGACACCCAGATGCTGGTGCTGGGCTTTCCGCTCGGCTTTTTCGCCTCTGGCATTCCGGCCGGGATGGGGTCGTATTTCGCCGAACTGTTCCCGACCTCGGTGCGGGGCGCGGGGCAGGGGTTTTGCTATAATTTCGGCCGTATCCTGTCCTCGGTCTTTCCCATCCTGGTGGGATGGTTGTCGGCCACATCGACCCTGGCCACCGCCATCGGCGTCTTCGCCGCCCTGGCCTATACCATCGTGGTGTTTGCGGTGCTGATGCTGCCGGAAACCCTGGGCACCCAGTTGATTCCAGGCAGCGAAAAGGCGGCGGTGGGAGGGGATTCGGCGGCATCCGCCGCCAGGGAGGCTTAGGCTGTATCGACATTCAGGAAATTCGGCTGAAATCGGGCCGGAACGTCGTCCGGCAGCAATTTTTGCCACAGATGATGGGGTGGACGGCCCCTGCTCACCGGCGTCGCAATGCGCCAAAGTGGTCGTTGGAAACAGACCATAAAGAGG
>NZ_PGTO01000012.1 GCF_003284725.1 Paramagnetospirillum kuznetsovii | reverse complement strand
GATGAAACCACGTCGATTTAAACCGGACAGCCGTGGGTCACGGCCCGAGGGTGACGAAAAGGAAAAACCGATTCCACATAAATCAGACGGACACTAGGTTCCGCCATGCTCGCCGCGAATGAAGCCGCGATACCATTTGCCGGAATTCTTCAAGGTCCGCTTCTGGGTCTCGAAATCCACGTGCAATAGGCCAAAGCGCGGCCCATAGCCCGATCCCCATTCGAAATTGTCCAACAGCGCCCAGACGAAATAGCCGCGCAGATCGGCGCCCTGCTTGACGGCATCGCGCATGGCCTGGGTGTATTCGCGGAAATAGGCGATGCGGTGGGTGTCCTTGACCTCGCCGTTCTCGTCGGGCGTGTCGCTGCCCGCTCCGCCGCCGCAGCCGTTCTCGGTCACATAGATGGGCATCTTGTAGCGCCGGGTCAGTTCCAGCAGCTCGTCACGGAACACCTCGGGGAAGATGGGCCAGCCCACTTCCGGGTGATTGGCCGATTCCGGCGGATTGCCCCAGCCATAGCCCCAGGTGGTGGTGGGATCGACCTTGGCGTAGATGGGGCCGTAATGGTTCAGGCCGATCCAGTCGGTGGGGCGGCAGATGGCCGCCATGTCGCCCGCCCTGACATGGGGCTCCATATGGTCGAGCACGATGGAAGGATAATGGCCGAGATGCTGGGGATCGGCGAAGACCAGATTCCAGTGGGCATTGAGAAGCTCGGCCGCCGGTTTGTTTTCCTCCAGCCCGCCCTCGGGCCGCACGATCTGGCGATTGTGGATGGCGCCGATGGAGGCGCCCGGCACATGATCGCGCAGCACGTCCACTCCGGCGCCATGGGCCAGATTGACGTGGTGGATCGCCCGCATATGGGCCGATTTGTCGGTCACCCCCGGCGCCGCCCAGTCGATGGCGTAGCCGAACATGGTGAAGACGGAGAATTCATTGAAGGTGGCCCAGTTCTTGACCCGGTCGCCATAGCGCTTGGCCGCCAGCACCGCATAATCGGCGAACCATCCGGCGCTGTCGCGGTTGGTCCAGCCGCCGAGATCGTCCAGCGCTTGGGGCAGATCCCAATGATAGAGGCAGACCCAGGGTTCGATCCCGGCGTCCAACAAGCCGTCGATCAGGCGGTCGTAGAAGTCGAGACCGGCCTGGTTCGCAGCCCCCCGCCCTCTCGGCTGCAAGCGCGGCCAGCCCAGCGAGAAGCGATAGGCGGCGACACCGATCTCCTTCATCAGGGCGATGTCTTCCGGCCAGCGATGATAGTGATCGCAGGCGGTATCGGCATTGACGCCGCCCCAGACGCCACCTTGCAGGCGACAGCGGGTGTCCCAGATGCTGGGGCCGCGCCCGTCTTCCTTGGTGGCGCCCTCCACCTGGAAGGCAGAGGTGGACACGCCCCAGACGAAGTCCGGGCGCAAGCCCAGGGCCTTGGCGACCTGTTCGGGTTTCTTGGCTGCCATGGAATCCTCGCTCCGGTGGTGGGAAAATAAGCTTCCCACCGGCCAGGAGTGCCGTCAAGCGAGCGCCTTTAAGGAACCGCCTCGATACTGCCGATCATCTTGGTATGGCCGAGGCCGCAATACTCGCCGCACTGGATGCGCACCCGGCCCGTGGCGGGGGCCTTCAGCGTCACCACCTTGACGGTATTGGGCTCCAGCAGCACCTCGGCGTCGCCGATGGCGGCGGAATGGACCACGTCCTCGGACAGCAGATGCAGGCGGTAAGTCTGGCCGGGGGCCAGTTCCAGCGCCGGGCTGAACTCCCAGCGGCGAACCCGCACATAAACATCGCCCGGCGGCGGCCGTACCACCGGCATTCCCTCCGCCGTGCGCCCCACCTGCGAGGCCGCGATCATCGCTTCGGTACGGGTGACGAAGTCGATGGGATTGGCGGCATAGGACTCGGCGGGCAGGATATCGGCCCCCGTTCGCCCCGCCAGCCAACCGGCCAACAGCAGGATGGTGGCCAGCAGCAGGGCCGAGGCGGCGGCGCGGGCATTGCTATTCATGGCCGCTCTCCGCCCTCTGCGCAACGGTCGGGCGCAGCAACCGCACCAGGGCCATCCAGACAAAGATGACGCCGCCGAGGACCGCGAGGCCGGTTCCCATGCCCACCACGCCCATGGAGACCTTCTTCCACAAGGTGTCCAATCCCTGGTCGATGCCGGTGGTCTTGCGCGGCACTCCGGCGGCGCCCGCCAGGAAGAAGCCCAGGGCATGGACGAGCTGGCCCCAGCCGTAGAGGTGGAACTGAACCCTTACCGCCCTGCCCTGCCCGGCGGTCTGGCCCAGCAGCGGCAGCATGACGGCAAGCACCATGCCCATCAGCCCCAATTGCACGCCGCCGATTACCGCATGGTAATGGGACGGCGTCCGCGTATCGGCGACGCCCAGGAAGAACCCGGCGAAACCGCCGACCGCGAAGACGAACAGGGACAAGGCCAGCGCCAGGAAGGCGGGCGAGCGCCAGTCCCGGGGCGCCGAGATCAATCGCCAGGCGACGCCCAGCCCCATGACCAGGGGCGGCAGCGGCAATCCCACCCACAGCAGGCGGGTGAAGATCTGGCGGTGATCCAGTCCCAGCACGTCGCCGCCCAAGGCGTAGATCAGGGGCGAGGCGGCGGCGAACAGGGCCAAGGCGGCGAAGCAGGCATTGGCCAGGGCGGCGGGAAGCGGCCCGCTGCCGTATTGCCGCTCGGACAGGCTTTGCCACGCCACCATCAGGATGAGGGTGTTGAGCAGTTGCAGGACATGGCCGCCGCCCCAGAACACCCGCTCATTGAACAGGTCAGGGTCCGTTCCCGCCGGGATCAACGCCCAGGCGAGACCAAAGCAGATCAGAGCCGCCAGATAAATCAGAGCGCCGCAGGCGATGCCGTAGGCCGCGCAAACCCGTGGCCGCCGCCACAGCAGCGGCAGCAGCCGGACACTGGCCAGCGCCACGCCGATGGCATGCACTCCCAGTCCCACATAGAACAGCTTGTGCCCCACCACCGGCACATAATTGTTGAGCGAGGGCTCGCCCTGATCGGCCAGGGCCGGGATCAGCAGCAGCACGACGCCAGCAGCCCCCAGGACCAAGCCCAGCCGTCCCAACCGGTCGCCCCAGACCCCCGGCGGCGCCGCCATGGCCGACAGCGCGCCCAGCGCCGCCAGGAACCAGACCTCAAAGGACAGCACCACATGGGTGACCAGGGCGCGATAGAAGAAATGCGGCCCCCAGGGCAGCCAATCCTGCACCTTGGGCGTGCGCGACAGGCCCAGCAGCAGGGCCAGGGTTCCCGCCACCGCCAACGACCCCACCGCCAGCAGAACCCAGCCCCGCATCTCCGCCCGGCGGACGGGCGGCAGCGACTCAAGCGACCACAAGGCTGACGGCATTCGCGTTCACCCTATTCGAACGACAGCTTCTTATCTTCCTCGTCGAAATCGATCACGAACACCTGCCTGGGCGCAAGCTCAACCTCCACCTGCTCGTCGTAATCGAAGCCGTCGGGCTTGCCGCCGTCACGCATGCGGGCGCGGATGACGTGGCGTCCGGCGGGCACTTCCCGACTGTCGTAGAAGCGCGAACGTCCGTCGCCCGACAGCCCGGCGGGCTTGGCGGTCTGGCTATAGACGGTCTTGCCGTCGATATCCATTTCCAGGGTGACCTGATTGCGCTCGCGGCCGCAATTCTGCTTGGCCCGCATATTGGGCGGCAGTTTCGCCAGTTCGTCGGGCGAGCGCTCCTTGCAGTCTCCCACCCGCTGACCGGCATGGGTCAGCGACAGGCGCACCAGGGCGCTCTCCTGCGGGTGGTGCTGATAGGGCGGCGACGAGGCGAAATAGGCGATCATCACGGCGAAGGCGCTATAGGCGATGAACTGCCCGGCCAAGTGTTGCGGCTTGATCATTCCGCCACCCTCCTCTTGGTGCTTTCGGGACGGACCTGTTTCGGCAGCTCCGCCAGGGCGACCCGGAATTCCGCCAATTCCGTCATCAATCCCTTGGTCTCGGTGCTGGCGGCCCAGGACAGCTTGACGCGTTCCCTGGGCACGGCGCCGCGCAGCTTGGGAACCCGTTCGCCTTTCAGGCGCAGCTCGGTCCATTCCGGCCCCAGCCGGTAGAAGCATTCGCCGGGACGGCAGGCGGTCACCAGCACGCCGTCGGCCAAATCCTTATTGAGGATATAGTCGATCACCGATGGCGGCAGGGCGCCGGTGCATTGCAGTTCCAGCACGCCCACCGACGGCCCTTTCATATGGTCCAGCTTGGCGCCGTGCTCGCAGCCCAGCACCAGCACCCGGTTGTCTCCCACCAGACCGTGGCTGCGGGCCGAGATCCGCTTGACGATGAGGTCGAAGGTGAAGTCCGGAATGTCGATGCCGGTCTGGCGCGGCTCCTCGTGGGGCAGGAACGGGTTGGTCCGGTTGCACGACGCCATGCACATGCCGCAACTGGTGCACAGATCAGGCTGCACCACCGCGATCTGGGCGTGGCCGGATTCGTCATTGCGCGGACGCATGACCACGGCGCCGAACGGGCAATCGAAGGTACACACGCCGCAGCCATTGCAGTTGGGCGGCGAGACCACGGCGGCGGGGCGGCGCTTGCGGCGCAATGCCATCCACGGCATCAGGCACAGGAAGACCGAGGCTCCGATGGACACCGTCCAGGCGATGGCCGGTCCCTGCTTATCGTAAAGCGGGTAGAGCGCCATGAAATACCAATCGGGATTCAAAACGGCGGTGGCCTTGCCCAGATCGGCGGCCGGATGGCTTTGCGCCGGATGAAGCAGCGACAGCGCAACCAGCATCAGCGCGGTGCCGATGATCAACTGGCGCGGCGGATTGGTATTGACGTTGTTGATACGCAGGATGTGGATCCACATGGCGAACAGAAGGAACAGCGGCACCGCGATATGGATGAAGATCAGCAGGGTAAAGAAGCGGTCGGTCAGCGCCGCCGGAGTGATGAAGTTCCGCGCGATGCTTTGGCCGAAGATCCCCAGCCAGTCTAGCCATTCGGCGGTGCCGATGGCCAGATACTGGGCCAATTCGTCCCAGACCAGCCAATAGCCGGTGATGCCGGAGCTGAACACCATCCAGATCAGCGGCACGCCGGTGAACCAGGCGAACCAGCGGGCGCCGTGATAGCGCTCCATCAGCCATTCGCGCAGCAGATGGAGCATCATGGTCAGAACCATGGCGTCCGAGGCATAGCGGTGCAGGCTGCGGAACATGCCGCCCCAATACCATTGCTCGCGCGAGATATGCTCGATGGAGCCCCAGGCCCGGGCCGCGCTGGTGTCATAAGGAATGAACAGATAAAGGCCGCTGGCGCCCACCACCCAGAAGAAGAACCAGGACATGGCGCCCAGGCAGTACATGGGGTTGGACTCGCGCCCCACCAGGGTATCCCAGCCGCTTTCCACGCGAAACAGGCCGGCGCGCAACGCGCTCTTGATCGGATTGGACAAGGCGAATTTCCTTAATTGTTCACGCCGGGGGGAAGCATTCGCTGCTCGCGCCACAGCTTGACCATCCACCAGATGATGGTCAGCACCGCCAGCAGGCCGGAACCGATGGACAGGAAGATGCCGTAGTCGAAGCGATAGGCATCGGACGACGGGTCGTAAACGGTGCAGAAGAAGCGAACGCGGTTGCTGATGGCTTCCAGGGAATCCAGCGCCGCCGTGCGCCCCAGGACCACGTCCTTGAGCGGCTCCACCAGCAGCGGAATCTCGAAATTCTCGCCATAGACCTGACGGTAGATGCGGCCCTCGCCGTCGATCACCGTGGTCTGGGCGATATGGTCGAAGCCACGAGAGGTCACGAACCAGGTAAAACCCAGATCTGCGGCCAGCTTCTCCATGACGTCGGCGCCGCCGGCCAGGAAACTCCAACCATCCAGGCTGATTCCTTGCTGCTTCGCGTAGATTCGTAATGCATCTGGGGTATCGCGCACCGTGTCGAAGCCGATGGTCACCACCTGGAAGGCATCGGCTCCCAAAGCCTTTCGGGCCGCCGCCACGCTTTTCGCCACCGTCTGGGTGGTGATGGGGCAAGTGTGATCGCAGGCGGTATAGACCATGCTGACCACCACCGGCTTGCCCCGATAGGCCGACAGATCCACCGGCTTGCCGTCCTGGTCGGTCAGACGATGCTCGCCCAGCACCCTGCCCTCGGAGGCGCGGGACCGCTTCAGCGCCTCCTCGGCATTGGCCGATACGCCGGGCGCCGCCCGGGCGGAACCGGCCGCCAGCAGTATCGTCAACAACAGAAGAATGAAGCGCGCACGTAACATGCTAACTTTCTAATTCTCAGACCGCCGCCCGACCATGACGGTGGTCAAGTGGGACGGGCCACGAAGCGCATTTCAAAAAAATACGGGCGGAACCAAAGGGTTCCGCCCGCATCTCCAACCGACCGAAACCTAGCTCATGAGCCAGGTGCTGGCCAGATACTTCCAGTTCACGAAGTAGTACAGCACGAACATGGTCAAGAACAGCAGGGCCAGGACGAAGGTGCCCGGAACCGCTGCATGCTGCTCGCTGCCATAGGACGCCACCGGCGACGGAGCCGGAGCCGGAGCAGAGGCCTTGATCGGCTTGCCGAACAGGACCGAGGCGACGATGATCACGACGAACAGCGCTCCGCCAACCACGGCGATGACGCCGGAGATGCCGACGATGCCCATCATCAGATAGGCGGCCGGAGGATAGCTGAACGCGTGCGGAGCGTCCGAGAAGGCCATGTCCCAGTGACGACGGGACACGCCCAGGGTGCCCGCGCCCATCATGAACAGCGAGAACACGCCCATGCCCAGGCCGAACAGATACGGCTGGAGCTTGGCGAGGCCCGGCATCACGATCTCACGCTGCCACAGGGCGGGCACCAGGAAGTAGGTGATCGCCATGAAGGCCAACGTGGTGCCCACCGCCACGGTTCCGTGGAAGTGACCCGGCACGTAGATGGTGTTGTGGATCATGATGTTGATCTGTTCCACGCCCATGGTGACACCGGAGATGCCGCCCAGGAAGCCGAACATGATCAGGGACAGGAACATGCCGGAGAACACCGGATTGCCCCAGGGAGCCTTGCGCAGCCACTCGAACAGGCCCTTGTTGAAGCCCTTCTTGCGCTGAGCCGCCTCGATGCAGCCCGGAACCGTCAGACCATGGATCATCGAACCCAGCACGGCGAGATACATGCCGTAGGAGGTGTTGAAGATCTTGTAGGAAGACGACAGGCCGGGTTCCACCAGAAGATGGTGGGCCGAGGCGATCTGGAGGAAGAACACATAGGTCAGGTAAGCCATGCGGCTGACCTTTTCCGACAGCGGCTTGGCGCCGAACAGGATCGCGGCGATGGCGTACCACACGGCAATGTGGGCGGCCACGTTGATCTGCTGCGACGAGTGACCCATGCCCCACCACACGACCTTGTACATCAAGGGGTCGATATGGCTGATCAGCCCGATGGACCACAAGAAGGTCGGGATCAGGATGATGGCGCCGGAGGCGATGGTGTAGACGGCGATGATGCAGGCCACCAGGGCGCCGAAGGTCACCAGCGGAATGGAGCCCTCATAGGTCTTCTCTTCCTTGGCGATCACCAGGGTGCCGAGGAAGATGAAGCAGGCGATGAGCGCGCCGACGGCGAACAGGATCAGACCCACATAGAACAGCGGATCGGCCTGCATGGGCACGTAGGAGGTCATCATCACGCTGGAATTGCCCTCGAGGACTTTCCAGTTGGTGATGGCGGCGCCCAGGACCATCAGGCCGAACGCGACCCAGCCCATCTTGGGGGCCGCGATGCGACTTCCCAACAATATGGCCGAGGCGAAGTACATGAGGGCGACTTCGAAGAAGATGCACCACACGATCAGGATGTCGATACCGTGCGCGGTCAGCGCCAGGTAGAACAGGTCGGCCGGCAGCAGATGCACGGACGGCCAACGGGTTAGAACGACCAGCAGACCCATCAGACCGCCGATGGCCAACACCACGATGGCGATGACCGCATTGGCCTTGATGAGCTTTTCAGCGTCGTCATGAATTTTCAGACCTGTGAGTCCACAGGTTCGAAACACGGGCTTGGCAACCATTTGCGCTCCCCCTCGTTACTTAGCCGCCACGACTCGGAGCTTTCCGAGCATGGTATGGTGGCCAATTCCGCAGTACTCGTTGCAGATGATGCCGAAGTCACCCGACGTGGTCGGAGTGATGGTCACCACTTCATCGATGCCGGGATGGACCTGAAGATTGATGTTGGCGGGCTGCACCGAAAAACCGTGCTGCCAATCCAACGACGAGAGATGGATGCGATAGCTCTTGCCCTGCTCGAGCTCGAGAACCGGATACCACTCCCACAGGCGGGCCAGCAGGTAGACGTCGGACCCGGCCGGGGGATGAACCACCGGGGTCTTGGCCTTGCCTTCTTCGCCGACCTTGAACTTCTCGACCATGGCATCGACCTTGGCCTGATAGGCTTCCGGTTGAATGCGATAGGCCTCGTTGGACATGTTCTGGCTGCCCTTCAGGTGCCACAGCGGCATCATGGCGAACATGATGAGCGCCCATACCAGGGCCATGCCGACCCAAAGCAGCTCCACCTTATCGACCGGCTCGTTGAACCAGATTTTCTGTTCTGGAGGAGTAATTGACATTGCGCGCCCCCCCCTATTTCGCGATGGGCAGCTGCGCCACTTCCATCACACCCCACAGGGTGTAGGAAACGGCGGGAACGACTACCCCGATAAAAAGCAGCAGGAACGGGTTATCCAGGATGCGTTGAAACACCGGAACCTGTTCCTCCTCCTTGCTCTCGACTGAATTTGACATCGATCGAACTCCCTTGGCATTTCCGAATGAACTCCGGACGACCGGACCCTGACCGTCGCATTACGGAAAGTTCATCTCATTGACTTTGGTAAAGTCAGGAAACGGAGAGTGCGGTTTCACACAGTTTTGTTGCGTGAAACGGAGGCGATCGGAAACAGGATTAGGCGCGGCGGCCCAGGTCGTGCAGCGCCCACAGGCACAGGGTCACCAGGACCATGGCCCCCATCTGGTGGGCCGAGGCCAGCCAGACCGGCACCGCCAACAGCAAGGTGGCGATGCCGAGCCCCACTTGCACCACCGCCATGGCGGCGACCGCGTGGAGGGCAACAGGTGTCTGGGCGCCGAAGCGCCCTTTGGCCTTGAACCATCCGAACAGGGCGACCAGCACGGTCAGTTCGGCAAGGGTGCGGTGGGTGAACTGGACCGTCATATGGTCCTCGAATAGCTCGTGCAATCCGGTGGCGAACAGATCCTTGGGGATCAGGGCGCCGTCCATCAGCGGCCAGGTGTTGTAGATCAGCCCGGCCCGCAGCCCGGCCACCAGGCCGCCGAACAGCAGGGTGACCACGGCCATGATGGTCAAGATCTTCAGCCAATGCAGGCTGGCCGACACATTGCCGTGCAGCCGGGGCGGCCGGTCGCGGTGATCGGCCAGGATGTCCAGCGCCATCCAGAACATCCAGCCATGGATCAGGAAAGCGAGCCCCAGATGGGCGGTCAGGCGATAGTGGCTGACGGCGGGATTGTCCACCAGCCCGCTGGCCACCATGATCCAGCCCATTCCCCCCTGGGCGGCGCCCAACAGGAACAGGCCGATCAGGCGCGGAATCAGTCCCTTGCCGATACGGCCGGAAAACGCCAGCCACAGGAAGGGAAGCAGGAACACCATGCCGATCAGGCGGCCCCAGACCCGGTGGATGTATTCCAGCCAGAAGATGCCCTTGAACCCGCTCAGGGTCATGCCGGCATTGACCTTGATGTATTCGGGGCTCTGCCTGTACTTCTCGAAGAAGAGTTGCCAATCGGCATCGTTCAACGGCGGAATGATGCCGCGTATGGGCTCCCACTCCACCATGGACAGGCCGGAATGGGTCAGGCGGGTCAAGCCGCCCAGCAAGACCATGACGAAGACCATGAAGCAACAGGCCAGCAGCCAGATCGCCACATGGCGATGGGCCGAAGCGCCATTCCGATCCAGAAGACTGCTATCGCTTATGGTCATTCCAACACTCTTCTCATCACCGGGCGGGCGCGTCCACTTCCAAGAGTTCGAGAATGGTGTCCAGCGACTGCTTCTGACTCCAGTCCACTTCACCTTCCATGCGAGCGATTTCCATGCCCTTGGCGTCGATGATCAGGGTGGTGGGCATGCCCTTGACGCTGGTGGCCTTGGCGACGGAGCCGTCGGCATCCACGATCAGCGGCAGGGCCTTCAACCCCTTGTCCTCGAGCATCTTCAAGGCCGGAGCGGCACCCTCCTTATCCTCGGAGATGGTGAGCACATCGATACCGGCGGCATCGGCCATGGCCTTGAAGGTGCCAAGGGTCGGCAGCTCGCGGACGCATGGAATGCACCATGTGGCCCAGAAATTGATCACGGTCGGCCGCTTGACGCGGGCGTTGAGCGGCTGAGACACGCCTGCCGCGTCCACCGAGGCGATATCGGTCAGCGGCCTTGGAACCTTGGCCTTGGCCACGGCGGCGACCAACAGGGGCGACGCATGCTGCGGCTTGCGCAGTTGCAAGCTGGTGCCCACCACCATCATCAGGATTATGGACACCGCCACCAGCATGAGAACGCGATCAGACATCAGCCCTACCATCCGCAAGGAGGAGCCCCAAGGCTCCATTCCGGCCGGGAGTAGACCATGGGGACAGTGGGAGTGAACTTGCGTTTGGTCAAGCCTTGGCGGGGAGGGTCTCCCCTCCCCGCCTTCGGTTCAGAAGCCCCAGCTTTGCGTCTGCTCGCGGGCGCTCAGCGAGAAATTGGCTTCCATGTAGCGCAGCAGGTCGGCGACGCATTCGTCGATGCTCTTGCCGCTGGTGTCCAAGGTGAATTCCGGCGACAGGGGCGCTTCGTAGGGGGCGGTCACTCCCGTGAACTCCGCGATCTCGCCGGCCCGTGCCTTGCGATAGAGCCCCTTGGGGTCGCGACGCTCGCATTCGGCCAGATCGGTGGCCACATGGACTTCGTGGAACACATCGGGATGAATGGTGCGCACCCGCTCGCGGTCGCTGCGATAGGGCGAGATGAAGGCCGTGATCACCAGCATGCCCGCCTGGGCGAACAGATGCGCCACCTCGCCGACGCGACGGATGTTCTCGGCGCGGTCCTCGGGGCTGAAGCCCAGATCCGAGCACAGGCCGTGGCGGACATTATCGCCGTCCAGCACCATGATCTGCCAGCCCTTAAGGAACAACTGGCGCTCCACCTCCATGGCGATGGTCGACTTACCCGCGCCCGACAGGCCGGTCAGCCAGACCACGCCTCCGCGATGGCCGTTGGCCAGGGCGCGGGTATCGAAATCGACCTTGTGCTCCACTTCCGTGATGTTGGTGGATTTGTGGGCCTGATGGACGCCGCCCGCCTCGGCGATGACGCCGCCGCCGACGATGTCGTAATCCTCCACCACCACGAAACGGCCGAGACGCGGATTGTCCAGGAAAGAGTCATGGGCGATGGGCGTGCGCGAGCGGAAGACCACTTCCGCCACCGCGTTGCGCCCCACCTCGGCGCCGGGATGATTGGCGAGATCCTCCACATCGATGACGCGCTCGATGGCGATGACCTCGACGGCGTATTCGGCGGTGGCCAGCTTCAGCTTGTAGCGCGAGCCAACCTTCAGCCCATTGCGGCCCAGCCAGAACAGCCGCGCCCGCAGGGTGTGCGATACCGACGGCGCCCGCTCGGCGAGGCTGGCGACCTGGCCGCGCTCGATGAAGATCTGCTCGTCCAGGGTGACGCCGATGGACTGCCCCGCCCCGGCGGAGACCGCGACGGTCGCATTGACACCCCAGGTCTCGATGGAAGCGATCCGGGCCGACTTGCCGGTGGGGGCGAAAACCAGGGTGTCGCCCACCTTGAGACGTCCCGATTCGATGCGCCCCGCGATGATGCGGCGCTGATCGAACTTGTAGACATCCTGGACGGGAAAGCGCAGCGCCAGATCGGTGGCGGGCTTGGCAGCCTCGAAGCCGTCCAGGGCGGCCAGCACGCTGGGGCCCTTGTACCAGGGCGTCTCGGCCGCCGGACCGGAGATGTTGACGCCCGAGCGCGCCGCCACCGGAATGACATGGGTGGGCTGGACGCCGATGGAATTGAGATAGACGGTGATCTCGGCCTTGACCTCCTCGAAGCGGGCTTGGCCGAAATTCACCAGATCCATCTTGTTGACCGCCACCGCGATCTGGCGCAGGCCCAGCAGGTGCAGCAGATAGCCGTGACGCCGCGACTGCTCCTGGACGCCTTCGTCGGCGTCGATCACCAGCACGGCGGCCTCGGCGGAGGCCGCCCCGGTGATCATGTTCTTGAGGAATTCCTTGTGGCCCGGCGCGTCGATGATCACATAGGGACGGAACGGCGTGGCGAAGCGGATCTGGGCGGTGTCGATGGTGATGCCCTGGTCGCGTTCGGCCTGCAGGGCGTCCATGACGAAGGCCCATTCGAACGGCATGCCACGCTTTTCACAGACTTCCTTGAGGTATTCCACCTTGCCCTCGGGCAGGGCGCCGGTTTCGCTGAGGATACGGCCCACCAGGGTCGACTTGCCGTGATCGACGTGACCGACCACGACGATCTTCATGGGGGCGGAGCTATGGGCATTGGACACGGGAGCCTCGGAATATTGGGTTTGAAGGGCGGTGGCGGTCTTGCTCATGATGTCTGTTCCTTGGCTCACATATAGCCGCCGGCACGCAGCCGTTCGAAGGCGTCTTCCGATTCCTTGTCCTGGGCGCGGCCCGAACGCTCGGAGATGCGGGTGGTCTCCAATTCCTCGATGATCTCGGCCACCGTCGAGGCGGTGGACGCCACCGAACCGGTGCAGGGCGCGCAGCCCAGCGAGCGGTAGCGCTTGCCGTCCTTGGCGAAATACAGGCTGACCATGGGAATCTCTTCGCGTTGGATATAGCGCCAGACGTCCAGCTCGCTCCAGGCCAGCAGCGGATGGATGCGCAGATGGGTGCCCGGCGCGAAATCGGTCTTGAACTGGTCCCAGAACTCGGGCGGCTGGTCCTTGAAGTCCCAACCGGCGTCCTCGGTGCGCGGGCTGAACACCCGTTCCTTGGCCCGCGTGCCCTCTTCGTCGCGACGAATTCCCGCGATAACGCCGGTGAAGCCATGCTCTGCCAACAGCGCCTTCAAGCCATCCGTCTTCAAAGCTGTGCAGCAGTTGACGCGACCTTCGTGCGGCCCCATTCCGGCGGCCAGGGCGGCGGTGTTCTCGCCGATGATGAGCGGCAGCTTCCATTCCTTGGCGACGCGGTCGCGGAACTCGATCATCTCGGGGATCTTGTGATGGGTGTCCACATGCAGCACCGGGAACGGCACATGGCCGAAAAAGGCCTTGCGGGCCAGCCACAGCATGACGTTGGAGTCCTTACCGATGGACCACAACATGGCGATCTTGTCGAGGCGGTTGAAGGCCTCGCGCAGGATGTAGATGGACTGCGCTTCCAAGGCATCGAGGTCGGTCATGCTCATTTTTCTGATCTCTCTAAGCTCTAAAGTCCGGCGCCGTCGCGGCCGAGGTCGTTGGTGTGAATGCCGCATTCGGTCTTGGCCTGCCCCGCCCAACGTCCGGCGCGGGGTGATTCTCCCTCGGCGGTCGGCCGCGTGCAAGGCCAGCAGCCGATGGAGCGGTAACCCTGGGAAACCAGGGCATGACGCGGCAGATCGCGAGTCTTGAAAGCCGTCTCGACCTCCTCCGCCGACCAATTGGCCAGCGGGCTGATCTTGATCACGCCACCGACCTCCTCGATGGCGGACAGGTGCTGGCGCTCGGCGCCGTGGGCGCGCTTGCGGCCATCCACCAAGGCGTCATAGCCCTTGGCGATGCGGGCCAGCGGCCGCACCTTGCGCAGTTCGCAGCAACGGTCGCTATCCGCGCGCCACAAATCTTCCGCTTCGGCCAATTCCTCGGGGGTTGGCTTCACCACCACCACATTGGTCAGCCCCAGCCGCCGTTCCAGTTGATAGCGGTATTCCACCGTCTCGTCGAACAACTCGCCGGTATCGAGGAAGATAACCGGCGTCGCCGGGTCCACCTGGGCGACCAGATCGAGCAGCACCGCCGATTCGGCGCCGAAGGAGGAGGTCACCGCGACGCGGCCCATGAGGTCGCCCAACAGCACCGCCTCCAACAAGTCCTTGCCATCAAGATGGCCGCAGGCCGCGATCAGGCGCTGGACCGACACCACATCCATCATGCCACCTCGACCAGCACGTCGGCCAGATTGCCCACGGCGGCAACCACCGGCGCCGCAGGCTGGCGCAGGATCATGCCGACGGTGTCGATGAAATAGGCCACCGCCTCGCGATACGAGTCGGCGTCGCCGCTGACCAGGGCCGAAGTACGTTCGGCCAGGACTGAATCAAAGGCGTTCAGCGCCTCGGCCCCGGCATTGGCGGCGCGCAGCCGGGCGAACACGCTTTCCGACTCCTCGCCGTCCTCGGTGACGATCCCCTTGGTGGCCAGCAGCAGACGGACGGCGTAGACGGTCGCCTCCTCGCCCGCCTTCAGGGCCTCGGGCCAACGGCCACGGGCGAGATAGCGATCCAGATTGACCAGACCGTCATCGGCCAGGTCGGTGTAATAGGTGGTGCTGACCTGCGGCGCGGCGCATTCGCCCTTGGCCTTGGGGGGGCCGAGGAAGACATCGGCATCGCCCCAGTCCGTGAAGCGCTCGTCGCCGCCGATGCCGTCCAGCGGCGCCAGGATGGCGTTGATGCCGTCCTTGCCCTGGCGCTCGGCCCAGGCGCGGATGTCCTCGCCCGCCGCCCGCACCGGAGCGATGGCGGCCTGCAACAGCTTGACCGCCTGATTGGCGAGACGGGCGGCGATCACCGGACCTTCGAAGCCGACCACGCCACGGGTGGCGTCGCCGCCGAAATGCAGCTGGTAATGCGGCGCCGCCTTGCCGTCGATCTTCTTGCCCATGCCGTGCAGGCCGATATCGGCCACGTGATGCAGGCCGCAGGAATTCTGGCAGCCCGACACATGGACGGAAACGCCGCGCGCCAAGACATCGCCATGGGCTTCTTTCTCGACCTGGAGTCCGAAACTCTGGGAATTGGTGATGCCGATGCGGCAGGTGGTGGTACCGGGGCACGACACCACGTCGGGCACGTCCTCGGCCTGGGCGGGAACGTCGAAGCCGATGGCCTTCACCGCGGCGATGACGGCGGCGACCATGTCCTTGGCGACGCCCAACATGGCGATCTTCTGATCCCGAGTGGTGCGCAGCTGCGACACCCCGGCCGCCACAGCGATATCATGCAGCTGGTCCAGTTGATCCGAGGTGAACAGCCCCAGCGGCGCATAGATCACCACCGCCGCACTGCCGTCATGGCTGGCGACGACGCCCGACGGCGTGCGGTCGACGGCCGCCTCGGTGGGCTTTCGCCATGCGAGCGGCTGCCAGGGCCGCTGCTGCAGTCCCTTCAAGCGCTCGAATTCCTCCTGGAACAAAGCGACGAACTTTTCCGCGCCGAACCGCTTCAAGACGAATTTCAAACGGGCCAGCGAACGGTCGCGACGGTTGGAATAGCGCTGATGCAGCCGCGCCGTCGCCTCGACCACCACCGGCAAGTCTTCTTCAGCCACGAAGGAGAGAACTTCCGCCGCCATGATGGGCTGTCCGCCGAGGCCGCCGCCCGCCAGAACCCGGAAGCCCTTGCGGCCATCCTTCTCCGTGGCGATGAAGCCGAGATCGTGGATGGGCGAGGCGCCGCAATCGGTGGCGCAGCCCGAAACGGTGAACTTCATCTTGCGGGGCATGTGCTGGACCAGCGGATGGCGAATCCAGCTGCGCGAAAGCTGCTCGGCGACGCGCCCGGCGTCCACCAGTTCACGCGGGCAGGCCCCAGCCAGCGAGCAAGCGCTCATGTTGCGCAGAGTGTTGCCGCAAGCCTCGCGGGTGGTGATGCCGTGGGTATAGAGGTCTTCCAGCATATCGGCCGTGCGATCGAGCGGCACGTAATACAGCTGGAAATCCTGCCGGGTCGTGATATGGGCCGGACCTTGGGCAAAGGTGCGATTGACCCGCGCCAGGGCTTTCAGCCACGGCGTCGGGACGATGCCGCCGGGAATCTTGATGCGGACCATCTGGACCCCGGCCTGCTTTTGACCATAGACGCCGAAGCGCAGACGGAAGGCGGTGAACCGCTCATCATCCCACTCCCCGGTCAGGCGGCGCTGGAGAGCCTGGCGGTATTCCGTCAGATCGGACATGCGAACCAACGGCTCGATAGCGTCCAGACCTGCGTGAGTGGCATCTTTCATGGCTTGGGCCTCTTTGTTTCACACACAGACAGGTGTATGTCTGCAATGAAGTACGAATTACTCCGTATTTTACACATTGGTCAACATGTTTTTGTGTAGTATAATCCCATTATGCAGTAGACTATGTGTAGTTTATAACCCTGGAGCCAAATACCATGACCGACGCCCCGATCCAGCATAAGCATGCCGACTATGCCGGTGACCTCAGCCCAAACCAAGCCTGGGAGCGGCTTTGCGCCGAGCCGAACGCCAAGCTGGTGGATGTCCGAACCCAGGCCGAATGGTCCTTTGTCGGCGTTCCTGATCTCGCCACGCTCGGAAAGCAAGTTCTTCTTGTGTCATGGCAGGTATTCCCCTCCATGGCCCGCAACGACGCATTCGCCGACCAACTGGCGGCCCATGGCGTGAAAAAGGACGACACGGTGCTGCTGCTGTGCCGTTCCGGCGTGCGTTCCAAGGCGGCGGCGGAATATCTGACCGGCGTCGGCTATGGCTCCGCATGGAACGTATCCGAGGGATTCGAAGGCCCCCATGACGCCGCCAAGCACCGCGGCGTCACCGCCGGATGGAAGGCCGATGGACTGCCCTGGGCCCAGGGATAGGAATATTATGTGATAATCCACGCTTGACCGTTGACAGTGAGGCGGTTTGGATCGATATCGATTCCAAGGAACCATTCGCCAGCGCCCGCCCGTCGGGTCAGAGGTCATATTGCCGCTTACCCCAATTTTTCGTGTCGTCTTGATGTCCGGGCTGGCGGTGGGATTCGTGTCGCCCGCCTGGTCGCAGACCGTCGCACTTCCGCAAAAGTTCGATGCCGCGCTGAACGTGGCCACGCTGGTGGATCCCTCGGCCGACACCAAGGCGCTACGAGATTTCTATCGCGAGCGCCAGGGCCAAACGGCTTGGTCGGAATCCCGTGCCACGGCCCTATTGGCCGAGATACGGGAGATCGCCATTACCGAAGGACTTGCGCCGAGTGCCTATGTCCTGCCTGCCGTGGACGGCGATGTGCAACGCGATGTGGCCGTCAGCGCCGCGCTGATGCGCTTCGGACGCGACCTTGCCATCGGCGCGGTGCCGCCCGAGCGGGCCTATGGCGGCTTTGGCCATGACACCAGGGGGCATTTCGACGCCCTCTCCTTCTTGCGTCAATTGGCGGACGGCAAACCGCTGGCTGGCGTTTCGGCCGCCGCTGCCCCCGGTTTCGTCGGCTATGCGCGGCTGAAGCAGGCCCTTGAAAAGACCAGGGCCATGGCGGCAGCCGGAGGCTGGCCCAGCCTGCCCGACGGCCCCAAGATGGTGCCTGGCGAAGCCGACGACCGCCTTCCCGTCTTGCGAAAGCGCCTGATTGCCTCGGGCGATTTGGCCGCCGAATATGCCGAGGGCCGCGAATTCGATGCTCCGGTGGTCGAAGCGGTAAAGCGGTTCCAGACGCGCCACGGATTGGAGGCCGACGGAACCATCGGTGCCCGCACCCTCACCAATCTGAATGTCAGCGCCGAATCCCGCGCCCGCCAGATCGCCGTCAATCTGGAACGCTGGCGTTGGATGACCCGCACTCCCGGCCGCCATCACATCGCGGTCAATATTCCGGCCACCATGCTCGACGTGGTGGAGGACGGCGCCGTCGTCCTCAGCATGCGTGTGGTGGTCGGCGATCAGAAGCATCCGACGCCCAGCATGAACGCCACCATGAATTCGCTGGTCCTCAATCCGCCATGGTCGGTGCCGCCGTCCATCGCCAACAAGGAGATCCTGCCCAAGCTGCGGCGCGATCCCAATTACCTGACGACCAGCAATCTCAAGATCACCGAATATCCCATGGACAGCCCGGAAGCCGCCGGTGACGGCATCGACTGGAACGCCATCGGCAAGAAGTTCCCCTACCGGCTGCGGCAGCCGCCAGGCCCCGACAACGCTTTGGGGCGGGTGAAGTTCAATCTGAAGGATTCCGACGACATCTACATGCACGACACCAACAATCGCAGGGTGTTCGGCCGCACCTATCGCGCCCTCTCCCATGGCTGCGTCCGGCTGGAGCGCCCCATCGAATTGGCGGAGATGACGTTGGGGTCGCGCTGGCAGGGACGTCTGGACGAAAACATCGCGGCCAACCCGACCACCCGCACCCTGATGCTGGAACGCACTCTGCCGGTCTATCTGCTGTACATCACCGCCTGGGCGGACGAGGACGGCGGAATACATTTCCGCGACGATCTCTATGGTCATGACCGCCGCCTTGCGCCGGTCTTGGAAAAGGCGCGGCAACCGGGCCAACGCACGGCAACCAACCTGTCGTCGGACCGGCTATAAGATTAAAATTCCTTAAGGCTCGACGGGAGTGTTGACTCCCGCCACCTCCCGAATGGTATTAAGGTGCCCACCCGAGGAGGGAGTGCCTTGGGGCCGAATAAGGGAGGGGGAATGATCGAGCAGGCCAAAAGCCGACGTGGCTTCCTGACCATGGGATTCGGTGCCGCCGCCGCCCTTGTGGTTTCCACCCCGGTGGAAGCCGCGGTCCGCCGCATGCCGGAACGCTCGCTGCACCTTTACAACACCCATACCGGTGAATCCCTCAAGTCGGTCTATTGGGCCGAGGGGCGTTACCAGACCAAGACCATTGCCCAGATCAGCCGCTTCCTGCGCGATCACCGCAACGGCGCCATCCACGCCATCGATCCCCGCCTGCTCGACCTCATGGCCTCGGTGCAGAAAAAGGTCGGCGCCAAGGGCGCCATCCACATCATCAGCGGCTATCGCTCGCCGGCCACCAATGCCATCCTTGCCTCCTACAGCGACGGTGTCGCCACTCACAGCCTTCATACCGAAGGCAAGGCGGTGGATATCCGCCTGCCCGGCCATTCGGTCCGCCACGTGGGCAAGGCCGCCAAGGTGCTCAAGGCCGGCGGCGTCGGCATCTATCCCGAATCCGATTTCGTCCATATCGATACCGGCCGCGTCCGTACCTGGTAAGCGGCCGGGACGGCCGCGCTCCATACCAACCCCGCCGGTTCACCCGCCCTTGCGGCCTTCCAGCAGCGGCTTGATACCTTCAATGGCCTGCTCGATGCGATCGGCGGGCACCTTGCGCAGATCGAAGCCGAACCAGCCGTGGGGCAGGTCCAGCATTTGTTGATCCACCGCCCCCACCTTGAGCCCGGACAGCGTCATCTCCACCGGCGAATCATCGCCCTTGGGATTGTCGACGACGCCGACCGCCTTGACGATGATGCCGTCGCGTGTGGTCCAGATATCGCCGGTAAAGCCCCCCTTGGGGCCGTCGGCACGGGCGGTCCATCTCGTTGCTTTAAGCCCCGAGACCGTCTCCTCGCGCAATTTGGTTCTGCTGACCTGCCAGGAGTCCAGGCCGCCCGCCAGGGCACCGGCGGCCTGCATAGAAACCCCCACATACCACTTTGCCCCCAGGCTCATGACATACGCGGCATCCAGATCCCGCCGCAGAAGAACCGCTTGACCACCGCCGCTGGTGGCGACTTCGCGCCGCTCGCGTCCCTTGGCGTGCCAGACCTTGCCGCGATAGGTGCCGCGCGGACTGCTGACGGTGAAGTCGGCGGTATAGGACGTCGCGGCATCCAGCAATTCCAGGGCGGCCTCGGCCGCCTCGGCCGCCATACCGCACATCCCGAAACCGATGGTCAGCGCCAGTGTCTTGAAGAATTTCATGAGCCGGGTATCTCCATGGGCGAGAGGAAACCACGAGACAGGCCCCCGCTCAAGCACTCCCCGCATATAAATTTGGCGAAGCCGCCGGTCGGCCTTATCATCATGTCCATGAGGTTCAATTTAGGGAGCGGCGGATGACAGGGCAGCGTGCCGATGACCAGACCCGTTCGGTGAACCGCGCCGTCACCATCTTGACCCGCTCCACCGAAGCCCTGGTTCACGCCACCGACGAATACGACCTGTTAGACGACATCTGTCGCATCGGCGCCGAAGTGGCGGGCTATCGCCTGACCTGGATCGGCTATGCCCGCCCCGCTCCCGGCAAATTGGTCATGCCCATCGCCAGCGCGGGCACGGCGCTCGACTATCTCGATCGGATCGAAGTATCGTGGGGGGAAGGGGAATCCGGCGACGGCCCGACCGGCGTGGCCATCCGCAGCGGCCAACCCTGCATCGTCTCGGACACCGAAGCAGACCCCCGCTTTGCCCCATGGCGCGACGCGGCGCGGGAATACGGCTTTCGTTCCACCATCGCCTTGCCCATCGGTGAAGGCGAGGCGAGAATCGGCGCCTTGATGTTTTACTCCGAACAGCCGAATGCGTTCGATCCCTTGACCGTAAGATTGCTGACCGGCATCGCGGGAAATCTGGCGCACGGCATTTCAGCGCTGCGAATGAAGGCGCGCCATGACCAGACCGCCCGTGAATTGGCGGAGAGCGAGGAACGGTACCGTTCGCTGATCGAGATGGCGCCCGACGCCATCCTGGTGCATAGCCACGGAACCATTTTGTTCGCCAATCCCGCCTCGTCGGAAGTGTTCGGAGCCGGTCCGGATGTAACCTTGGTGGGGCGGCCGCTGCTGGACATGGTGCACGACGAGTCGAGGACCATGGCCATATCGCGCATCGCGGAGCCGCCGCCCGGTCCCTATCTCGGCCAATACAAGCTCGTCGGCCTGGATGGCCGCATTTTCGACGCCGAGGTGACCGCCTGCGCCATTACCTTCCGGGGAATGGCGGCTCGCCTGTTGACCATTCGCGATATCACTGAACGCACCCAGGCGCAGGACCAGATGCTCCAGACCGCCAAGCTCGCCACGTTGGGAGAGATGGCCGCCGGATTGGTCCACGAATTGTCGCAACCTCTCAACATCATCCGTCTGGCATCCGAGGGCGCCCTGATGCTGATCGAACGCGGCAAGGCCACGGCGGAATGGCAGGCCCAGCAATTCCAATTGGTGGCGGAACAATCGGAGCGGGCCGCCGAGATCATCGACGACATCCGTATCTTCAGCCGCCGAGATGCCACGCCGCTTCAAGTGTTCGACGCCATGGATTCGGTCAAGTCGGCCATCGATGTCTTGTCCGGGCAACTCAAGCCGGATGGAATCACGATTGAATTGACGCCGCCCCACCGAGCCTCGCCGGTACGCGGTCGCCGCGTCCAGCTCGAACAGGTCGTGATGAATCTGTTGAACAATGCCCATCATGCGCTCAAGGATGTCAAAGGCGGCATGCCACGGGACTGGAACGGCAAGATTTCAGTCAGCGCCAGACACGATTCCAATCAATTGCTGATCCGTATCGTCGACAACGGCCCCGGCATCCCCGATGCCATTCGCGCCCGAATCTTCGAACCGTTCTTCACCACCAAGGAAGCCGGACGCGGAACCGGCCTGGGCTTGTCGGTCAGCTTCACCCTGATCGCCACCATGGGGGGGCATCTACAGGCTTTGGCAAGCGATAGCGGCGCCGCCTTCGTCATCCAACTGCCACTGGCCCATGAGATGCAGCCCTTCCCCGCATCGCTGCCGCCTTGCGCCCCATCCCACGGCGCCTTCGGCAATGCCCATGTGCTGGTGGTCGATGACGAAACCGCCGCCGCCGAGTCCCTGGGGCACTACCTCAAGGCCCTTGGATGCCGGGTCAGCGTCGCCGGAACCGGCGAGGAAGCGTGGTCGTTGTTTTCAAGCGACCCAGCCGATGTGGTCATCACCGATCTCCGCATGCCTGCCGGCAATGGCGAGGAACTTGTTGAAAAGCTACGTGATTTCGATCCGCTGCAACCCATCATCATCGTCACCGGCCATCTCGGCGCCACCGAGCGGATCGCCGACAGCCTGCAAGACGACCGCTGCGCCGTCCTCAAGAAACCTCTCGCTCTTGGAACTTTGGGCGAGATCATCGCCGAGTTCCTCCAACCTCCGGCTGAATAGCTTTTTTAATTTGGACCGCATCGTTTGCATTGTCTGAGATAAGTGGGTTGTTTATACTTTCAGGTAGGTTAGGGTTGGACGACGATGGGATTTTCGGGAGCGGGACGCATGCAGATCTTGGTGGCCGATGACCATAAGCTGGTCCGCGACGGGTTGCGGCCATTCCTTCATGAACTCGATGCCCAGGCCGATATTCTTGACGCCGCCACCCTTGGCGAGGCCATCGCCATGGTGGAAAAGTCTCCCAATCTGTCGCTGGTGCTGTTGGATCTGATGATGCCGGGCATGGAAGGGCTGAATGGCTTGCAGCAAATCAAGGCCAAGATCCCCAACGTTCCCGTGGTTATCGTTTCCGGCTATTCCACCCGCGACCATGTCTTCGCCGCCGTTCAGGCCGGTGCCGCCGGTTTCATCCCCAAGACGGTCAGTGGCGCCGCCATGGTCAACGCGCTGCGGCTGGTTCTGTCGGGCGAGACCTATTTGCCGTCCAGCTCCTTCTTCGAGGATCCCGCCAATCAGGGAAGCCTGCCGCCCGCCGCCAAGTCAGCCGTCGTGCCGCCGCCCTTCGACAAGCTGTCGCGGCGCGAGGGCGAAATCCTCGCCCAACTGGTCGAAGGCCGCACCAACAAGGAAATCGCCATCGCCCTGAGCCTTCAGGAAATCACCATCAAGGTTCATCTGCGCAACGTCTATCGCAAGATCGGCGCCGCCAATCGCGCCCAGGCGGTTCGCATCGCGCTGCAGTCGGGCTGGATCATGCCGCCGGTCATCAACTAGAGTTTGTCTGGTTTAAGCGGAAGCGCCCACGTTCTTCGTCATGCGCGGGCTTGATCCACGCCAGTCCAGTTTAATGTCCGACCACCGGTTCCATGGCCGCCGCCGCGGATTCACCACCAAGGCACCAAGGACACCAAGGGGTCTTTTCCTTATTTTCGTCATGCGCGGGCTTGTCCTGCGTATCCACGCGGCACCGCCACAACGCCCCATAGCGTTCCATGACGCAATGAATTCGACTGTTCGGCAGGGCAATCGGGTGAAGGAACCCTTGCCGAAATTCCCTCGCCCGCTTGCGGGAGAGGGAGAAAGGGGGGCATCGTCGTTCACCCGATTGCCCTCGACTGATCGGCGTGGATGCCCGGAACAAGTCCGGGCAAGACGGAGCGCAAGCAACCGTGTCGGCCTCTTGGTGTCCTTGGTGTCTTGGTGGTAAGTCGTCGGCTTCAACGACCAAACCGGACTAATTCCATCAGACCGCTTCAGGGCTCAGTCGGGCAGGCCCCGCCGCGCCCGGTCGGCCGCCCCCAGGGCGGCCTCGGCGCTTTCCCCCGGGACCAGGACATGATAGCCGGAGAACATGGCGAAGCTATAGGGCTGGCCGAGCCATATATAGGGCTGGGAATTGATGCGCTCCATCACGTCACGCACCTTCTCGCGCGCCGACCAAAGGTCGGTGGCGGCCATCAGCACGGCGAAATCGGTGACGCCCAACAACCCGACAAGATCGGACGACCGCAACGATCCCACCAGATTGGCCGAAATGTGCCGCAAGGCGCCGTCACCCGCGATCATGCCCTGAACCTGACGGATTTGCTCGATGCCGACCACGTGCAGCACCACCAGGGTGCCGTCGCCGCTGCCCGCCGATAGCAAGGCCTCCAGCTCCCGCATGAAGCCGCGCCGGTTCAGCGCCGCCACCACGGGATCGCGGTCCGCCAGTCCCTCCAGATAGGATTGTCGGCGGCGATGTTGGGCGTCCAGCCAGCGCAGCCGGTCCACCTCCGCCAGGATGCGGGTCACCGAGGACATCACCGCCGGAGTGACCAGCGCCTCGGGCAGGCCGAGAATGGACGCCACGTCGGCCTCGGTATGCTCGGTCGGCGGCGGCTCGTTCGGGGGATAGGGGGATTGATGCCCGGAGTGATGGTGATCCTGGTCGCGCACGTACTCATTGACGTGACCGATGGAACGGACCGGCTCGCTACGGAACTGATTGGCCATATCACACCCAGGTCGAAGTCATGGATTCTATCATGATCATGGGGGTGTGTCCGATATTTCGGCAATACATCCTTGCTTCCCGGTCGCCGATCCCTATAATTCCGCCCTTTCTTTAACCCCCTTCGGCGAGGCGAGCCGCATGGTCAGTGTTTCGGGGCCTCAGGTCGGCATCATCATGGGCAGCCAGTCCGACTGGGAGACCATGCGCCACGCCGCCGCCACCCTGGCCGAGCTGGGCATCGCCTTCGAGACCCGCGTGGTCTCGGCCCATCGCACGCCCAAGCGGCTCTATGACTATGCCGGAACCGCCAAGTCGCGCGGCCTCAAGATCATCATCGCGGGCGCCGGTGGCGCCGCCCATCTTCCAGGCATGACCGCCGCCATGACCTCGCTGCCGGTGTTCGGGGTTCCAGTGGAAAGCAAAGCCCTGAAAGGCCAGGACTCGCTGCTGTCCATCGTGCAGATGCCCGGCGGAATCCCGGTGGGAACCCTGGCCATCGGCAAGGCCGGGGCCATCAACGCCGCCTTGCTGGCTGCCGCCGTTCTCGCCCTGATGGACCCCAAGCTCGACGCCGCCCTGGAGTCCTGGCGCGCCCGTCAGACCGAATCGGTGGCCGTCGCTCCGGTCGATCCCGAAAATCCCGACCTGATCCGCCCGTGAGCGCTCCATCGGAAGCAAGACCGCTGCCGCCCGGCAGCACCATCGGTGTCGTCGGCGGCGGTCAGTTGGGCCGCATGGCGGCGCTGGCGGCGGCCAAGCTGGGCTATCTGGTCCACATCTACTCGCCCGAGGCCGACGGTCCGGCGGCTCAGGTCTCGGCGGTTTCCACCGTGGCGGACTATTCCGACCACGCCGCCATCGAGGCTTTCGCCTGCACGGTGGACGTGGTGACCTTCGAGTTCGAGAACATTCCCGCCGAAAGCGTGCGGCGCATGGCCGCTCATGCGCCGGTTCGTCCGTGCTGGAGCGTGCTGGAAGTGGCCCAGGACCGCATCAGCGAAAAGAAATTCTTCAACTCCATCGGCATCGAGACGGCGCCGTGGCGCGAGGTCAATTCCCTCGATGACTTGACCAGGGCGGTGGGAGAGCTCGGCCGTCCCTCGGTGCTGAAGACCGCCCGCATGGGCTATGACGGCAAGGGCCAGGTTAAGATCACCGCCGAAACCGATCTGGCCCAGGCCTGGGGCGAACTGGGCAGCGGCCTGAACGGTGCCGACGTCGGAGTGCTGGAAGGCTTCATCGATTTCGAGGGCGAGATCTCGGTGATCGTCGCGCGGGGCCTGGACGGTCAATGGGCCGCCTTCGATCCGGTGTGGAACGTACACACCAACCACATCCTCGACACCACCACCGCCCCCGCTCCCATTTCAGCCGCCATGGCGGACCAGGCCATGGATATCGCCCATCGCGCCGCCGAGGCTTTGGGGGTGGTTGGACTGCTGGCGGTGGAGCTGTTCGTCACCAAGACCGGCCTGCTGGCCAATGAGATGGCGCCCCGGCCGCATAATTCCGGCCATTGGACCATGGACGCCTGCCTGACCGATCAGTTCGAGCAGTTCATCCGCGCCGTCTGCGGCCTGCCGCTGGGCTCGCCGGAACGCCATTCCGACGCCGTCATGAAGAATCTCATCGGCGACGACGTGAACCAATGGCTTGAAATCCTTCACGATCCCAGGGCGAAGCTGCACCTTTACGGCAAGTCGGAAGCCCGGCCCGGCCGCAAGATGGGTCACGTCAATCGCATTGGTCCCCGCTCCCCGACCACCGCCCCGTGACGATTTTGTAATCGCCGCATTTCGACATTGACGCATGGCCCCTTATTGCCGGATTTTTACGGGCGGTATTGAATTGTTTCCTTTCCCCCAGGAGCCCCTTTGGAAGATCTCGTTCTCCACGTTCTGAAGGAATACGGCTTCCTGCTTTATCCGTTCATCACTGCCTGGACCTTCGTCGAAGGCGAAACCGTGGTGATCGTTACCGGGGTTCTTGCCTCCGAAGGCCGCTTCAATATCAGTGTTGAATTGCTGGCCCTGGCGGCCCTGACCGGCAGCTTCTTTGGCGACCAGCTTTATTATTATATCGGCCGTAAATACGGCACCCCCCTGCTGAACCGGTGGCCTGGCCTCGGTTCTCGGATCGAATGGGCTTTCGACGCCGTCAATCGAACCCCGGCCATATTCATTTTGTCATTCCGGTGGATCTACGGAGTGCGGAATTTGGCCCCATTCATTGTCGGCATCGCCGGGGTGCCTCGGGTGAAATATCTGGTCCTCAATTTTATCGCCGCCGCCATCTGGGCGCATAGCTTCGCCTGGGGCGGATTCTTCCTCGGTCGCAAGCTGGAAGACTGGCTGGGCGACAGCAAATGGTACGTGTTATTCGGCTTTGTGCTATTGATGATCGGCGTTGGCGTGTTCGGCGCCCTGCGCGGCAAGGCCAAATCCTCGGCGAAAGCCGCGGCCGAAGCCTCACCCCCAACCGAATGAGCGACAACATGGACAGCGCCGTCACCTCCCCCCCTCCTCCCGCTGAACCAAAGCTGGAGAAGCTGACCATCCCGGCGGGAACCGTGTTGTTCCGCCAGGGGGACGAGGGCGATGCCGCCTATATCCTGGAAAAGGGCAAGGTCGTCATCTTCCAGCAGGTGGAAGGCCAGCGCGTCGAGCTGGATTCCATCAAGCCGGGCGAGATCTTCGGCGAAATGGCGGTGATCGACCGTTCCATCCGCATGGCCACTGCCGTTGCGGCCCTGGATAGTTCCGTCACCAGGATCCCCGAACCGCTGTTCGCTCGCAAGCTGGGGGCGACGGATAAATTCGTCCACGCCCTGGTCACCATGTTCATCAAGAACATCCGCAGTTCCCATCGCATCTTCGTGCGGCGGCCACGCAGCTTTCGCGACAATATCAAGCTGATCCGGCATTTCGCCTTCAATATCAAGCGCTACGCCAATCTGATGGATGATCGGCCCCTGGCCGACGAGATGCTGGGCGTGCTGGCCAAGCTTGAGCATAACCTGGGCGAACTGGCCGAAATCGGCCAACGGGCCAAGGACAAGCGGCACGACCATATCATCGAGGATGGCGAGGCCGGTGACATGGACCTGAAGGCGGCCATCAGCACCGAAGGCCGCCGCCAGCTTTGACAGGCTGTGGAAGAAAGCGTTCCAGCCCCCTTTTTATCGTCACCCCCGCGCAGGCGGGGGTCCATGTCGGCGCAAGACCGGGCTTTAGCCATAAGATATTGAGGGGCTGACGCATGGATTCCCGCTTTCGCGGGAATGACGGTCGTTTTCCGCCCCCTGTTACTCCCCCTACTTCGCGGGAATCTCTTCCACCGTGACGGAATTGCGGTGGGGCTGGGGCGCGCTGACCGGTGCCGGAGGCTCTTCTTCCGTCCGAGTCTGCGTGGCCGGGGATTGTTGGCTGGCGGGGGCCGCTCCGTCCCGCTGGGACTTTTCCACTTCCTTGACCGCATGGGCGACCAGATCGGGCAAGGCACAGCCGCCCACCAGGGACGATAACGCCAAGGACACCATCAAGGCCATTGCAAGCCGCATGGGACTAATCCGCCGCCTCGACCTTGACCAGTTCGCCCGCCTCGACCTCCGCCAATTTGCCGAGATCGTCGGGGGTGCGGCCCCAGATATTGGCGGGAATGGCAAGGCGGATCTCGTCGCCCTCGGAACAGGGAGTCGGCCCATAGCCGATGACGATGGATTCGCCTTCGTGACGGAAGGCCAATTCACCCGGTTCCACCACGTCGCGGGCATTGTCGTCCCGGTCCGCATGCACCGGCGCCTGGAAATAGACCTCGCCCTGCCAGATGGCCGCCCTGGTCTCGAACGGCACCGCCGCCAAGATGGCGTCGGTCGTCTTGCAGTCATAGCCATCCACATGCAGGACGACGTGTCCAATGGTGATCTTAAGTTTCCGCATCAGGCCGCTTCCCCATAGCCTTCAAAAGGTCGGCGCCAGTTTGCCCGGTCCCGATAGGTTTGACCAGAAATACTAGGTATAGCGGCCCAAAACATAGCGAAGGCCAAGCGGATGATTTAGCGGGCGGCCGCTTGGCCTATGCCTTGATGGAATGCAGAACCTCGCGGGTGTGCTTGGCGATCATCATTTCCTCGTCGGTGGGAATGACCCAGATGGACACCGGGCTGTCGATGGTGCTGATCAACTGGGCATTGTGCTTATTGGCGTCCTCGTCGATGGTGACGCCGAGCCACTGGGCATGCTCGCAGACCAAGGAACGCACCTTGGGCGAATGCTCGCCGATGCCAGCGGTGAAGACCAGGGCGTCGATGCCGCCCATGGCGGCGGCCAGCGACCCCAGTTCCCGCGAGATGCGGTAGACGAACAGTTCCACCGCCTCGGCGGCGTGGGGTTCCGAGCTTTCCAGCAACACCCGCATGTCGTTTGAAACCCCCGACACGCCGATCAGGCCGGACTGCTTGTAAAGCATGTCCTCGATTTCCTTGGCGCTCATGCCCTTTTGCTGCAGCAGGTAGAGCACGACGCCAGCATCCAGGGTGCCGGTCCGCGTCCCCATGGGCAGGCCGTCCAGGGCGGTGAAGCCCATGGTGCTGGCGATGCTCTTGCCCTCGGAAATGGCGCACATGGAAGCGCCGGAACCGAGATGGCACACCACCACCTTGCCCCGCGCCACCGCCGGAGCAATCTGGCCCAACTGGCGGGCGATATATTCGTAGGACAGGCCGTGGAAGCCATAGCGCTTCACACCCTCGCCGGTGATCTTGCGCGGCAGGGCGAAGCTTTGCGACGTCCAGGGATTGGAGCGGTGGAAGGCGGTATCGAAGCAAGCCACCTGCAACAGCTCGGGATGGACCTCCTTCAGCGCCCGGATGGGGGCCAGATTATGCGGCTGGTGCAAGGGCGCCAGCGGCACCAACTTCTCCAATTCCACCATCAGATCGTCGTCGATCAGCAGGGGCTGGGCATATTGCGACCCGCCGTGAACCACCCGGTGACCGGCCGCCTTCAGTTGCGCGTCGCCCAACTGGCTCTCGATCCAATCGATCATGTATTTGAACAGGGCGGAATGGCTCAGATTGGGTTGATCGGGCCAACGCTGCTCGTTCAGTACCGCGCCGTGGGGCGCCTTGGCGACGAAATGCGGCGAGACGTTGATGCCTTCCACCTGCCCCTTGCACGACAGCAAGGGCTTTTCGTCGCCGTTGGCGATGTAGAGCGAGAATTTGATACTGGAAGACCCAGCATTGATGACCAGAATTCCGTCGCGCATGTCAATAAATCCTAATTCAAACAAGCGGGCAGCGTCCGATTTTCTTCCCTCGTCACCCCCGCGAAAGCGGGAATGACGATAAATCCGGAATTAAGCCTTGGCACGCCGGGCATGGGCGAACAGCACCGCCACCGCGCAGGACGCAAGGCGGGCCTTGGCGCTGTCGGCGCGGCTGGTGAGCACGATCGGCACCCGGGCGCCAAGCACGATTCCGGCGGCATCGGCCTCCGCCAGATAGGACAGCTGCTTGGCGAGCATATTGCCGGCCTCCAGATCGGGGACCAGCAGGATGTCGGCGCGACCGGCCACCGGCGAATTGATCTTCTTGATCTTGGCCGCTTCCTCGCTGATGGCGTTGTCGAAGGCGAGCGGACCGTCCAGCAGGGCGCCGGTGATCTGGCCGCGATCGGCCATCTTGCACAGGGCAGCCGCCTCGATGGTGGAATTGATCTTGGGATAGACGGTCTCGACCGCCGAGAGGATGGCAACCTTCGGCACCTCGACACCCAGAACATGCGCCAGTTCAACGGCGTTTTGCAGGATGTCGGCCTTGTCCTCCAGGGTCGGGTAGATATTGATGGCGGCGTCGGTGATCAGCAGGGTGCGGGGATAGGTAGGCACATCCATGACGAAGACATGGCTGATACGCCGGGCGGTCCGCAGACCCTTATCGCGCGACGCCACCTCGTGCATCATCTCGTCGGTGTGCAGCGAGCCCTTCATCAGCGCCTCGGCCTCGCCCGACCGGCACATGGCCACGGCACGTTCCGCCGATTCATGGCTATGGGCGGTATCGACGATGCGCAGACCGGTCAGATCGAAGCCGAATTCCTTGGCCACCGAGCGGATCTTGCTTTCCGGACCGATCAGGATCGGGTCGATCAGTCCGAGACGGGCGGCTTCCACCGGTCCTTCCAGGGAAACCTGATCGCAGGGATGGCACACCGCCACCGAAATGGGCGCCAGATCGGAACAGCGGGTGATGATGTCCTCGAACACATGGTGGCGGCGGCGCAGAGCGACCTCCTGCAGTTCCATGCGCGGCTGCGACACCGTCTCGGTCGGCGCGATCACCTGGGCGCGGCCAGTGAAAACGGCCTCGCCCCTCTGGTTCACCGCCTTGCAGTCGAACACCACATCGGCGGGCGCGATCTTCTCCTTGACGGTGATGCTGACGATCACGGTATCGCCCACCTCGACCGGAAGCTTGAAATCAAGATCCTGGCTGCGATAGACGGTGCCCGGTCCGGGCAATTCGTTGCCCAGCAGTGCGGAAAGCAGCGAGGCGCCCCACATGCTATGAGCGACCACCTTGCGATGATGGGCGAATTTCTCGGCGCTTTCGGCGCTGTAATGCGTGGGGTTCAAATCCCCGGTGGCGACGCCGAAAAGCTCGACATCCTTCATGGAGCAAGTGCGCTCGAGTGTAGCCGTATCACCGACCTTGATATCGGCGAAGACCCGGTTTTTCATCATTTCGACCATGACTGATTCCCTCGACGGCTTGTGACGCGGCCATATTGCGCCGCAAAATATACCGATCCTTCGACTCCGGTACAATGACGGCTTCGTGACCAAGATCATTATGAGAACATGGCGGTCATGTCGCGAGAGGATGTTGCGGCGCACAACCGTCCCGCCTATGCTCCAACTCAGAACCATTCCATGGTCACTATTCGGGACACCCCATGAGCACCCGTAATCTCAAGGCCCTCTTCCGTCCGAAGTCCATCGCCGTCATCGGCGCGTCCAACGCGCCCAAGAGCATCGGCGCCCTGGTCATGCGCAATCTGCTGAGATCGGAATTCGCCGGACCGGTGATGCCCGTCACGCCGGATCATCCCTCGGTGGCGGGCGTGCTGGCCTATCCGGATGTGGCCTGCCTGCCCCAGGCGCCCGACCTGGCCCTGGTCTGCGTGCAAAAGCCCGAAACCATTCCCGGCATCCTGTCGACCCTTGCCGAACGCGGTACCAAGGCGGCCTGCATCATGACGGCCGGCCTCCATCTGGTACGCAACGACGACGGCACCACCAAGCTCGACGAAGCACTGGCGGTCGCCCAAGCCAACGACATGCGCCTGCTGGGCCCCAACAGCATGGGAATCCTGGTCCCCAGCATCGGCCTCAACGCCAGCTATGCCCATGAAAGCGCGCTGCCGGGCAAGCTGGCCTTCGTGTCCCAGTCGGGCGCGCTGTGCACCGCCGTGCTGGATTGGGCGCGCGACAAGGAGATCGGCTTCTCGCACTTCATTCATTTGGGCGACACCGAAGGCGTCGACTTCGGCGACGTGCTGGACTATCTGGGCAGCGATCCCATGACGCGGGCCATCCTGCTCTATGTTGAGACCATCCACGAGCGGCGCGGCTTCATGTCGGCCGCCCGCGCCGCCGCTCGCAACAAGCCCGTTCTCGCCATCAAGGCGGGGCGTTCCCGCGAAGGCGCCCGCGCCGCCGCCTCCCATACCGGCGCCCTGGCGGGCTCGGACGCCGTGTTCGACGCGGCCATGCGTCGCGCGGGCATGCTGCGCGTCCACGATATCGAGGAGATTTTCGGCGCGGTGGAAACCTTGGCCCGCGCCCGGCCCATGAAGGGCAAGCGTTTGGCGGTACTGACCAATGGCGGCGGCATCGGCGTCATCGCCGCCGATGATTTGTCGGAAATGGGCGGCGAGCTGGCGGCGCTCCCCGATGACGTGATCGAGAAACTGGACGCCATCTTGCCGCTCAACTGGTCCCACGGCAATCCGGTGGATATCGGCGGCGACGCCGACGGCGAGCGTTATGTCAAAACCCTGAATATCCTGACCGACAGCAAGTTGGTCGACGCGGTGCTGGTCATGCATGCCCCCACCGCCCTGTCGGACCCGTCCGACGTGGCGGTGGCGGTGATCAAATGCTGCAAGGACAAGCCCAGGGCCAATGTCATGACCTGTTGGGTCGGAGCCACGGCGGTCTCCCATGCGCGCCATATGTTCAGTGGCGCGGGTATCCCCACCTATGACACGCCGCGCGCCGCCATCCAGGCCTTCACCCACCTGATTCAATACCGCAAGAATCAGGAACTGTTGATGGAAGTGCCCAATTCGGCCCCCACCGACTTTATTCCCGATACGCGAAGGGCCCGCTTTCTGATCGAATCCGCCCTGTCCAAGGGCGGCGGCACGCTCAATGAGCACGAGGCCAAGTCGGTGCTGGAGGCCTATGGCATTCCCACCGTGGAAACCCATGTGGCCCCCACTCCGGCCATGGCGGGTCGCATCGCGCGCGGCATGAACGGTCCGGTGGCGCTGAAGATTCTGTCGCCGCAGATACTCCACAAGTCCGATGTGGGCGGCGTCATGCTCAATCTCCAGGGCGACTTCGAGGTGGAAAAGGCCGCCCACCAGATGCTCGACCGGGTCAAGGAAGTCTATCCCGAGGCGACCATCGAGGGATTCACCGTCCAGACCATGGCGCGGCGCCCCGGCGCGGTGGAATTGATCGCGGGCGTCGCCACCGATCCGGTATTCGGTCCGGTGCTGATGTTCGGCCAGGGCGGTATCGCCGTCGAGGTCATCGCGGATCGCGCCATGGCGCTGCCGCCGCTCAACATGAACCTGGCGGCGGAAGTGATCTCGCGCACCAGGGTATCGCGTCTGCTGGAAGGCTATCGCGGCCGTCCGCCCGCCAATCGCCAGGCCATTCAACTGACCCTGGTGCAATTGTCGCAACTGGTCATCGACTTCCCCGAGATCATCGAGCTGGACATCAATCCGCTGTTCGCCGACGCCCAGGGCGTCCTGGCGCTGGACGCCCGGATCACCGTTGCCGCGGCGCGGCCGGGAACCGAGCGCCTCGCCATTCGCCCCTATCCCAAGGAATTGGAGGAATGGTTCACCATGACCGATGGGCGCAAGACGCTGCTGCGTCCCATCCGTCCGGAGGACGAGCCCAATCACCATGTCTTCTTGTCCAAGCTGACGCCGGAAGACATCCGCTTCCGCTTCTTCGGCCTCGTCCATGAGCTGCCCCATACCGAGATGGCGCGCCTCACCCAGATCGACTACGACCGCGAAATGGCCTTCATCGGCGAAGTGGACGGCCCCGACGGCACCAAGGAAACCTTGGGCGTCGTGCGCACCGTGACCGATCCCGATAATGAAAAGGCGGAATTCGCCATCGTGGTGCGCTCCGATCTCAAGGGATCCGGCCTGGGCAAGCGGCTGCTGGTCAAGATGATCGAATACTGTCGCTCCCGCGGAACCCACGGCATCGCGGGCCAAGTGCTGCGCGACAATCCGCGCATGCTGAAATTCGTCCAGCATCTGGGCTTCATCCCCACCCGCACCATCGACGGCGACATCGTCGAGGTGGAACTCGATCTCCATAAGGAGCCGCCGACAGGCCCCGATCCCACCGCCTGACCCACCGTTCCGGAAGTGTTGCCCCCACCGTTCCGTAAGTGTTGCCCAACGTGACGACTTGCCTCAAGATGTCGCGAGAGCCTGAGAGAGTCGACGACGCCAAGAGCGAGTGGGGACCGGACCAGCATGTCACTTCCAACAATCATCGGCTTCTCCATTAGCCTGCTTTTGCTGATCGGCTCGATTCTCGAACTCACCACCAATTTTAAGATCTTCCTCCACCTCAGCGGTATTCTCATGGTGATCGGCGGTACCCTTGCCGCCACCCTGGTGGCCTACGAGGCCCGCTATGTGAAGATGTCCCTGGGCAAGCTGAAGGCGGTGTTCAATTCGCCCAAGGTCACCCGCGACATGCTGACCAACGAAGTGGCGCGCATCATCCGTTGGGCCTATTTGCTCCAGAAAAGCGGCATCCAGGCATTGGAAACCGATGCCAAAAGCATCAAGAGCCAAGACGCCTTCCTCGCCTACGGCATCGGCCTCGTGATTTCGGGCTATACCGGCCCCGAGGTGCGTTCCATGCTGGAAAACCAGATCGAGACCACCTTCCAGCGCAACACCGTCCCGGTGGAAATCCTGAAATACATGGCCAGCAACGCGCCTGCCTTCGGCATGATGGCGACCCTGATCGGTTTGGTGGTCATGCTGGACAATATGGGCACCGATCCGTCCAAGCTGGGCGCCGGCATGGCGGTCGGTCTGCTGGGCACTCTCTACGGCGTCCTGTTCGCCCGCCTCGCCATCATGCCCGCCGCCGAGAAGACCCATCAGCGCGAAGCCATCGTGCGGTTCCGCAATCTGCTGGTGGCCGAGGGGCTGGCCTTGCTGGCCGAGCGCCGCAGCCCCCGCTTCATCCAGGACGGCATGAACAGCTTCCTCGATCCCTCCATCCACTTCGACATCGACAAGGCGCCGAAGAAGTAAAGGGTATCGGCCATGAGCAAGTTTCATAAGGAAAACAAGGAGGCGCAGGAAGACTGGCTGCTCTCCTATGCCGACATGATCACCCTGCTGATGGCCTTCTTCATCGTGCTGGTGTCCATGTCCAAGATCGACCCCGCCAAATACGAGGAAGTCCAGGCCGGCATGGCCAAGGACGTGGGCAACCGCGAGGTCACCAAGCCGTTGCAGGATCTGAAAAGCGAGTTGCTGGGCGAAGTGGCGGGCGCCGGAGTGGATGATAGCGTCGATGTGGGCAAGGACGACAAGGGCATCGTGCTCAATCTTGCCTCGGGCGCCATGTTCAAGCCCGGCTCAGCCGAGGTCCGCGCCGAGATCCTGCCCCTGATCAAGGAAATCTCCGGCACGCTCAACCAAAAGCGCTTCGCCAATTATCAGATCGAAATCCAGGGCCATACCGACGATACGCCGGTGCGCACCCAACAATTCCCCTCCAACTGGGATCTGTCCTCGGCCCGCGCCCTGGCCGCCCTGAAGGCCTTGACCGATCAGGGCATCGTCCAGTCCCGCATGAAGCTGTCGGCCATGGCCGACACCGCCCCCCGCGTGCCCAACCGCAGCGAAAGCGGCAAGCCCTATCCGGAAAACCAGGCCATCAACCGCCGGATCGAGATTCATATCTATCCGAGATAAGCATATTGGTCTTGTCATCCTGACGACCAACGCGAGGAAGAATCTCGTCCTGGCAGGATCTTTCCGAATCGGAGGCTATGTGGAAGCGCCTCACTTCGGCATGGAACTCGGATAAGGAATCACCACCAAGTCACCAAGGACACCAAGAGGTCGACACGGTTTTTTGCCTTCCGTCGTGCCCGTGAGAAGCCTGGCCATGACGAAAGAGTGAGGCTTGGCCGTTTGCTCCGCCCTCTTGGTGTCCTTGGTGCCTTGGTGGTGAATCCGCGGCGGTGGCCATGGGACAGGCCCGGCCATCCATGGACCCTCTGGTCAAGTCCGAGGGTGACGAAAAGGAAAAACCGATTCCACCAAACTCTGACCGGCTAAGGCCTTTAGGCCAGCACCACTTCCATGCCGTCACGGGCGACGAAGGCGCCGTCCCAGGTCTTGGCGGCCTCGGCCTCGATCTCGGCCATGATGGGATCGATATGTTCGGGATCGTGGTGGAAGATGGCCAGACGCTTGACGCCGCCCGCCCGGGCCAGCCGTACCGCTTCTTGCCAGGTGGAATGGCCCCAGCCAACCTTGGACGGGAATTCCGCATCGGTATAGGTGCAGTCGTAGATCATCAGATCGACGCCCGCGATCAAAGCCTGGACATTGGCGTCGGGGTGATCGGGAACATGCTCGGTATCGGTGATGTAGGCCGCCGCGATGCCGCCGTATTCGACCCGATAGCCGCAGGCGCCGTTGGGATGGCGCAACTTTCCAGTCCTCACCACCACGCCTGGATAGGGCTCGTGCACGGTTCCGATCGGAAAGTCCTCGTGGGAAACAATGCCTCGCATGGCCGCCAGTGGCACCGGAAAATTCGGCGTCTCCATCTGTTGGGCCAGAATGTATTGGATGCCCTTGGGGCTTCCTTCCAACCGCGCCGCATGGATATGAAGCTTGAAGGCGGGATTGTAGGCTGGCGCGAAGAACGGAAAACCCAGAATGTGATCCCAATGGGCATGGGTGAAAAAGAGATGGGCCTCCGTCACGCCTTTCTTTATCAGATCGCTGCCCAGGGAGCGAATGCCGGTCCCGGCATCGAAGGCGATGACTCCCATATCGGTGGTAATGGAAATGCTGCTGGTATTGCCGCCGTAGATCACATGGTCAGGCGAAGCACAGGCGATGCTGCCACGCACCCCCCAAAACTTCACCTTGTATTCCATGCTTTCGCTCTCCGACGACCGTTCACACGCCCAGGTTAAGCCTAACCCGGCGCTACCTGTATGCATTTGGTCACACAGGATGGAAAAATTAAGACGTGAGTTTCGTCAAATTGTGACGAATGCCCCAGATTCAATCCCCGACAGCCGATCGGCGCGTCCCCCATTGACAGCGATCTCTACCAACCCGCTAGAATTCTCGTACCAGAATGCCTCGCCCGGCGCCAGCTCCCCAAAAGTACGGGCCTTGCGCAGGCGATGCCCGGCGACCTCCATATGCTCGCCCTCCACCATGGCGGCCCGCAGCCCCGTCCAGGCATTGCCATAATGGTCGAAATAGATCACCCGGCCAAGATCATCGGGCCAATGGGGGCGTCGCGGCACCATCATGGGCCGCAAACCGGCGGCATCCGGCCCCTGCCCCAGCGCCAGCCGGGCGGCGACGGGCGCGAACAGATCACGCCCGTGAAAGGTCGCCGAAAGCCTCTCCGGCCGCCAGACGATCTCCCAAGCCTCCACCGAGACGGCCCGGCGAATCAGGGGTTCGAACAGACCATTGTCCGGCCCGACCAGCCAACGCCCGTCCACCTTGACCACCATGGGAATTCTATCCCCGCCCACGCCGGGATCGACGACGGAAAGCAACACCGTCCCCGGCGGCGTATCCTGTGCGAGGGCAGCCAGCAGATAGGCCGAAGCCATGGGATCGAACACCGGCGCATCGGCCAGCAGATGGACCACCGGAACAGCGGGCGCGAGCCTTCGGAACGCCATCTCCATCTGTCCGAGATAGGGCCCTTGGGTGCCGAAATCGGTGAAGGTGGCGATCAGATCCGTCGTCCTAGCTCCTCATCCCGGCCGTCCATCGGCCCGTGGCAGGGCGCAGATCGGGAAATACACCACGGCATAGACCACCCAACCGCCAGTCCAGGCCAGTCCTCCCGCCAGGGTCAGGACCGTCATGGCACCGGGAATGATTGGGGCCGCCACCCGCAGCAAGGCGCCCAATGATATCAAACCATAGGCCAGTACGGTGGCGGGCGCCAGTTGCAGCGGACGTCCGGAATGCCCAAGCGCCGCTCGACTCATGACGCCGATGACCATGGTGCCCACCGAACCGGCGGTCAGGGCATGCACCGCCGCCGAGGCGGGCAAGCCGGGCAGGAAGGCGGCAAGACCCAACAGGGCGAAACCGGCCACCATCCAGAAATAGCCCACATGCAGCACCGCCAGAATGGGATTGGAAAAGGTCTTGGCCCCGTGCCAGCGTGACAGGCGATAGCCGTGAACCGCGGCAGCCACCAAGGCCAGGGCCCCAGCCAGCGGCGAGGATGGAATGATCAACTGCGCCAGGGCGGCGAGAATCAGGCTGCCTGCGGCGCCCCCCTTCTCCATCCAGGCCACCGGCTCCATCTCCACCGGCTGGCCTTGCATGCGCAACCAGTTCTGGGTGAAGGACGGAATGATGCGGCCGCCGACGATGACGATCATCAGCAGCACCACGAACAGGCCGAGATAGATCCCCTTCATGGCCGTGTCGCGGCCGGTCAGCACTTCCAGATGAACGCAAAGATCGGCCAGCCACATGACGGCCAGAATGGGCAGGAAGGCGATGTTGCGCCACTTCTTGGCCGCGACCAGCGGCTTGGCCAGCAGGGCGGCGAGCAGCGGCAGATAACCAAGGTCCAGCACCGCGACCATGATCGGAGGCAGATGTCCCGCCAGCCCCACCGCGAGGCGCCCGGCCAACCAGACCATGAACAGCACCATCAGCGGCTTGCCCGACACGTGATGGGAACTGGTCCAATTGGGAACCGCCGTCAGCAAGAAACCGCCGATAGCGGCACCGGCAAAGCCGAATACCATGGCATGGGCATGCCACGCCACCGGGTTCCAGCCTTCGGCCATGGGGACGATACCGAAGAATACCGCCAGCCACAAAGGCAGCATGATTGCGGCCTGGACAGCGGCCATCAGAAAGAACGGACGAAACCCGGCGGCAAAGAAGACGGGCCCCTGTGAGCCTTGATATTTCGGTTCTTGCAGTGGAATGGTGGCCATGGGACGCCCTAACCTGATGAGGTGACGCCGGAGATTGGTCCCAATGGGGAAAGCCTCGCATTGAGGCCGGTCAAGGCCGTCATGCAGCGAGGGGCAGACCGGACTTAATTGCGGGTAGCCCGCCCAAACGGCTTTCCCCGGCGCGCCGCGATGATTTCGGCCAGGATGGAGACCGCGATCTCGGCCGGGGTCTTGGCCCCGATATCCAGTCCCACGGGCGCGCAGATGCGGTCCAAAACCTCGTCGTCGATCCCGGCACTTCCCAGACGCTGGCGACGCTTGGCGTGGGTCCGGGTACTGCCCAGCGCCCCTACGTAGAACGCTTCCGAGGCCAGCGCCATCTTCAGGGCGGCGTCATCCAGGCGCGGCACATGGGTCAGGCTGACCAATGCGGTGCGGCGGTCCAGCGTCATCTCGGCCAGCACCTCGTCGGGTTCACCGCAAACCAGCGAAACACCGGGAAAGCGTTCCGATTGGGCAAAGGCGGTCCTGGGGTCGAGAACCGTCACCGCGAACCCGGCCGCCCGCGCCATGCCCGCCAACACCTGGCTGATATGCACCGCGCCCGCGATGATCATGGTCCAGGGGGCTTCGTGAACCCGGATGAAGCGGTCTTCTTCATCCTTGGGCAGGGCGTCCATGGCGGCGTCGCCCTCGGCCAGACTCTGCGCCCCGTTGGTGAGGTCCAGCGCCAAGGCGGTGGGAATCCGCTGGGCATGACAAGCGGTGATCCGCTCCAGCAGCGCTTTCTCGGGGATGAACACCGCCACCCGGATATTGCCGCCGCAGGGCAGTCCCACATGCCAGGCGGTTTCGTCCTCGACTCCGAAGGACAGGATGCGGGGAGCCTCCCCCGCCTCCAATTCCCGGGCCTCGGAAATCACCGCCGCCTCGACGCAGCCGCCGGAGACGGAACCGGCGAAGGCTCCATCCCCTGCCACCGCCATATACGAACCCCGCGAGCGCGGCGCCGAGCCCCAGGTTTCCAGCACCACCGCCAGCCGGACCGGCTTGCCCGCCTCCATCCAGCGCAGCGCCGTTTCCAGCACCTCGCCGTCATCGGCGGCCATGTCGGCCGGATCGCAGCGGATGGCGTCGACGCACATGGCCTTAGTTCCCGTTCCAGAGGTCGTCGACCACCTTGCGCGCCATGGCCAGCAACACCCGGCGGCGATACTTGACGCCGGTGATGGTGGTCTTGAGCACGTTGGAGGTCTTGCGCACCGATTGGACCAGGGTCTCGGCCGCCGCCGCGTCCCAGGCACCGCCCAACAACGCGGCGGTATCAACCATCAGCGGCGCCGAATTGGTGCCGGTGATGGCGAGGCGCAGACCGGCGACCTTGGCCCCGTCCCGCTTCAAGGCGCCAGCGATACCGGCCAGCGGAAAGTCGATGGCGTCGCGGACCCGCACCTTGACGTAAGCGGCGATCCAGTCGGTGGCCGGGACGATCACGGCAGCCAGCACCTCGCCCTGGGCCAAGGCCAGATGCTCGGCGCCATCCTCCTTGAACAGGGAAGCCATGGGAGCCATGCGCTTGCCATTGGGGCCGACGATCTCGGCCTCGGCCTCCAGCACCATCAGCGCCGGAGCGACATCGCCGTGATAGGTGGCGTAGCAGCGGTCGGATTTCACCACCACATGGCACTTGTCGCCCTCGTATTTGAGGCAATAGCCGTTGCCGGACCGCCACCATTCGCTTTGGTTATAAAAGACGCAGCGGGTGTCCTGGCACAGATTGCCGCCCAGGGTGGCGGCGGCGCGATGGGTGGGACCGGCCACCAGTTCGGCCGCTTGCGCCACCACCGGCCAGCCCGCCCTGACCGCCGCGCTTTCGGCGATGGCTTCCAGGGTGGTACCGGCGCCCAGGCGCAAGCTGCCATCGGCGAGGACGGAAATTCCGCCCAGATTGCCGATGCCGGTCAGGTCCACCAGCGTATTGGGTTGCCCCAGGCCACGGCGCAGATTGGGCAGCAGATCGGTGCCGCCGCCCAATGCGGTGGAGCCTTCGGCGGAAAGGGCGCTGACGGCCTCGGCCAGGGTGGCGGGGCGCAGTGTCTTGAAGTCGGGAAGGATATTCATTCTGCGGCCTCCCTGGCGTCCAGCAGTTCGGTGATGGTTTCCGGGCTCAAGGGGAATTTGGTGGCGCGCACGCCGACCGCTTCATGGACCGCTTCCAGCACGGCGGGCAGGAAACCGGCCAGCATGCCTTCCGAGGCCTCCTTGGCGCCGAACGGCCCGTTGGGATCGATGCTTTCGACGATGATGACCTCGATATCGGGGCTTTCCGCCATGGTCGGCATCCGGTAATCCAGGATATTGCCGTGCATCATGCGGCCGTCGTCATAGCGGGTCTCCTCCGACAGGGCCTGGCCCATGCCCATCCAGACGCCGCCCTGGGTCTGGCCCTCGACGGCAAGCGGGTTCAAGGCCTTGCCCACGTCGACGGCCACCCAGACCTTATGGGCGGTGACCTTGCCGGTGATCTCGTCCACCGAGGCCTCCACCACCTGGGCCGCGTAGCAGAAGCCCATGGTGGCGCCGATGGCGCTGCCCCGGATCTTCTTGTCGCCCTGATACTCCACCGGACAGGTGAAGGTGCCCTTCACCGTGATGGTGCCGGTGTCGATCAGGGCGGCTTTCACCACCTCCTGGAAAGTCAGGCCGGGGTCTTGGCTGCCCGCGACCATGAAGACCTCGTCGATGACCTCGATATCCTCCTCGCGGGCGTCCAGCTTCTTGGCCGCCGCCTTGACCAGGATGCCCTTCAAGGCCTCGGCGGCATCCAGCGAGGCGTTGCCCACCATGAAGGTGACGCGCGACGAATAACTGCCGTTGTCCTTGGGCGTCAGCGCGCTGTCGGCGGAGATCACCCGGATGCGATCCAACCGCACCCCGAGCACTTCCGCCGCCACCTGGGTCGCCATGGTGTTGGAGCCCTGGCCGATATCGGCGGCGCCGGTCAACAGCGTGATGCCGCCGTCGAAATCCAGCTTCAGATTGACGGTGGCATGGGGCTCGCCGGTCCAATGCTTGGGGGTCGAGGTGCCCGAGACGAAGTGGGAGCAGGCGATGCCGAGGCCTCGGCCCTTGGGCATCTTGCCCCGCCGCTGGTCCCAGCCGGACGCCGCCTTGACCTTCTCCAGACACTCGGGCAGGCCATAGCTCATGACCCGCTGGGCATAAGCCGTTACATAAGGAATTTCCGGCAATAGATTGATTTGACGTATTTTCAGTGTGTCGATACCAAGTTCATCCGCCATCTCGGACAGCAGCGCCTCGAAGGCGGCGCGGGTGTCCACCGTGCCGTGGCCGCGCATGGCGCCACAGGGCGGCGTGTTGGTATAGACGCGCCAGGCGTCGTGCTTGATGGCCGGGATATGGTAGAGCCCGTGCATCAACGCGCCGGTATAGAGGATGGTGATGATGCCGTAACCGGCATAGGCGCCGCCCGCCTGGGTGGCTTCCAAAGCCAGTGCGGTAATCTTGCCGTCTTTCTTCAGGCCGATCTTCATCTTCACTTCCGTCCACGGACGGCCGCGATGGGCGATGAAGGTCTCCTCGCGGGTCTGGATCAGCCGCACCGTGCCCCGCGCCTTGCGGGCCAGCAGACCGGCGATGATCTCGAAATGCAGGCATTCGGTGCGCGCCCCGAAGCCGCCGCCCAGGAAGGGCTTGATCACCCGGATACGGGCCGAATCCATCTGCAGGCAGGCCGCCACCTTGAGATGGACGTAGTACGGCACCTGGGTGGTGGTGTTCAGCGTCAGCCAGTCGCGGACCGGGTCGTATTCGGCCAGGGTGGCGTTCAGCTCCATATGGACGTGGTTGACCTCGGCGAAGGTGAAGACCTTCTCGCGGGTCATCTCCGCCTCGGCGAAACCCGCTTCCACATCGCCGAATTCGGCATGGACCTCGCGCAGGATGTTGTTGGGCTTGTCGTCGTGGATGGCGACGGCGCCGGGCTTCATGGCCGCCTTGGCGGTCATGTAGGCGGGCAGCGCCTCGTATTCCACCTTGATCAGGCCCAGGGCCTTCTCGGCGGTCAGTTCATCCACCGCCGCGACGGCGGCCACGGGATCGCCGCGATAGCGCACCTTGTCGCGAGCCAGCGGATATTCGTTCTCGGCGATGGGCAGCACGCCGAACGGCACCGGCGTCTCGGCCCCAGTGCAGACGCAGACGACGCCATCCAAGGCTTCCGCCGCCGAGGTGTCGATGGAAACGATCCGCGCATGGGCCACCGGGCTTCTGAGAATACGTCCGACCAGCGCGCCGACCGCCGCGATATCGGCGGTATACTTGGCCTTGCCGGTCACCTTCTCGACGCCGTCCACCAGGGGGGTGCGGGCGCCGACCGTGCCATTCTTGGGGATCTTGACGCTCATTCCGCCGCCTCCTGAGCAGAGCAGCCGCAGGCCGCCTCCACCGATTCGATGATCTTCACATAGCCGGTGCAGCGGCACAGATTGCCCGCCAGCGCCGCCTTGATCTCATCGCGGCTGGGATTGGGGTTCTTCCGCAACAGGGCCTCCGAGGCCATGAGCATGCCCGGCGTGCAGAAACCGCACTGGGTGCCCAGCTTCTCGTGAAACGCCGCCTGCAGCCTGGAGATGGTGCCCTGGGTGGCTAGTCCTTCCACCGTCTCGACCTTTTTCCCCGCCACCTGATGGGCCAGGGTGGAACAGGCCAGCCGGGGACGGTCGTCCACCAGCACGGTGCAGGCGCCGCATTCGCCGCCGTCGCAGCCCTGCTTCGAGCCGGTCACGCCGGTGATCTCGCGCAGATAGTCCAGCAACAGCATGTTGTCGGGCACCAGATCCTCGCGGGCGCGCCCGTTGAGGGTCAATCGCAGGATGCTTTTCACGGTCTTCCTCCCAGTCTTTCGATCTTATTTACCGAGCCGCTTCAGCAGCCCGATCAGCACGCCCCGCTCGGTCTCGGTGAGAGCAGCGGAAAAATCACGGTCCTGGCGCATCACCGCGTCCTCGATACGAGCGAGGGAGAGCTTGCCTTGCGCCGTCATGCGCAGTGAGTAACTGCGTCTGTCGTTGGGAACGGCGGCCCGAATGATCAGGCCCTTATCCTCCAACTGGTTGACCACCTTGACGATGGAGGAGCGGTCCACCTCCATGGCCTCGGCCAGGGCGCTCTGGGTCAGGCCGGGATTGTTGGCGATCACTTGCAGCATGCCGTAAAGGCCGGGGGTGATGTCCTCGGCCTGGGTCACCGTCTGGGCGAATTGCTTGAACGCCGCCACCTGAGCCCGGCGCAGATGAAAGCCCAGTTCATCGACCATGACGCCGTGTGAAATCTCCGGCTCGGCGGCATCGCTGACGGTCTTGGCGTGGCTGGCGCGCATGGCATTCCCTCACTCTTCGAAGAGGATTGTTTACCAGGTCAACGAATTTAGCAACAAGATTGTTTACCTAGCAAACAATCAGTCGCGACAGGATCACGGTTGACAAGTCGCGGGCAGGGTCCGAAATATCGGGACCGCCACGTTTCAGCCATACAGGGGGGCTGTGATGCGTATCGCCGTGATCATGGGACTGGTTCTGTTGTCCACCTCGGCCTGGGCCGAAGAGGAAAAGGTCGTCAACGTCTACAACTGGTCGGACTATGTGGCGCCGGACACCTTGGAGAAATTCACCAAGGCCACCGGCATCAAGGTCAATTACGACGTCTATGACGGCAACGAGATCCTGTCGGCCAAGCTGCAGGCGGGCAAGTCCGGCTATGACGTGGTCTTCCCCTCGGCCTCGCCCTTCCTGGCAAGCCAGATCAAGGCCGGTATCTATCAGAAGCTGGACCGCGCCAAGCTGAAGAATTACGCCGGTCTCGACCCTCAGGTCATGAAGACCATGGCCAGCGTCGCCGATCCCGGCAATCTCTATGCGGTGCCCTATCAGATTTCCGCCACCGGCATCGGCTACAACATGGACAAGGTGGCCAAGGCGGCGCCGGGCATGGCCATGGACAGCTGGTCGGTGCTGTTCGACCCGGCCCAGGTCGCCAAGCTGAAGGGCTGCGGCGTCAGCGTGCTGGACACCCCCACCGAGGTGTTCCCCGCCGCTTTGCTCCATCTCGGCAAGACCGGGTCCAGCCTCGAGACCGCCGACCTGAAAGCCGCCGCCGCCGCCGTGACCGCCATCCGGCCGTCGCTGAAATACTTCCACTCGTCCAAATACATCAACGACATCGCCAACGGCGACACCTGCATGGCGCACGGCTATGTGGGCGATCTGGTCCAAGCCCGCAACCGCGCCAACGAGGCGGGCAAGGGCGTCAAGATCGGCATCTTCATCCCCAAGGAAGGCGCCGTGGTCAATATCGACGCCGCCGCCATCCCCAAGGATGCGCCCCATCCCGACAACGCCCACGCCTTCATCGACTTCCTGCTGAAGCCGGACATCATGGGCGACATCACCAACACCACCGGCTACGCCAATGCGGTCGCCGCGTCGAAATCCGTGGTCAAGAAGGAGATCCTGGCCGATCCGGTGATCTATCCGCCCGCCGACGTGCTGGCCAAGGAGTTCCAGGTGCCGCCAGCCGATCTCGCCAAGGAACGCGAACGCACCCGCATCTGGACCAGCGTGAAGACCGGCAAGTAATGGCAAGCCAGACCACCGCCGCCCCCTGGAATGATCCAGGCGCCAAGCCGCTGATCCGCTTCGAGGGCGTCTCGAAGCGGTTCGGCGATTTCGTCGCCGTCGATCAGGTCGACCTCGCCATCCACAAGGGCGAGTTCTTTTCCCTGCTGGGCGCCTCGGGCTGCGGCAAGACGACGCTGCTGCGCATGCTGGCCGGGTTCGAGACGCCCACCGAGGGCCGCATCTTCATCGACGGCGTCGACATGAGCGCGGTGCCGCCCTATGAGCGGCCCGTCAACATGATGTTCCAATCCTACGCCCTGTTTCCCCATATGACGGTGGAGGCCAATATCGCCTTCGGCCTGAAGCAGGACAGATTGCCCCAGCCGGTCATCACGGATCGCACCAAGGCGGTGCTGGATCTGGTCCAGATGGGCAAGTTCGCCACCCGCAAGCCGCATCAACTGTCGGGTGGCCAACGCCAGCGCGTCGCCCTCGCCCGCGCGCTCGCCAAGGAGCCCAAGGTGCTGCTGCTGGACGAGCCCTTGGGGGCGCTCGACAAGAAGCTGCGCGAGGCGACCCAGTTGGAACTGGTCAATATCCAGGACCGGGTCGGCGTCACCTTCGTCATGGTCACCCACGACCAGGAAGAGGCCATGACCATGTCGTCGCGCATCGGCGTCATGAATTCCGGGCGCATCGCCCAGGTGGGCACGCCGGTCGATATCTACGAATACCCCGAAAGCCGCTTTGTCGCCGACTTCATCGGCGCCGCCAATATGTTCGAGGCCTCGGTGCGCCAGAGCGGCACGGATCAGGTGGTGGTCAATTGCCCGGAACTGGCCCATGACCTGATCATCGCCCACAATGACATGTTGCCGGAGGGAACGCCGGTCACCGTCATGGTACGGCCGGAAAAGGTCGCCATCTCCCGCGACAAGCCGGCCGAGGGTCTGAACTGGGCCCAGGGCGTGGTGGCGGATATCGCCTATCTGGGCGACGTTTCCATCTTCCATGTGCGGCTGGAGTCCGGCCATCGCATCGAGGCCTTGCAGACCAATCTGCGCCACACCGACGAACGCAAGCTGACCTGGGAGGATCCGGTCTATCTGTCCTGGCATCCTGCTAATGCTTTGGTGCTGACAAAATGATGGACCGGCTGGGAACAGGGCGTCTCGGCCGTTTCCTGGTGGGATTGCCGCCCTATGCGTGGCTGGCGCTGTTCTTCCTGGTCCCCTTCCTGATCGTCCTGAAAATCAGCCTGTCGGAGCCCTCGGCCGGGGCGCCGCCCTATCTGCCGCTGTGGGATTGGGACGAGACCGGCGCCTTGGCCTTTCACCTCACCCTGGGCAATTACGCCACCCTGTTCGGCGACGAGCTTTACGCCTTCGCCTATCTCAATTCCATCCGCATCGCGGGGATAGCCACACTGGGCTGCCTGCTGATCGGCTATCCCGCCGCCTATGCCATCGCCCGGGCGCCGACCGCGTGGCGCCAGTCGTTGCTGCTGCTGGTGGCGCTGCCGTTCTGGACCTCGTTCCTGATCCGGGTCTATGCCTGGATCGGCATATTGAAGAGCGAAGGCATGCTCAACGCCCTGCTGCTGTGGCTGGGGGTGATTTCCGAGCCTTTGCAGATCCTTCAGACCGATCTGGCCGTCATCATCGGCATGACCTATTCCTACCTGCCCTTCATGGTGCTGCCGCTTTACGCCAATCTGGAAAAGATGGACCTGACCCTGCTGGAAGCCGCCGCCGACCTGGGCTGCAGGCCGTTCAAGGCCTTCGTGGCGGTGACCCTGCCGCTGTCCATGCCGGGCATCGTCGCCGGATCGCTGCTGGTGTTCATCCCGGCGGTGGGCGAGTTCGTCATCCCCGATTTGCTGGGCGGCCCCGACACCCTGATGATCGGCAAGGTTCTGTGGGCCGAATTCTTCGACAATCGCGACTGGCCGGTGGCGTCCGCCGTCGCCATCGCCATGCTGGTGCTCCTCGTCGCCCCCATCATGATCATTCAGAACGCCAGGACCAAGGCGGAGGAGGCCGGGAAATGATTCTCTACGGCCTCCTGATCCTCGCCTACGCCTTCCTCTACGTCCCCATCGTGGTGATGATCGTGTTCTCGTTCAACGCGTCGCGGCTGGTCACCGTTTGGGGGGGCTTTTCCACCAAGTGGTACGGCGAGTTGCTGCATGACGAAAAGGTGCTCGACGCCGCCTGGCTCAGCCTCAAGGTCGCCATGACCAGCGCCACCGTCTCCACCGTGCTGGGCACCCTGGCCGCCGTGGTGCTGGTGCGCTTCACCCGCTTTTTCGGCCGCACCTTGTTCACCGGCATGGTCACCGCCCCGCTGGTCATGCCGGAGGTGATCACCGGCCTTGCCCTGCTGCTGCTGTTCGTCGCCATGGAGGCGGTGGTCGGCTGGCCGTCAGGGCGGTCCTTCACCACCATCGTCATCGCCCATACCACCTTCAGCCTATCCTTCGTCACCGTGGTGGTGCGCTCGCGCCTGTCCCAAATGGATGCCTCGCTGGAAGAGGCCGCCATGGACCTGGGGGCAAGGCCGCTGAAGGTCTTCCTCGCCATCACCCTGCCGCTGATCGCCCCCGCCCTGTTGGCGGGCTGGCTGCTGGCCTTCACCCTGTCCATCGACGACGTGGTGATCTCCGCTTTCGTATCGGGGCCGGGCGCCACGCCGCTGCCCATCGTGATCTTTTCCAAGGTCCGCCTGGGCGTCAGCCCGGAAATAAACGCCCTGGCCACCCTGGTGGTGACGGTCGTCGCCGTCGCCATGGCCATCGCCGGCCGGGTCGCCCTGAAGCGCGAGCAGCCCCGCCCCCAGTGACGGGCCGCTATGCATTATTACCAAGTCTCTCATCGAGACTTGGTTAGGCCCAAGGGGCCGCGCCGCTCGTGCGGCGGGAGCCCAGGGTTTCGGAGAAACCCGCCCGGCGATTGAGGGCCTCGGTGATCGCTTCTGATCACCGAGGCTAACATAAGTGATACAAAATCCCGGTTGCCCCGTGCCATTTCATCATTAGGATGTGGCCCCAGGATCAACACCACCGGCAACCGGCATGAACCGCCGCATCGGCGATAACGTCTCCCAGCTTTTCGAGCGGCTGCGCCCCAAGGCGAAGTCGCTGATCATCACGGTCTATGGCGACGCCATCTTGCATCACGGCGGCTCCGCCTGGCTGGGCAGCGTCATCAATCTGGTGGATTCGCTGGGGCTGAACGAGCGTATCGTGCGGACCTCGGTGTTTCGCCTGTCCAAGGAGGACTGGCTGGCATCCAGCCAGATCGGGCGGCGCAGCTATTACCGCCTGACCGATCAGGGACGCCGCCGCTTCGAGGCGGCCAACAGCCGCATCTACTTCCACGTCAATCAGCCCTGGGACGGGCGCTGGACCCTGGTGATCACCAATACTGCCGAGTTGGATGCCGAACGCCGCGACTTGCTGCGGCGAAATCTGGGCTGGATCGGCTTTGGTCAGTTGGCCAACGGCGTCATGCTGCATCCCGCCCCCGACACCGGCGTCATGCGCCAAGTCATTGCCGATATAGGCGTCACCGAGCAAGCGGTGGTGATGACCGGCGGATTGGAGGCGGGATTTCCCACCAACGCCCTGGAAACCATGATCCAGGGCTGTTGGGATCTGAAACGCCTCGCCGAGGATTACGACGAGTTCCTCGACATGTTCCGGCCGCTGTGGCAAGCGCTGTCCGGCAATGGCGACCTGGACCCCGAACAGTGCTTCGTGGTCCGCACCCTTTTGATGCATGGCTATCGCCGGGCCTTGCTGCGCGACCCCATGCTGCCCGACGAGCTGCTGCCCGCCAATTGGCCGGGAACGGCGGCGCGGGCCTTGTGCCGCAATCTGTACCGTCTGGTCCAGGCGGCCGCCGAGACCCATGTCATGAGCCTGCTGGAAACCGCCGAGGGCCCGGTGCCGGAAGCCCAGCCCAGCTACTACACCCGCTTCGGCGGGCTGCGGTCGGACGACTCGATGTGAAGTCTCAGGAGGTTGCCCACAGGTGTCCGGTTCAATTCCTGGCGGACAGCTTGGTGGTTGGTGCCGATGATTCACCACCAAGGCACCAAGGGGCCGACGCGGTTTCTTACCCTCCGTCATGCCCGTGCTTGTCACGGGTATCCACGCCGATCAGCCGAATTCGGTGTGTCATGGGAGGTTCAGGCGGCGCCGCGTGGATACGCGGGACAAGCCCGCGCATGACAAAAACAAGGAAAAGACCCCTTGGTGTCCTTGGTGCCTTGGTGGTGAATCCACCGTAGCCTTCCACGCCGCCGATGAATGACTCTAATACACGCCCTTGGAATTGAGGTAGACGGCGGCGCGGTGGTCGTCGGACAGGGTGTGGCCGACGATCCATTCCTGGAGGAAGGTCAAGACCTCGACCTCCTTGTAGGCGCCGCCTTCGGCGACGGTGGCCTGCATCTCGGTCAACTGAACCATCAATCTGGCGTGACGCGCCTTATGACCGACCAGATCGGGATATTTGTAGCGAGCCAGGAGGCCCTCTTCCTCGCCGAAATGGAAGCGGGCGTATTCGCGCAGCAGCCCCATGGTCTCGGCGACCTCTCCATTGGGGGCGGCCCTCTCCATGAGATCGAGCACCGAATTGGCGATTTCGAACAGGCGGCGGTGATGGGCGTCGATGCGCTGGACGCCCACGGAATATTCGTCATGCCACTTGATCAGCACGCGGGCGTGCTCGCCCGCCTCGACCATGGAACGGGTCCGCTTGGTGCTGGCCTCGAACAGCTTCCAGCGCACCGAGGGGATATCGCGCAGGGTATGGGCGGGAACCAGGAAGACCTCGCACGGCTCCAACGCCTTGACCCGCAACAGGCTGGGAGTGTTGAAGATGGCGTAGTCCTCGCCGAAGAAGTCGCCGCCCTTCAGCGTCTCGAACATATGATCGCCGAGGAAGCGCCCGGCGCTGCCCGCCTTGATCATGCCGACGACATCATGGCCGAGATCGATATAGACGCCTTCCTTTACCGCCCGGCTGGTGATGCTTTGGGCGATGCGGTTGAGTGACTTGGACGACACGACCTCGCCGAACAAGGTGGTCCGAAGCAGGAACTCCCGATGTTCCACCAGTCGCGAAACATCTGGGAAGACCTCGTTGCGGCGCACGAACTCGGAATACAGCGAGGCCGGAATGGCCAGGGCCTGGACGAAACTGGCGGCGCGGTAGGTCTCGGAGGCGGCGGCGCCGAACAGGCCCGACAACTCGCCGATCAGGGCGCCCGCCGACAGCACCGAGCGCATATCCACCTCGATGGGAATCATCTCGACGCTGCCCGACAGCAGCAGATAGATCTGATCGTTGACGAGGCGTTCCTTGACCAGGATGGTGCCCGGATTGAACGTCACCACCGGGTTGTTCAGCAAGACCCGCATCTGGTGGCGCGGAATGCCGGGGAAATAGGCGTCCAGCGCTTCATAGGCATAGGGCCAGATGAAATCGTGATTGGACGGAATCAGCACGTCGATGGTGCCGAACGAAGCCGATGACCCGATGGCCTTTTGGGCGCGGGTATTGCGCTGGGAGGTATGGGCCAGGATGATCTTGCCCGAGGAATCATTGCGGAAATCATAGGCGTCGCCATGAATCATGCCGCCGCCCACATCGATCTTCTTCACGTCGGCGGGCGCCAGATAATCGGCCGCGACCTGATCATAGAGGGCCTGCGAGATGCCCGGCGCCGCCGCGTCCTCGGTGATGAAGCTTTGCAGCACAGACAGTCGGCAAATGTCCGCGAGGTGATTATAGCTGCGATAGCCGCCCTCCCACATGGCGCGGAACCGCATATTGGTGGTCTCCACCGGATGGGGCGAGAACACCGGCATCACTTCCAGGCCCTCGATATGGTTCCACTCCCCCTCCACCAGGGGGCAGACATCGAAATATTCGTCGAAGGCTTCCTCGTCGATGGCCAACAGGGCTGCGACCTTCTTGGCCACCGACGCCTTGACCAGCGGCGTCGCGTAATATTTCAGCTTGTGATCCGATCGGATCAGCGTGGTCAATCCCGCGAAATGATCATCGTGGGAATGGGTGTGGAAGATGCCCTCGATCTCGTTGACGCCGATGCCCAGGGAATTCAGCGAATAAAGAATATTCGGCCCCGCATCCACCAGATAGACCTTGCCCTGGAACATGACGATGGAGGCCATGCTGGGGCGGTTGATATCCCAGCCGTCGCCCTCGCCGCAATGAATGACGGCGAAATATTCCCGTTTCAACTGGTAGAAACCCAGCGGATAGGGCGCCTCGTAGGTTTCGTAGGACGGCAGGTTCAGATCGACGACCGCCGTCTCCCCCTGGTAGGAAAATTCGAAGACGTTGAACAGCATGCGCCGCACGAACACCCCGTTTCGGATCTCCACCGGATCGGTGTCAACCGCTAGCGTATCAATCAATTCGCCGGGATGGCGGATCTTGCCGAAGGCGAATTTCAGCTTCATGCGCATCAGGTCGCGGGCACGTTCGGGCGTCTCGCCCGCCTCGACGATTTCTTCCTCGGTCACCAGCCCGTAATTGCCCCGGTAGATGTACTGCATCTGGGCCTGGACCTGATCATTGCTGCCGATCAGCAAGGGGTTCACCCCGGTATTGCCGGGATGGTTGGGCACGATCATGCCTTGGCGATAGAGCATTTGAAGAACAGGGAATTCCGCCAGATTGGAGAAATTCCCATTCTGCACCATGGCGTCGGACAGCAAGATGGCGTTGGGGCCGGTTTCGAACGGAATGCCGTTGGACTCCGCCGAGACGATTAGTCCACGCTTCATCAGATGCTTGACGGAATCAGCCGGACAGCCGCACAGAACATATAAGCCCGCCTGGGGCGCCTCTATCCACCAAACACCGGTGGTCACCTCGATTTTACGCAGCAGTGGCAATCGCCCCTCCCCGCACGGCAGTTTTTTTGAACTCGCCAGTTAGGTTCCCGCCCATCCGGCCGCGCATTCCTACTTATATACGCCAAAAAGCCCAAGAGCGACGATTATGCCAGGAGATTGTTTCCCAAACCATAAGAACGGACAGGGACAAATTCACAATATGATACATTTTTTATTCTTTGACAGAATATTCTGAATTAGGTACTGTAATGCGCAATTAGCCAGGGCGCCAATGACCCGGCCAGAGGGAGGATACGAAGGCATGCACGAGGTACGCCTTCACGGGCGGGGCGGCCAAGGTGCTGTCCTGGCTTCGGCCATTCTTGCCGCCGCCTTGGTGGAAGAAGGTCGGCACGTCATGGCCATTCCGGCTTTCGGATTCGAACGGCGCGGCGCCCCGGTGGTTGCCTTTCTGCGCCTTTCCGATACGGAAATCCGCCGTGTGACCAATATCTACACTCCGGACATCGTGGTGGTGATCGATCCCACCGTGGTTCGCGCCGTCGATGTCTATGCGGGCATGCCTCGCGGTGGAACCCTGGTCATGGCCACCAGCAAGCAAGCCGCCGAACTGGAACTGCCCGCCACGCTGGGCAAGGTCGCAGTTTGTAATGCGATTCATATCGCGCTCGACATTTTTAAGCGTCAGATCACTAACACCATCATGCTGGGAGCCTTCGCCAAGGCCACCGGACTGGTGTCGGTGGCCTCGCTGGAACGGGCGTTGGAAGAGACCGACTTCCGCGATGCCGGACTGCGCCAGAACATCGACGCGGTACGGCGCGGCTATGAGGAGACCACCGTGATCAACCTTGGCAAGGAAGCGGCGGCATGACCTCCTCCCCAACTATCCGCAACGCGCCGGACAATATGTGTCCCATCGCCACCGAATACACCACCATGCTGACCGGCGACTGGCGGGCGCTGCGGCCGGTGGTCGATCGTGATCGCTGCGTCAAATGCGCCACCTGCTGGCTGTACTGCCCGGTCCAATGCGTGGTGGAACGCCCCGCCTGGTTCGATTTCAACTACGACACCTGCAAGGGCTGCGGCATCTGCGCCGAGGAATGCCCCCACCGCGCCATCGCCATGGTCGAAGAGGCGGAGGGCTGAGATGAGCAATCCATCATCCGCGCACCCGATTGATTTCACTTTAGTCATCCCGGGCCGAGGCGATGCTTCACCACCAAGACACCAAGAACACCAAGAGGCCGACACGGTTTCTTACCTACCGTCATGCGCGGGCGTGTCCCGCGTCGTATCCACGCCGATCAGCCAAACCCATTGCCTGACGAGGCTTTCAGGCGGAACCGCGTGGATCACCGGGACAAGCCCGGTGATGACGAATTTTGAAAACCCTCTTGGTGTCCTTGGCGCCTTGGTGGTGAATCCGCCCAATGACGCCAGGATGCCGTGGAACGCAAGGCCACCCAGGCACTCAAGGTCAGCGCATCAAATTGAGCCGGACAGAAGTGGGCGAATATTGCCTGAAAGATCCCTCGCTGACACTCGGGACGACAGGGCGATTGAGGAACTAAGCACATGAGCAAGGTCATCGTCTGCGACGGCAACGAAGCGGCCGCCTGGGGTGCCTGCCTGTCGCGGCCCGACATGGTGGCGGTCTATCCCATCACGCCGCAAAGCTCGCTTGTCGAGTATCTCGCCAAGTTCATCGCCGAAGGCAAGATGACCGCCGATCTGATGGATGTGGAGGGCGAGCATTCGGTGCTGTCCGTCCTGCACGGGGCCTGCCTCGCCGGGGCGCGGACCTATTCCGCCACCTCGGCCCAGGGCCTGGCCTATATGTTCGAGCCCTATTTCCGCACGCCGGGCTTGCGCCTTCCCATGGTGGTCTCGCTGGTCACCCGCGATTCGGTCTCGCCCACCTGCGTGTGGGGCGGCCAGCAGGACGCCATGACCGTCAAGGAAGTGGGCTGGATTCATATGTATTGCGAGACCCAGCAGGAAATCTGCGACACCATTCCCATCGCCTATAAGGTGGCCGAGAACCCGGATGTCATGCTGCCGGTCAACGTCAATCACGACGGCAATTATCTGTCCTACGGCGTGGCGCGGGTGGAATTGCCCGATCAGGAGATCGTCGATTCCTTCCTGGGCGAGAAGAACGTCAACTGGCACGCCTGCCTGGATCCCGAGCGGCCCATGGCGGTGGACCCGCTGACCGGCGGTGCGGGCGGCGTCGGACCGTCCACCTTCGTGCGCTACCGCAAGGGTCTGTGCAACGGCATGCAGGAAGCGCTCAGGGTGATCGAGGAGGCCCACGAGGATTGGGGGCGCCGCACCGGCCGCTATTGGTCGCCGCTGATCGAGGAATACCGCATGGAGGATGCCGAGACCGCCCTGGTCACCATCGGCTCCATGACCGGCGCCGCCAAGGACGCGGTGGACGAGGCCCGCCTGGACGGAAACAAGGTCGGTCTGGTCAAGATCAAGACCTTCCGCCCCTTCCCCATCGCCCGCATCGCCAAGGCGCTGTCCAAGGTCAAGGCCATCGGCGTTGTGGACCGCGCCGTCAATTTCGGCTGGAACTGCGGCCCGGTGTTCCAGGAAGTGCTGGGCGCGCTCTATCACCTGCCGGTGCGCATTCCGGCCATGAGCTTCATCGGCGGCCTGGCGGGGGCCGACATCACCGTCGAGCACTTTACCACCGCCATCCTCCGCACCAATCGTCTTGCCGCGGGCGAGATGGCCAGCCAGCCGGTCTGGCTGAACGAGAATGATTAGGGCCCTCACCCTCCCACCGCGTTGCGGCGGGCCCCTCCCTCTCCCGCAAGCGGGCGAGGGGTTTAAGGAGCACCATCATGCCTGACGTGAAATACCTCCTGGTGGGCTCCTCCCACGCCGCCCTGGAAGCGCTGCGCTCCATCCGTCATTTCGACGCCGATGGCTCCATGGCCATGATCACCCGGGATGCCTATCTCCCCTACTCGCCAACCATCCTGCCCTATGTGGTGTCGGGGCGTTCCAAGCCGGACTCGGTTCTGCTGCGCGATCAGGCGTTCTTCGAGGCCAATTCCTGCACCTTCGTGCCCAATGCCTGCGCGACGGGATTGAACGCCAAGGCCCGCACCCTCAGCCTGTCCACCGGCGAGTCCTGGCGCTATGACAAGCTGCTGATCGCCACGGGCGCCGCCCCCGCCATTCCGCCGGTCAAGGGAATCGAGACGGTGAAGTATCACGTGCTCCGTACCCTGGACGACGCCAAGGGCCTGCGTTCCGCCATGGGCGGCGCCCGCCATGCGGTGGTGCTGGGCGCCGGTCTGGTCGGCCTGCACGCCGCCGAGAACATGGCCGAGGCCGGTCTGTCGGTCTCGGTGGTGGAAATGCAAAGCCATGTGCTGCCCGGCTATTTCGACGCCAAGGCCTCCGAGCGCATCGAGACGGCGTTCGCCGGTCACGGGGTGAAGCTGTTCCTCCAAGCCAAGGTAGTGGCGGTGGAAACCGACGACGGCGGCCATTCCTGCACCGTCCATCTGGAAGACGGCCGCGCCCTGAAGGCCGATCTGCTGCTGGTGGCGACCGGCGTCAAGCCGGTCACTTCCTGGCTGGACGGCTCCGGCGTCGGCGTCGATCGCGGCGTCCTGGTGGACGAGACCATGCGCACCACCGTCGAGGATGTCTGGGCGGCGGGCGACGTGGCCCAGGCCATGGACTTCCATAGCGGCAAGCGCGCCCTGATCGGCATCATCCCCACCGCCGTGGACCAGGGCCGCATCGCGGGCAGCGCCATGGCGAGCGATCCCTATCCGCGCGCCTATCCCGGCGGCATCCCGGTCAACACCTATCGCTTCTTCGGCCATGTCGCCCTGTCCATCGGCCAAGCCGCCGCCACCGAAGGCGTCGAGGTGGCCATCAACGAGACCGACGGCTATCGCCGACTGGTGCTCTGCGACAATCGTCTGATCGGCTATGCCAGCGTGGACGAGCCGTTCGACGTGGGAATCATGGGCGAGCTGATCCGCCGCAAGGTGGATCTCGGCCAGTGCAAGGATTCGTTCATCGCCAAGCCGGTGGAAACCGGACGCCGGTTGATGAGCGAGCAATGGAGGTAACGAGAATGGGCGCCGCTTTCGACACCATCGCCTTCAAGGCCTCCCTTTGCGACGGCTGCGGCGACTGCATGACCGCCTGCGCCTCCGAGAAGAAGGGCGCCAGCCGGATCTCCATCGTGCCCGGCGCCACCGAAAAGGCGTTCGAACTGGCCATCTGCCGCCAATGCGGCGATCCCAAATGCGCCATGGTCTGTCCCTCGGGCGCGCTTGGCAAGGACAACGGTTCCGGCGTCATCGGCTGGGATTCCGACAAATGCATCGACTGCCTGTTGTGCACCGCGGGCTGCGCCTATGGCGGCATCGCCGTTGACCTGTCGGTGGGCCGCGTCGCCAAATGCGACCAGTGCGACGGCGATCCCGCCTGCGTCAAGGTCTGCCCCACCGGCGCCCTGGAGTTCCGCAAGGCGGGCAGCCTCTATATGGAATACGGCGAGCGGGAAGACCTGTTCGTTCCCGGCCTGTCGGGCTGCCTGGGTTGTAATTCCGAGCTGATCATGCGTCACGCCATGCGCAAGATCGGTCGCAATTCCGTCCTCGCCACCCCGCCGGGCTGCATCCCCGGCATGGGGTCGGTGGGCTATAATGGCAAGACCGGAACCAAGGTTCCGGTGTTCCACCCGCTGCTGACCAACACCGCCTCCATGCTGGCGGGCATCCGGCGCTACTACGACAAGATCGGCCGCAAGGACATCGTCGTCATGGCGCTGGCGGGCGACGGCGGCACCGCCGATTGCGGCTTCCATGCCGTCTCGGGCGCCGCCGAGCGGGGCGAGAAAGTTCTTTATGTCTGCGTCGACAACGAAGGCTATATGAACACCGGCATGCAGCGTTCCGGAACCACGCCTTACGGTTCGTGGACCTCCACCACGCCGGTGGGCGAGCATATGAAGGGCAAGACCCAGGACGCCAAGAATCTGCCCATGATCATGGCGGCCCATAAATGCCGCTATGTGGCCACCGCGTCCACCGGCTACATGGAAGACCTGTACGACAAGCTGGACCGCGCCATCGAGGCGTCGTTCGAGGGATTTTCCTATCTCCACATCTACTCGCCCTGCCCCACCGGCTGGCGCATCCCGTCGTCCAAGGTCATCGAGGCCTGCCGCATGAGCGTGGAGAGCAATTTCGTCACCTTGTGGGAATACACCCCGCAATCCGGGCTGCGCTTCACCCGCTCGCCCGACAATGCCCTGCCGGTCAGCGCCTATGTGAAGATGATCGGCAAGTACAAGCATCTGTCGCAAGACCAGCTCGACCACATTCAGGCCAAGGTGGACGAGCAGGTTGCGCTGCTGAAGGTGATGTCGGCGAATTCGCCTGCGCCACCGGCCGCGCATAGGCCTCCGGCCGGATCCTCCACTCCGGCCGGAGGCGAAACCTCTCAGACCTCGCTGCGTCGGGAAATCGCTAGGAATTAATGCGGGCGGGACGCCCGCGCTTCCAACCACACCGGAGCGCGGGCGTCCCGCCCGCTTCCCGCGGTCAAGCGGATTTAGATGTCATCCGGGCCAGACCGGTGATGGCCAGCAAGGTGGCGCCATAGGCGGCCAGTTGGCTGACGGTGGGCCGATCCACATAGCCAATCAGGGTATGGGCCAGCCGACCGGGTATGCTGGTCTCCTCCAACAGCGGCGAGGTATCCCACACCGGCTGGGTCTCCACGTCGAGAATACCGGCGGCGGCGAGATAATTCACCGCCTGGGCCGCCATTCCGGCGGCCAGCAGGGTAACCAGCCAAGTGGTCACCGTGAAAAGCGAGCGAGTCGGAATTCTCACCAGCCCAACATAAAGCAAGGTGCCGATGGCCACGCCCGCCAAAAGACCCAGACCGCATCCGATGGCGGTGGCCATTCGGCTTTCCTCCCCCGAGGCGGAAACACCGTAAATGAACAGAACCGTCTCGGCACCCTCGCGCAGCACGGCGACACCGACGACCACCGCCAGCACCGACAACGGCCGATTGCCCACCGAGACCGCATGGCCGACACGCTGCATTTCCATGGCCATTTCGCGGCCATGGCTGCTCATCCACACGGTATGCCAGCCCAACATGACCACCGCGACCACCAGGATCGAGGCGTTGAACAGCTCCTGACCGACACCGGCCAAGGCTTCGTTCAGCGCATCCGCCGACCCGGCCACCAATGCCGAGCCCATCAAACCGGCGGCAATGCCCATGGCGATCCAGCGGCGGCTGCCTTCGACTCCCTTGGTGGCGGCAAGAATGATCCCGACGATCAAGGCTGCTTCAAGCACTTCACGAAAGACGATAACGGTGGCGGCGAGCATGCTGGCCCTCGAAACGGTAATGCGACGCAGTCGCAATTACTACCCGGTTTGGCCGACCATGTACAGTCCATACCTCAGCCAGGAACACGCGACAGACCGTCATCCCTCAAAGTCCGAGATAGGCTTCCTTGACCTTTTCGTTGGACAGCAACGCCTGACCGGAATCGGACAGGACGACGGAACCGGTTTCCAGCACATAGCCGCGATCAGCGATGGCCAGCGCGGCATAGGCGTTCTGCTCCACCAGGAAGATGGTGGTTCCGGCCTGCTTCAAGGTGACGATGGTCTGGAAGATCTCTTCCACCAGCAAGGGCGCCAGCCCCATGCTGGGCTCGTCCAGCAACAAGACGCGCGGACGCGCCATCAGGGCGCGGGCGATGGCCAGCATCTGCTGCTGACCGCCCGACAGTGTCCCGGCCGGAAGTTCCCGCTTCTTGTACAGAATGGGGAACATCTCATACATGCGCTGCATGTCTTCGGCGATGGTCGGCCCCTTGCGGATATAAGCGCCCAGGCGAAGATTGTCCTCAACCGACATGGGGCCGAACACCTGGCGGCCCTCCGGCGACTGGCTGATGCCGAGCGGCACCCGCTTCTCGCCCGCCAGACCGGTGATGTCCTTGCCGTCGAAGGAGATTGTGCCCCCAGAGATCGGCTGAACGCCCGAAATGCAGCGCAGCAAGGAGGTCTTGCCCGCGCCGTTGGCGCCGACCAGGGCGACCAGCTCCCCCTCGCCCACCGTAACGTCGATGCCCTTCAAGGCCTGGATGCGGCCATAATGGCTGGTAAGCCCCTTGATTTCGAGAAGCGTGCCCATTACGCGTGTGCTCCCAGATAGGCTTTGACCACATCCGGATTGGCGCGCACCTCGGCGGGCGTGCCCTCGGCCAGCTTGCGGCCGTAATCCAGCGCGGTGATATGGTCGGAAATGCCCATCACCATCTTCATGTCGTGTTCCACCAAAACCACCGTGATGCCCGAGGCGGCGACCCGCTTGATCACCTCGTCGATCTCGCGCGATTCGGTGGCGTTGAGACCGGCCGCCGGTTCGTCCAGCAGCAGGATCTCCGGCTTGGCCGCCAAGGCGCGGGCGATTTCCAGCCGCTTCAATGCGCCATAGGGCATGGAAGCAGCGTCGGCGTCGAGATACTTGGCGAGACCGACGAACTCCATCAGCTCGGTGCAGGTCTTGCGGCATTCCCGGTCGCCGCGGCTGACATTGGGCAGCCGCAGGAACGAGGCCAGGAAACCGCGGTTGAGATGCAGATGGCTGCCCACCATGACATTCTCGATGGCCTGCATGTTGAAGAAGATCTGCAGGTTCTGGAAGGTGCGGCTCATGCCCATGGCGGCCAGTTCGTAGGGCTTGAGCCCCGAGACCAGACGATCCTTGAACAGAACCCGGCCCGAGCTGGGGGTGTAGACGCCGGTGATCAGGTTGAACAGCGTCGTCTTTCCGGCGCCGTTGGGGCCGATGATGGAATGAATGTGCCCCGGCTCCACCGAGAAGGTCAGATCCTCGACGGCATGGACGCCGCCGAATTCCTTGGAGAGGTTCTCTACTTTCAGAAGGCTCATGATTGCATGCCCCTCAAACGCCGGGCATTCGCTCCGCTCACTTGGCTCCTCCGCTCCGCTCCGGGGCGCTCAATGCGCCCGCGCTTCGGCTTTGCCTCGCTCATTTCCCGGCCCCCCGACGCTTGAGACTGGCGACGATGCTGGGCAGCAAACCCTTGGGCATGAAGATCATGGTTCCCATCATGATGGCGCCCAGGATCATGGCTTCGTACTGTTCCACCGCCGCCAGCACCTGGGGCAGCAGGGTCAGGATCACGGCGCCGATCAGGGCGCCGAACACCGAGGCCATGCCCCCCAGCACCACCATGGTCACCAGTTCCACCGAATGGAAGAAGCTGCCGATATCGGGCGTGATGAAGCCGTTCTTATGGGCGAACAGCGAGCCCACCACCGAGGCGAACATGGCCGAGACCACGAAGACCAGCACCTTGTAGCTGGAGGTATCGACGCCCACCACCTCGGCGCCCACCTCGGAACCGTGCACGGCGCGCAATGCCCGGCCCACCGGGCTGTCGATCAGGTTCAGCGCCAGCCATACCGTCAGGACCAACAAGCCGCCCGCCACCCAATACCACATGCGGTCGCCCATGACGGTGACGCCGAGCAGGCTGAAATTATCCACCGACATGCCGTCGGGACCGCCGGTGATCTTGGATTCGGTCTTCAGCACGATATGGATGATGATGCCGATGCCCAAAGTCGCCATGGCGAGATAGTGGCCCTTCAGCTTCAGGATCGGGCGCCCCACCAGGAAGGCCAGCAGCCCGACCACCGCCGCCGACAGCACCATGGCGCCGATGGGCGGAATTCCGTAATTGGTGGTCATCAACGCCGAGCCATAGGCTCCCAGGGCGAAGAAACCGGCGTGGCCCAGACTGATCTGGCCGGCATAGCCGATCAGCAGATTGAGGCCGACGCAGACGATGGCATTGAACATGGCGTTCACGCCGACGTCGTAATAGTAGCTGTTGGAGAAGCCGATCGGAGCGGCGGCGATGACTATCGCCAAAAGCGCCAGCCCCCCGGTTCTTGCTGTCTTGAAATTCATTGCATTACACCCGATCCGTGCCGCGCTTGCCGAAAAGGCCGTTGGGCATGAAGAACAGCACGAAGAGAATGATCACGAAGGCGATGGCGTCCTTATAGGCCGAGGACAAGTAGCCCGAAGCCAAGGCCTCGGCGATACCGACGATCAGACCGCCGACAATGGCGCCGCCGCCATTGCCCAACCCGCCGAGGACCGCCGCGCTGAAGCCCTTGAGGCCGAGCATGATGCCCGCTTCGTAATTGGTGAAGGTGATGGGCGTCACCACGATGCCGCCCACGGCGCCCAGCAGGGCCGACAGCGCGAAGCTGGCCAGCAGCACCTTCTTGACCCCGACACCCACCAATTGGGCGGCGAGGCGGTTGTGCGAGGTGGCCAGCATGGCCTTGCCGAACATGGTGCGGTTGAAGAACCACCACAACGCCACGATGACCACCGCCGCGACGCCGAACACCCACAGGCTTTGCGGCATCAGGGTGGCGCCCAGGACGGCGATGGGAATCTCGCCCGAGAACGCGGGCAGAGAATGGAATTCCTTGTCCCAGATGATCTGGGCGGCGCCGCGCATGAAAATGGAGGCGCCGATGGTGATGATGATGATGGTCACCACGTCGGCGTTGCGGGCGGGCTCGATGGCGAACTTCTCCAGCGCCACGCCCACCGCCATGGAAATGATCATGGCCAGGGTAATGGCCAGCGGCATGGGAACGCCCGCCGCCACCAGCGTCGCCGACGCCATGCCACCGATCATGATGAACTCGCCCTGGGCGAAGTTGATCACATGGCTGGCGTTATAGATGATCGCGAAACCAAGCCCCGCCAGCGCGTAGATGGCGCCAGACGTCAGCCCGGAAAACAGGTATTGCAGGAATGCGGCGAACATAATTCCCCCGGCCCTTCGGTTGGGTGATCGACGGGCGACGCCCCCGGATGGGAGCGCCGCCGCAACACTGTCGAATCAGTCGCTCAGTACCCACTCGCCCTTGCGGATTTCCACCATGTGGAAGGCCGAAAGCGACAAGCCCATGTGGTCGGTCGGGGTCATGGAGACCATGCCGCCGGTGCCCACATAGCCAGAGGTCTTCTCGATCTCGTCGCGGACCTTCTCCTTGTCGACGGAACCGGCGCGGGCGATGGCGGCCAGAGCGATCTGGAGGCCGTCATAGGCATGACCGGCGAAGGTGGAAACGTCGGACTTGAACGCCGTCTCGTATTCCTTCTTGAACGCGCTCACCACCGGCTTCTGCGGGTCGGTGGCGGCCAGCTGCTCGGGCACCACCAGACCGGCGGCTGGCAAGCGGACGCCGTCGGTGGCGTCTCCCGCCAGCTTGATATAGTCCTTGGAGGCAACGCCGTGGGACTGGAACAGCGGCACGCCCATGCCCAGCTGCTTGAAGTTCTTGGTCACGATGGCCGGACCCTGGCCGAAACCGAAATTGAAGACCGCCTGGACGCCGGGGCTATTCTTAATCTTGGTCAACTGGGCGGTGACATCGGGATCCTTGGGGGAATAGACCTCGTCGGCGACGATTTCGATGCCGTAATTCTTCACCACCATCAACGACTGGTCATGCCCGGACTTGCCGAAACCGGCATCCTCGGAGATCAGGGCGACCTTGGTGAAGCCCTTCTTCTTCATGTCGGCGAATACTTTCTCGGCGGCCATGCGGTCGGTATGAGGAGTCTTGAAGACCCACTTCTTCACCGGCTCGACGATGTTGACGCCGCCCGCCAGCGAGATGAACGGAAGCTGCGCCCGCTCCACCAGGGGAACCGCGGCCATGGTGGTTCCGGTGGTGGAACCGCCGATCAGCAGATCGACCTTGTCGCTTTCGATCAAGCGCTTGGTGAAGGTCGAGGCCTTGTCGCCCGCGCCGCCGTCGTCATAGACGACCAGCTCGATCTTGCGACCCAGCACGCCGCCGGCCTTATTGACCTTTTCCACATACATTTCGAGGGTCTTCTTCTCGGGCTCGCCGAGAAACGAGGCCGGACCGGTAGCCGACAAAAAAGCACCGATCTTGATGGGCTCCGCCGCACTGGCGGTGCCAGCGGACGAACATACTCCGGTGGCGACAACAGCCACCACGCCCCATTTGACGAGGTCACGCATTCTATTTCCTCCCAGAAGCAGCTCACGGCTTATGGCGCCGCGTAGCATATCTAAGTGCGTATTTAACCCGAGAGCAACGGGCAACGCCACAAAAAAATACGCAATTGGGTACCGATTTGCGCAATGAGCAGGGCAAAGGTATGGCGCGACTTGTGACAAGTTTAAACAACTTGCGTCGGCGCGTGACTTTTTGTAGCGTGAGGGCTGGGGATGTGCATTCGCGATCAGGGGGCGGAAGCCGAAAGGATTCTGGGGTTCATGAAAAACGAACAGGACTCCCTCGTCGAAAAGCTGAAGCAGCAACGCGATCGTTTCATCGCCTTCGCCTTCGCGGGCGCAGACCTGCTTCTCGAACTCGACGACCATGACGTGGTCACCTATTCGGCCGGGGCCGGAGAAGCGCTCTATGGCATCTCCGACAGCGAATTGATGGACCGTCCGCTGGCCGACTTCATCTTCCCCCGCGACCAGAAGAAATTCGCCGAAGCCTTGCTGCGGCTCAAGAACACCGGCCGCCTGGACCACACGCCGCTAACCATGGTGGGGTCGAACGGCGCCATCTCGCGCATGCGCATGGGCGGCATCAAGCTCCCCCAATTCCCCAAGGGCTATCATCTGGTGATGTCGCGTGTCTCGCCGGTGGCCGACGACACCATCCAGACCATGGCGACGGATCCGAAAGTCCGCTTCGTGGAGATGGTGCGGCAGCGCCTGAACGAAGCCAACCGACTGGGCGAGGACTACACCTTGACCCTGCTCGACCTGTCGGCGTCCAAATTCGGAACCTGCGAGCCCGCGACGCTGCAAAGCTTCTTCACCACCCTCCATCACACCTTGACGGAATGTTCGGTGCGCCAAAGCTCGGCGGGACCATTGCATGACCGCGCCTTCGGCCTTCTCCACGACACCAGCGTCTCGGCGGGCGCGGTTCAGGAAAAGCTGTCCGAGGTGGTCAGACAGTTCGACGGCAAGGTCAAGGGCGCCCAACTCAAGATGCACTCCGCCTCGCTGGACATGAACGACAAGTCCTTGTCGGAGGAAGATATCGGCAAGGCGTTGAACTATATCGTCAACGGATTCATCCGCGACAGCGCCCAATTCTGCATCAAATCGCTGGCCGATGGCGCCAAGGTGGCGGTGGAAGACACCCTGGCGCGGGTGCGCAATTTCCGCAAGATGATCAAGGGCGAGAAGCTGGTCTTCTTGTATCAGCCCATGGTCAATGTGGGCAGCGGCGCGGTCATCGCCTATGAGGCCTTCGGGCGCATCGCCCACGGAAACGGCTATTTCAACCCGTCGCAGATCATTCCCTTCGCCACCGATGTGGGCGTCATCGGTGAATTCGATCTGATCGCCGTCAAGAAGGCGCTGGCCACCATGAAGGCGGCCGAGGACATCTCGTCGCTGGCCAGCATCGCCGTCAATGTGTCGGGGACGTCACTGGGCAACCCGGCCTTCTATCACGCGCTCCTCAAGATCCTCGAGCAGAACAAGACGCTGCTGGCGCGGCTCATTTTGGAAATCACCGATGCGTCACGCATCTATAACCTGGACGAGGCCCGCCGCCTGCTGGCCCGCATCAAGCGTTTGGGGGTGCGGCTGTCGCTGGACGATTTCGGTTCGGGCGGATCGGCCTTCGATATTTTGAAGATCCTGCCGGTGGACATGGTCAAGATCGATTCCTCGTATGTTTTCGAGGCCCGCGAAAAACGCGGCCGCTCGGTCTTGCGCGCTCTGACCAGCCTCACTCACGACCTGGGCATGACCGCCATCGCCGAATGCGTCGAGGACAGCCAGATGCTGTCCATCCTGCACGATGTGGGCATCGAATACGCCCAGGGCTTCTTCTTCGCGCCGCCCGCCATCGACGGCGCCAAGCGGATCAAGTATTTCAAGGACCACCTCAAAGTCGCGGAACATCCCTCCGCCGCCGAGTAGGGTTCCGCTGGACCCGTTCCCCCGATCTGGGTATTTTGCCATCCATCGTTGACGACCGGTCGCGGCCGCCCACCCGGAGGTCGAGACCGGCCGCGTCCATTGTGAGGGCTGCTCGCCATGCATGATCCGTTGAATGCTTTCGCCCTGGGCGGCGACGTCTATATCGACGGCGCCAAGACCGGTCCGCTGGCCGGGCTGACCTTCGCCGCCAAGGATGTGTTCGACGTGCAGGGCTATGTGACCGGCGCGGGCAACCCGGATTGGCGACGACTGGCCGAACCGGCCAAGCACACCGCCTGGGCGGTGGGAACCTTGCTGGAATCCGGCGCCCGACTGGTGGGCAAGACCCATACCGACGAATTCACCCGCGGCATTTTCGGCGACAACGCCCATTACGGCACCCCCGACAATCCCCGCGCCCCCGGCCATGTGCCGGGCGGTTCCAGCAGCGGTTCCGCCGCCGCCGTGGCGGGCGGGCTGTGCAATCTGGCGCTGGGCACCGATACCGCAGGCTCCACCCGGGTGCCCGCCTCGTTTTGCGGCATCTACGGCCTGCGCCCCACCCTGGGCGCCATTTCCATGGATGGCGTGCTCAGTCAGTCCAATACCTTCGACACCGTCGGCCTGATGGCCGATGACCCCGACCTGCTGGCCCGCATGGGCGAAGTCCTGCTGCGCACCAAGATCAAGGACGCCGCCCCCGCCAAGGCGGTGGTGCTGGAAGACGCGCTGGAAGCCTGCGATCCCGCCGTCGCCGCCGCCTTCGAGGCCGCCCTGCCCCGCATCGCCCAGGCGGTGGCGCCGGTCGTTCGCGGCACCAGGGTTTCGCCGGTCCCCTTGAGCGAATGGATCGAGCACCAGAACGCCATTCAGGGCCGTGAGGCCTGGGAGACCTTCGGCGAATGGATCAACCTGTCCAATCCCCGCCTGGGATTCGAGGTCGCCGACAATTTCCTGCGCGGCGCCAAGGTGGCCAACCGCACCCTGTCGGCCGCGCGCGGCTTCCGCCTGCGCGCCAAGCGTTGGGTCGACGCGGCCCTGGCCGGTAACACGGTGCTGGTACTGCCCACCACGCCGGTCACCGCCCCGCCGGTTCACAGCCCCCGCTCGGTCATGTGGGAGATTCGCGGCCGCATCGTCAGCCTGACCACCATCGCCGCCATGGCGGGCTGCCCGCAAATCAGCCTGCCGCTGTGCACCGCCGACGGCCTGCCGGTCGGCCTGTCGCTGATCGGCCCGCGCGGCGGCGACGCCCTGCTGCTGGCCGCCGCCAAGCGTATCGGGAAGATTTAAAAGCTCCTCCGGCCTTCCCTTAAATCGTCACCCCCGCGAAGGCGGGGGTCCATGCTGGGAGTTAAAGTCGATTTTGCCCGCCGCATGGATTCCCGCTTTCGCGGGAATGACGGAAGGGGAATTGACGTTTACACACACCTCTATAGTCCCCTGATCCACTGGGGCCGCAGGCGGACATTGCCCGCCAAGGCGGCATCCAATTGCGCCAACAGCTTCGGCTTGTCCTTGGGCAAGGTTCCCGCCAGGGCGAGAGTGTTGCTGGCGTGGTTGGAACGGAAGATCACCGGACTGGGCGGCTCCAGGCGCTCCACCAGGCGGCGCAGTTCCACCATCACCGCCTGATCGTCCTGCCACTGGAAGTCCTCGCCCCAGCGCTCGAAGAAGCGCGGCGCCACCGAATTCTCCAAGCCCAGTTGCAGGGTGGACAGATAGACCGGTGGCGCCCGGTTGACCAGATCGGCGGTGGCGTCGATGTGGTCCTGCCAATGGCCTTGGCCGCCGAGCCCCAGGATCACCGTGGCCGAGACCTTGAGGCCGCATTCGCGGGCCAGGGTCAGGGCCGCCGCCATCTGCCTGGCGGAGCCTTTGGCGATGCGCCTCAGCATCTCGTCCGAGCCGGATTCGATGCCGAGATAGACCAGGCCCAGACGCTTGGACTTCAGCAGGGCGATCTCGTCGGGAGACTTTTTCAGGATATCGAACGGAGTGGCATAGGCCGACACCCGTTGCAGCCGGGGAAAGCGCGCCGCCAGCCCGTCGCACAGGGCGACCAGCTTGTCGGTGGGCAGGCAATAGGCGTCGCCGTCGGCCAGGAAAACCCGATGGGCATCGGGCCATTCGGCGGCGGCCGTGTCCATGTCGGCGAAGACCTCGTCCAGCGGCCGCTCGCGATAGGTCTTGCTCTTATACATGGAGCAGAAGCCGCACTGGTTATAACGGCAGCCCAGCGTCGCCTGAATGATCAGGTTCTCGCCTTCCGACGGCGGACGCCAAAGCGGGAAATCATAATCGATCACAGCCGCTTGTCCCGCATGGTGACCAGTTCCTCGGCCGCGGTGGGATGGATGCCCACCGTCGCGTCGAACTGGGCCTTGGTGGCGCCGCATTTCAGCGCCACCGCGAAGCCCTGCATGATTTCCGGCCCGTCCGGCCCCACCATGTGAACCCCCAGCACCCGGTCGCTGGCGGGATCGACGATCAGCTTCATCAGCGTGCGCTCGTCGCGCTCGGCCAGGGTGTTGCGCATGGGCCGAAAGCGCGACACATAGACATCGACGGCGCCGTGGCGCTTGCGCGCCGCGTCCTCGGTCAGTCCGACACTGGCCAGCGGCGGCTGGCTGAACACCGCCGAGGGGACGTTGTCATAATCCATGGCGGTGGGTTGGCCCTGGAAGGCGGTGCGCACGAAGGCCATGGCCTCGTTGATGGCGACGGGCGTCAGATTCATGCGGTCGGTGACATCGCCCACCGCCCAGATATTCTCCACATTGGTGCGCGAATAGGCGTCGACTTCCACCGCGCCGTGGGCATTCACCGCCACACCGACCCGCTCTAGTCCCAGACCGGCGGAATTGGGGGCTCGTCCGGTGGCATAGAGAACCAGGTCGGCCTCGACCACCTCGTCGTCGTCCAGATGCACGTCGTAGCCGGACTTGCTCCGCTCGATGGATTGAACCTGGGTCTTGGCGCGGATATCGACCCCGCGCTTGGCCATCTCCTCGCCGAGCGCCATCCGCGCATCATGGTCGAAGCCGCGCAAAATGGCGTCGCCACGCAGGATCAGGGTCACCGCGACGCCAAGACTATTGAAGATGCCCGCGAACTCCACCGCGATATAGCCGCCGCCGACAATGACCATGCGTTCGGGCAATTGCATCAGGTCCAGCGCCTCGTTGGACGTCACGGCGAACTGGATGCCGGGGATTTTGGGCAGCGACGGCCGCCCGCCGGTGGCGATCAAGATGGTCGCGGCACTCAGACGGCGCTCGCCCACCAAGACCGTATGGGCGTCGGCAAGGGTGCCACGCCCTTCCACCACCTGGACGCCGCTATCGCGCAGAATGCGGCCATAGACGGTTTCCAACCGGTTGAGTTCGGCATTCTTGGCCGCCACCAGCCGCGCCCAGTCGAAATCGGCACCCTCGATGCTCCAGCCGAAACCGAGGGAATCGGCCAAGTCATCGGCGAAGCGCGATCCATAGACCAACAGCTTCTTGGGCACGCAGCCGCGCATGACGCAGGTGCCGCCGACCCGGCTTTCCTCGATCACCGCGACTTTCAGGCCCAATTGGGCGGCGAGGCGGCTGGCGCGCACGCCGCCAGAGCCAGCCCCCAGGGTGATCAAGTCGTAGTCGTAGGCGGTCATGAATGGTCCTCTCGGCACAACTTTGCCCAACCTAGCAAGTGGGAGCGGCCGCGAGAAGCTCAATGGCGCTTGGCAGCACCCAGCCCCGCGTGCCAAGCTTGGGAAAATTGTTTCGAGGATCAACAATGTCCCGTGGGTTCGCCGCGCGCCTGCCCTTCCATTACGGCTGGATCGTGGTGGCGGCCGGTGCGGTAACCACCTTTGCCTGCCTGGGCATGGGGCGCTTCGCGCTCGGCATGCTGTTGCCCTCCATGGGCCAGGCGCTGCCGCTGACCCGCAGCGAAATGGGCTGGATTTCCACCGGGAATTTCATCGGCTATATGATCGCGGTCTCCCTGGGCGGCCAGTTGGTCCGCCTGATGGGCGCCCGCCATGCCGTGGCGGCCGGTCTGTCGCTGGTCGGGCTGTCCATGATGCTGGTCTCCAGGGCCGAGGGATTCATCCAGGTCGCGGCGCTCTATCTCCTCACCGGATTGGGCAGCGGCGCCGCCAATGTGCCGGTCATGGGTTTGATCGCCCATTGGTTCGGCCGCCGCGTCCGGGGCCGGGCCGCCGGATTCGTGGTGATCGGCTCCGGCGTTGCCATCATGGCGTCCGGCTTCATGGTCCCGGCCATCAATGCCGCCCGAGGCGCCGAGGGCTGGCGGCTGTCTTGGCTGGTGATCGGCGCCATCGTCCTGCTGTCCGCCGCCGTCGACTATCTCGCCTTGCGAAATCATCCATCGGATCTGGGATTGGAGCCGGTCGCAGGCGCGGCGCCCAACGCCGCCGCTCCGCCATCGGCCCCTTGCCAAGCGGCGGTGCCGCAGGTGTCGCGCAAGCGCATCCTGATCCATCTCGGCGCATTGTATGCCGCCTTCGGCTTCACCTATGTCATCTATGCCACCTTCATCGTCACCGCCCTGGTGCAGGAACGCGGCTTTCCCGAAAGCACCGCCGGCTATTTCTGGTCGTGGATCGGCTTGCTGTCGCTGGCCTCGGGACCGGTCTTCGGCAGCCTGTCCGACCGCATCGGGCGGGGTAAGGGGCTGATGATCGTCTTCGCCTTCCAGGCCCTGGCCTACGGCATGGTGGCGCTGCCGCTGCCGCAGCCGTTCCTTTACGCCTCCACCGTGCTGTTCGGCCTCGCGCTGTGGGCGGTCCCCTCCATCATGGCGGCGGCGGTGGGCGATTATCTGGGACCGGAGCAAGCCGCTTCGGCCTTCGGCACCATCACGGTCGCCTTCGCCTTGGGCCAGATCATCGGACCGGCCCTGGCCGGGCGCATGGCCGACGTCTGGGGCAGCTTTTCCGGCAGCTTCGCCATGGCGATGGCGGTGGCGGCCCTGGCGGTGGTGGGCGCCGCCTTCCTGCCCGCCCCGCAGAGGCATTAACCCTCCCGCGTCGGAAGCAACCGACCTTATTCCAGAATCCGAGGCCCCTCGACCTCAATCATGGTCCTGGTATCTCCGGGCGATCACGCTGGCGGCGATCAGTTGGATCAGGTGGTAAAGGATGGTGGGCGCGATCACCATGCCCAGGATGGGGCTGGCGCCGAACATGATCTTGGCCATGGGCACGCCGGTGGCCAGGGATTTCTTGGTGCCGCAGAACACGCCGGTGATGGAATCCTCGCGGGAAAAACCCAGCAAACGGCAGATCAGGCTCAGCAGCCCGAACACCGCGAAGAACAGCACCAGCGAACCGGCCGCCACCAGGGCCAGGGTGTCGCTTCCATGCTGATCCCAGACACCGCCCGCCACGGAATCGCTGAACGAGTTGAACACGATCAGCAGGATCATGATGCGGTCCAGCGTCTTCAGCCAGCCCATGTTGCGGCTGATCCAGCCGTGCAGCCAGGGCCGCAGAACCTGACCGATGACGATGGGCATCAGCACCAGCAGCACGATCTTGAGCAAGACGCGGCCCAGATCCATGGAACCGCCGCTGCTGGCCAGATACCAGTTGACCCAAAGCGGCGTCAGCACCACCCCGATCAGGCTGGACAGGCTGGCGTTGAAGATGGCGCCCGCCACATTGCCGCCCGCGATGGAGGTCATGGCCACCGAGGACGAGATGGTGGACGGCAAGGCCGCCAGGAAGAAAAAGCCCAGCATCAGATCGGGATGAACCCTGCTCCCCAGCGCCAGCGCCACGCTCCACATGACCAGGGGAAACATGATGAAGGTGGAGCTTTGCACCAGCAGATGCAGCTTCCAATTCATCATGCCCGCCTTGAGGCGTTCCGGCGGCAATGTCAGACCGTACAGCAGGAAGACCAACGCCACCCCATAGGTGGTGATGAGCTCCACATGCAAAATGCCTTCGCTGCGCCCCAGTTGCGGCGCCAGCCAGGATAGCGCCACCATGGAAATCAGGCCGATCAGAAAGGCGTCGATGCCGACGCGGGCGAGAACTCGAAACAAATGGCACCTCGACAATGGGGCAGCCCCTGGCCGAACATGCGATCATCACCCGTTCCACCCAGAGGTCAAGCCGCGTGACACGTCTCCCATCCCTCCTGGCCCTTGCCGTCCTCGTCGTCCTGGCGGGGCCGGTCGGGGCAGAAACCATCGAGAGCCGCAATATCTTCGTGGAATTCCTGGCCAACCCGTCCGCCCCGGAACTGGTCGCGGCCGAACGCTTCGGCGCCAAATGGTTCGCCAAGGGCGAGGCCGCCGGACGTCCGGTGACCATCAGCGTCGCCCGCAACGACGCGACGACCATGATCAGTTTTGAATCCGTCGCCGTCTGCGAACGCGCCAAGGGGTGTCCCCTGCTGGTGTTCCGAGACATCGCCGCCAAACCGGTCCTCGAGACCATGTCGTTTCAGAACCTGATTCTCCAATACCGGGACAAGGGAACATATCTGGTCATCCGGGTCTGGGATAACACCACGGAATGCTTGGTGTCCGGCGTGCTCAAGGCCCGCTGCAAGCCGGTTACCCGCAGGAAACCGTCCACCAATTAGCAACAATCATGTTCGCAAATGGCTAATTGTTGCCCTTTAGGTCGAACGGCATACTGGCGGCCGTTAAGTCTTTCCTTTGGAGCAACCGCCATGACGCTGACCCTGCGTCCCGCCGACCAGCGCGGCCATGCCAATCACGGATGGCTGGACAGCTTTCACAGCTTCTCCTTCGCCGACTATTTCGATGCCGCCCATATGGGGTTCCGCTCGCTCCGCGTCATCAACGACGATGTCATCCAGGGTGGCGGCGGCTTCGACACCCATGGTCACCGGGACATGGAGATCGTCACCTATGTGGTCGACGGCGCGGTGGCCCATCAAGACACCACTGGCGGCAAGGGCATCATCCCCCGCGGGCAAGTTCAGTACATGTCGGCTGGCACCGGCCTACGCCACAGCGAATTCAACGCCTCGGATCGCGAGCCCCTGCGCTTGCTGCAAATATGGATCGTGCCGCCCCGGCCGGGCTTGCCGCCGTCTTACGCCCAGGGAATATTCAGCGATGCCGACAAGCATAACCAACTGCGCCTGATCGCGGGAGCCCAGCCCGAGGGCAACGCCCTTGCCATGCATCAAGACGTCGGAATCTATGCCTGTTTGATGGATGCGGGCGCCAGCCTTCGGCACGGAATCAAGCCCGGACGGGGTGTTTGGATTCAAGTCGTCGATGGTGATTTGACTGTCAACGGAACAAGACTGAAGCGCGGCGACGGACTTGCCGTCGAGGATGAATCCGAACTCAGGATCATCGCGGGGACGAATTCGGAGTTTCTTTTGTTCGACCTTGCCTGAACCTTCCGCGCCTATCCGTTTTGTCCATATTGGCCTTGCCCCCTTTCGGCAAGTCCAATGGTGTGGTAGGAACGTCTCACACGCCTGAGACCAGGGGATAGGATGGGCCGCAGGACATATTTCGGATCGGTCGGACGATTAGCGCTGCTGGCGACGGTGGCGCTGCTGCCGACGGCCTGCAACATGACGCCGGATTACAAGCGTCCGCAGCAGGATATGCCGGGGACTTACCGTAATCCATTGCCCGATCCCTCGCCGGATCTGCCCCGTCCCTTGTCGGAATGGTGGAAGACCTTTGGCTCGCCGGAGCTTGACGCGCTGGTGGACGAGGCCCTGGCCAACAACCGCGACATCAAGGCCGCCACCCAGAGAATCATCCAGGCGGAGGCCCAGGCGGGATCCTCGGCGTCGTCGTTCCTGCCCTCCATCACCTTCAGCGCCTCGAAGAGCACCGATTCGCCCCAGGGCGGCCAAGGCACCACCATCACCGGCAACACCAACCGCACCCATCGCCTCCAGACCATCGGCATGGCGGCCAGCTACGAGCTTGATCTGTGGGGCAAGCTGGCGTCCGCCGAGGCATCGTCCCTGGCCACCGCCCTTGCCAATGTTCATGACCGCGAGACCCTGGCCATCACCATGGTGTCCGATCTGGTGAGCACCTATCTGCAATATCTGGAAAGTCTCGACCGCGAGGCGGTGGCCCGCCAGAACATCGCCAATATGAAGACCATGCATGCCGCCGTGCGCGAACGGGTTCGCCTCGGTGAAAGCTCGGAACTGGAACTGGCGCAGCAGCGCAACGTCCTGGCCCAGGGCGAGGCCACCATTCCGCCCCTCTCGCTCCAGCGGGAGCGTGCCTTCAACAAGATCGCCACCCTGTTGGGCCGCGCGCCGTCCAGACTGACGCTGACCGGAAAGACGCTAAACGATCTGAAGATTCCCGAGGTTGTGCCCGGCCTGCCCTCGGACCTGCTTCTGCGGCGCCCCGACATCAAGAAGGCCGAGGCCAATCTGATCGCCGCCAATGCCAATGTCGGCGTGGCCCGCGCCAAGATGCTGCCATCCTTCACGCTGACCGGTGGACGCGGCTGGGCCAGCCAGGTTCTCGACTATATCGCCTCGCCGGCCAGTATCTATTGGACCGTGGCGGGAAGCCTGGCGGCGACGGTCTTCGACAACGGCAAGACCGAGGCCGATATCGCTTATGCCAAGGCCCGGTTCGAAGAACTGCTGGAAACCTATCAGCAGGCAATCCTGGCCAGCCTGCGCGATGTGGAAGACGCCCTTGCCTCCATCCGCCTGGAAGGCGAGTTGGAAGTGGCGCAGAAGGAGGTTCTGCTGGCCTCGCTGGACGCCTACCGCCTCAGCTCCGAGGCGTTCCGCCTCGGCATGGTGGATTACCTCAACGTGCTGGAAACCCAGCGCACCCGATTCCAGGCGGAGGACGCCAAGGTGCAGTCCCGCTTCGGCCGCATGAGCGCCGTCGTCGCGTTGTACAAGGCCCTGGGCGGCGGCATGGAACGCCCGGAAGAACCCGCAGCCGAGGAACAGCCAAAGGCCGCATCGGCGTCCCCTGTCGAAACGGTCCCGCCAAACGCCACCGAACCCGCCAAGGCCGTAGCTCCGGTCGAGGCCGAGTCTCGGGTCGTCCCGGCCGTGGCCGAGGACACCCCAAGGGCGGCCGTCGAAGCACAGCCCTCACCGCCTGTTCTCACTCCGGCGGCGTCTTATTACACCGACGCCAACTAGTTTCAATCCGCCGACGGAATGGTGAAGAAGAAGGTGCTGCCCTCGCCTTCCGTCGATTCGAACCATATGCGCCCACCGATGTTTTGAACCAGCTTGCGGCAGATGGCGAGGCCGATTCCCGTGCCCTCATAGACGTCGCGGGCATGAAGGCGTTGAAACATGGCGAATATCTTGTCGCGGTAATCCTCGCTTATGCCAATGCCGTTGTCGGACACGGAGAACATCCATTCGCGTTCATCCCGCCGGGCATTGATACGAACCTGCGAGGGGCGCCCAGGCTTGGCGTATTTGATGGCGTTTCCGATCAGATTTTGGAATATCCGCGCCAGTTCGTGGGGACGAACCTGCACCACCGGCAAGCGTCCCACATCGACAATCGCCCCGCTTGCCCTGACGGTCTCCGCCATATCGGCCAGGACGCGAGTCACCACCGCGTAGGAGTCGGTCGGTTGCGCCCCTTCCGACTCGCTGCTGAGTCTGGAGTAATCCAACAGGTCGGAGATCATCTCCTGCATGCGCTTGGTACCGGCCACCGCATAATCGATGAATTGGTCGGCATCCTGATCCAGCTTTCCCCGATAGCGGCGCCCCAAAAGCTGAACATAGCTGGCCACATTGCGCAGCGGCTCTTGCAGGTCATGGCTGGCGATATAGGCGAATTGCAGAAGATCCTCGTTCGAGCGGCGCAGGTTTTCCACCAGGCTTTCGCGCTCGATCTCGGCGCTCCGACGCTGGCTGATGTCCGTGAACACCGATAGGACGGCCGGTTCGCCGTCCATCATCACCCATGCCGCCACCACATCCACGTCGATACAGCGGCCGTCCAGGGTATTGAAGCGCTGTTCCACGACCGGAACCCGCCCCCCGCCGCCCAAGACCGCATCGACTCGGTTGCGCGCCAAGTCGCGGTAGTCGGGATGGACTACATCCGCGATATTGGTTCCGATCAATTGGTCGGCATCCGATGCGCCCAGGGTCTGCACGGCCGCTTCGTTGACGAAGAATATTTCGCCGTCGCGATGGGCGCAGACCGCCATGGGCGCCGTCTCCACCAGGGCACGATAGCGCCCCTCGCTTTCGCTGGCGCGCCAGCGGGCCGTGCGCAGCGAAACGATATAGTGCGCGATGCCGAACCATATCAAGGCCAGCAGCACCGCGATAAAGACGCCGAGAAAATGCGTCAGGCGTAAATCGGTGTCGTATCCCGCCTTGGGCAGACCAGCAAGTCGCCAACTGCCACCCGGCAGGTGCACGTCCATCTCCACCGGGTGATCGGCGAAGGTCGCCTCGTCCCCCCAGACCATGCCGCCGACGCCGCCCAGGCCGTCTTGGCCGCGGATCGCCAGCCGAATGGGCAAGCGCTCCGCTTCGATGCCCGCACCGGCGAACACCCTGGGAATATCGATGACGACGCTGATCAGTCCGTAAAAGCGCTGTGTTCCCGCCGCGTTGGCCGACAGGTAAATGGGGACACGCCCGATCAGGGCGGTGCCCCCCTGGATCAGTTTTACCGGCCCCGCCAGGACCGGTCGCCGAGTCTGGATGGCGCGTTCCACCATCGGCCATTGATCTGGGCGATCGCGGTAATCGACGCCGATCACCGCCTGGTTGGCGGCTTCCGGATAGACAGTCTCGATCACGGTTCCGCGCGCCAGGGTGAGGTTCCGGATCACCGGATAATCGGCCAACATGATGGAGGTCAGGCCGGAAAACTCGCGGTCGGCGATACCGTCGTGTTGAACGATATTCGCCACCAGGCCTCTGCTGATGAGAAGCGGCTCGGTGAGCGCGCTTTCCAGACGTGCCCGGATGGCACCCAGTTGGGTCACCAACTCCGCCCGGACGGCCTCGTCGCGTCGATCAACCTCCAGCCGATGAACTTCAAGCAGGGCCAGCGTGGACAGAACTGCAACCAGTGCCGCGGCCACGTAAGGGACGACCGGGTGCGTCCTCCGTCCCATGACCACCCCTCCCACCCGGGCAGCATTCCGAATCACGGCGGAAGATTATTATAGAAATGCACCAGACCGGGCGCGACCCGATTGCGTTCGATGTCGGTGCCGCCGACCGAATGCATCAGCTTGCGCAAGAACATGCGGTCGCATTTCGGCAGTTCGAAAAAGGCTTTCATGGCCAACATGTCGCCAGCCCGCTTGGGCAGATCGCGGATGCGGCGGACGATGCAATCGCGCACCGCGCCTTCGCGGGCTTGGTCATGCTTGCTCTTGGGGTGGAATTCCTGCTGATAGGTCATGGTAACTTCGCGCCATGCCTCGGTCATGGATTCCGGCTCCCACCGGATCACCGAATGCAGCAACGGAATATCGGAGACATTAGGCGGCGCATAGCCGCCCGCCTTGGCCGCTTCGATAAAGAGCTCCCAAGGGTCTTCACCCTTCTTGTGCCTGGCGCCGATGCCCTCCGAGCCATAGGCGGCCCAGCGGGAATCCCAGGTATCGAGAATGGGATTGCCGGTTTCGCCCGCCTGGATCATGCCGATCAGCCGGTTGCTGCCGGTCTCGTCCCAGGTGCGGCTTTTCTCCAGCGCGATGATGCGTTTGGTGGCGCGCAGATCAGGCAGCACGAATTTGCGCAGCATCGCCTCATAGCGGTCGGCAAATCCAGGCGCGGCGATGAAAGGAACCGGAATGTGGGGACGCAAATTGCCGTGATTGGGACTGACCACCAACGACAATAGCGAGCGCCGGGTATAACGGGCGATGGTCTCGTCGAACATATCCTTGAAGCCGTTGAAGGCGATCGGTTCATCGATCTCCTCGATCTCGGCGGGTTTGGGAACCTCCACCACCACTTCCGGCTTGCGGCGCTTGGCGAGATAGCGCTTGCTGACGTCGAATAACTGCCAGCGCTCCTTATCGCGCACGTCCTCGTCGCCCGGCGGCATCAAGGCGTTGAACTGCTGATCGGCGGCGGCGCCCAATTCCTCCACGTCCATGCTGGCGATGGCACGGTCCAAGATGGTGTCGAACACCACGCCCAATTCGCGCTCATTGGCCCAGGAGCTGGTTTCCGGATCGGCCTGGGTCATGCGCCTCAGCATTAAAATATGGGTGACCGACAGCCCCGAGGTAACCGCCAGCAGTTCGGCCACCTTACTTTCGAATTTTGCTTTTCGCTTATCGTCGGTCATCTTCGAATGCGCACCTTAATCCCCGATTTCACGTGGATATTGGCACCGCTCGTTGCTGACGGCAAGTCGCAGCCGACACCAAATGCCCTTGCCGCTCCGTTTAAACGACCACATCGAAAAAAAACCTAGCGTCGAAGCGTCGCAAGTCTCGACAGCATGAACAGAGCGGCCGCCGCCACCACGATGCTGGGGCCGGAAGGCGCATCGAAATGCCAACTGGCACCCAAGCCGATGGCCACGGCGGCAGCACCGAAAATGGCGGCCCAGAGGGCCATTTGCTCCGGCGTGCGGGACAAGGGTCGCGCGGTGGCGGCGGGCATCACCAACATGGCGGTGACCAGCATGACTCCCACCACCTTCATGGCCGCCGCCACCGACAGCGCCACCAGCAGCATCATGACAATTCGCGCGCGGCCCACGTCGTGGCCATCGACACGGGCCAGATCCTCGTCCACCGCCATGGCGATCAGGCTGCGGCGATTGAGCCACAGCAAGATCAACACCGATACGGCGCCGCCCCAGACGAAGGCGGCATCCGCCCACGAGACGGCCAGGATATCGCCGAACAGCCAGCCCATCAGATCGACGCGGACCTTGTCCATGGTGGACAGCAGCACCAGCCCCAAGGCCAGCGCGCCATGGGCCAGAATACCCAACAGGCTGTCGGAGGCGACGCGGCCGTCCTGGCGGGTCGCCGCCAGCAACAGCGCAACCGCGACGCAGACCGCCACCACCCCGGCCAGCGGCCAGATGCCGAGCAGAACCCCCACCACCACCCCCAGCAAAGCGGTATGCGCCAGGGCATCGCCGAAATAGGCCATGCGGCGCCAGACGACGAAGCATCCCAGTGGGCCAGCGGCGGCGGCCAGCGCCAGTCCCGCCGTCATGGCGCGCAACAGGAATTCATCCATGATCGCACTCCGGGCCATGACGATGACCGCCGTCCAGCGGCTGCACGCTGCCGTCGGGCGAATGTCCGTGATCGTGACTGTGGGTGTAGATGGCAAGGCTTCCCGCCGCCCTGGGGCCGAACAGCGCAAGGTATTCCGGGTGGCGGCTGACCGTCTCGGGGTGTCCGGCGCAACAGACATGGCGATTGAGGCAAACCACCTCGTCGGTGGCGGCCATCACCACATGCAGATCGTGGGAGACCATCAGCACGCCGACGCCCTCGTCATGGGCCACGGCGGCGATGAGGTCGTAGAGTTCCGCCTGGCCGGTCATATCGACACCGCCGACCGGCTCGTCCAGCACCAGCAGGTCCGGTCTGCGCAGCAGGGCGCGGGCGAGCAGAACCCGCTGCAACTCGCCACCCGACAGATCGGCCACCTGACGGCCCAGCACATGTCCGGCCCCCACGCGTTCCAGCCCGGCATCCAGACTCGCCTTATCCGTCGAGCCGACGCCCGCCATGGCCAGGAAGCGTCGCACCGACAACGGAAGAATTCGGTCCACCGAGAGCTTTTGCGGCACATAGCCGATGGTCCGAGCCGAGCGTTCCACTCGCCCCCGATCGGCGGCGACAAGGCCGAGCACCGCCTTGAGCAAGGTCGACTTTCCCGCGCCGTTCGGCCCCACGATGGTGACGATGCGTCCCGGATCGACTTGAAGTCTGACGCCGTCCAGCACCGTGTGCCCCCGAAAGGAGACCGTCAATCCCTCGGCCCGAATCAGGGCGCTTGCGGTCATCGGCCAGCCCCCCCGGCACGACAGGCCGGACACAGACCTTCCACCTCGATGGTCTGGCGGGTGACGGAGAATCCATTGCGCGCCGCCGCCTCGGCGATGGCGCGGTCCACCGAAAGATCGGCCAGTTCCGCTGCCGCGCCACAGTGGGAGCACAACAGGAAGGCCCCGGCATGGGGCTCGCCCGGATGGGAGCAGCCGACAAAGGCATTCTGCAAGGCGATCCTGTGCACCAAACCGTGACGGAGCAGGAAATCCAACGCGCGGTAGACGGTCGGCGGGGCCGCCGACCAGCCTTCCTTGGCCAGGGTCTCCAACAGGGCATAGGCCCCCACCGGCTGGTGATTCTCCCAAACCAGTTCCAGAACACGGCGGCGAATGGGGGTCAGCCGCGCGCCTTGCATCCGGCACGCGCTTTCGGCGGCATCCATGGCGCCACGAATGCAGGCCCCATGGTCGTGTTGAGGAACGGGAAAGCTCATGCTTGGAATCCAGCGCCTGTTACATTATAACATATCGGTCTCACCATCATGCCATGGAGCCGATCAATGCGAAAGTCCCTGAAGACCATGGCCCTCACGAGCCTGCTGCTGGCCACTCCCGCCCTCGCGGCCGAGCCCCCCGCCGTCCTGGTCAGCATCAAACCGCTGCACGGACTGGTGGCCTCGGTCATGAAAGGAGTCGCCGAGCCGGGATTGATCGTCTCGGGCAACAGTTCGCCCCATGGCTATGCCATGAAGCCATCCAATCGCCGAGCCATGGAAAAGGCCGCCCTGGTGGTCTGGGTCGGCAAGGATTTCGAGACATGGCTGAATGGTGCCATGGCAAAGAATAAGGACCGACTGTCCATGCAGGAGATTCCCGGCATGACCCTGCTGGAAACCCGCGAGGGCGGCGTCTGGGAGGCCCATGATCACGGCGGCGAACACCACGGCCCCGGCCAGCATGCCAAGGAGGACCACGACGAGACCGATGGGCATCTGTGGCTGGACCCCGACAACGCCGCCCGTCTGGTGGATGCCGTCGCCGAACGCCTGAAGACCTTGGACCCGTCCCGTGCCGCCACCTATGCCAGCAACGCCGCCGATACCAAGGGCCGCCTCGCCAAGCTCGACGACGATCTGAAGGCGCGGCTGGCGCCGTTGGCCGCCAAGCCTTATGTGGTGTTCCACGACGCCCATCAGTATTTCGAGAAGCGCTACGGCCTGTCCCCCGCCGGGGCCATGACGGTCGACCCAGAGCGCCCGTTGGGGGCAAAACGGCTGGCGGCATTGCGTGATCGCCTCAAGGCGGCCAAGGCGTCCTGCGTCTTTCGCGAACCCCGCTTCGGCGAGGCGGCCGCCCGAACCTTGGCCGATAGCGCCAATGTGGGCGTCGGTCAATTGGACCCGGAAGGAACCATGCTCGATCCCGGACCCGACGCTTATTTCGCGCTGATGAATGGACTGGGCACGGCCCTCGCCGATTGCCTTTCCGGCCGCTGAGCGATGCTCTATATGAGAGGAATGATTTTGCCGAGGATCCATCATGCCCCCTATCGATCCCGCCGCCGCCCTTGAATCCATCAGCTTCAACGCCGATGGACTGGTGCCCGCCATCGCCCAGCAGTTCGACACCGGCGAGGTGCTGATGATGGCCTGGATGAACCGCGAGGCGGTGGCCGAGACCCTGGCCAGCGGCCGTGTCTGCTATTGGTCGCGCTCGCGCAAGGGGTTGTGGCGCAAGGGCGAAACCTCGGGCCAGCAGCAGCGCCTGAAGGAGCTGCTGATCGACTGCGACGGCGACACCATCTTGCTGAAGGTGGATCAGGACGGCGTCGCCTGCCACACCGGGCGCCGAACCTGCTTTTACACCGCCGCCCGCACCGAAGGGTTGGTGGAGGTGGAGAAAGTCTTGATCGCCCCGGAAGAGCTTTACAAGAAATGAGCCTCATACCGGTAACAGTGCTGACCGGCTTTCTCGGCAGCGGTAAGACCACCTTGCTCAACCATCTGCTGGCCCAGCCCGGACTGGCCGACACCGCCGTGCTGATCAACGAATTCGGCTCGGTGGGGCTGGACCACCTGCTGGTGCGCCAAGTGGCCGAGGACGTGGTACTGCTGCAATCGGGCTGCCTGTGCTGCACCATTCGCGGTGATCTGGTGGAAGGCATGCGCGACCTGTTCATCAAACGGGTCAAGGGCGATGTCCCGGAGTTTTCCAGGGTGGTGATCGAAACCACCGGTCTGGCCGACCCCGCCCCCATCATCCACACCCTGATGACCGACCCGCTGATTTCCAGCCGCTACAAGCTGGACGGCATCGTCACCACCGTGGACGCCACCTGCGGCGAGCGGACCCTGAATGCCCAGCCCGAGGCGGTCAAGCAGGCCGCCATCGCCGACCGCCTGATCCTGACCAAGGCCGATCTCGCCGATCCCACCCTGGTGGAAGTGTTGCGGGCACGCCTGCGCCGCCTCAATCCGGCCGCCCCCATCATTCCGGCGGCCATGGGACGGGTGAACCCCGCCGATATTCTCGATGCCGGGCTGTTCAACAAGGACTCAAAGATTCCCGACGTGGCCCGCTGGCTCAACGAGGAAGCCTACCGCGCCCATGACGCCGAACGGTTCGGCCATCAGCATCACGACCACGACCCCAACCGCCACGACGCCCATATCCAGTCATTCGTGTTCACCGCCACCAAGCCGGTATCCTGGGCGGCGCTGGGATTCGCGTTGGAGCTGATGATCTCGTCCAAGGGCGAGAATCTGCTGCGCATCAAGGGAATCGTCAACGCGCAGGAAACCGACATGCCGCTGGCCATTCACGGCGTGCAGCACGTGTTTCATCCGCCCGCGCCGCTGCCGTCCTGGCCCGACGACGATCACCGCACCCGCATCGTCTTCATCACCCGCGACCTCAGCCGCCAGGCGGTGGAAGAACTACTGAACGGCGTGCTGTCGCTGGAGAGTTAGTGTCCGCCCCGCGAAGGCGGGATTTCGGGGATTAGAGTCCCGCTTTCGCGGGAATGACGATGGCGACAAGGCCCTATTCCGCTGCCTGTCAGGCCGATGGAGCCAGGGCCATGGCCAGATCCCACACCTTCGAACGCAGAATGGGATCGCTGATGCCGTAATAGGCGCGCACCAGTTCGCGGGTCTCGTAGCGCAGGGACGGATCTTCCACCTCGCCGCTCACCAGTTCGTCCAACTGAGCGCTACGGGAGTTCTCCAGTCCCTCGAAGAAGTAGGATACTGACACATGCAGAGCCCGTGACAGATCGAACAGCCGAGAACTGGACACCCGATTGATGCCGCGCTCGTATTTCTGAATCTGTTGAAGGGTCAGTCCCACCGCGCGACCAAGCTCCGTCTGGTTCATCCCCAATTCCAGCCGCCGCAGGCGCGTGCGCTCACCCACATGGATATCGGTCGGATTGGGCCCTTCGCTCGTGCTACGCCCCCGCTTCCGCGGTGCCTCGGACGTCAAAATCTGCTCGACGATCATTCCCAACCTCCGGAATCTGCGATCTTGTGGATCGTAGCACTCGCGAAGTTTGGTGAAGATGCGTAGAAACTACGCATACGGCCCAATCAAGAGTTATATCGCCTATTTCCGACTATTTATAAATAGAGGATAAGCATCAGATGTCACGTCTAATCCGATTACAACTGAATGCGCTGTCCAAGCTGAAAGCATGGCCTGATTCCGCCAGCAGGGAAATTTCGAACCTGTCTAGACTACGCCCTCGGATGGCCCGAATAATAGCTTGATATGAAAGGATGAAAGGACAAGATCATCCAGCCCTGCCGCTTCCATTTTTTCGAATACTCTTCCCCTATGTGTTTCCGCTGTACGTGTACTAATGTGCAGCCGAGCCGCGAACTCCTTCGTCGCCGCCCCGCCGACCAGCAGCCAATAGACGTCGGCCTCCCGTTCGGTGAGCCGCTGATACTTGCGAATGGCGTCAATCGCCATGCCATACGTCCGCCGAATGGCGACGTGACGTCCACAAGCCTCCGCCACCGCCGTCAATAATTTGTCGTTGTCGGTCGGCTTTTCCAAAAACCCATGGGCACCCAATTGAACCGCCAACACGGCGGTGGGAATGTCGCCATAGGCCGAAATGATCAGGGCCGGCGCGTCATGGCCTTGCATGCGAGCCGCCTTCAACGCCTCGATGCCATTGTCCTCGCCCAGCCGCAAATCAATCAGCGAGCACCCCACCAGGGTTGGATCATGGCCGTGAACAAATAGACCCAACGACTCATAGCTGCGAACGTCATAGCCGGACGATGTCAGCAGCCATTGAAGCGCCTCGCGGAAACCAGAATCATCATCGACCAGGGCCACGGTGAACGGCAAATCAGTCTACTCCGCCAGACGCCGACTTCGGCAACCAGCATGTTACTCTGGCTCCACCACTTTCGTCATTTGCGATTTCCAGACTCCCGCCATGCGCGCTCATGATGGCGTTGGCGATGGGAAGACCAAAGCCGCTGCCCTTGATCTTGCGGGACGCAAATAGGGCATGTCCGGTCTTGACGATCTCCGGCGAAAACCCCGGGCCGGTATCTTGGACGGTGAAGCCTATTCTCGAATTGGTTTCAGCCAGGGTCAATCGCATGCTTCTTTGTCGCGGTGGCATCTGCACCATGGCTTCGCAGGCATTGCGCACCAGATTGACCGCAACCTGCTGAATGGAGGGCGAATTGCCCATGACCACCGAGGCCGCCCCAGACAGGTCCATATGCGCCCGGACCGAGCTGTCATCGCAAATCTGGCGCAGCAACGGCAAGACATCGAGAAGAACCTCCGCGATTCGAAGAGGTTCGCTGGCACCGGTGGGAGAGGTGATGCGCGACTGGGTCGCCGCGATAATTTCCAGGACGCGCTTCACCTCGCGCGCGATTCGCTCCATCAGGACAGGCAGCTCGCCGGTGTTCAGGGCATCGGCGCCGATCTGTGCCTGAAGGCCCTGCACATAGGTCGAGACACAGGCCAGCGGCTGCTTGATCTCATGGGCGAGCTTGGCGGCGGTTTCCTGGGTGGTGAAATGGCGATAGGCGCGATCGAGCGCCGTTTCCTGCAGTCGAAGCTGCCGCAGCGCCAGTTCTCGCTCGCTCACGCTGGCGGCCAGACTGGTCGACATGGCGTTCAGCGCCGCCGTCATGTCGTCAAGCTCGTCAGCGGGATTGGGCGCGGAACGGGGCAATCGCACCGACGTGTCCGGCGCCCCAAGGCGATAGCCACGCAGAAAGCCGCTGAGAAACACGAGGTGGCGGGTCACCAGCCGATGGACGATGAACAGGGTAAAGGACGACACCAGAAAGGTCTTTACCCCCTGGCTGACCAGGATAGCCGTGGCCCGGTCGGCGATCCTGCCATAGACGCCGCTCAGGGAGGCCTCGATATGCAGTTGACCGATGGCCTCGGGTTCCGCTTGATCCTTTTCGGAGGAATACAGAATCGGGTAGTCACGGCTGATGAGGCTCTCCGCCCCCCGCTCCCCGGCGCTCACCACCACCTGGCGCTGATTGCCGCGGCCGATTTCGCGGACCTCGACGAACTGAATGTCGGGCAGATGCTTGATGCCGTTGATGAGCAACTGGATCTGGTCGACGTCCAGGCTCCACAGGCTGCCTCCCAGACTGCCAAGATAGCTTTTGCCGATCTCCTCGAAGCGGTCGCGGATCTCTCCGACTTCGGTTCGGTAGTCCAGATAGAGTTGCGCCACGGTCAGCACCAGCGTCACCACCGAGCTGAACAGCATGATGGACAGCAACAAGCGCCAGCCGATGCCGCGCCGTAGCTTCGGCGTTCGAAGGCCCGATGCGCTCACGGAGTCGCCATCAGCTTGATACCCAGACCGATGAAGATGCCACCGGCGATGCGGTCCAACCAAGTGCCCGTCCGGGGCGAACGATTGAACGCCTGGCCGACCCAGCCCGAGAAATACCCGATGGCGCCGAACAGCAGAACCGCCTGGACGGTGAACAGCGCGCCCAACTGGGCGGTCTGCCAGGCCACCCCGCCATGTTCCACCGACACGAATTGCGGAAGAAAGGCCAGAAAGAAAAGCACCACCTTGGGATTGATCGCATTGGCCACCAGTCCCTTGGCGAACAATGACGACAGCCCCTCCGGGGATACCGCCGACTCGGCCGAGAGAGTGATGCCGCCGCGGCTGCGCACCGCCTGGACGCCCAGCCAGACCAGATAGACGCCGCCGCAGATCTTCAAGCCCATGAACGCCCAAGCCGAGGCCGCGATCAACGCACTGACGCCCAGCGCCGCAAGGGCGGTATGCGACAGGCAACCCAAGGCGCAGCCAAGGCCGAACGCCATCCCCTGGCGACGGCCGCGCGCGATCCCAAGACTGAGAATCATCATGTTGTCGGGACCGGGCGACACGGTGACGGCCACCGCCGCCGCCAGGAACCCCGTCGCCTGCCAAAGCTCCAACGCCATCGCTTAAGCCCCCGCTCCTAAACGGTGCGGATGATATCAGGTCTCGCCGCAACCATGTATGGATTTTGCCCGTCCGGTCGGCGTGGCAGATGGCAGCGGAGTCCCCAGCCATGTTTTTGCGACGCACAAAAATTGGGATTGACGCGCCTTATGGCGCTTGTTAGTCTTATTCCAGATGTTGACCTCCCCGGAGGTCGGCCTCCCTCTCTAAGCAGCCTCCAAACCGCCCGCGATTCGTGGGCGGTTTTTTTGTCCCCCCGATGAAATGACAACGGCCCCCGGATCATCTCCGGGGGCCGTTGCATTGTATCCGCAAGAACGTCGAGATTTACTCGGCGGATTCCTTGCGGGCCTTGGCGTAGCCCACGCCTTCCAAAGACTCCTCGATTTCCTCGAGAATGGCCGGATCGTCGATGGTCGCAGGCATCTTGAAGTCCTGGTTATCGGCGATCTTTTGCATGGTGCCGCGCAGGATCTTGCCCGAACGGGTCTTGGGCAGGCGCTTGACCACGGTGCAGGTCTTGAAGGCGGCCACCGGGCCGATCTTCTCGCGCACCAGCTTGACCACCTCGGCGATGACCTGATCATCGGTCTTGGTGACACCGGCCTTGAGGCAGATGAAGCCCAGCGGCAATTGGCCCTTCAACTGGTCCGCCACGCCGATGACGGCGCATTCGGCCACATCGGGATGACTGGCCAGCACTTCTTCCATGCCGCCGGTGGACAGGCGGTGACCGGCCACATTGATGATGTCGTCGGTGCGGCTCATCACATAGGCGTAGCCATCCTCGTCGATCATGCCTGCGTCGGCGGTCTTGTAGCATCCGGGGAATTCCGAATAATAGCTGTCGATGCAGCGCTGATCGGCGTTCCACAGGGTCAGCAGGGCGCCGGGAGGCAGCGGCAGGCGAACCACCAGCGAGCCGACCTTGCCCGCTTCGCAGGGCTGATGCCCTTCGTCGAGCACTTCCAGACCCCAGCCGGGAACCGGCTTGGTGGGCGAGCCCGGCTTGATGGGGAATTCATGCAAGCCAAGGCAATTGGCGGCGATGGCCCAACCGGTCTCGGTCTGCCACCAGTGATCCACCACCGGAACCTTCAGATTGCTGACCGCCCAGTTGATGGTGTCGGGGTCCGAGCGCTCGCCCGCCAGGAACAGGGCGCGCATGCACGACATGTCGTACTTCTTCAGCAGCTCGGCATTGGGGTCTTCGCGCTTGATGGCGCGGAAGGCGGTGGGCGCGGTGAACAGCGAGGCGATCTTGTACTGGCTGATCATGCGCCAGAAGGCGCCCGCATCGGGCGTGCCCACCGGCTTGCCTTCATAGACGACGGTGGTCGAGCCGTTCAGCAGCGGGCCATAGCAGATATAGGAATGGCCAACCACCCAGCCCACGTCGGACGCGGCCCAGAACACCTCGCCCGGCTTGATGTTGTAGACGTATTTCATGGACCACAGCAGCGCCACCATGTGGCCGCCATTGTCGCGCACCACGCCCTTGGGAGCGCCGGTGGTGCCGGAGGTATACAGGATATACAGCGGATCGGTGGCCTTCACCGGCACGCAATCGGCGGGCTTGGCGCCAGCGCAGGCCTCGGCCCAATCCAGGTCGCGTCCGGCGATCAGTTCCGCCTTGGCCTGGGGCCGCTGGGCCATGATGGTGTGGGACGGCTTGAAATCGGACAGGTTGATGGCCTCGTCCAGCATGGGCTTGTAGGCCAGCACCTTGGAGCCTTCGATGCCGCAGGAGGCCGACAGAATGACCTTGGGCTTGGCGTCGTTGATGCGCACCGCCAGCTCGGACGGGGCGAAGCCGCCGAACACCACCGAGTGGATGGCGCCGAGACGGGCCGTCGCCAGCATACCGATCACCGCTTCGGGGATCATGGGCATGTAGAGCAGGACGCGGTCGCCCTTGGCGACGCCCAAAGCCGCCATGGCGCCAGCCAGACGCGACACCTGGTCGAGCAGTTCGTCATAGCTGATGGTGCGGCTGGTGTTGGAGACCGGGCTGTCATAGATGATGGCCGCCTGCTTGCCGCGTCCATCCTTCACATGGCGGTCGACGGCGTTGTAGCAGGTGTTGGTTTCGGCACCGACGAACCAGCGATAAAATGGCTTGTTGGAATCGTCGAGAACCTTGTCCCAGGTCTTGTACCAATGAACGGCCGAAGCGGCTTCGCCCCAAAAAGCGGACGGATCCTTCAGCGACTTGTCGTAGGCTTGCTGATATGCATTGGTCATTTCGGACAGGTTCCTCTGCGTTGTCGCCCAAAAGCTGGGGGGCGTTGACCGTGACAACGCACAGCGGCCGCCCCTCCGAGTGAGTGGGGAGAATGACTCAAAAGAGCAAATTTTGCAAAGCTGGATTCCGGGCGCAGGAAACGAGTGGTTTCGCGCCTTAAGCCGGTGATCCAGCAAATGTGGTTATAGCCCCCTCCCCATCCCAACGGGTAGGGCGGACGACCCACGCGAACATGTGCTGCCGGTCGGGTTCCCGCCCCTCGGCGACGCGCCAACGGCGCGCCGTCCGGCGGGCTGGGAACCCAGGTCCGGTCAGAAGATCGTCAATGGGTGACGGTGCTGATCTTGCTCAACTCGTCCTTGATGCGCAATTTCTTGCGTTTCAGGTCGTTGATGCGGGCGGTGTCGGGATTGGCAGCGCGGATTTGCGATTCGATCGCCGATTCCAGATCCGCGTGCTTGGCTTTCAAAGACTCGATACGGTCATGAAGGCTCATCAAGGTCCTCCCTCTTGGGTGGGTGACCTTGAAAGCTTAGACCGACGATATCGCCGTTGTCAGCAGGGAAATTGCCCTGCCGATGGTTCCTGGTCTAAACTTTTTCGGTGATGATGAGAAGGAAGCGCTCCATGCAGGACCATCGACCTTGAATCCGCCCCCCACGCGACTCATCGTAGGAATCAGTGGAGCCTCCGGCGTCGTTCATGGCATTCGAGTCCTGCAAATGCTGGAACGCCTCGGAGTAGAGTCCCATCTGGTCATGAGCCGGGCCGCCGAGGTCACCCTGTCCCACGAAAGCGACATGAAGCTGGCCGAGGTTCGGGCCCTGGCCACCCACTGGCATAAGATGGAGGATATCGGCGCCGCTCCGGCGTCCGGCTCGTTCCGTAGCCTGGGAATGATCGTGGCGCCCTGCTCCATCCGCACCATGAGCGAGATCGCCACCGGCGTGACCTCGTCGCTGCTGACCCGGGCGGCCGACGTCACCTTGAAGGAACGCCGCCGACTGGTGCTGATGGTGCGCGAAACGCCGCTGCACACCGGACACCTGCGCACCATGCTGCAACTCTCCGAGATGGGAGCGGTGATCGCGCCCCCCGCCCCCGCCTTCTATACGAGGCCGCAAAGCCTGGACGACATGGTGGAACACACCGTCGGCCGCATGCTCGACCTGTTCGGGCTGGACTGCGGCACCATCAAGCGGTGGGGCGAAGAATAGATCAGCGTCACTCCACCCTATCATCCGCCGACGGCGAAGGTATATGCTGCGCCGCAACAAGAACCCCTGTTCCGGTGCAGCATGCCGATTTACTACCTTCGCCGTCTTTCGGGCGATAGGCGCACATCATCCGCCAACAAGCATCTGGGATATTCCCTGACCTTCATTGCCGGAGCCATCAATGCAGGCGGCTTTCTGGCGGTTGACCAGTACACCTCCCACATGACCGGAATGGTGTCGTCCCTGGCGGACAATCTGGTCACCAACAAGATGGACGCGGCCTATATCGGGCTGGGGTCGCTGGCGGCCTTCGTGGCCGGTTCCGCCTATTCCTCCATTCTGATCAATTGGGGCCGCCACCACCGCACCCATAGCAAATACGCCTATCCCCTCTTCTGGGAGGCCTTGCTGCTCCTCTGTTTCGGTTTATTGGGCGGAACGCTCGAATTGCATCAGAGCGGCTTCGTTCCCATCACCGTGATGCTGCTGTGCTTCATCATGGGATTGCAAAACGCCATCATCACCAAGGTTTCCAATGCGGAAATCAGGACCACCCACATGACCGGCATCATCACCGATATCGGCATCGAACTGGGCAAGGCCCTCTACATCAACTCCCAGCCGGAATCGGCGCATTACCAGCCGGTCAAATCCAACCGGAAGCGGCTGAGGCTGCTTTTGCGCCTGCTGTTCTCATTCCTGGTGGGCGGAATAACCGGAGCGCTCGGCTTCAAGCATATCGGCTATTCCTCGACCATTCCCCTGGCCCTTCTGCTGGTGCTGCTGGCCATCGTGCCGCTGATGGACGATGTCAGAACCAGGCGGCGCGTCTTCATGCGCCACCGCCTCCACCGCAAGGGGTCATCGTAGCAACACCGCCAGCGCCAAGGTGGCGACCACCGCCATCGCGCACAGATACAGCAGGCGCTCGCGCTTGCGGCGGCTGTCTTTTTCCTCCAGGCGGCGCATCAGCCAGCTGGTGGTGACCTCCACCGCCGCCGCCCCGGCGAAATCGGTGAAGACGCCCTGGACCGACGACGGCTCCAACATGCCGTCGTTGAATTCGTGGAGCATGAAGGTCATCCACTCGCCGTCATATTCCACCTGACAGACCCAGTCCTGCACCACCCAGCGCGACTGGACCTTGCGCGGCGGACTGGCGGCCGACTGGCGATGAAATGACAGTTGATAGCCTTCGACATAGGCGATCCGAGCCTCGCTCATTACCTCACCCCCCGATGGAATTGTCTTAATTCTGTAAGAACAGATCTGAATTCAACTGTAATAATTTTTTCACCCCGCTCAAACAAGTGTTTAAGTTATACGACACTGCATGAGTGGAGACGAAACCTACCTTCTCGAAGGTTCGCCCGATACCGAAGCCCCCATGATTTCATTCATGGTCGCGCCGGTAAAGGCCGGTTTTGCTTCTGCCTCTCTATTATTCCCGAAAATCAGTCCTCGAGGTGAGCCATGACCCACCAGACAGCGGCCGTGCAAGCCCTGATTCCCATTTCCGCCGACGGCATCGAAGTCCGCCTGGCCGCCAACCGGGCCGAGGTGGCCGCCGCCCAGCGCATCCGCTACCGGGTGTTCTACGAGGAAATGGGAGCCAAGCCCAGTGCCGCCATGCAGGCGCTGGAACTGGATTTCGATGATTACGACGAGGTCTGCGACCATCTGCTGGTCCTGGCCGAGGGCGAGGTGGTGGGCACATACCGCTTGATCCGCCGTCATGCCGCCCAACATGTGGGGCGCTTCTATTCCGCCGGAGAGTTCGACCTGTCGGCCTTCCTCGACACCCCCGGCGAGATTCTGGAACTGGGACGGTCCTGCGTCGATGCCCGCTGGCGCCATCGCGGCACCTTGCAGATGCTGTGGCAGGGTCTGGCCGCCTATATGGTGGAAAACGATATTCAGGTTCTGTTCGGCTGCGGCAGCCTGCCCGGCACCGAGCCCGAGCTGCTGGCCCCGCAACTGGCCTATCTGCGCGACAACCACCTTGCCCCGCCGGAACTGCGCGGCAGCGCCCTGCCCCATCAGGACCGGGTGGATTTCGACGACATCGACGTGGCATGGGATGCCCGCAAGGTGCTTGCCTCTTTGCCGCCCTTGCTCAAGGGCTATCTGAGGCTGGGCGGAATGGTGGGCGACGGCGCCGTCATCGACCATCAGTTCAACACCACCGATGTTCTGGTGGTGGTCAATACCGCCGACATCGCCGGTCGCTACGTCAAGCGCTTCAGCGCTTGACGTCGATCCGGTCCGACTACGTGAAAAGACCTAGACGGAATCACCGCCACTCCCCATGTAAGATCTCTGACCCGTGAATCGGAGATCGCCATGTCAATCTGGAATCATCCCGACTGGAAGAGTCAAAATCCCGATATCGACGCCGAACATAAGAAGCTGAATCAGATGGTGATGTCGCTCTCGGCGGTGGTGCGCAATGATTCGGGCATCGGCCTCGACACCGAGGCCATCGATATCTTGCTGGAACGCATGCGGCTTCACTTCCGCATGGAAGAGGCCAATGCCGATAAGGTCGATCCCGATGCTTGCGCCATCTTGCGCGAGGATCACGCCCGCCTGCTGGGCCTGCTGGACAAGGTGCGTCTCAGCATGAAACAGGGCAGCCGCGCCGAATCAAAAGAAAATCTCCTCACCTTCACCAGCGAATTGGACCGGCATGATCGGGAAATCGACATCCCGCTGTTTCGCATGATGGCCACGTCCCACGACCCTTTGGCCCATTGACCCGCATCGATTATGAGATAAATATGTTTTTAATATACCTATTGGTGGAGGTGAATTAACCTTCCCTTGCGCGCCGACAAAACTTGGCGCCAAATCCTCGGAATGACCCCACCCGAAAGATGGGTCCATGACCGAGGGAGTACGACGTCTGGGCATAAGGGCGCGAATCGCCATGGCGATCGCGACGGTCGGCATTGCCGCCGTCGTAACCGTGGTCGGCTATCTCGACGGGGCTTTGGAGCGTTCGGCGGTCAGGCAATGGCAGCATGAGCGGACCACCGATGCCGCCACCCTGGCGGTTGGATTCGAGCGTACCCTCAAGGAGATGATCGGCGAGCTTAGGCTGGCGGCCAGCGTGCCGGCCATGAGCAGCTTGGGCGACCTAGACCGGGTCGACCGTGCGATCAATGGCATTCCGCTTGGTGTCGACATGGTCAAGCGCCGCATCCTGGACACCATCATCGAGGATGGCGCCTTTTCGGTTCTGTTCATCCTTCAGCCCAATGGCGACCACTATCTGAGCCATCCCTTCGAGGTTCAGAAATCGCTGAAGCGGTTCAATCTGGCGGATCGAACCTATATCCAGCGGGCGGCCAAAACCGGCGAAGCGACCCTGTCGGACTCCTTCATCGGCGCCGACGGTGTTCCCGCCGTGGCCATCGACGTGCCCCGCCTGAGCGATTCCGGCGACATCGTCATGCATCTGGGCGGCGTCATTCATCTGCCGCGCCTGACCGAATTGTTCACCATGACCATCTCGGATCCCTACGACTTCGGTCTGCTGGTCGATCGCCAGGGCGAATTGATCGCCAGTTCCGGACAGGCGGCAAAGTCGGGACTTAGCCTGACGGCGCTGGCCGCCGCGCTGCATGAGTTTCAACGCGGCAACCCGACCGCGGATCAAACCTCGACGCAAATCTTCAAGGATTCGAGCAACAACGACGACGTGGTCGCGACCTTCGTGGTACTGCGATCCGGCTGGGCGCTGGCCCTGGCCCGTGGCCGTTCCACCTTCGTCGAGCAGGTCAAGCCGGAACTGACCCGCATTTCGCTGGTGGTGGGCGCCTTGCTCCTGGCCATGGGCGTGATTGGCTTTTCCATCGCCAACCACGTCACCGGCCGCTGGGAACAATCACAGCGGGCGCTGGCCGCCGCCCATGACGAATTGGAGGATCGGGTCCGGCACCGCACCGCCGACCTGGACGCCAGCCGCCGCGAGCTGGAATTCAAGTCGAGCACCCTGGAAACCATCCTGGAAAATATCAATCACGGCATCAGCCTGTATGACAGGGATCTGCGGCTGGTCGCCTGCAACCGGCGCTTCGCCGAAATGCTTGATCTGCCCGAAGGGCTGGCCCAGCCGGGAACCTCTTTGGAAACCTATCTCCGCTTCAATGCCGACCGAGGCGAATATGGCCCGTGCGACCCTGAAAGCTTCGTCGCTGAACGCCTGGACCTGGCGCGCAACTTCCTCCCCCACAGCTTCCAGCGCATCCGCGCCGACGGCCGCGTCCTGGAAGTGGTCGGAACCCCGCTGCCGGGCGGGGGCTTCGTGACCACCCATACGGACATCACCGAGGCCAAACGCGCCGAGGAGGCCTTGCGCACCCTGTCGCGGGCGGTGGAGCAGAGCCCTGTCTCGGTGGTGATCACCGACCCGCGGGGCGACATCCAATACGCCAATCCAAAGTTCATGGAGGTGACCGGCTACAGCCTGGACGAGGTCCGCGGGCAAAACCCCCGCATCCTCAAATCGGGTCTGGTCCAGACGGACACCTATGACGCTTTGTGGCGGACCATCACGTCCGGCGGCACCTGGGAAGGCGAATTGCAGAACCGCAAGAAGAGTGGCGAGCTGTTTTGGGAACGCGCCACAATCTCGCCCATCCGCTCGCCCGAGGGCGAGGTCATCCATTTCCTGGCGGTCAAGGAGGATGTCACCGCCCGCAAGCAGGCCGACACCGACATCCACGCGGCATGGCAGGCGGCCGAGGAAGCCAACCGCGCCAAGACCGTCTTTTTGTCCCATATGAGCCACGAGCTGCGCACGCCGCTTACCGCCGTGCTCGGCTATGCCGAAATGCTGCGCTCCGAGGTGGCCGGGCCGCTGCTCCCCCTCTATGCCGACTATGTAGACAGCATCTCCACCAGCGGCCGTCATCTGCTGTCCATCATCGACGAGGTGCTCGATATCAGCCGTATCGAATTGGGCAGCTACCGTATCGTTGCGGCCGACCTGGACATGACCGCCGTCGCCAGTGATTGCGTCGCCATGATACGGCCGCAATGCGCGGCCAAGGACATCGCCATCACCTTGATGGATTCCGGTCCGCTTCGGCTGCGCTGCGACGAAAAGGCACTGCGGCAGATTGCCGTCAATCTGCTGGGGAATGCCGTTAAATACACGCCGAATGGCGGCAAAATCACCGTCGTCATGGCGCCATCGCCCGAGGGTGGCGGTACCATGACCGTGTCCGACAGCGGCTGCGGCATTCCGCCGGAAAAGCTCGACCATGTGTTCGAACCATTCCAGCGCGTCGATCCGCTGCGGGCCGACCCGGCCAGGGGCGTCGGTCTCGGTCTTGCCATCTGCCGCAGGATCGTCGGATTGCTGGGCGGCTCCATCGCCATCGCGTCGCAGCCGGGGCAAGGAACCACCGCCACCGTAAGTCTTCCGCCATCTGTGACCTAGACCACCGACAAGGGGGAGGTCCAGCGCCTAGGATAGGGTCAATAACCCACGAACCTAGGTCCAGGTCATGTTCATGTCCCGCATCCGCAGATTGGCCAAAGACACCAAAGGCGCGACCATGATCGAGTTCGCCTTGGTGGCCATTCCCGCCTTCATGCTGATGCTGGGGATGATCGAGATCGGATTGATGACCCTGGACCGCTCGGTGGTCGAGGGCGCCACCCGTGAAGCCGCCCGCAAGATTCGTACCGGCTCGGTGCAGACCAGCGCCGATCCGCTGGGCACCTTCAAGCAAATCTTCTGCGCCAACCTCTTCAAGATCTACGACTGCGCCACTTTCAGCTACGACGTCCGCAGCTTCGCCAGCTTCGCCGCCATTTCCCTTCCGGCGGTGCAGTACGACGCCAACGGCACTCCCAGCAACGTGGTGTTCCAACCCGGTGGTGCCGGGACGGTGACCACCGTGCGGGTGGTCCATCGCCATGCCTTCGGGACGCCGCTGGTGGGAAGCATGATGGGCGGCGGAACCGGCAACAGCGTTCCCATCACGGCGACCGCCGTCCTCAAGACGGAGCCCTACCAATGATGCGCCGCCTCTCCAGCCTGGGACGCCATACCGACGGTCTTGCCGCCATCGAATTCGCGGTGGTCATGCCCATGATGCTGATCGCCCTGTTGGGAACGGTGGAAATCTCCAATCTGGTGAATTCCTACTCCAAGACAGTGTCGGCCTCGCAGACGGTGGCCGATCTCACCAGTCAGTCGCAGTCCTTGACCACCACCGACCTGAATTCCATCGTCATCGCCGCCCAGCGGGTGCTCGATCCGCTGATCAGCGACGCCACCACCCTCGGCATCGACGTGGTCAGCATCGGATTCGATGCGGGAAATCATCCCGTCCAGCTATGGCATTACGCCTGGGGGATGACCCAGGCGACCGCGCTTTCAGGCGCCCAAGGCCTTGGCGTGGCGGGGGAAAGCGTCGTCATGGTGACGCTTTCCTACAAATGCGTGCCGCTGATCCACGACATCGTGCCGCAGAAAGTCTTCAAGGAAGTCTCGTATTCGCGCCCGCGCCTTGTCCGCAAGATCGCCTATAACGGAGTGACGGGGTAACGCCATGTTCAAGAACCCAGCCAGCCGCCTCGCCCGTTGCCGCCTCGCCCGATGCAGTCGGGGCAATATCGCCATCATGTTCGCCGCCAGTCTGATCCCCATCATCGGTAGCATCGGCCTGGGCGTGGACGTGGCACGCGCCTATGCGGTCAAGAGTCGCATGGCCAACGCGCTGGACGCCGCCGCCCTGGCGGTGGGATCGTCCACCGGCACCACCGCCCAGCTTAATCAAGTGGCGCAGAACTTCTTCAATGCCAACTATCCGACCGGCATCATGGGCGCGATCCCCACGGTTCACATCACCGTCAATGGCGACGTCATCACCGCCACGGCCAGCGCCACCCTGTCCACCGTTTTCATGAAAGTCCTGGGCAAGACCCAGATGACGGTCAGTGCCAGCAGCGAGGTGATCCGCAAGATCACCGGCCTGGAACTGGCCATGGTTCTGGACAATACCGGCTCCATGACCACCAACAACAATATCGCCAGCCTGCGCGACGCCGCCAATGAACTGGTGACCATCCTGTTCGGCAGCTATACCACCCACCCCACATTGAAGATCGCGCTGGTTCCCTATTCGGCCGCCGTCAATCCAGGGGCGGTCGCCGCCTCGCTGGTGGGGGCCGGAGCCGCCTATGACGCGGTGAACGTCACCGGCTGGAAAGGCTGCGTGGTCGAGCGCGCCTCGCCCAACACCCTGGCCGACACCCCCGCCGCCACGGCGTTGTGGACCCGATATTCCTGGGCACCCGCCATCGACAACAGCTACACCGCCGGTGTCGCCTCGACCATCAAGGCCGATCCCAGCAACGGCAATTCCAGCACCGGCCCCAATGTGGGCTGCCCGACGCCCATCACGCCGCTGACCAATGTCAAAAGCACCCTGACCACCGCCATCACCGCCATGCAAGCCTGGAGCCGGGGCGGTACATTGGGCGATATCGGCATGGCTTGGGGATTGCGGGTGCTGTCGCCGGAATCGCCCTTCACCGAGGGGCAGCCCTGGGGCACTCCCAACCTGACCAAGGCGGTGATCATGATGACCGATGGCGTCAATCAGGTTTACAAGCTGACCAGCACCAGCGGCGCCAACAAGGTCAACAGCGCGGTTCACTCCGATTACACCGGCTATGGCCGACTGGATGAGTTGGGCCGGGTGGGCTCGACCACCATCGCCGGAGCGCAAACGGTGGTCGACAGCCGCATGGCCGCCCTGTGCGAAACCATGAAGGCCAAGAAGATCGTGGTTTATACCATCGTCTTCACCGGCACCCAGGATGCCGCCACCAAGGCCATGTACAAATCCTGCGCCAGCGACGACAGCAAGTTCTTCGACGCCCCCAGCCAGACCGACCTGAAGAACGCCTTCACCGCCATCGCGGTCTCGCTCAGCAATCTGAGGATAAGCCAGTAACTCATTGAGATCGATCGTTTTATCCCCGATCTCGAACTTCATTCGATATCTTAGATGAATAGTGCTATTTGGCGGCGGCGCCGGCCTTGAAGGGGGATTCCGACGGGACGGCCATAGCGGGCGCGCAGCGCTGCGGCGAGCAATCCACCACCGTGGTCACCCCGCCCGGCACCCAAGTCTTGCCGGTGCCGTAGCGGATCGTCACCGATTCCGCCCCCCCGGCGGTGACCAACACCGAGGCGTCCAGCACCACCCGACCGCCGCTATCGACCACAGAAAGCGTGGTGCCGCCCGGATATTTTCCGAATACGGTGAGTGTGCGGGTGTTCTGCATGGTCACATCGGCGACGGCTGGATTGCCGATGATGACCTCATGGGCGGCGCCGCGCAGTTTGATCTGCGTCGCCCCGCCCAACGGCACTTCGAGACTTTCCGCCGCCCAGGCCACGGAAGCGGCGGACAACGCGATCAGAAACACCGATGACGACAATTGCAGGCGGGACATTTCAGGGCATTCCCTTGGATAAGCTTTAACGCTACAATGATACGTCCAAATGAAGCCGCAATCAATCCTGGCTTTGCTTGGCTGGGTCAAAGTGAATATTGATTAAGAATATAATTTTATACAATTTCGCGGGGTTTGAATCGGTCATGTGGAATCGCAGCGCCCTTTTCCTCATTCTTTTGCTGACGGCCTGTTCCGGCATGAATATCGGCGACGAGCAGCGCAGCGTCGCCCAGGCGGTGGAGCCTTCCCTGCGCGCCGCCGCCGCCGCCGCCGAGGCCAACCGTGACTACAAGGGCGCCGTCCAGCACCTGACCACCTTGTATCAGCGCCGCGACGACGACCGCGACATCGGCGTCGCGCTGGCCCGCAACCTGCGCTATGGCGGCCAGGCCCAACAGGCCGCCGACGTCATGCAGGGCCAATTGATCCGGTTTCCCCGCGATGCCGATACATTGGTGGAACTGGGCAAGGACTATCTCGCCGCCGACCGGCTGGGCCTTTCCGTCAAATCCCTGGAACAGGCGCTGGGCGTCGCGCCCAATCGCTGGGACGCCCATGCGGCGCTGGCGGTGGCATTGGACGCCCAGGGGCGCGGCGCCGAGGCGTTGGCCGCCTATGGCCGCGCCCTGGAGCTTTCCCCCGACAATCCCATGGTGCTGAACAATCTGGCCCTGTCCCAGGCCCTGGCGGGCAAGCTGGACGAGGCCCTGGCCACCATGACGCGGGCCGCCGACCTGCCCGCCGCCACCGCCCAGATCCGCCAGAATCTGGCGCTGTTGCTGGCGCTCAAGGGCGATTCCGCCCAGGCGGAAAAACTGGTCCGCCAGGATCTGCCCGCCGACATGGCGCGCACCAACGCCGACATCCTGCGCGCCCTGGCGGCGGGGGCCAAGCGACAGTAGCTAAGCGCCCGCCATCCCCGCCTCCGTCGGCACCATAAGACGACGCAGCTTGCGCATGGCCTCGGCCTCGATCTGGCGCACCCGCTCGCGCGAGATGCCGAAGCGCTTGGCCAATTCCTCAAGCTTCAGCGGTCGTTCACGCAGGGCGCGTTCGGTGAGAATCTGCTGCTCGCGCTCGGTCAGGCTCGGCCAACTGCGGGCCAGGGCGTCGCGGCGCAGGGCCATTTCCTGGCGCTCGCCGAGCGCGGTTTCCGCATCGGGAGACTCGGAGGGCAGCAGGTCGCCCAGGCTGGTGGGGTTGCCCGCCACCAACGGCGCATCCAGCGAGCGGGCGGGATGGCTCATCAGCCGGTCCATCTCGCTGACCGCCTTGGCACTGACCTTGAGGTCGCGGGCGATATCGGCCACCTCGGTCGGGCTCAACTGACCGCCGCGCACGCCCAGCAGCTTGGCCTTCAGCGCCTTCAGCTTGAAGAAGATGCGCTTGCGCCCGGCGGTCACCGAGAAGCTGACCGGGGTGGAGAATTTCAGCACATGCTCGTACATGCAGGCCCGCACCCACCATTGGGCATAGGTGGCGAAGCGCAAGCCCCGCTCGGGCTCGAAACCGTCCAGCGCCCGCAGCAGCCCCAGATTGCCCTCGGCGATCAGGTCGTCGGCGGCCAGGCCGTAGAAGCGAAAGCGCGTCGCCGCCTTCAGGACCAGCGGCAGATGGGCGGTGATGAGGCGGGATTTGGCCGCTTCATCGCCCGTCTGGCGCCAAGCGCGGATCAGGGCGATTTCGTCCTCCACGCCCAGCATTCCATCGGCGCGGGGCGGATGAAGCCTGGACGGCGTCTTGGGGAGTGTCATGGCGAACCCGTGAACTGTTTCCGATGTCCACGACCCTAAGCCCGGGCAATCAATAGGTCCAATCGATGATTTTTCTTGAATTGATAGTTATTGCCTATCAAGCTTACGGTTGTGGCGAACCGAGCTGAGAAAGGACAGGCCGATCAGCACCGCGCCGATCAGTCCGGTGACCACTTCGGGAATGTCGATGATGGTCCCGCCCAGCATCAGCGCCGACAGCGCCAGGATGGCCCAAAAGGCCCCGTGCTCGAGATAAAGGTATTCGGTCAGAGTCCCCTTCTCCACCAGCATGATGGTGAGCGAGCGCACGAACATGGCGCCCACCCCCAGGCCCAGGGCGATGATGAACAGGTTGTTGGTCAGCGCGAAGGCGCCGATGACGCCGTCGAAGGAAAAGCTGGCGTCGAGAACCTCGAGATACAGAAAGGAGGCCAGGCCGGATTTCGCCGCCGCCCGCGTCCCGCACTCCTCGACCCCCATCAGGGCCGCGACGCCTTCCACCGCCACGAAGGTGACGATGCCCAGCAGGCCCGACAGCAAGAAGCCCAGCACCACATCCGCCGGAAGCGCCTTGGAGACGCAATACAAGGCGATGATGACCAAGGCGATTTCCACCGCCTCGATCTTGCCCAGCTTGGTCAGCGGCTCCTCGATGCTGCGGACCCAGTGGACGTCTTTCTTCACGTCGAAAAAGTATTTCAGCCCGACCATGGCGAGAAAGGCGCCGCCAAAAGCGGCAATGGCCACATGGGCATCGACCATCACCCTTGCATATTCGTCCGGCCTTGTGGCGGCAAGAACCAAGGCCTGCCAGGGGGAGATCTCCGCCATCACGCCGACGATCAGCAGGGGAAACACGATGCGCATGCCGAACACCGCAATCAGAATGCCCCAGGTGATGAAGCGGCGCTGCCACACCCGCTCCATGGTCATCAGCACCTTGGCGTTGACCACCGCGTTGTCGAAGGACAGCGAGACTTCCAGGACCGCCAGGACGCAGACGATGAATACCGCCGACAGGGCGGCGGAAGCGCTGTGTCCCGTGTAATATCCAAGCCCCCAGGCCGCCAGCAGGCACGCCGCGGTGAACACGGCCGAAGCCCTGAAATAGCGCAGATCGGAAGTGCTCATGGCCCAGCCCCTGGCGTTACGGCGCGGCATACCGCGATGGCGTGAAAAACACTGCGTCCGCCAAGGTGACAAGATTTGGAGCGAAGGTCCAGCCGCCATGGATTGTCGGTGTGATAGGAATTGCCTATCATCCTTGCCATGATCACCCTGCGCCATCTGCAATGCTTCGCCGCCGTCGCCGAGACCCTGCACTTTCGCAAGGCGGCCGAGCGCATCCATATCAGCCAGCCCGCCCTGTCGGCCCAAATCGCCCAGTTGGAAGAAATCCTCGGCGCGCTGCTGCTGGAACGCAGCCGCAGGCGGGTCTTGCTGACTCCACTGGGGCGCGACCTGGCCGAGCGCGCCAACGCCATCCTGCGCAGCGTCGCCGATCTGGAGGAACTGGCCCAGGGCGCCAAGACGCCGTTGTCGGGCATGCTGCGGTTGGGGGTGCTGCGCACCCTGGGGCCGTATCTGCTGCCGCATTTCCTGCCCGAGATGCGCAGGATGTATCCCGATCTCCGCCTATATCTGCGCGAGGAGCCGGAGGATCGCCTGCTGAGCGAATTGGCGGCCGGTCAGTTGGATTTGGTTTTAATGGCCTCGGCGCCGCGCGACGACCGGCATCTGAGCGTGACCCCTCTGTTCCGCGAGCCGCTATGGGCCGCCTTGCCGCTTGGGCATCGGTTAAGGGCCAAGACGTCCCTGACGCCGCCTGATCTGGCTGGCGAATCCTTGATCTTGCTGGAACAGGGAGACGGATTGCGCGAACCGGCCCTGGCCCTGTGCCACGCCGCCGGTTGCCGTGAACATCCCGATTTCCGCGCCACCAGTCTGGACACCTTGCGCCAAATGGTCGCCACCGGCCTGGGCGCCAGTTGTCTGCCCGCCCTTTACGTGGATGCCGAGGCCCTGGTCGACGAGCAGATCGTCATGCGCCCCTTCCAGTCCCCCGCTCCTGGTCGCTGCATTGATCTGGTCTGGCGCCGCACCAGCGTGCGCGCCCCGGAATTCCGCCTGTTCGCCGATTTAGTGAAGAGCCATCTGCCGGACGTGGTGGACGCACTCTAAAGAAACGCCGAAACCGCCGCCAGAAACTCCGCCGGTTTGTCGGCATGCACCCAATGGCCCGCCCCGGCGATTTCCACCACTTGGTGGGCGGGGAACAGGGCGGTCATGACGTCCTCGTATTGGGGACGGATATAGTCCGAGGTCTCGCCGTCGATGAACAGGGTGGGACCGTCGTAGCGGACATCGTCGCCGAAGCGCGGGAAGGCCAGGATGTCTTCCATATGGGCCTGGAGAACCGCCAGATTGGGCCGCCAGCGATAACCGGCCGCGCCGCCTTCCAGATTCTGCATCAGGAAGGCCCGCACGCCCTTGTCGGGGATCTGGGCGGCGATGTGGGCCTCCACCTCGCCGCGCGACGTCACCTCGCCCAATGGCACCGCCCGCATGGCCTTCACATAGGGCGCGAAGGTGTGGGTATAGGCCACCGGGGCGATATCGACCACCACCAGGCGCTCCACAAGTTCGGGGCGGGTCAGCGCCAGGGTCATGGCGGCCTTGCCGCCCATGGAATGGCCCATGACGGCGGCCCGACCGCCCAGGGACTCGATGACCTTGGCCACCTCGCGGGCCATGAAGGGATAGTCCATCACCTCGGTCCACGGACTGGCGCCGTGATTGGGCAGGTCCAGCGCCAGCACCTGGCGGGACTCACCCAGGCTCTTGACCACGGCGCCCCAATTGCGCGCCGAGCCCAGCAGGCCGTGCAGGATCAGCAAGGCCGGTCGATCCGACGCGGTCCCCGCCTCGATGACATTGAGCGATAGGCTCATTCCGACCTCAGTTCCGCCGGAGCACGGAAGCTGAATTGGGCGGGCGCCGCCATCACGGCGGCGCGGGCCGCCTGGAAGCGCGCTTTCAGCGCCTCGGGCAGGCGCGATTCGCCGCCCGCCGCCCGGGCGATCTCAACCAGCGAGGGAGCCCCCTTCTCGCCTCCCGTCACTTGGGAATCATGGCTGCGCGCCGCGAACAGCAGGTCGTGAATCAGGGTGCGCTTATTGGCCGCCACCGCTTGGCGCGCCCCGGCCAGGGCGGCGTCCGCTCCCTCGGGGGCGAACAGGGTGACGCGGTGATGGGGGTCGATACCGGCGGGCGACAGATGGCCGTAGGCGGACAGTTCCACCTCGACCGCTCCCGCCAGCTCCTTGCGCAGGGCCCGGATGGCGCCGCGGTAATCGGCATAAGCCTCCAGCACCGAGACGATGGCGGAACTGTCGGCGGGCAGCACCATATTGATATCGGTGGACGTGCTCCACGGCTTCAGCTTGCCCGGCGGCACCACGCGGGCCTTGGTGCGGGCCAGATCGGGCGCCCCTTCGCGGATGGCCCGGAAGGTCTCCATCTCGGCCCCCGATGAAAATCCGACGCCGAAATCGATGCCGACGCCGCCGATGGTCTCGGTCTCGGGGTCCAGCAGGCTCATCAGCACGTCGTCGATGGATAATTCCGACCAGCCGGTCAGGCAGGCCAGCATGTCGGCACCGGCATATTCGCAGGATTGCAGCAGCCCCTCGGCCTTGGAACGGGCGGGTTCCTCGGCATGGGCGATAAAGGTTTCCAGCGAATCGCGGCTGACCAGTTCGATGCCGTTCAGCACCGTCTCGCCACCCTCGCCCGCGATCAGGGCACCGGGCTCGGGCAATGCCACCTGCGTCCACGGCCGAAGATATTTCAGCAAGCCCGCCACCGTATCCACGTCGGAACCCTGCACCGGCAGCACCAGCCCGAATTCGCTGGCGGGCACCAGATAGAAGCGGAAGCGGGCGGCGCAGACCATGCCGGTCCAGCCCTGCATGCCTTCGACCTGGGCGATGTCGTCGCCGCGCAATATCTTGGGCGCGCCGCCATCGGCAAGGCAGACGGCATCCAAAGTGGCCGAGGGCAGCAGCCGCAACGGCCCCATGCCGCCGGTGGCGACGACGCCGCCGACGAAAGCCGAGCCGATGCTGGTCAGGTCCACCAGCACCCGCGCCGTCGGCCCCACCGCCTCGGCCAGGGCGGCATTGACCTGGGTGAAAGTCAGTCCGGCTCCGGCGGAAACCAGTCCTTGGTCGGCCTGGATGGCGACCTGATGGCTCTTCAAATCCTCCAACGGAGTCGCCGCGTCCACCGTCTCGGCCATCAGGGCGCCCTTGGGGCGGATGGCCACGACGCCGACGAACCCAGCCACGTCCTCCGGCTTGTAGTCGTAGGAGGAAATCGCGCTGGTCAACCCCCCCGCCGGCATCACCGCCCAGTTCTGCCCGACCGCCGCGGCCACCGCCGCCGCGATATGGGAGGTGACGCACAGGCTGGCCGTCAGCGGCTTACCGCCGTCATCGGTCAATTCGGCTTTGGGGAGGCTGGAAAGGTCCAGGGACGCGTTGGTCATGATCTGCCAGAGGTTCCGGAAAGGCGCGGACCATAGCACTTCCGAGGACCGGCGTGGAACCCCTCCAAGCGAGAAGCTGGAATGCCCTCATCGCAGAGACAGGCTCGGATCGCCGGAAGGTGCCCGACGCAAGGATATTATGAACAACCGGCAACGCCGCCAGATCCATTGTGACGATTGATGACAAACCAAAACAAAAACCAAACGACAAATAGAGGAAACACCCTACAACCCCGATCATAACGCCTTTGGCATTGCATAAGCAGAAAGACAAGAGTGCATATTTTCAAGTATTAACCTAATACGAATACAACAAGCCCCTACTCCTTACGCGGACTCTCGGGGCAACATACGGTTCATCTAAGAGTCTGAATCTGAATCGGTCTGATTGCATTACCCCCGAGCCAATCGCCGCATGATGAGTTTGACGCTGGCG
>NZ_PGTO01000011.1 GCF_003284725.1 Paramagnetospirillum kuznetsovii | reverse complement strand
CCTCTTTATGGTCTGTTTCCAACGACCACTTTGGCGCATTGCGACGCCGGTGAGCAGGGGCCGTCCACCCCATCATCTGTGGCTAAAATTCCTACTGGACAGACGTTCCGGCCCGAAATCAGCCGAATTTCCTGAATGTCGATTGGCCCCAGCCCGTTGAGGGTGCATGCCTCATGGCGCGAAAGCCAAGCTGCCGGAGACAGCGCCCAACGAGCAAGGGCAAAACATTTGACATCCGCCTCTCGATCCGTATAGTTCCGCCCTTCGCTCCCGAGAACGCGGGTGTGCGGCCATTTGGGCGCGCCCACCCCGCCCCCGACTTTACGTCGGATCAGGACTATCGGGACAACATCGCAACCGATCAAATCGGGCAAAAGGAAGACCATGAGCAAGCGTATTGAAGCCAAGTACAAGATCAACCGTCGCCTCAACGCCAATCTGTGGGGCCGCTCCAAGAGCCCGCTGAACCGCGGCAAGGAGAATCCTCCCGGCCAGCACGGTCAGCGCCGCAAGAAGCCGTCGGATTTCGGCACCCAGCTGATGGCCAAGCAGAAGCTGAAGGGTTACTACGGCAATATCGGCGAGAAGCAGTTCCGTCGGCTGTATGACGAGGCCGTGCGCCGTCGTGGCGACACCTCGGAGAACCTGATCGGCCTGCTGGAATGCCGTCTGGACGCCATCGTCTATCGCCTCAAGTTCGCCCCCACCCCCTTCGCCGCCCGTCAGTTGGTCAACCACTGCCACATCCGGGTCAACGGCAAGCGCGTCAATATCGCGTCCTACCGCTGCAATGAAGGCGACGAGATTTCCGTGAAGCCGAAGTCCAAGGACTTGGCCCTGATCCTGGAAGCCGCCCAGTCGGGCGAGCGCGACATTCCCGATTATCTGGAAGTCGATCACAAGGAAATGAAGGGCAAGTTCATCCGCATCCCCAAGCTGGCCGACGTGCCCTACGCCGTCCAGATGGAGCCCAATCTGGTCGTCGAATTCTATTCGCGCTGATCGATTGCTTCTTGCGGACAAAAAGACGGCCCGGTGGAAACACCGGGCCGTTTCGCATTGAGGGGAGAGGAGAACGCCCCCTCAATGGCGACGCCCATCAATGACGACGACTGGCCTTGCCCTCGAAGCACAGGCAGCCGACCTCTTCCTTGGCGCAGGTGTTGACGAACCCCTCGCACCGGCAGAAGGCGTTGAAACCACGGATATCGTTGCGGGCGGAAAAGACATCGACCGAGTTGATCAACCCGGTGCGCACGGCTTCTTGGACGGGGACGTAATCCCCACAATCGGAGCAAAGAGACATGATCGCCACTCCCATGACCGCTGTTCCAGCTTGGATCATGGTAGGCGCAATCATGACGGCGCGGAACACTCGGAGGGCGGGCTTTGCGCCCACCCGTCCGAGGCTACCTGTTTAGGCGGCGGCGACGCCCTTGTCGGCCATCATCTGCTTCAACTCGCCGCTGGCGGCCATCTCGCGCACGATGTCGCAACCGCCGACGAATTCGCCCTTCACATAGAGTTGCGGCAAGGTCGGCCAATTGGCGAATTGCTTGATGGCTTCGCGCAAGGAGGGATCGACCAGAATGTCGACACCCTTGAATTTGACGCCAAGATCGGTCAGCACCTGCACCACGGCGGCGGAAAAGCCGCACTGCGGGAACATGGGGGTGCCCTTCATGTAGAGCACCACGTCGTTCTCGCTGAGATCCTGCTTGATGCGGTCGAAAACGGGATTGTTCATCGGAAAGGCATCCTCAAGAAAACTGGAATTGATTTAATCTAGGGGCAAATCTGCCGCTCTGCAACATGCGCGACGCGATTCGATCCCACATTGAGGGCGGTCAAGCCTACTCCTTGGCGAAGTCGGGCGCGTTTTCCGGCGTGGAGGTCTGCAGCGCCATGGCATGCAACTCGCCGCCCATCTTGCCCTTCAGCGCGGCATAGACCAGCTGGTGCTGGGCGACCCGGCTCTTTCCCTTGAACACCTCGGAAATCACCAGCGCGGAATAGTGATCTCCGTCGCCCCGCAAATCCTCGATGATGACCCTGGCATCCGGAATGGCGTCCTTGATCATGGCTTCGATATCGGTTGCTTCCATGGGCATGACAAATCTCCTCAGTGACCCGACATTTCCGCGCCCATGAAGGCGGGCAGCCAGCCTTCGTTGGCGACGAACAGTTCGTCCACCCGCACGGCGCGGCCGCCGACCGAGATGACGTGGCCGCCGGTCTTGCCGATGACGCGGGCGGCGGTGTCGTGTTCCAGCGCCTCTTCCAGCACGCTGGCGAGATCGCTGTCGCGGACTTCCAGGACATAGCGGCCCTGGTCCTCGCCGAAGCACCACGCATGCAGCGGCAGGCTGCTGGGCGCATCCAATTGCGCCCCCAGGTGAGCGGCGGACGCCATGGCCATCTCGGCCACCGCCACCAGCAAGCCGCCATCGGATACGTCATGGCAGGCGAGAACCTGCTCGTCGCCGATCAACTGGCGGACCAGTTCACCGGCCCGGCGTTCGCGGTGCAGGGCGACGGGCGGCGGAGCGCCCTCCTCCGAGCCGCAGATCTCGCGCAGATAGAGCGAGGCGCCCAACCAGCCCTTGGTCTCGCCGATCAGGACGATGGAGGAGCCCTCTTCCTTGAAGGCGAGGCCCACCGACTTGTTGACGTCCTCCAGCAGGCCGACGCCGCCGATGGCGGGCGTGGGCTGGATGGCGACGCCCTGGGTCTCGTTGTAGAGCGAGACGTTGCCGGACACGACCGGGAAGTCCAGTTCGCGGCAGGCTTGGCCCATGCCGCGGATGGATTCGACGATCTGGCCCATGATCTCGGGCTTTTCCGGATTGCCGAAATTCAGGTTGTCGGTAATGGCCATGGGGACGGCGCCCACCGCCGACAGGTTGCGATAGGCCTCGGCCACCGCCTGGCGGCCGCCTTCATAGGGGTCGGCCAGCACATAACGCGGCGTCACGTCGGTGGTGATGGCCACCGCCTTGTCCTTGCCGTGGATGCGCACCACGGCGGCGTCGCCGCCCGGACGCTGGACGGTGTCGCCCATGACCATGTGGTCGTATTGCTGATAGATCCAGCGCTTGGACGCCAGATCGGGGCAGGCCAGCAGGGTCTTCAGGGCCTCGGCCGGGCAGACCGCCTTGACCTCCTTGGCGTCGATCACCGGACGCTTGGTCGGAGCCACCCAGGGGCGGTCGTATTCCGGCGAGGCGAGCGCCAGCGGATCGATGGGCAGATCGGCCACCACCTCGCCATGACGCTTCAGCACCATGCGGCCCGTCGCGGTCAGATGACCCACCACGGCGAAGTCCAGTTCCCACTTGTCCATGATGGCCTTGGCCTTGGCCTCGGCCTCGGGGCCGGGCTTCAAGACCATCAGCATGCGTTCCTGGCTTTCCGACAGCATGATCTCGTAGGCGGTCATGCCGTCTTCGCGCATGGGCACCGCGTCCAGGTCCATCTCGATGCCGAGACCGCCCTTGGAGGCCATCTCGAACGAGGACGAGGTCAGACCGGCGGCCCCCATATCCTGGATGGCGACGATGGTGTCGGTGGCCATCAGTTCCAGGCAGGCCTCGATCAGCAGCTTCTCGGTGAAGGGATCGCCCACCTGCACGGTGGGACGCTTCTCGTCCGACTTCTCGTCGAACTCGGCGCTGGCCATGGTGGCGCCGTGGATGCCGTCGCGGCCGGTCTTGGAGCCGAAATAGACCACCGGATTGCCGATGCCCGCCGCCGCCGAATAGAAGATGTTGTCCTTCTGGGCCAAGCCGACGGTCATGGCGTTGACCAGGATGTTGCCGTTGTAGCTGGAATGGAAATTGGTCTCGCCGCCCACGGTGGGCACGCCGACGCAATTGCCGTATCCGCCGATGCCCGCCACCACGCCCGCCACCAGATGGCGGGTCTTGGGGTGAGAGGGATCGCCGAAGCGCAGGGCGTTCATATTGGCGATGGGGCGCGCGCCCATGGTGAAGACGTCGCGCAGGATGCCGCCGACGCCGGTCGCCGCGCCTTGATAGGGCTCGATGAAGCTGGGGTGGTTGTGGCTTTCCATCTTGAAGACGATGGCGTCGCCGTCGCCGATATCGATGATGCCGGCATTCTCGCCGGGGCCGCAGATCACCCAGGGCGCCTTGGTGGGCAGGGTCTTCAGCCACTTCTTAGACGACTTGTACGAGCAATGCTCGGACCACATCACCGAGAAGATACCCAGTTCGGTCAGATTGGGCTCGCGGCCGAGGATTTCGAGGATCTTGGCGTATTCGTCGGCCTTGAAGCCGTGGGAGGCAATGACTTCGGGAGTGATCTTGCTCATTTTTCTTGTCCCTCAAACGCCGGGCGCGGCCGTCCGGCCGCTTGGCTCCTCCGCTGCGCTCCGGGGCGCGCAATGCGCCCGCGCTCGCTCCGCTCGCTCACGACAAAGCCTCCACCAGGGAATCGAACATGGCCTTGCCGTCGGAGCCGCCCAGCAGATCCTCGGCCAGGCGCTCGGGATGCGGCATCAGGCCCAGCACGGTGTGCTTGGCATTATAAACGCCCGCCACATTGTCCAGCGAGCCGTTGGGATTGGCGCCCTCGGCGGCCTCGCCCAGGTTGGAGCAATAGCGGAACGCGATCTGGCCGTTGCCCTGCATGGATTTGAAGGTCTCGGCATCGGCGAAGTAATTGCCCTCGGCATGGGCAATGGGGAAGCGCACCACCTGCTCGGCCGCGTATTTGCGGCAGAAGTCGGTCTGGGCGTTCTCGACCCGCAGATGGACATCCTTGCAGATGAACTTCAGGTTCTTGTTGCGCATCAAGACGCCCGGCAGCAGCCCCGACTCGGTCAGGATCTGGAAGCCGTTGCAGATGCCCAGCACCCGCGTGCCGGCCTCGGCCTTGGCCTTGACTTCCCGCATGATGGGCGAGTGCGCCGCCATGGCGCCGCAGCGCAGATAATCGCCATAGGAAAAACCGCCCGGCACCACGATCACGTCGAGGGCGGGCAGCTTGGTGTCGCGGTGCCACACCATCAGGGGCTTGGCGCCCATGCTGGCTTCAAGCGCCACCGCGACGTCACGGTCGCAGTTGGAGCCGGGGAAAACGATGACGGCAGCTTTCACGGCGATGCCTTCGCAGAGGTGAGATCAAGGCTGTCTGTGTACCCCGGAACGGGTCCGGTTTCCAGCCGATTACGCAGCGGCGGAGACAGCAATTTGGACGGTTCCGCCCACCCGGTCCAGGGTCTCGCGGATATGGCCGGATTCGCGGTCGTCGCCGTTGGTGTGGAAGGCGGCACCCAGGCGGCGGGCAATCCAGCGGCCCACCGTGCCCGAACGGCCGCGGCCATTGCGGCAGACCACCAGCAGTTCGCGGACGCCCTTTTCCGCCAGTCCGTCGGCGAAAGCAGTGATCTCGACGGCGTCGGCGGCGATGAACGGCCGCCACGGAATATCACTGCCGAACAGCCGCCCGGCCAGGGATTCGAACCAGGCGCGATGGCGGCCCCACAGGCGCACGACAAGGCGCCCACGCACGCCCAAAGCCGAGGAATCCATGTCCCAGAAGGCCTGCGACAGGGTATCGCCCCAGCCCTGCTCCAAGGCGTCTCGGCTGTCGATGGGATCGAGGATGCGCAGCACGGCGGCATCGGCGCGAGGCGCCATGCCCTGGAACTCGCCATTGGTGATCGCCGTGACGATCATGCGCCATCCCTTTCCTATATGAATACTGCATCATATATGGGACATACCGCACTGCAGCACAAGCGCGGCGCAAATCCCTGTCCGGAATAGGGTCTATGCGTTTTCGCCGGGGGCGTTTTCGCCGGGAGCGACCAATGCGGCAAGCCCGATGAAGGCCGGCAGCGCGTGGACCACCAGCCAGGTGGGAATGGCGGCCAGATAAGGCTGGAAGCGCCCGTGTTCCTCGAACCGCGCCCGAAAGCCCGAGGCCTTGAAGGCATCGGCCATGCGCGGCAGGATGCCGCCCGCGATGAAGACGCCCCCCCTGGCCCCCAGGGTCAGGGCCAGATTGCCGGTGACGGTCCCCATCATGGCGAAGAAGACCTCGACGGTCTCGCGGCTGATGGGGCACGACCCGTCCAGGCCGCGCTGGGTGATGACGTCGGGGGTGGAGAACACCGCCTGGCGCCCCGACAGGGCGGCGATGGCCTGATAGAGGTTGACCAGCCCCTGGCCCGACAGCACCCGCTCGGCCGAGACATGGTCGAAGCGACGGCGCAGCCAGCCGAGAATCTCCGCCTCGCGGTCATTGGCCGCCGCCATGGTGACATGGCCGCCCTCGGTGGCCAGCGCTGTCCAGCCACCTTTGCCGTCCGGGATCACGGCGGAGGCGCCAAGGCCGGTTCCCGGCCCCAGCACCGCGATGGGCAGACCGGGCAAAGCGGCCCCGCCGCCGATGGCCACCAGATGATCGGGGGTGAGATGGCGCACCGACAGGGCGACGGCGGTAAAATCATTGACCACTTCCAACCGTTCCAGCCCCAGGGCTTGCCGGGTCGCCTCGATGGAAAACCGCCAGGGGGAATTGGTCAGCTCGATGCGGTCGCCGGTGATGGCGGAAGCCACCGCGAAGGCGGCCCGCGTCGGTCTCTGATCGGCGGCATTGGCGTCGAGATAGGCCTTGGCGGCGCTGGCGGGACCGTCGTAATCGGCGCAGCGCAGCACGGTCGGATGCAGCACCTCGCCGCCCTCCACCAGGGCGAAGCGGGCATGGGTGCCGCCGATATCGGCAACGAGGGCGAGATTTTGTTTCATTTGTCCCTCAATCGCCGGGCGGGCGCCATCCGGCGCCCTTGGCTTTCGCGCCACGAGGCGCGCCGCCGCGCTTGCGGCGGTCGGCGAACGCAAGAACGACGGCTACCGATATAAGCATTCGCCGAAATCATGCCTTGCGGCGCCCCTTGCCGTTGCCGTTGGAGATGGACTTGTAAAGATCGAGATAGCGCTTGGCCGAGCGGCCCCAGCTGAAATCCTGGGCGACGCAGGATTTGACGATCTTCTTCCACTGGTCCTTCTTGGCATAAAGCCCGACGGCGCGTTCCACCGCCCAGCGGAAAGCCCCCGCGTTGCAGTGCTCGAACACGAAGCCGTTGGCGGTTCCCGTCATCAAGGTATCGTAGCCGGTATCCACCAGGGTGTCGGCCAGGCCGCCGGTGGCATGGGCGACCGGCACCACTCCGTAACGGAAGGCGTAGAACTGGGTCAGGCCGCAGGGTTCGAAGCGCGACGGCATCAACAGCATGTCGCCCGCACCCATCATGCGATGGGCCAGTTCCTCGGAATAGCCGATACGGGCCGCCACCTGCGACGGATGGGCGGCGGCGGCGGCGCGGAAGCCGTCTTCCAACGGGCGGTCACCGGTTCCCACCAGGGCCACCTGGGCGCCCATGGCCAGAATGGCGGGCAGAACCGCCAGCACCAGATCCATGCCCTTATGGTCGTTGAGGCGGCTGACGATGACCATCAGCGGTGCGTCGGAATTGGGCGTCAGCCCCAATTCCGCCTGCAGCGCCGCCTTGTTCTTGGCCTTGGCGGCCAGATCGCCCGGCTTGAAGGGAAAGGCGAGATGGGTATCGGCGGTGGGATTCCACACGCCGTAATCGGCGCCGTTGAGGATGCCCACCAGATCGTCGGAGCGCTTGGCCAGCAGGCCCTCGATGCCGCAGCCGAAGGCGGCGGTCTGGATCTCCTTGGCATAGCGCGGGCTGACGGTGGTCAGCTTGTCGGAATAGAACAGACCGGCCTTCAGGAACGACAGGCTGTCGTAATATTCCAGCCCGTCCATGGCGTACATTTCCGGCGGAAGGCCCAGGCGCCCGACCATCTCGGCGGGGAACTGCCCCTGATAGGCGATGTTGTGGATGGTGAAGGCGGTGCCGGGGCGGTTCTGCACTTCCCAGGCATGAAGATAGGCCGGGGCCAATCCCGTCTGCCAGTCATTGCAGTGAAGGACATGGGGTCGCCACTTGTTGGGGCTGCCGTCGGTGCATAACTGCGCCGCCACCCGCGACAGCAATCCGAACCGAAGCGCGTTGTCCGGCCAGTCGCGGCCCTGGGAATCCTGGTAAGGCCCCCCCGCCCGGTCATAAAGCGCGGGACAGTCGATCAACCATACGGGAACGTTGGAGTCCGGCAGCTTTCCGGCAACCAGGGTCGCCGAAGCGCCAATGTTCAAGGGATCGCCGAGCGCCCCCACCTCGCGCTTTGCCCCGGCCTTGTCCATGGCTTCGGGATAGCCCGGCAACAGCACCCGCAGATCGGCCCCGGCCTCGGCCAGGGCGGCCGGCAAGGCCCCCGACACATCGGCAAGGCCGCCGGTCTTGATCAGCGGAAAAACCTCGGAAGAAGCGAACAATACGCGCATGGCGGACCCCGTATGGGAGGTTCAAAGTTGTCCTTTGATTACCCTATCGCGGATTTACGGTGCGGTCGAGTGACGGGATTCGCGGATTTCGCAAGGAGTCTCGGCGAATTTGCGGCGCTTAAATAACGCCCCGCTGATATTGCGGCGCACAAAATACAGCAACTACAAACTGCCCCATTCAAAATATATATGCACACCTTAATTCGTTGAAATTCCCCCTGACCCGCTGATAGTCTTTCCCACAACAATAAAGGGGAGACTGCGAGCCAATGGCTCAGCTTGCACAAGAAGGCCGAACCGGAGTCCCAGCCATAGACGCGGCCCATGACGGGCTGCGCTTCCTGCTGGAGCGGGTATTCGAACCGGGAGTCGAATGTCGGCGCGGCGCCGTGGGCAAGGGCGAATGCGACCGTGTCCGCTGCCTGCGTATCGACGCCATTCTCCGCTATGTGCAGCGAAACTTCTCCACTCAGGAGCAGGTGATGGCGGAGGCCGCCTACCCCGAGGCCCAACGCCATCAGGATGATCACGCCTCGCTGGTGGACAAGCTGACCATCATGCGCGACGGCCATGTCTGTGCCGACAAGGACAGCCTGAAGGTGCATGACTTCATCGCCCATTGGGCGGGCGAGCACGCCAAGCGCTGCGATCAGCCCCTTGGCCGCTGGGCGGTCACCCGTCGGCTCGTCGATCCAACGGGTTAATTCACCATCTCGTCGTCGCCATAGCCCTGGGCATAGATCAGCGCCGTCAGGTCGCCATGGTCGATGCGCACCCTGGCCTCGGCCGCCACCACCGGCTTGGCGTGGAAGGCCACGCCGAGTCCGGCGGCTCGCAGCATGTCGAGATCATTGGCGCCGTCACCCACCGCCACCGCCAGATGGGGCGAGATCCCCAGTTCGGCCGAAAAAGCGTTGAGGGTGGCCAGCTTGGCCTCGCGCCCGATGATGGTGTCGCCGACCTTGCCGGTGAGCATTCCGTCGGCGACGATCAATTCGTTGGCGATGTCTTTGTCGAAGCCGCAGGTTTCGCGAACCTTCGAGGTGAAGAATTTGAAGCCGCCCGACACCAGCACGGCGGTGGCGCCATGCGCCTTCATGGTCCGCACCAGGGCATGGGCGCCGGGCGTGAATTCGATCCGGTCCCAGGTCTTGCCCAGGCAGTCTTCCGACAAGCCCTTCAACAGCCCCACCCGTTCCCGCAAGGCCGCCTCGAAGCCGATCTCGCCGTTCATGGCCCGGGCGGTGATGGCGGCGATGCGGTCCTTGATGCCCGCGAAGTCGGCCAGTTCGTCCAGGGTCTCGCCGGTCACCATGGTGGAATCCATGTCGGCCACCAGCAGGCGCTTGCGCCGCCCCTCGAGCGGCTGGGCCACCACATCCACCGCCCAACCTTCCAGGATACGGCTAGCGATGGCGTCCGCCTTGATCGCGTCGAGACCGGAAAAGGTCAGATCGCAGGCCCGTTCGGGCGACAGCCAATGGGCATTGCCCACCTCGGCGCCCAGGGCGCGAAGCGCGCCGCGCACCTCGAACACCAGCGATGAATCCAGTCCTTCCACCCCATGTCCGGCGATCAAGGTCAGCACGTTGTCCATGGAGCGTCCCCAAGGGTGATGGAATGGCGGCTCCGTTTAGCGCAACGCAGCATGAATTGGCAAGTACGAACCCCCTTGGAGTCCGAGCCCTGGTAGACTAAGACGGAGCAAAGCCAATGCCGCTTTCGGAGGTCTTCATGTCCGTGCCGCTGCTCCGCCCCTTCCCCGGTCTCCGCCCAGCCCCACGGCATGCCGCCCAGGTTGCGGCGCCGCCCTATGACGTGTTGTCGTCGGACGAGGCCAAGGTGCTGGCGGCGGGCAACCCGCTGTCGTTCCTGCATATCTCCAAGCCGGAGATCGACCTGCCCGTGGGCACCGACCTGTATTCCCCGGCGGTCTACGCCAAGGCGGCGGAGAACCTGACATCGCTGATCGCCCAGGGCGTTCTGGTGCGCGACGCCAAGCCCTGCTTCTACGTCTACCGCCTCGGAATGGGCGAGCACGTCCAGACCGGCATCGTCGGCGGCGGCTCGGTGGCGGCCTATGACGTCAACCGCATCCGCAAGCATGAATTCACCCGGCCCGACAAGGAAGACGACCGGGTGCGCCAGATCGATTCCTGCGACGCCCAGACCGGCCCGGTGCTGCTGGCCCATCGCAACCACCCCGACCTGAAGGCCGCCATCGCCGCCGTCACCAAGGCGCCGCCCGCCTACGAAGTCGCGGCGGTGGACGGCAATACCCACGCCATCTGGGTGATGGACGACGCGGCCATGCTGAACACCGTGACCAAGGCGTTCGACGCCATGCCCGCCATCTATATCGCCGACGGCCATCACCGCTCGGCCGCCGCCTCGCGGATCGCCAAGGCGCGCCGCGAATCAGCCGGGAAGGACGCCGCCCACGAGTCCTTCCTGGTGGTCACCTTCCCCATCGAGGAAATGAAGATCTTCGACTACAACCGAGTGGTCAAAGACCTGAACGGGCTGTCGGCGGCCGAATTCCTGACGGCGATCGAAGGCGAATTCACCGTCGAGCCCGTCGCCGCCCAGGCCCGCCCCGCCGCGCCCCGCAGCCTCGGCATGTATCTCAAGGGGCAATGGTATCGCCTGGGCGTGCGCAATCCGCCGCCCGCCGATCCCGTCGCCCGCCTGGATGTCAGCCTGCTGTCGGACCGGCTGCTGGGGCCGGTGCTGGGCATCGCCGATCTGCGCAAGGACAAGCGCATCGATTTCGTCGGCGGCAAGCGCGGCCTGGGCGAATTGGAAAAGCGAGTGGATTCGGGGGAGATGGCGGTGGCCTTCGCCCTGTTCGCCACCAGCATGGAAGATCTGATCGCGGTGGCCGACGCAGGGCAAGTGATGCCGCCCAAATCCACCTGGTTCGAGCCCAAGCTGGCCGATGGACTGGTCAGCTATCCGCTGGATTGGCGCTGAAACCGTCATGATCGAGACGCAAGGGTGATGCCGAGTTCCCCGGTTCCACGCAGCGGATGCTATCCCAAGGCGCATCGGCCGTTCTTTCTGGCCGCCAGCCTTTATGCCGCCGCCTCGGTACCGCTATGGGTGGCGGAGTGGGCCGGGCTGCTGCCCGGTTGCCCATCCTGCGATCCGGTGGCGCGCCACGCCCACGAGATGCTGCTGGGCTTCGCCGGAGCGGTGCTGGGCGGTTATCTGTTCACCAAGGTGACGTGGCCCCGGCTGCTGCTGGCCTTGGCCGCCTGGGCCGCCGCCCGCATCGGCGCGTGGAGCGGCATCGGCGGCGTGCCCGGCCTGATTCTGGCGCTGTCCTATCCGGCGCTGCTGTTCGCCTTCGGCGGCTGGCCGTTCCTCAAGGCCGCCAAGCTGGGCCACAACATGGTCTTCGCCCCCACCATCGCCGCCATGGCCGTGGCCGAGGCGCTGTATCAGGCGGGGCGGCTCGGCTTGATCGAGGCGGGCGAGCGGCGGGGCGCGCTGACCGCTCTCGACATGGTGGCATTGATGATCCTGGTCATGGGCGGGCGGGTCATTCCGGCGGCCATGGCGGGCCTGGTGCGCAAGGAGGAAAGCCGCGAACTGTTCGACCGCAACCGGCCCTGGCTGGAATGGGTGGTGGTGGCGGGCATGGCGCTGGCGGCGCTGGTCGACGCGCTGGCGCTGCCCCATCTGCCCGCCATGCTGGTGGCGGGATTGGCCGCCCTGGCCCGTCAGGCCCGCTGGCGGCCGCGCCTGGCCATGACCGACGCCTCCATGGGACCGATTCAGTTGGGATATTTCCTGCTGGCGGCGGGATTGATCGCGGCCTCGGCCTCCGATCTGGCGGGAATGGGCCCCGGCACCGACGCCCTGCATCTCGCGACCATCGGCGGCATCGGTCTCGTCACCAGCGCCATGATGCTGCGCATCAATCATATCCGGGAGCGCAGGGGCGGCGGCTGGCCCAAGATGGGCATTCCCATCGCCATCGTGCTGGTGATCGCCGCCGATCTGCGCGTCACCGCGTCGTTCGGGCCGGACATTCTGATTCCGGCCTCGGCGGCGCTGTGGTCGCTGGCCTTCCTGGCGACGGCGGCGGTGCTGATGACGAGTTGGGCTAATCGGCCGCGCGCTTGAGGACTTCGGTGATGGTGACCGCGAGGTGATCTTCCACCACCACCACCTCGGCGCGGCAGACCCTCTTGCGATTGACGTAGAGATCGACGGGATCGTTGACCTTGCGGTCCAGCTCCACCACGGCGCCGCGACCCAGCTTCAACAGCTGGGCGATGGGCAGGTTGGCGGTGCCCAGAACGGCGGAAAGCTCCACCGAGACGTCATAGACGGCTTCCCGGTTGTCACCACTCAGCCCCAGGGCTGCATTGATCGCGTCGTCGTCGGCCATGTCGCCTCGCCATGCTCGCCCCCGACAAATGAGGGGCCTCCCCTTATAGCACGAGAGTGTTAACGGAATACTTCGCTTGCCCGTTCCGACGGTTGCGAATTGGACGCGTCCGCCGCTATCATCGCGCCACCAACAAGGCGGACACCATGGCGACGGAAGTCTACAGCTGCAGGGATGGCCAGGAGCTCAAGCAGGGCAAGCTGGATTATTGCGAGATCGAGGATCGCGGCGAGGCGGAGGACGACGCCAAGCGCCGCTGCCAACGCGACCCCTTCATCAAGAAAATCGCCTATTACAAGGTCGCTACAGACGGCGAGTTCCGGATGTTCTATAGCTACACCAATCCCAACTGCAAGCCGGCCCCCAAGACAGCCCCCGGCGCAGGCGCGATCCCGAAAAAGAAGCCCGCCGCCAAGAAGCCGCCGCCGCCTCCCCCCGGCTTGCTGGCTCGGCTGAAAAAGAAGATTGGTTTGTAGACCGTTGAAGCTGGAACTTTTGTATTGTCGGCCGACCACGCCGCCGCCGCCTGCCCGCCCCCCCATCCTGTTCGTTCACGGCTCCTATTGCGGCGCCTGGGTTTGGGCCGAGAAATTCATGCCGTTCTTCGCCAAGGCGGGCTTTGCCTGTCACGCCGTGTCGCTGCGCGGCCATGGCGACAGCGAGGGCCGCTACGACCATGCCTCGCTGGATGATTACGTGTCCGACGTTCGCCGCGCCATGGACCATATCGGCGGCCGCTGCATCCTGATCGGCCATTCCATGGGCGGTCTGGTGGCCCAGCACGTCATGGCGGGTGAAAGCGATGTCGAGGCGGCGGTGCTGCTGTCCAGCGTGCCGCCATCGGGCCTGGCGTCCTCGGCCCTGCATATGTCGATCTTTTCCCCCGATGTCTGTATTCAATTCGCCCTGTTGCAGTCCATGGGGCCATCGGCGGTCAAGGGCGAGATCATCCGCAAGGCCCTGTTCTGCGACGAGACTCCGGCCAGGGACGTCGCCGCCCTGCTGCCCCGCTTCCAACAGGAATCCCAGCGCATCTGCGTCGAACTGCTGAACCCGGCGCGGCCGCTTTTGCCCAAGCCGCGCGGGGCAAAGCCGATCCTGGTCATGGGAGGCGACCGCGACATCCTGGTCCCCAGTTTCGCCCTCTACGAGACCGCCGCCTATTTCGACGCCGACCTGGAAGTGCTGTCGGGCGCCCCCCACGGCTTGATGCTCGACACGCTGTGGTGGGAGCCGACCGCCGACAAGACGCTGCAATGGTTGTTGGAGAAGGGATTTTAGCCCACGGCCCTTCCAATTTTTCGTTAACCGGCGTATGCTCACGATTGGGTTAGTGTAAGGTTACTCTATCCAGGTTTCGTATGGGCCAGGTTCTATTATGGCATTGAGCACCAAACAGGTAGGTTCGGCAGCATCCTCCAGTGTCGCGGCGGCAACAGCCCGCATCGGCAATGGCGGGCGCAATGTCGCCTCGACCACGCGGGGCGATGTCGAGAAGCTGGATTTCAACCCCAATCTGGGCGTCAATGGCGAGCAGATCCTGCGGTTCCAGCAGGAGAGCGGCAACCTCAATCCCGACGGCAAGCGCGGCTCACGCGAAAATCGCGACGGCTTTACCCCTCTGCTCAATCGGGGCAATCTTGGAATCGAGCTGGACAATACCGACGACCATAATGCCGATGGTTCGCCCAAGCTATTCCTCGACCAAGTCCTGCGCGGCATTGGTAGCTATGAGGAAAACATGCGGGTCACCTCGCCTGCCTCGGTCAAGCCGGGCAGCGTGATGAACTACCTGTTCTGACAGGCTGCGGAAAAAGGTCCGGCTCGTTCTTTTTCCGCGTCACCCCCGCGTAAGCGGGGGGCCATGTTGCGGCAAGGTCGCGCCTTTCCCACAAGACACAGGATGCCGATGCGTGGATTCCCGCTTTCGCGGGAATGACGATATGAACAGGCGATCCGTCGCCTCATACAAGGTCCGTTGATCGGAACCGATCAATGGACGCCTCAAACGCCGGGCGGGAGTTTCCGAATCCCTTGGTATCAGCCGTCGGCGCGAATGCGGGCGATCAGCTCGGCTTTCACCACCTCGGCCCGTTCGGTTTCCACCTGGCAGGTTCCCGCCGCGTTGTGGCCGCCGCCGCCGTATTCCAGCATCAAATGGCCCACATCGGTCTTGGAGGAACGGTCCAGGATGGACTTGCCCACCGCGAATACGGTGTTCAGCTTCTTGGCACCCCACATCACATGCATGGAGATGTTTGAGTGGGGAAACAGGGCATAGATCATGAAGCGGTTGGCGGCGAAGATGGTCTCTTCCTCGCGCAGATCCAGCACCGCCAGATTGCCGTGGATCTTGGTGCAGCGGTTCAATTGGTGTTCGGCGCGCTCGGCATGGGCCTCGTAGAGGTGAATCCGTTCCACCACGTCGGGAAGGGCCATGATTTCCGCGATGCTGTGATTGCGGCAATAGCCGATCAGGTCAAGCATCAACTGGGTATTGGAAATCTTGAAGTCGCGAAAACGGCCGAGGCCGGTGCGCGGGTCCATGATGAAGTTCAACAGCGTCCAGTCGGACGGCGCCAGGATGTCTTCCTCGGAATACTGGGCCGAATCCGCCTTGTCCACCGCCTCCATCATCTCGTCGGAGATATGGGGAAACCGCGCCTTGCCGCCGAAATGGTCATAGACCACGCGGGCGGCGGAGGCGGCGGTGGGATCGATGACGCGGTTGTCCTTGCCGTCGACCCGCTTCATCTCGCTGGCGTGATGGTCGAAACAGAGATGGACGCCGTCCACATAGGGCAGATTGGTGGTGATGTCGTCGCCGGTGACGGCGACCTTGCCGTCCTGCATGTCCTTGGGATGAACGAAGATGATGTCGTCGATCATCTCCAATTCCCGCAGCAGGGTGGCGCAAACCAAGCCGTCGAAATCCGATCGTGTGACCAGACGGAACTTCTTGCCGGACATTACCCCGTCCCCTTTCACTTACTGTTCTTAACGCTAACCTATGCCCTATACGTGGGGCCGACAATGGGCAAAGCTTTCCTCCTATTTTTTAGGGGTGAAGCCTGCCACGGCATCCATTATCCGAGACGGCAGGCAACCGGCGATTCGCGCCGCCACATGCATGGGCCAGGGAAAAGCAATACGCCCCCGGTCGTGCGCCAAGCCGCGCCGGATGATGGCGGCGGCCTCGTCGACCTGCATCAGCAAGGGCATGCGGAAATTGTTCACCGCCGTCATGGGGGTCTCGACGAAGCCGGGGCAAATGACCGAGACTCCGACTCCCTTACCCGCCATCTCGGCGCGCAGGCCTTCGCCCCAGACCCGCACCGCCGCCTTGGAGGCGCAATAGGCGGGGGCGCCGGGAAAACCGCGAAAACCGGCCAGGGAGCTCATGATTCCGATCTGTCCGCGCCGACGCTCCATCATGGGGCCGAGCGCGGGCATCACCGTGTTGAACACGCCGTCCACATTGACCGCGAAAATGGCGCGCACTTGCGCCGCACTCTCGCCGCCGCCATGGGTTCCCGCCGAGATGCCCGCATTGGCGATGACCAGATCAAGTGGCGCCCGTGCTTCCGATTCCGCCACCCAGGCGGCCACGGCGGGCGCATGAGTGACGTCCAGGGTTGCGGCATGGACCTCGGCGCCCCCATCGCGGCAGGCCGCCGCCACCGCGTCCAGCCGATCCCGGTCGCGCCCCGACAGATGCAGCGTTGCCCCCGGTTCGGCATAGGCCCGCGCCAGGGCGGCGCCAAGGCCGGACGAGGCGCCGGTCACCAGCACGGACGAGCTCATCCGCCGCCTCCGTCGTTCAGCAAGGCCCGCAAGGGGGCGATCAGCGGCGGCATGTCGTGGCGGGCGGTATCGAACAGGATGGAGGGGTCCACCGAATGATATTCGTGCACCAGGATGTTTCGCATCTCGGTCATGCGGCTCCACGGAATTTCGGGATGACGCTCGACGATGGCGACGGGAACCCGCTTGGCGGCTTCTCCGACGATTTCAAGATTGCGGATCACCGCGTCCACTGTGCGGTCATCGGCGACGAACTGCGCCTCGGTCATGCCGCCGGTATAGCGTCGGATGCGCTCGATGGCCTCCAGGATATCCTCGATGCGAACGCGCCAGTCCTTGAAACTCAAATCCCGCAAGCCTCCTCGCCATAGACGGGCATGCATTCGGCCAGGATGCGCTTTTTCAGGCGCGGCTTGATGTTGCCCGAGGTGATCAGATCCACCGGCCGCCCCAAGATGCCTTCCAGGGCGTGCTTCAACTCGACGAAGCGGAACAGCCCGCCCGGCTGGCCGGGATGGAAATCCACCATCAGGTCGATATCGCTGGTGGGCTTGGCGTCGTTGCGCACCACCGAGCCGAACAGGGCCAGGGACTTGACGCCGAACCGCTCCATCAGATGGGGATTGTCCTGCAGCCGCGCCACCACCTCGTCGCGGGTGATGGGCTGGCGGCGGCGCGAAATGCGCCCGGCATAGCTGCGCACCGCATCGGCCTTGTCGGCGGGAATGCGCACCACGATCTCGATGACGTTGGGGCGGTCGCGTTGCGGCCTGCGGCGCTCGGTCATGGACGAAGGTTACCATAGGATTGACCTTGGAGCGAAGCGACTAGCCCGTTGAGGGCGCGCGCCCCATGGCGCGAAAGCCAAGAGAGCGGAGCGAACGCCCGGCGTTTGAGGCGCTCATGAATAAGGCCACTTGGAGCGAAGCGGCGCCGGGGCTATAACCGGGCACGTTATTGAATGCGAGGTATCCCACCGTGACAGTTGCCAGCATGACCGGCTATGCCCGCGCCGAAGGGCGCGACGCCCAGACCTCCTGGGTGTGGGAGGCAAAAAGCGTCAATGGACGCGGCCTGGAACTGCGCTGCCGCCTCGCCTCGGGCCATGACGCCCTGGAAATCGCAGCCCGCGACGCCGCCGCCAAGCGCCTCAAGCGCGGCAATGTCCAACTGTCGCTGACGGTCAGCCGGGTCGGCGAGCAGTCGCTGTTGCAGGTCAACACGCCGCTTCTGGCCCAATTGCTGTCCATGTGCAAGGAATGGGAAGGTCGCTTTCCCGGCGTCGCCCCTGCCCGCCTCGACGGCTTGCTGGCCATTCGCGGCGTGTTGGAGCCCGAGGTCGACCCCGAGCGCGGCGACACCGAGGAGACGCGCCAGCTCCGCGAAGCCGCCATGAAGGTCTCGCTGGACAGCATGCTGGATCAATTGGCCGCCATGCGCGCCGACGAAGGCGCCCGCATTGCCGCCGTGCTGAACGGCCAGTTGGACGAAATCACCCGGCTGACCGCCAAGGCCGCCGCCTGCGCCAGCCTGCGCCCCGACGCCATCCGCGAACGCTTCAAGGCCCAATTGGCCGCCGTGCTGGAAGCCGCCCCTAGCCTTGCCGAGGACCGCGTCGCCCAGGAAGTGGCCCTGCTGGTGGTCAAGGCCGATGTGCGGGAAGAACTGGACCGCCTTAGCGCCCATGTGGAGGCCGCCCGCGAATTGCTCGGCCAGGGCGGCGCCATCGGCCGCAAGCTGGACTTCCTGGCCCAGGAGTTCAATCGCGAGGCCAACACCTTGTGCTCCAAGTCTTCCGACGTGGAACTGACCCGCGTCGGTCTCGACCTGAAGGCGGTCATCGACCAGTTCAAAGAGCAAGTGCAGAACATCGAGTAGGTATCATGCCCCAGACTTCCTCCTCCATCGGTCGCCGCGGCCTCATGCTGGTGATGTCGTCGCCGTCCGGCGCTGGCAAGACCACCATCTCCCGCGCCCTGCTCGCCCGCGATTCCGGCATCTCCATGTCGGTCTCGGCCACCACCCGGGCGCCCCGCCCCGGCGAGGTGGACGGCAAGGACTATTACTTCGTTTCAGTGGAGCGCTTCCACGCCATGGTGGAGAACGGCGAGTTCCTGGAACACGCCCGCGTCTTCGACAATTTCTACGGCACCCCCAGGGCGCCGGTGGAAGCCGTGCTGGCCCAGGGCCGCGACGTGCTGTTCGACATCGACTGGCAGGGCACCCAGCAGATGCGCCAGACGGCGCGGGCTGATCTGGTCTCGGTCTTCGTGCTGCCGCCCTCGGTGGAGGAGCTGGAACGCCGCCTGCACACCCGCGCCCAGGACTCGGCCGAGGTGGTGGCCAAGCGCATGGCCAAGGCGGGCGACGAGATGAGCCACTGGCCGGAATACGACTACATTATCGTCAATGTGGAAGTGGAGGAATCCATCGCCCGCGTCCAGGCCATCCTGACCGCCGAGCGCCTGAAGCGCGAACGCCAAGTGGGCATGCACGATTTCGTGACGCGGTTGCGCGGGCTGGAATAGGGAAAAGACGGGGCCAGCCTCGTCAATCTCCCCCACCACAATCTCCGCCGCCGCAATCTCCCCCATTGCAGGCATCTCCAGGCATACCGCCCCCAGTATCGCGGCTCAAGTCTTGCCATGAGAAACCACTTAACCTGGAATCAATGACAATGGCAGTGATTGCGCACGCAATCGCGATCCATGTTGCTGGCCTGACATGCTCGACAGCCGCGTATAACGCAGCTGATGCCGCTATCACAAGCAGCACTCCAACCGCCATTCGGTGATAACACGCCATGATGGCCTCAAAAACGCAGGACTCAGAGCAGTTTCAGCAGGGCGACGATGGCCCCAACCTGGGCGAGGGCCGTGCCGAAAATCCATTTCAGAATCTCGGTCTTAGTCTCGGACAACTTGGCATCCAAGTCGCGGCGCAGAATTTCGACATCCCCGCGGGTGGCAACATTCTGTTCGCTGGACGCCTCGGCGAATGCCATGGCGGCCGTTTTTGCCTGCTCATGCGTAAAGCCGCCCGCTTCAAGGCGCTCCGCAAATTTCAGGGTGTCGAACGCAATCGTGCTCATGGGTTAAGCCTGCCTTCAACGGAGGCTTGCGTCAAGCTGACTTGAAGGAGACGCGGGGCCAACGAGGCCCCGCGTCCAATTCACCCTACTTCTTCTTGCCCTCGCTCAGCGGCAGCGCCACGTAGCGCAACTGCTGGGGATTTTCCACCCGCAGCAGCAGCGACTTGGCGCCGGACTTGCGGCCTTCTTCCACCGCCTTGCCCAGGTCGGCGGGAGCGCGCACCGGCTTGTGGTCCGCCTCGATGATGAGGTCACCGGGGCGCAAGCCCTTCTCGGCGGCGCCGCTGTCGGGCTTGACCTCGGTGACGACGATGCCCTTGGTCTCGTCATCGACGCCGAACCGCTCGCGCAGCGCCGGAGTCAGCGACGACACCGTCAGACCGGTACCGGGGATGGACAGGACGCCGTCCTTGCCTTCCTTGGCCTTGGGCTGGTCGGTCTTGCCGCCCTTGACGGCCTGATCGGCCGGATCCTCCGGCATCTCGCCGACGGCGGCCATCAGCGTCTGCTTCTTGCCGTCGCGCCAGATCACCACTTCCACCTTCTTGCCGATGGGCGTACCCGCCACGTAGCGCGGCAGGCGGCGCATCTCGGTGATATCCTTGCCGTCGAATTTCAGCACCACGTCGCCGTCCTTCAAGCCGGCCTTGACGCCCGGACCGGCGGGATCGACCTTGGCCACCAGGGCGCCATGCTGATCGGGCAGTCCCACATTCTCGGCCATGTCCACATCCAGCGACTGGATGCGGATGCCCAGCCAGCCGCGCCGCACCTTGCCGAACTTGCGCAGATCGTCCAGCACCGGCGTGGCCAGCGAGGCGGGAATGGCGAAACCGATGCCGATGGAGCCGCCCGACGGCGAGATGATGGCGGAATTGATGCCGATGACCTCGCCCTTGATGTTGAACATGGGGCCGCCGGAATTACCGCGATTGATGGCGGCATCGGTCTGGAGGAAGTCGTCATAGGGACCGGCGTTGATATCGCGGGCCCGCGCCGAGACGATGCCCGCCGTCACCGTGCCGCCAAAGCCGAACGGATTGCCGATGGCCAGCACCCAATCGCCCACCCGGGCTTCGTCGGAATTGCCGAACGGCACCGCCGCCAGGATCTTCTTGCCGGGATCGATCTTCAGCACGGCCAGATCGACCTTGGGGTCGCGCCCCACCAGGGTGGCGGCGAACACCGTGTCGTCATGCAGCTTGACGCTGATCTCGTCGGCGTCGGCGATGACGTGATTGTTGGTCACGATATAGCCGGTGGCATCGACGATGAAGCCCGATCCCAGCGAGGTCGCCTTGCGCGACGGCGCGTCGGGACGTCCAGGTCCGCCCTGTTGGCGCTCGAGGAACTCCTTGAAGAACTCCTCCAGCGGCGAGCCGGGCGGAAATTGCGGCATTTCCAGCCCGCCGCCCGCCTGACCCTTGATGGTCTGGGTGGTGGAGATATTGACCACGCTGGGCAGCAGCTTTTCCGCCAGATCGGCGAAGCTGGACGGCGCCGGGCCGCCAGCGGCCTGGGCGGCGGAAGCGCTCACCCAGGCGAGCAGCGCCAATCCGGCGATCACAAACCGCGAACCGGCGGAATGATGATTGATCTTCGAGATGAACACCTGACCAAATCCTCCAGAAGATTTAAGTCCCGAATAAATTGCGAGACACTCACCCATATTTTTAGGTCGTCACCCCCGCGAAAGCTGGGGGCCATGCGGGGGACAAGGCGAGGCGCCTGATACCATACGCCGAGCCGACGGAACCGTGGATTCCCGCTTTCGCGGGAATGACGAAAAACTCAGTGCCTACCGATTACGACCGGGACCGGCGTTGAACGTGCGCAGGAACTCGTTGTCGGGCGACAGCACCATGGTGGTGCCGCTGTCGCCCATGGTGTGGCGATAGGCCTGCAACGAGCGGAAGAAGGCGAAGAACTGCGGATCCTTGCCATAGGCCTCGGCCAGGATGCGGGCGGCGTCGGCGTCGCCCTGGCCGCGCTCGATCTGGGCCTGGCGCTGGGCCTCGGCCAGGATCACCGTGCGCTCGCGGTCGGCGCGGGCGCGGATCTGCTGGCCCCATTCATAGCCCTGGGCGCGCGCCTCCTTGGCTTGGCGCTCGCGTTCCGATTTCATGCGATCATAGATGGACTGGCTGGTTTCCTCAGGCAGATCGGCGCGGCGCAGCCGCACGTCCACCACCTGGATGCCCATCTCGCGACCGGCCCGTTCCGCCACGTCCTGCTGGATGGCCTCCATGATCTTGGCGCGTTCCTCCGACAAGATGGAGGGCAGCATGACCTGACCCATCACCCGGCGCATGGCCGAGGACACGATCTGGGCCAACTGGGCGCGGGCCTGGCTTTCGGTGCGGACCGCCTGATAGAACTTCAGCGGGTCGGCGATGCGGTAGCGGGTAAAGGTGTCCACCACGATGCGCTTCTGGTCGCCCAGGATGATCTGCTCATCGGGCGGGTCCAGCGCCAGCAGGCGGATGTCGTAGCGCACCACATCCTCGATGAAGGGCAGCTTCACGTGCAGGCCGGGTTCGCGGATGGTGGCGCGATGGGCGCCGAACCGCAGGACCAGGGCCTGTTCCGCCTGATTGACGATGAACAGTGACGACGAGGCCAGCACCAGCGCCACCAGGGCGAGGATGGCCGTAACGGCCAGACTGCGGCTCATTTGGCGCCTCCCGCGTTCTTACGGATTTCGGGCAGCGGCAGGTAGGGGACGACTCCCTGCCCTCCCTTGGCGCTTGGGTCGATGATGATCTTGGTGGCGTTCTTCAACACGTCTTCCATGGTCTCGATATAGAGACGACGGGCGGTGACGTCCTCGGCCAGCTTGTAGGCGCCGTACAGAGACGTGAACCGCTTGGCGTCGCCCTGGGCCAGATCCACCACCTGTTCGCGGTAAGCCTGGGCTTCCTGGGTGATGCGCTCCACCTCGCCGCGGGCGCGGGGAATGATGTCGTTGCGATAGGCCTCGGCCTCGTTGCGGGCGCGCTCCTGATCGGCGCGGGCGCGCTGGACGTCGTTGAAGGCGTCGATCACCGCGCCGGGCGGATCGACCTTCTGCAACTGGACCTGCTGCACATGGATGCCGGCGCCATAGGTGTCCAGCAGCTTTTGCAGTTCTTCCTGGGCCTGGATGGCGATCTGCTCGCGCTTGTCGGACAGGGCGGCCTGGATGGGATTGCGGCCGATGACCTCGCGCAGGCTGCTTTCCGCCGCCACTTTCACGGTGGCTTCCGGGTCGCGCACGTTGAACAGGAACTTGCCCGCGTCCTTGATGCGCCAGAACACGGCGGCATCGGCCTCGACGATATTCTCGTCGCCGGTCAGCATGCGGCTTTCCTCGGGCACATTGCGCGAGGTGGAGCCGCGCTCGCCACGGGAATCGCCGGTGGAACGGTAGCCAAGCTGCAACTGGTTGACCTTGGTCACCTTGGGCAGCAGCACGGTGTCGATGGGGTATGGCAGGCGGTAGTGCAGCCCCGGCTCGGTGGTGTCCACCCATTTGCCGAAGCGCATGACCACGCCTTGCTCGTCGGGGCTGACCTTGTAGATGCCGGTGAAGGCCCAGGCCGCGAAGGCCAGAACCGCCAGCGCCATCAGTCCCTGGCCGCCGCCAACGCCGCCATGGCCGGGAAAGGCGCGGCGAAGCTTTTCCTGGCCCTTGCGGATGAATTCCTCGATATCGGGACCGCCGGGAATGCCGCCGCCACCGGGACCGCCGCCGGGCCGACCCCAAGGGCCGTTACCGCCACCGCCGCCCCAAGGGCCGCCACCACCGCCGCCACGAGGATTCCAAGGCATATACAGTCCCCTATCGTAGTACGTCCGGGCGCGGAGCGAATCTCCGCCAAGGGAACATAGGGCAGGTTTCAACCTTGCGCAACGCGGGCTCGGCCAGATTACCAGTTTTCAATGAGCATCCGGCCTTTCTACCTTTCCAAACGGAAGCCGCCGACATATATGAGATGATGCTTGTGAGCGCTCAGCGCCGCAAAAACCTTTATTTTCGTAAGGCTTCTTAGCAAAGAGGATGTCCATGGCCGAGGTCACCGAACAGCAGATCGTCGAGGCGCTGAGCCGCATTCATGACCCGGACAAGAAGGCCGACATCGTCAGCCTGGGCATGGTATCCGGCATCGCCGTCAAGAATGGCCATGTGGCCTTCGCCATCGAGGTGGAACCGTCGCGCGGACCCAACCTGGAACCGCTGCGCAAGGCCGCCGAGAAGGCGGTGCACGATCTGCCCGGCGTCCTTTCGGTCTCTGCCGTGCTGACCGCCGAACGCAATGTCCAGGGCGGCCCCCAGGGTGGTCATTCCCACGGCCACGGCCATGGCGCCGGTCAGGTGGAACAGCCGCTGCTGCCCACCGTCAAGGCCATCATCGCGGTCGCCTCGGGCAAGGGCGGCGTCGGCAAGTCGACCACCGCGACCAATATCGCCATGTCCTTCGCCCAGATGGGCTTGAAGACGGCGCTGTTCGACGCCGATATCTTCGGACCAAGCATGCCGCGCATGCTGGGCATCACCGGCGAGCCGGTCAGCCCCGACGGCCAGACCATGCTGCCCATGGAGAATTACGGCGTCAAATGCATGTCCATGGGCTTCCTGGTGCCCGAGGACTCCCCCATCATCTGGCGCGGCCCCATGGTCATGGGCGCCCTGGAACAGTTGCTGCGCGACGTCCAGTGGGGCGAGCTCGACGTCATGGTCATCGACATGCCGCCCGGTACCGGCGACACCCAATTGACCATGACCCAGCGGGTGCCGCTGACCGGCGCGGTGATCGTCTCGACGCCGCAGGACATCGCCCTGCTGGACGCCACCAAGGGGTTGAACATGTTCCGCAAGGTCGATGTGCCGGTGCTCGGCATCATCGAGAACATGAGCTATTACATCTGCCCCAAATGCGGCGATGAAGCCCATATCTTCGGCCATGGCGGCGCCAAGGCGGAAGCGGCCCGGCTGTCCACCGAGTTCCTCGGCGAGGTGCCGCTGGACATCGCCATTCGCCAGACCTCGGACGCGGGCGAGCCCATCGTGGTCTCCAAGCCCAACAGCCCCCACGCCAAGGCCTATATGGCCATCGCCGCCAAGATCTGGGACAAGGTCCAGGCCATGCAGGCCAGCGGCCGCAAGGGACCGAAGATCAGCATCGGGTAAATGCGGCCGGGACGGCCGCGCTCCTGAGCGGCATGGAGTGCCGCCGTCCTCGCCCGCCTATATTTCCCACGGCCACGCCCCGAACGGCACCACCTTGTTGTCGGCGTCGTGGCCGATATCGGCGCGATTTCATCCTTCGCCTGAGTCTGCCTGAATTTCAGCGGCTTATCTTCGGTATGGGACTCGAAAAGGAATCACCACCAAGGCACCAAGGACACCAAGAGGCCGACGCGGTTCTTCGCCTTTCGTCTTACCCGGACGCGTTCCGGGCAACCACGCCCATCCGCAATGAAAGCAGCAAGGAGCGACCGTTTGCTTCGCTCTCTTGGTGTCCTTGGTGCCTTGGTGGTGAATCTGCGGCGGCAGCCATGGAAGCGGTGGTCGGGAATGAAACAGGATAGCCGTGGGTCAAGTCTGGCGGTGACGTTTAATGTTGGTCAGTCGGCCAACACCACGGCGAGGCACTGAACTCCGCAACTCGGCGAATAAGGGCATTTGACTCCGAACAACATGCAACTTAACGTACTTATCTGGATGTTTTAGCTCTATGGCAGAACTGCTATATTATAAGACGCATAAGAAACCATCAATTTGAGGTTCAAAATGAAGTGCCCTCATTGTAGCATTTCCTTTCATGACGACTGGCATCAGAGCAGAATACTTCGCTACCAGTACATCTCTACAGATTGGATATCTAAGGTAACGGTTTGTCCAAATTGCAGAAATGACACCATTATTCTCGAAAATAGCGAGACAAGCGAAGCCCATATGTTCTATCCGAGAGCGGCGTCACGCGGACCAGTCCCGACAACTGTCCCGGTCGAAATCGGAAATGATTATAAAGAAGCCGTCGAGGTTCTTCCCATTAGCCCGAAGGCATCAGCGGCCCTGTCCCGAAGGTGCCTACAGAATATGCTGAGGGCCAAGGGATACAAGGCATCGGACCTCGCCAAGGAAATTGATCTCTTCCTTGCCGATCCTCGTTTGCCGCTAGATGTTCAAACTACGGTCGATGCCATCAGAAATTTCGGAAATTTTTCAGCCCATCCGATTACCGACAATACATCCTTGCAGATCATTGACGTTGAACCGCATGAGGCCGAATGGTGTCTCGATATTATCGAGCAGCTTTTCGACCACTTCTATGTCAAACCAGCGGAGACAGCAGCGAAAAAAGCTGCACTGGACGCAAAACTAGCCGCAGCTGGGAAGCCTTTGTCCAAAGGCTAAACCACCCACGGCCACGACCCGAACGGCACCACCTTGTTGTCGGCGTCGTGGCCGATATCGGCGCGGCCCAGATAGGGAATGCCCGAGACGGCGCACCAGTGGCGCGCCACCTCCTCCTCGCTCTGGCCGAATTCGGGCTGGTTGGGCGGAATGTCGCCGCAACGGCCCAGCATGATCCCCGCCACCCGCCGCAAGGCCGGAACGCTGGTCAATTGGCACAGCGAGCGGTCGATGCGGTACAGATGCTCGGACACCTCTTCCAGCATCAGCACATGGCCGGTCAGATCGGGCTGCAACGCCGTGCCCATCAGGTGGCACAGAATGGTGATGTTGAAGGCGACGCTGGGCGTGCCGCCGCGTACCGTCCGCTCCAACGCGCTTTCGGCGCCGTCGGCCAGGAAGGCCAGGGCGCGGGCCACCGCCGCCGCGCCGCCGCCGCGGTTGATGTCGGCGGGCATGGGGCCATGGGCGACGCGCTCGAAGCCCTTGCCGAACAGCCCAGCCAACAGCGAACCCATGTCGGAATAGCCCAGATAGCTCTTGTCCTTGGCAGACGGACTCAGCCGGTCCAGCGCCAGCGGCGCCATGCGGCACGAACCATAGCCGCCGCGCCCGAACCACACGGCGTCGAAGCCGGGGTCATTGGCGATCTCGACGAAGGCGTCGGCGCGGGCCTGATCGGTTCCGGCGAAATGCCCCCAGCTTTCGAAGCATTGGGGGTGAAAGACGAGTTCGACGCCGCCATGCTCAGCGGCCAGGGCCGCGACCCGCTCGGCGATGGAACGGTCCATGGACGAAGCCGGGGCGACGACGCCGATCCTGACCTTGCCCATGCGCCCCTATCTCCTTGCCAGCGAGTCGGCCGGATTGTAGCTTTCAGCCATGAAACCAGACAGCCCTTATTTCTTCTGCGGCATCGGCGGCAGCGGCATGCTGCCCCTGGCGCTGATCGTCCAGGCGACCGGAGCCCCGGTGGCGGGCTCGGACCGCTCGCTGGACCAGGGCCGCATCGCGGCCAAGTTCGACTTCCTGCGGAGCAAGGGCATCGCCCTGTTCGCCCAGGACGGCAGCGGCATCACCAGCCCCGACCAGATCCTGGTGACCTCGGCGGCGGTGGAGGAAACGGTTCCCGACGTCATGGCGGCGCGTGCCCTGGGCGCCGCTCTGATGACGCGGGCGCAACTGCTGGCCCGATTGTTCAACGCCGCCCCCCATGGCATCGGGGTGGCGGGCACCAGCGGCAAGTCCACCACCACCGGCATGATCGGCTGGATTCTGCACGCCCTGGGCCGCGATCCCACCGTGATGAACGGCGCGGTGATGAAGAATTTCGTTACCGCCGACTCTCCCTTCGCCAGCGCCCTGGTGGGCCGGGGCGGCCTTTTCGTCGCCGAGGTGGACGAAAGCGACGGCTCCATCGCCAATTACCGCCCCGACGTGGCGGTGCTCAACAATATCGCGCTCGACCACAAGAGCATGGAGGAGCTGCGCCGCCTGTTCGCCGATTTCCTGGCCAAGGCGCGGATCAGTGTGGTCAATCTGGACAATGCGGAGGCCGCCGCCCTGGCGCCACCCGGTTCCATCGGCTATAGCCTGACCGACCCCGCCGCCCGCCTGTATGGCCACGGCCTGACGCCCGCCCCAGACGGCATCGCTTTCACGGTGCGCGAAGCCGGAACCGATATCGTCGTCCGCCTGAAGGTTCCCGGCCGCCACAACGTCGCCAATGCCCTGGCCGCCCTGGCCTGCGCCCGCGCCTTGGACCTGCCGCTGGACCAGGCCGCCGAGGCGCTGGGCGGCTTTACCGGCATCCGCCGCAGGCTGGAGGTGGTGGGAAGCCGCAAGGGTGTCACCGTCATCGACGATTTCGCCCACAATCCCGACAAGATCGCCGCCACCCTGGACACCCTGCATTCCTTTCCGGGACGCCTGCTGATCATGTTCCAGCCCCATGGCTTCGGACCGCTGAAACTGATGAAGGCCGAGTTCATCGAAGGATTCGCCCAGGGCATGGGGCCGGACGACGTGCTGATCCTGCCCGATCCGGTCTATTTCGGCGGCACGGTGGACCGCAGCGTCGGCAGCGAGGATATCGCGGCGGGAGTGCGCGATCAGGGCCGGGCGGCCGAGGCGCTGGGCGAGCGTTCCAACTGCGCGGACCGGCTGGTGGACCTGGCGCGGCCCGGCGACCGCATCGTGATCATGGGCGCCCGCGACGACACCTTGTCCCAATTCGCCGAGGATGTGTTGGGCCGGCTTTAGCTGTCGCCCTCGTTCGCCTCTTCCGCCTCCATCTCCTCGACCACGTCCTCGGGCAGCATCAAGACGCCCGACGTATAATCGTAGTCGTAGATTTCGGCATAGCGGCCCCAGGTGATGGCGGTTTCCAGCACCCTTTCGGCCTCGGAATCCGTCAGGTAATCCTGCAATTCCTGCAAGAAGCGGTCTTCCGGGGCGCGGTGGTCCCGGCGTTCGTCCAGCACCTTGCGGATGCGCGCCGCCAGGGGAATGTTCTTGATCAGCAGATCGGCGAACATGGCCTTGCGCTCGGCCTCCTCGACCTCGATGAAAGTCTTGCCGACCGGGGTCAGGAAGATATCACCGGCAGCGATACGGGCCAGCCCCAGCACCCGCAAACCCTCGAACAGATGGAACAGGGCATCGTCTTCCAGCTCGGTCTCCTCCGCCAGCTGCGGCAGGTCGGCGCGGCCGTTGAACGGGGCCTCGGCGATGCTTTCCAGCAGCCCCACCATCTTGCCCGGCGTGGTGTCGGGCAGGCGATAGCCCAGCGTCAGCTGTTCCTGGGCTTCCACGCCGCCGCCGCGCGCATGGGCGGTCATCAGGGTGTAGACCTCGTCGACGATCTGGCGGAAGGCGGCGGATTCGGTGTCGCGCGGGCGTGGCAGACCGACCCTGATCTCGGCCCGCACCCGACCGGGATCGCTGGAGAACACCAGCACCCGGTCGGCCATGGAGACCGCTTCCTCGATATTATGGGACACCAGCAGGATGCCCTTGGTGGGGATCTTGCGCTCGTCCCACAGATCCAGCAGATCCTCGCGCAGAGTCTCGGAGGTCAGCACGTCCAGCGCCGAGAACGGCTCGTCCAGCAGCAGCACGTCGGGCCGCATCACCAGGGCGCGGGCGAAGCCGACCCGCTGGCGCATGCCGCCCGACAATTCCTTGGGATAGGCGCTTTCATAGCCGCCGAGACCGATCAGGTCGATGGCGGCGCCCGCCCGCTCCTCGCGTTCATCCTTGCCGACACCCGCCGCCTCGAGGCCCAGTTCCACGTTCTCCTGGACCGTCAGCCAGGGAAACAGGGCGAAGGACTGGAACACCATGGAAATACCCTTGGCCGGGCCGGTCATGGGAATTCCACGATACATGACGTCGCCGCCGTTGGACTTGATCAGTCCCGCCATGATGCGCAACAAGGTGGACTTGCCCGAGCCCGACTTGCCCAGCAGGGCGACGATGTCGCCCTCTTCCAGGCGGAAGTCGACGCCTTCCAGCACGGTGCGCTCGTGGCCGTCCGGGGTGCGGAAGCTCTTGCGGACGCCCCGCAGGTCGAGCAATGCCGTGGTGGTGGCGGTATCGGCCATGATCGGCTCCTCAGTCCAGACGCAGCCGCTCGGCGGCCAGCATGTAAAGCCTGCGCCACAGGAAGCGGTTGAAGGCCATGACGAACAGGCACATCACCGCGATGCCCAGCGCGATACGGGGGAAGTCGCCGTCGCTGGTGGCCCGGGCGATATAGGCGCCAAGACCGTGGGCTTCCAGTTTGGTGTCGCCCCAACTGACCAGTTCGGCCACGATGGACGCATTCCACGACCCGCCCGAGGCCGTGATCGCCCCGGTGACATAGGACGGAAAGATGGCGGGAATATAGAAGCGCTTCCACTTCAGCCAGCCGGTCAGTCCCAGATTGCCGGCGGCGTCCTTCATCTCCTGTGGGATGGCCGAGGCACCGGCGATGACGTTGAACAGGATGTACCACTGGGTGCCCAGGATCATCAGCGGGCTGGTCCACACATCCACGTCGAGGTCGAAGCGGACGATGACGATCACGGCGACCGGAAACATCAGATTGGCGGGAAAGGCCGCCATGAACTGGGCGATCCACTGGACGTTCTGCGCCACCAGGGGGCGCTGGCCGATCCACACCCCGATGGGAACCCAGATCAGCGAGGCCAGCGTGATCAGCACCACCACCCGCAGCGTGGTCGCCAGACCATAGAGCAAGACCTGGCCGATCTCGCCGAACCCCACCTCGCCATGGACGAACAGCGCCACCTGGACCAGCCCCAGGACCGCGACCACCACCAGGACGGCGTCCCAGGCGCGCCCGACCCAGTCCGGCAGGGTCAACAGCGGCCCCGGCGCCCGGTGGAACAGCGTCTCCTTGTCATGACGCCGCAGCAGGCCGGTGAACACCTCCCACAGGGCGGCGGGCAGGCGCGCCAGATAACGGAACAGGCGGCCGCGCTGCATCAGGGTCAGCAACCAGGATTCCGGCACCTGCTCGCCCGGCAGGGAATCCACCTTGAACTTGTCGGTCCAGGCGACAAGCGGCCGGAAGATCAGCTGGTCATAGACGATGATGCCGCCCAGCACGCCGAGGATGGCCCAGCCGATGGCCGCCAGATTCTTCTCGGCGATGGCCAGCGCGATATAGGAGCCGACGCCGGGCAGGCTGATGTTCTGGCCCGACACCGAGATGGCTTCCGAGGCCACCACGAAGAACCAGCCGCCCGACACCGACATCATCATGTTCCACACCAGCCCCGGCATGCCCCAGGGCATTTCCAGGCGCCAGAACCGCTGCCACGCCGACAGGTGGAACATGTCGGACGCCTCGATCAGGTCGTTGGGCACCGTCTTCAGCGAGGAATAGAGGCTGAACGCCATGTTCCAGGCCTGCGAGGTGAAGATGGCGAAGATGGCGGCGCACTCGACGCCGAGCAGATTGCCGGGAAACAGCGCAATGAAACCGGTCACCGTGATGGATAGGAAGCCCAGGATGGGAATGGACTGAAGGATGTCGAGAATGGGGATCAGCACTTTTTCCAGCGCCGGAACCTTGGCCGCCGTCACCGCGAAGACGATGGTGAAGGCCAGCGAGGCCACCAGGGCGGCGGCCATGCGCAGGGCGCTGCGCAGCAGGTAATAGGGCAGATTGGCGGGATCGAGGCTGAGCGGCAGCGGCTCGCCCACGTCGTAGGGAATGCTCATCTGCGCGGCGCCGAACGCCAACAGGGCCAGAACGGCGAACACCACGGGAATCAGCGCCAGATCCCATGAATTGGGCTTCAGGTCTTGGGATACCGCCACCGTGGGGAGGGGCCACCGCATGCCATGCGCCTTGATCGGAGTTGTCGCACGGCCCTCTTAGCCCTTCGTCACCCCGATGTCGAGTGGACAAGCAATGACAAAGCCGTGACGGCGGCGCCGTTCAAAGCGGCCCGGCAAGGCTATCCCGTCCGGCAAACGTATTTGATCTCCAGATATTCATCGATACCGTATTTGGACCCTTCCCGACCGAGGCCGGATTCCTTCATCCCGCCAAACGGCGCGACCTCGGTGGAAACCATGGATTCGTTGAGGCCGATGATGCCGAATTCCAATCCCTCGGCCAGTCTCCATTCCCGCCCGGCATCACGGGTATAAGCGTAGGCGGCCAGCCCATAAGGAGTGTCGTTAGCCAAGCGGATTGCCTCGTCTTCGGTATGGAACCGGATCAACGGCGCCACCGGGCCGAAAATTTCCTGGTTGGCGCAGGCCATGGAGGGCGTCACTCCCACCAGGACGGTCGGATCGAAATAATTGCCGCCCGCCGCCCGCCGGGTGCCACCGCAGAGCGCCCGCGCCCCCAAGGCCACGGCGTCGTTTACAAGGCGTTCGACTCCCTCCACCGCTCGGCCGTGGATCAGTGGTCCAAGGTCGAGCGTCCCGACCGCCTCGACCAATCGATCAACAAAGGCATCGTGGATGCCATCTTGAACCAACAGCCGATTGGCGCAGATGCAGGTTTGGCCCGAATTGCGAAATTTGCTGGCGATGGCGCCCGCCACCGCCGCGTCAAGATCGGCATCATCGAAGACGATGAAGGGCGCGTTGCCGCCCAATTCCAGACTGACCTTCTTCATGGTGTCGGCGCATTGCCTCAACAGCGCCTTGCCCACAGCGGTCGATCCGGTAAAGCTGAGCTTTCGCACCAGGGGATTCGACGTCAGCTCGGCTCCGATCTCGACGGGATGGCCCGTGACAACGTTCAGGACACCGGCCGGAATCCCTGCCCTATCCGCCAGTTCCACCAGCGCCAAGGCCGATAGCGGAGTGTCTTCCGCCGGTTTCAGGACAACGGTGCAACCGGCCGCCAGGGCGGGTCCGCATTTGCGGGTGATCATGGCATTGGGGAAATTCCATGGCGTGATGGCGGCGACGACGCCGACCGGCTCCTTCAGCACCATGATGCGCCGACCGGGAAACGGGGACGGAATGATATCGCCATAGATCCGCTTGCCCTCCTCGGCGAACCAATCGATGAAGCCTGCTCCGTAGGAGACCTCCCCCCGTGCCTCGGCCTGCGGCTTGCCCTGCTCCGCGGTCATGATCCTGGCCAGGTCGTCACGATGCTGAAGGATCAAGTCATGCCAGCGCCGCAGCAGGACGCCGCGCTCCCTTGCCGTCAATCCCCGCCAGGCGGGCAGCGCGGAGGATGCGCGCTCGATGGCCCGCCTTGTCTCCGCCTTGCCTGCGCGCGGCACCGTCGCGATGACCCGCCCATCGGCAGGATCAACCACGTCGAAGACCTCTTGGGAATCGGCGCCGACCCATTCTTCGCCAATGCGGCAAAGGCTGCGCAGCAGGCTGGGATCATCGAGATGCATGGGGTAGAATCCTCTGAATGAAACCTGTGAGTGATATTGTCGCCCTGCCAAGCATCACCGGCCTATTGACCGGGCACGACGGCATGGTGGTGGTCGCCGGTTCCCACGGCGGGGTTCTCGCCGCCCGGATCGCGGCGGCGAACACTATCCGGGCGGTGATCCTCAACGATGCCGGTATTGGCCTGGATCGGGCGGGAATCGCCGGATTGACTGTCTTGGAGAGCGTCGGCATGGCCGCCGCCGCCGTGGATTATCGGAGCGCCCGCATCGGTGACGGCGCCCATATGCTGGCCCGGGGCGTCATATCCCATGTCAATGCCCTCGCCCAGGCGCTGGGGGTTGAGACCGGCATGCCGACCGCCGAAGCGGCTTGGCGCCTTCGCGCGGCGGCGCTTCCGGCCCAGCGGCATGCCCGACCAGAGTCCCGCCCGCTGTTGCTGTCCCGGCTGCCCCGCCGCCCGGATGTCTGGGGCATGGATTCCGCCTCGGACATTTCGTCCGCCCTGGATGGAGCCATCGTCGTCACGGGCTCGCATGGGGGGCTTCCCGGCGGCGATCCCAAGGCGGCCTTGCGTTGCGCCGCCCGCGCCGTTTTGTTCAACGACGCCGGTATCGGCATGGACGAAGCCGGGGTCGGCCGCCTTGCCGTCCTTGCGACACAAGGCATTGCCGCCGCCGTGGTCGATGCCATGACGGCTCGCATTGGCGACGCCCGTTCCACCTGGGAAACCGGCATCGTCAGCCGAGTCAACGCCACCGCCAAGGAAAGCGGCGCCGCTCCAGGCATGAGCGCTCGGGATTTCTCCGCCCTGTTCCGCTAGAGACATGGCGCCGCCACGTTCACGCCGATCCAATGGTCAGGCCACCACAGACATATAGGACTTGCCCGGTTACAAAGCCCGAGCCTTCCGCGCAGAAGAACGCCACGGCTTGGGCCACGTCTTCTGGTGTCCCCAGCCGCTTAACGGGAATCGCGTTCATAATCGCCTGTGTTCTGGCATCACCGGCTGGATTGACCTTGGCAAACAGCTCGGTGTTGATCGGACCTGGGCCCACGACGTTGACGGTAATGCCGTAGGGAGCCAACTCCAGGGCCCATGTCTTCGACATCCCGATCAGGCCAGCCTTGGTGGCGGAATAGGCCGTTCTCAATTCCTTGCCCAAGGCCGCCCGGCTGGAAATATTCACGATACGACCATAGTGCGCCGCCTTCATGGCGGGCAGGACGGCTTTAGCACAAAGCATCGGCGCGATCAGGTTGACATCGACCACGCGGCCGAAGGAATCGGGATCGGCATCTTCCAAGGAAGCCGGCATGACGATGCCGGCATTGTTGACCAAGCGGGTAACCCGACGGCCCAGGATGATACGTTCCAGGCCCGCAGTCAGGTTTGGAGCATCCGCGAGATCAAGCTGAAGAAATTCATCGGCGGTATCCGTGGCGGGGCTGTCACGGTCCACGACGATGACCCTCAATCCGTCGCTACGCAGCTTGCGGGCTATGGCGGCGCCAATTCCTCGGGCGCCTCCTGTTATCACGGCATAGTCGTTCACCGATCCAACTCCACGATTGTTACAGCAGACAGGTCGACAGCCACGGTACCGCCGCCACCAGGACCAGGGCGGCGATCAAGGCCCCGATATAGGGCCAGATGGTCCGCATGGCCTGATCCGGACTTACCCGCCCCATGGCGCAGGCGGTGTAGTAGCCGATCCCCAGCGGCGGGGCGAACAGCCCGATTCCCATGGCAAGGATCGCCACCATGGCGTAATGCACCTCGTGAATGCCCACCACCCGCGCGATGGGAAACAACAAGGGGGCGAACAGAACCAGGGCGGGAATGCCCTCCAGCACGCTGCCCAGCACGATGAACAGAGCGATGGAGATCAGAAGAAAGGTCATGCCGCCACCGGGCAGTCCCGACATCACGGCGATCAACTGGCGCGACAGGCCGGATTGGGTCATGGACCAGCCCATGGCGGTGGCCATGCCAAAGACGAACAGAATGGCCCCGGTCAGGGCCGCCGTCTCCACCAGCAGCGGCATAAGCCGAGACCAGTCGCGGCAGCGATAGACCAGAAGGCCGCAGACCACCACATAGGCGATGCCGATGGTGGCGACCTCGGTGGCGGTCGCGACGCCTTCCACCACGGCGGCCCGGATGACGAAGGGCAGCGCCAGGGCCGGGCTGGCGATGACCAGGGTCCGAAGAATATGGCGTGCCGGCGGCCGGGGCGTGACCGAGCGATGGTCGCCCTGGAAACGCAAGCGCGACAGAACGGCCAGGGCCACGCACAGGACGAAGGCGGGCAGCAGACCGCCGGTGAACAGGGACGCCATGGACACGTCGGTGACGGAACCGATGGTGATCAGAACCAGGCTGGGGGGAATGGTCTCGGACATGGCGGCGGAGGTGGCCAGTTGCGCCACCAACTCGTCGGGCTTGTAACCCCGCTTCTTCATTTCGGGAAAGAGGGCCGGAGCCACCGCCGCCATGTCGGCCGCCTTGGAACCGGAAATCCCAGAAACCAGGAAAATGGCGCCCAACAGAACATAGGACAGCCCGCCCCGCACATGACCCAGCAGCGCCACCAGCAATTCCACCATGACCCGCGCCATGCCGGTCATCTCCAAGAGCAAGCCCAGGATGATGAACAGCGGCACCGATAGCAGAACCAGATGCTCCATGCCGCCTTGGCCTCGGCTCACGATCACCGACAGCGGCACATGGGTGGCGAATGCCAGGTAGCACAGGGTGGCGACGCCGAAGGAAAAGGCGATGGGAACCCCCAGCACCACATTGGTGATGACCAGCCCGACCAAGAAGATCAGCAGGTTGTAATACCCCAGGGAGGGAAACAGGGGCCTCAGGATAAAAAGGACCGCGGCCAGGAGGGCAATAGCCAGAACCACCTGAAGGGTGGCGCGGTCGAATCCGCGTTCGAGCAGGCGTAGGGCGGATAGCAGGGCCATCAGGCCGATTCCCACCACCATGGCCGAGGTACGCCAGGAATGGGATAGCCCAAGGGCGGGCGTCATCACCAGCATCTCGTCCTCGAAATGCTCGAGAGAAAAGGGAAGCAGGGTGCCCAGCAGAATCACCGGCACGATGGCGGCAAGGGGATCAAGCCATTTCCGATAGATCCCGCCCCTGGCATTGACCAGGATGGTAAGGCGCATGTGCTCGCCCCGCCGCAGGGCGATAACGGCACCCAGCATGGCCAGCCACAGGAACAGGATGGACGCCAGTTCATCCGACCAGGTAAGCGGCGCATGCAACACATATCGGGCGATAACCCCCGAGAGCAGGATCGCGGTTTCGGCCACGATCAGGATGGCGGCCAAAAGTTCACAGACGGCGCCGATACCGCGATCCAATCGCAGCAGCAGGGCTTGGGCTTGATTGCCGGTCACGGGATCGGCGGCTTCGGGCGATATCCGCATCAGCCGACCGCCCCCGTGTATTTCTGGAGCAGGGTCCAGGCATCCGCTCCGAACTTGCCCTTCCACTCCTTGTAGTAGCCCGCGTCGGCCACCGTCTTCATCAGCGAGGCGGTGTCGGCGGAATTGAAGGTCATGCCGCGTTTTTGCAGATCGCCCTGGAGCGATTCGTTCAAGCCGCGAATCTCGGCCCGCTGCTCGTCGGCGGCCAGATCCATGTGGCGGCTCACCAAGGCCTGGAGATCGCCCGGCAGCCGGTCCCACTGCTTCTTGCTGGCCACGAACCAGAAGCCGTCCCACATATGGGACGTGAAGGAGCAGTATTTCTGCACCTCGTAAAGCTTGCCGAATTGAATGATCGAAAGGGGATTTTCCTGGCCGTCCACCACCTTGGTCTGAAGGGCGGAATAGAGTTCGGCGAAGTCGATGCCGGTGGGCGCGGTGCCCAACGCCTTGAACAGCGAAATCCACATCTGGGTGGTGGGAACCCTGATCTTCAGGTTTTTCAGGTCGGCGGCGGAATTGATCGGCCGACTGCTGGTGGTGATGTGACGAAAGCCGTTGTCCCAGATCTTGGGCATGGACACCAGTTGCGCCTTGGGCATCTGGGCGCGGATGAAAGCGCCCAACTCGCCGTCCATGGCCTTCCACACCGCGTCGTAGTCCGGGAAGACGAAGCCCAACCCGCTGATGCCGGCATCGGGAATGATATTGGCCAGCCGGGTTGGCGACAGCATGTAGAATTCCAACGCCCCGGAACGAACCTGGCTGAGCATGTCGGTATCGCCGCCCAACTGGTTGTTGGGGAAGATCTGGATATCAAGCCGACCGCCGCTCTCTTGACGAATGCGGTCGGCTGCCTTTTTGGCGGCGGTGTTGGTGGGATGGGTTTCCGGCTGGTTGTTGGCGAATTTGTAGACGAATTCGGCGGCGCTGGCCCGGCGGCTGATGATGCCGAAGGACGCGATCCCGGCGGCGGCCGAGGTGATGAAGGCGCGACGTTTCATTGTTGTTTCCTCCCCTGACGGCGAGCGGTTCCCCGCCGTGTGTATGCTTCAGGCGACGCGGTCGCCCTTCTTGATGACGACGGCGCGGTTATCGACGCCCGGCAGCATCCTTGCCGGATCGCGCGTGACCACCACGTCGACGATGGTCGGCCCCTTGGTCGCCAGCGCGGTCCGCAGGGCCTGGGACAGATCGGCCGGATCCTCGACGCGAATGCCGGTGCATCCCAGCGCCCTGGCCACCACGGCGTAATCGGTCTCCAAAAGGTCCGACGCGTGGTAGGAGCCCGGCCCGTAGACCAGATGCTGCAGCGCCTTGACATAGCCCGAGGCGGCGTTGTTGACGACGATGATCGTGAAGGTCAGATCAAGGCGGCGAGCGGTCTCCAGCTCGCCCAGCATCATGTTGAAGCCGCCGTCTCCGGTCAGGCTGAACACCGCCCGTCCCGGCGCGGCCATGGCAACCCCCATGGCACCGGGCAGGCCATAGCCGATGGAAGCGGAACCGCGATCGGGAACAAAGGCCCGCCCGGCCTGCTTGGTATCGAACAGCAGCCCCCCCCAATGGGCGGCGAAACCGCCATCGGCGACCAGGAAGCCATCGGCGGGCAGGACGGCATTGATCTCGGTCATCAGCCTCGCCATGCTGACGGGAATCTCAGCCGAATGAAGGCGCGGGGCGACGTCCTCCCGCCAGGCCGTCATGCGGCGGGGAATGCCGGTCGCCCAGTCGGCGTTCCTGCCGGAGATACGCTCGGCATCGATGGCAAGGGCGTTGCCCAGGTCCAAGATGCCAAGCAGGGCGTCGCCCCATAGGACAAGCTCGGGCTGAACGGTTCGACCGAACTCCTCGCTCACATTGTCCAGGTGGATGATGCGCTTGCCCGTCCCAGGAACCGTATAGCGCTTGGTGGCGATCTCACCCAGTTTGCAGCCCACCGCCAGGATCAGGTCGGACTCTTCGATGATCGTGTTGGCGATGCGGTCATAGCGTCCGAACAGGCCGGCGCTCAGGGGATCGGAACAGGGAATTGCACCCTTGCCGGTCAGGGTATGGGCCACGGGAATATTGAGGCTACGGCTGAAGGCGGTCAGCGCCTCCGCCGCTCCGGAGAGATGAACCCCGCCACCGGCCAGGATCACCGGCCGCCGCGCCTCGGCAATCATTTGCGTGGCCTTGGCGATGGCGGCCCCGTCGGGACGACAGCGAAGCGCCGCCGCCGTCCGATTGGCCTTCGGCGCGCTAAAGGCCGCGGGATCGAATACGGCGGTGCCGTGGCTCACATCTTCTGGAATATCCACCACCACCGGACCGGGGCGGCCGCTGGTCGCCACCGCGAAGGCGCGACGCATCAGCTCGGGAATGCGCTCGACCGATTCGATGCGGATCAGCTCCTTGCAAGCGGGGCGCAGAATATCCACCTGACGGCATTCCTGGGTCATATTCTTCCAGGAGTGATCGCGATGGGTATTGCCCACCAGCGCCACCATGGGGGTTCCGGCGTTCAAGGCCTCGACCAGCCCGGTGACCAGATTGGTGGCCCCCGGTCCGACAGTGGCATCCACCAGGCCCACCCGGCCGGACACCTTGGCATAGGCATCGGCGGCGAAGACACCGGCCCGCTCGTCGTTGATCAGGTAATGGGACAGGCCCAACCGCCGGGCGGCATCGTAGAACGGCAGCAGTTGGAAGCCGCCCATTCCGAAAATCGGGCCACCGTCGAATGCCTTGATCATGCGAGCGATGGCCTCGCCACCGGACATTTCGTTAAGCATGAAAGTCTCCTCACCGGTCCGCGCACGGACAGTGTCGTTGTTGGGTGATAACGGAACGTCCTACTGTGCCGCCAATGCCCGCGGCGTCAGGACTTCGGCGAGAACCCGTGCCTCGGCTTGAAGATTTTGTACCAACTCGGGCAAACGCTCCGGCCCCATGCGGTCGCGAATGGCGGCCAGACTGAGGGAGGCCAGCGGCCGTCCCGTCGCGTCAAGCACCGGGACGCCGATGGCATTCATGCCCGGAACGATGCGGCCTTCGTTGAGGGCAAAACCATCACGCCGCGTCCGGGTGATGAGCGCGCTCATTTCCTCGGGAGCGAATCTTTGGAAGTCCTGAAGCCATCGTTCGTTCCGATTCACGATCATTTCAATCTCTGAATCTGGAAAGAACGCCAGCAAAGCCAGGCTGCCCGCCCCCACCCCCAGGGGGCGCCGGTCTCCCACGTCGAGAGTCAGGGTGCGGATGGGAAAACCACCCACCGCCCGCGCCACGCAGATGGCCGCCAGACCTTCCCGAATGGAGGCGAATACCGTGTCCCCAGTGGTCGCCGCCAGCCGCCCCAGGACCGGCATGGCGGGACCGGCGACGCACTGGGCCGCCGCGGTCAAACCCAGGGAAGCCGCCTGGAATCCCAGGCGGTAGCGGCGACTATCGATATCTTGGAAGGCAAAGCCGCTGCCTGTCAGGGCCGCCAGCAGACGGTGAGCCGTCGCCTTGCGCAACCCGGTGATATCGCAAAGATCCGCCAGCGATGTCCCCTGGGCTCCGCCATCGGACAAGGCCGACAAGACCGCGACGACGCGCTCGACAATCTTGACCGTCGGCTCCTGATTTTCAGCCATATCGGCAATCCCTTCCAGACCAGAGCGACACCGCGTTCCAAATTTCTGACGTAAATATAGTCGTTTTTCGGAACGAGAGTCCAGCGCCTTTCAATGGAGCCTCGGCGAATGAAATTTTTGACTCGGGGGATACCTGTTATCGAGACGCACTACCAAGCCTCGACGAGCTCGTAGCGCTATTGGCGCAAGCCAAAAGGGCGCGCGAGTGATCACGGGTGATGGCCCGTGATCGCTGGTTCGCGTAAGTGCTTGAAAAAGCTAGGTGGCGGAGGGGGCGGGATTCGAACCCGCGCTAAGGTTTGACACCCTAGGACGGTTTAGCAAACCGTTGGTTTCAGCCACTCACCCACCCCTCCGCAGAAGGCGGTTGCTTGCCGCCGTGGCTAAGGCGTCGTTCTAGCGAAAGCGCATGGGGGCGTCAACGCATCTTTCCCGGAATTCCGCGTTATCTGCCTTTGGCCTCGGTAAGGGGTGTGCCTGCATCGGACCTGGGGCTATGATCAAGCCAACCAAGCCAGATGGCCACCAAGGACCGTCGGCAAAAAAACGACAGGGTGCGTCCATGCCAGCCATCTTCGGAATTCCGGTGGATTTCTTTCTTTTCGCGGCCACCTTGCTGGGTGTCGCCCTGCTCCACAATCACACCTTTCAGGTCGGCCTCACCGGCTTGGTGACCATCGCCGGCTACAAGATCCTGTTCGCCGGTTTCAAGACCGGAACCGGCCTGGCGGGATTTGGCGACCATCTCGCCCATGAATGGGTTGGGCTGGCCAATCTGTTTTGCCTGCTGATGGGATTCGCGCTGCTGTCGCGGCATTTCGAAAAGAGCCATGTGCCCGTGCTGCTGCCGCGCTATCTGCCCGACGACTGGAAGGGCGGCTTTTTGCTGTTGGTCATGGTCTTCGTCATGTCCAGCTTTCTCGACAACATCGCCGCCGCCATGATCGGCGGCGCCATGGCGCACCAATTGTTTCGCGCCCGGGTGCATGTGGGCTATCTGGCCGCCATCGTGGCGGCCTCCAATGCGGGCGGATCGGGCTCGGTGGTGGGCGACACCACCACCACCATGCTGTGGATCGCAGGCGTCTCGCCCGCCGCCGTCTTCGAAGCCTATGCGGGGGCGGTGGTCAGCCTGCTGGTGGTCGGCATCATCGCCGCCAAGCAACAACAGGCCTATTCGCCCATCCTGAAGAATGCGCATGACCACACCCATGTGGACTGGGGCCGGGTCGGCATCGTCGCCATCATCCTGTGTTCCGCCATCGCCACCAATGTCATGGTCAATCTTCAATTCGGCCACTTCGCGCATCTGTTCCCCTTTATCGGCGGTTCGGTGTGGTTGGCCCTCGTCGCCACCATGTCCATCCGACGCCCCGACTGGGAGGTACTGCCCGAGACGGCCAAGGGTTCAGTGTTCCTGCTGTCGCTGGTCCTGTGCGCGTCCATGATGCCGGTGGAGGAACTGCCTCCCGCCTCGGCCATGACCGCGTTCGGGCTCGGCTTCGTCTCGGCGGTATTCGACAACATCCCGCTGACCGCCCTTGCCATCAAGCAGGGAGGGCACGACTGGGGCTTCATCGCCTATGCGGTGGGGTTCGGCGGATCCATGGTCTGGTTCGGATCATCGGCCGGGGTGGCCTTGTCCAACATGTTCCCCGAAGCCAAGTCGGTGGGCCTGTGGCTGCGCCACGGCTGGCATGTGACAGCAGCCTATATCGCCGGATTCATCGTGCTGAGCGCGGTGGTGGGATGGCACCCGGACAAGCCGTTGCCGTCCGAGCCGCGCCTGCCCGCCCATCACGCCGTTAAAGGCAATTAGCCGACCATCCGCCACCAGCGGCGGGCGTCCTGGACGCTCCATTCCGGTCCATGGCCGGAAAACAGCATCACCTTGTCGTCCAACAGACCGAGAAGGTGATTGATGGAGGCCCACAGCTTCTGCTCGCTGCCGCCGGGCAGGTCGGTACGGCCGACGCCGTTGCGAAACAGAGTGTCGCCGGTCAGCACGAACGGGCCGAAGTCGAAGCAGACACCGCCGGGCGTATGGCCGGGGGTGTGAATGACCCGAATGGGGGCGCCGCCCAGGGTCTCGCTCGGCTCGCCCGGGAAAGTTTCCAGGCTGCCCGGTCCCTTCTGCGGTTGGCCGGTGAAGGAGCGGTTGAGATCGCTAGCGGCCTCGATGACCGGCATTTCGTCGGCATGGGCGCGGGTGACAATCTTCAGGGCCGTCTCAAGCTGATGGGCGGCACCCAGATGATCGGGATGGCCGTGGGTGAGCAAGATCACCTCGGGCTTGCCGCCCATGGCCTCGACCGCATGGAGGATTCGTTCGGCATCGCCGCCGGGATCGACCACCGCCACGGTTTGGCTCGGCTTGTGAAGCACGACGAAGCAGTTCTCGTACCAGGGCGGGCTGGTAACCACCACCGAGAGCGAGAAATCACCGAAATCGCCGAGATGCTGATGGGTCATGGCACCGGTTCCACTGAAAAGACTCCCCCCCTATAGCGAAGGGCGCGCCGCTTTCCAAGAGCCGCGTGCGCCTTTACCCCCTGGTAAGGATGCATGGCTGACACTGACACTCGCCAAAGGAGCCCCAAAATCCATGCCGCGATTTCGCCACCGAGGTCCGTTTCCCACCGCGCGCCGGGAAGCCGCCAAGCTGACCATCCCCACCGCCGCCACCGCCCAGACGGCCTCGCCCGCCTATCGCCTGGCCTTCGAGGACGTGGATTTCCTGTTGCGCCAGGATCTGCGGCCGGTGCGCCTGCAACTGGAATTGCTGAAGCCGGAACTGCTGCAACAGCAATACGGCATCAAGTCCACCATCGCGGTGTTCGGCTCGGCCCGCATTCCGGACCCCGACATGGCGCGCCGCGAATTGAGCGCCGCCGAGGAAGCCGCCCGCGCCCGCCCGCGCGACAAGGAGGCCACTCACCGTCTGGCCGTGGCGCGTCGTCGGCTGGCCAACAGCCGGTATTACGACGAGGCGCGCCGCTTCGCCCAAATCGTCACCGGCGCCTGCGCCAACGACCATACCTGCGACTTCGTGGTCAAGACCGGCGGCGGCCCCGGTATCATGGAAGCCGCCAACCGCGGCGCCCAGGACGTGGGCGGCAAATCCATCGGGCTGAACATCGTTCTTCCCATGGAGCAAGCCCCCAACGCCTATATCACCCCGGAACTGTGCTTCCGCTTCCACTATTTCGCCATCCGCAAGATGCACTTCCTCACCCGCTCCAAGGCGCTGGTGGTGTTCCCCGGCGGTTTCGGCACCCTGGACGAGTTGTTCGAAGCGGCAACCCTGATCCAGACCGGCAAGATCGACCCGATTCCCATCCTGCTGTTCGGTCGCGCCTATTGGGAGCGGATCATCAATCTGGGCGCCCTGATCGAGGAAGGCATGGCCTCGCCCGGCGACAAGGATCTGTTCACCTATGTGGAAACCGCCGAGGAGGCCTGGGCGTTCATCGCCGATTTCTACAAGCTGAACCGCTGATACCGCTTGTTATTTGAAGTAAGCCGCGGGCGGGCGGGGCGCCCGCGCTCCGAGACCAGCATGCCGTTCGGAGCGCGGGCGTCCCGCCCGCATCCCACATGAGTCATGTCGCCGGACGCTAATACAGCCCGCCCGCCGCCGGAGCCGGTCCCGCCGGTTGCGGCGGCGTCAGGGTGGGCGCGCCGCCCTGCGCGGGCATCTCCCCGGTGGGGGATGCGCCTTCCTCGGCGCCGAGATAGGGCGCGAAGCTGAAGCCATTGACGGCGCCGCCGCCTTCCAGCACCTCTTCATCGTCGCCCGGCATGCGGTCGGTGTCCTTGAAGGCCTCGTAGATGGCCTTGCCGTCGCCGGGCATGGCGGGCTTGCCGGTCTTGGCGTCGACCCGGACCAGGCGGACGCCCGGCGGCACCCGGAACGGGGTCGGCGGCTTGTCCTTCAACGCTTCCATCATGAAATCGCGGAAGATGGGCGCGGCGATGGAGCCGCCGGTTTCCTTGTGGCCCAAGGTGGCGGGATCGTCGAAGCCGACGAACACGCCGACCGCCAGATCGGGAGAAAAGCCGACGAACCAGACGTCGTTGGAATCATTGGAGGTGCCGGTCTTGCCCGCCAGGGGCTTGCCCACCGCCCTGACGGAGGTGCCGGTGCCGCGCTGGACCACGCCTTCCATGATATTGACCATCTGATAGGCCGAGACCGGGTCCACCAACTGTTCGCGGATATCGGCCAGAATGGGCATGTCCTGTCCGGAGAACCGTTGCGCCGAACACCCCTCGCAGAAGCGCAGGTCATGGCTGAAAATGGTCTTGCCGTTGCGGTCCTGGATGCGGTCGATCAAGGTAGGCCGCACCTTCTTGCCGCCGTTGACCAGCATGGCATAGGCGGCGGTCAGCTTCAGCGGCGTCGTCTCGCCCGCCCCCAGCGCCATGGACAATTGCAGCGGCAGCTTGTCGTAGATGCCAAAGCGGCCGGAATAATCCGCCACCTTTTCCATGCCGATGGCCTGGGCGAGGCGCACCGTCATCAGGTTGCGCGACTTCTCGATGCCGACGCGGAGCGTGGTGGGGCCAAGATAATCGTCGCTGTAGTTCTTGGGCCGCCACAGCGGCAGTCCGGGGCCCTGCGGCAGCGCGATGGGGGCGTCCAGCACCAGCGACGACGGCGTATAGCCGCTTTCCAGCGCCGCCAGATAGATGAAGGGCTTGAAGGACGAGCCGGGCTGGCGCAGGGCCTGGGAAGCGCGGTTGAACTGGCTCTTGCCATAGGACCAGCCGCCCACCATGGCCAGCACGCGGCCGGTATGGGGGTCGATGGCGACCAGGGCGCCTTCGACCTTGGGTATTTGGCGCAATGAGTAGGTGTTGGCCGGATAGGCGTGTCCGTCCTCGCTTTTGGCCGCAGGCTCCACCAGGATGACGTCGCCTTGGGCCAGCGCGTCGCCGGGTCGGCGCGGCATGGGCCCCATGGTCTGCTTTTCCAAGGCGGGACGCGCCCACTTCATCTCGGCGAAGGGCAGCTTGCCGGTGCGATTGCCCGACAGACCGAGGGTGGCATCCTGCTCGGTCAGGCCGATGACCACAGCGATCTCCCAGGCCTCGTTGGCGCCGCCGGGACGCGGCACGGCGGCCAGTTGCTGCGGCCAGCCGTTTCCGGCGGTCACGCGGGCGATGGGGCCGCGCCAGCCATGGCGACGGTCGTAGGTGGCCAGCCCCTGGCGCAGAACCTTGGAGCCCACGGCTTGCAGATTGGCATCCATGGAGGCGCGCACCACCAATCCGCCCTTGTACAGCGCCCCTTCGCCGAACTTGGCCTGCAATTCGCGGCGGATGTCCTCGGCGAAGTAGTCGGCGCCCTGGGTCGCCTGCATTTCCTTGCGGGTGCGCACGTCCAGCGGCATGGCCACATTGGCCTGATACTCGGCCTGGGTGATCTTGCCGTCCTCGAACATGCGGCCCAGCACCCAGTCGCGGCGCTCCTTGGCGGCCTGATAATGGCGATGGGGATTATAGTTGTTGGGCGCCTTGGGCAGCGCCGCCAGATAGGCGGCCTCGGCCGGGGCCAATTCGTCCAGCCCCTTGTCGAAATAGTTCAGCGCGGCGGCCGCGACGCCATAGGAGCCGACGCCCAGATAGATTTCATTCAGATAGAGTTCGAGGATATGGTCCTTGGAGAATGTGCGCTCGATGCGGAAGGCCAGGATGGCTTCCTTCACCTTGCGCTCGATGGACACCTCGTTGGTCAGCAGGAAGTTCTTGGCCACCTGCTGGGTGATGGTCGACGCACCCACTGGCCGACGATCGCCGCCCATGCCGCGATTGCGCAGATTGATCACGATGGCGCGCGCGATACCGACAGGATCGACGCCGGCATGGCTGTAGAAATTCTTGTCCTCCGCCGACAGGAAGGCGTCCTTCACCGCCTGCGGAATGGCGTAGAGCGGCACGAAGACCCGCTTCTCCACCGCGTATTCCGCCACCAGACGGCCGTCGCCGCCATAGACGCGGGTGGTGATGGGCGGCTCGTAATGGGCCAGTTGGTGGTAATCGGGCAGGCCCCGGCCGAAATGCCAGAAGACGAACACGGTGCCGCCCGCCGCCACGATGGCCAGCAGGATCAGCAGGGAGAAGATGCCTAGAAAGAAGCGAAACATCGCGGTCCGATCGACACGGCAGCCAGGGGCAGGTGGTACCGCTTCGAAGCCTTGTCCGTCAAGTGTGGCGACGAGTGCCCCCTACTCCACCCGCGCTCCCGGGGGACAGGCGATACGGCTGCTCTTGGCCATGACCACGGTGGTGTTGGGCGGCATGGTGCGCAGCAGCGACAACCGCGCCCGCTCCTTATCGTCCTCGGTGGGCGGCTGACCGGCGGTGACCACCACGGTGGTGCCCACGTCGCCCTTCAGATTGTAATCCTGCCAGCGATAGGTCACCAGCCAGCAGGCGGGGTCCGGCCGGGTGCAGGTCAGGCACAGATTTTCCAGCTTGGGTTCGGCGACGGCGGGGGCGCCCAAGACGGACAGGAGCATGGCGGTGAACACAGCCGACACAGCCATAACCCCGTCATTCCCGCGAAAGCGGGAATCCTTCTTGCCGCGAAGACGACGCCCAAGGGCGAGCATTCAGACTTTCCCCATCATGGACCCCCGCCTACGCGGGGGTGACGAATCGAAAATCAAGGCCGCTTCGCCTTGAGCGAGGGCGGGAAATAGCGTTCCACCGCCTTGGCCATGGCATTGGCGAGGCGGGCGCGATACTGCGGCTGGCGCAGTTGCTTTTCCTCGAAGTCGTTGGACAGATAGCCCATTTCCACCAGCACCGCCGGCACGTCGGGGGCCTTCAGCACCGCGAACCCCGCGAAGCGATGGGTATTGCCCAGCAGATCCATCTCCTGGCCCACCTCGTCCACCAGTTCGGTGGCGAAACCGGCCGAGCGGTTCATGGTCTCGCGCTGGGCCAGATCGATCAGGATACCCGCCACGTCGGGCGATTCATGAGTCAGATCGACACCGGCGATGAGGTCGGCCTTGTTTTCCTTTTCCGCCAGGGACTGGGCCTCGTTATCCGAGGCGTTCTGGGACAGGGTATAGACAGAAAGGCCTCGAATCTGCGGGTTTTGCACCGCATCGGCATGCAGCGAGATGAACAGGTCGGCGCCATGTTGGCGCGCGATGGCGACGCGGTCGCGCAAGCGGATGAACACGTCGCGATCGCGGGTCAGATGCACGCGGTAACGCCCGTTCTTTTCCAACGCCGTCTTCATCTCGCGGGCCATGGCGAGCGTGATGTGCTTTTCGTAGATGCCCGACACGCCGGTCGCGCCGGGATCAACGCCGCCATGGCCGGGATCGATGACGATGACCGGCACGCCGTCGCGGGCCTTGGCGGTGTTCTCGCCCTTGGGCGCCGCGGGCGGATTGGGCGTGGGAGCGGCGACCTGGATCACCGGTGCGGCTGGTTGCGGCGGCGGCGCCTGGACCACGGGCACGGGCGGCGGCGGCGGAGCGGGCTGGGCCACCACCGGACGTTCGGGCGGCGGCGGCATGGGGGCCGTCAGCATGGGCAGCCCCTTGACCGGCTTTTCCAGCGGCCTGGGCGCGGCAGTGGGAACCACCGGGGAAGACGCGGTTACCGGCTCGGGCAGCGGCAACGGCGCCTGCGGCGGCGCGTTGGGACTGGTCAGCACGATCTTGGATTGCGGCCGTTCCGATGCGGGCGGCGGCGTGGCGGCTTCCACCGCCGGTTCCGGGGCGCGAACCTCCTCCACAACGGGAGCAGGCGGCGGCGCGGTCTTGACAACGGGTTGCGGCTTGGGAGCGGCGGTCTTGGCGGGCGCAGGCGGCGGCGACGCCTTGGCGACCGGCGGCCGAAGCACTGGCCCCCCGCCCTCCACCGAGGCCATGAAGGCCTCCCGCGTGGTCTCCGACAAATCCACCACCAGACGCCAGCCCATGCCGTCACGCGGGGTTATGAGGAACGAACCCTTCACCAGGGCAGGCTTCCTGAGATCGAGCACGATGCGGCCATCCTCGGCGCGCATGCCGTTGACCGAGCCCCAGGGCTTGCCGATGGTGTTGGCGCCCGCCCATTGCAGGTCGGGCGCTTCGATGACGATGCGATAGGGATCGGCCTTGGGCGTCACCGAAAAAGCGATGGTGTCCGACAGATCCATGACGAAGCGGGTGACGCCCTCGCCGTGAATGCCCAGCCGCGCCCCCGAGCCGGAGGCCGCCCATGCCGCCCCGCTCACCGCCAGGACGGACAGCCCGGTCAGAATCGCCAGGGACAAGGTTATGAGTCGGCGTGGAATCATTGGTCTCGATCATCTGCGGTCACGGGGGAGCCGTATGGAAAGCTATAACGCAGACGAAGACTCAAGCTCAACCCAAAAGTCTTTGATTCGGCAGACTCTTCTTACCGAATCATTAACGCCGCCACCGGCCCCGGCCGTCATATCGCAAACACCTCAACAAGATCGTTGTCGAAATGAGCCGCTGCGGCTATTTTGATTCCCCATGTGCTCGCACTATCCGAGCGTCCAATCCCGGACGGTGGTTTCGCGCCCTTTTCGCACCAAGCGCGACAGCAAGGCGAAAGCCACTCCTCGGCCTGCGAAGCCAGACCCGAATTCGAAGCCGGGCGTGACGCCCGTGATCAGGTTTATCGCCACCATGATGCCCATCCAAGAGAACAGGATTGTGGAATCGCTTTCAGGCGAACCTTGTGGTCGCGCGTCCGTGCGCGCCGGCTTCGCTGGATCAGACTGCCGTTCGCATGCGCCCCGCGCGTCGCGAACGAGCCCACGGAGATATGGATTTTATGGTCAAGCGTATGTTGATCGACGCCACCCACCCGGAAGAGACCCGGGTTGTGGTGGTCAATGGAACTCGCCTGGAAGAACTGGATGTTGAGACATCCACCAAGCGGCAGCTAAAGGGTAACATCTATCTGGCCAAGGTGGTGCGCGTGGAGCCCTCGCTCCAGGCCGCCTTCGTCGAGTATGGCGGCAATCGCCACGGCTTCCTGGCCTTCAGCGAAATCCATCCGGATTACTTCCAGATCCCGGTCGCCGACCGTCAGGCCCTGCTGGCTGCCCAGCGGGCCGAGGTCATGCGCGAAGCCACCAACGACCGCGATGATGCCGAACCGGTGGGCGAAGGCCATCTCGCCGCCGAAGCGGTGGCCGAGGCCGCCGACGGCGCCACCGTCGAGGACGCTCCCGCGCAGCAGGAAACGCCCGAAGCCGAAGGCGGCGAAGCCGAGCCGCGCAAGCGTAGCGTGGAAACCGTGGGCGGCGACGACGACGCCGACAATGAACGCCGCCGCGCCAAGCTGCTGCGCCACTACAAGATTCAAGAGGTGGTCAAGCGCCGCCAGATCATGCTGATCCAGGTGGTCAAGGAAGAGCGCGGCAACAAGGGCGCCGCTCTCACCACCTATCTGTCGCTGGCCGGTCGCTACTGCGTGCTGATGCCCAACACCGCCCGGGGCGGCGGAGTGTCGCGCAAGATCGTCAATTCCACCGACCGCCGCCGCCTGAAGGCCATCGCCAACGAGATGGACATTCCCGACGGCATGGCGGTGATCATCCGCACCGCCGGGTCCGAGCGGTCCAAGACCGAAATCCGCCGCGACTACGAATATCTGCTGCGCATGTGGGATTCCGTGCGCGACCTGACGCTGAAGTCCAGCGCACCTGAACTGGTCTACGAGGAAGCCAGCCTGATCAAGCGTTCGATCCGCGATCTCTATGCCCGCGACATCGACGAAGTGCTGGTGGACGGCGACGAGGGCTACCGCCTCGCCAAGGACTACATGCGCATGCTGACCCCGTCCCATGCCAAGAAGGTCCAGCCCTACAAGGATCCGGTCATGCCCATGTTCCACCGCTATCAGGTGGAAACCCAGCTGGACGCCATGCACAGCCCGACGGTCCAGTTGAAGTCGGGCGGCTATATCGTCATCAGCCAGACCGAAGCCCTGGTCGCCATCGACGTCAATTCCGGCCGCGCCACCAAGGAGCGCCATATCGAGGAGACGGCGCTCAAGACCAATATGGAGGCCGCCGACGAAGTGGCCCGCCAGTTGCGCCTGCGCGATCTGGCCGGTCTGATCGTCATCGACTTCATCGACATGGAAGAGAACCGCAACAACAACGCGGTCGAACGTCGCATCAAGGAGGCCCTGAAGAACGACCGTGCCCGCATCCAGGTGGGCAAGATCAGCGCCTTCGGCCTGCTGGAACTGTCGCGCCAGCGGTTGCGCCCCTCGCTTCAGGAAACCACTTTCAGCCCCTGCCCGCACTGCGCCGGAACCGGTCTGGTCCGTTCGGTGGAATCCGCCGCCGTCCATGTGCTGCGCGCCATCGAGGAAGAAGGCATCCGCCGCCGGTCCTCAGAGGTCACCGTCTACGTGTCCTCGGCCATCGCCCTCTATATCCTCAATCAGAAGCGCAGCGCCTTGGCCGCCATCGAGGAACGCTACGAGTTCACCGTGCTGCTGCTGGGCGACGACACCTTGATTCCGCCCAATTACCGCATGGATCGCGTCAAGGCCGAATTCCGCGACGAGCCCGTCCGCACCGCCATCAGCATGGACGACGCGGCCCACCGCCCGCCGCCCGCCGTCGAGGAGACCGACGACGCCGATGCGGAAGAGGAAGACGAGGCCGAAGAGGCCCCGGCCGGACGCGCGGCCGAGGGCGGCCGCCCTGAGAGCGAGTGCGAGACCGATGCCGCCGGACGCAAGCGCCGCCGTCGCCGCCGCAAGAAGCGGCGCCCCGAGGACGGCCAGCCCGGCGAAGGCTCGGAGGAAGGCGCCAACGAACGCTCGGCCTCGGCCAATGACGCCGAAGGCGAGAGCGAGGACGACGCCGAAGGCGATGAAGACGGTGAAGGCGAAGAGGGTGACGAACCCCGCGCCGATGAGGCCGAGGGTGCCGACGGCGACCAGCCGCGCAAGCGCCGCCGTGGTCGCCGGGGCGGCCGTCGTCGTCGTCGTCGTGACGGCCCGGACGGTGTCGAAGGCGCCGAGGGCCAGGACGGTGTCGAAGGCACCGAAGCCCCCGAAGGCACCGATGAGCCGCAGGGCAACGAAGACGACGCGCCAATTGCCGCCGTCGCCGAGGTGGACGCCGACGCCCCCGTGATCGTCGAACCTGCCGCCGAGGAAAAGCCCAAGCGCAAGCGCGCCGCTCCCCGCAAGAAGGCCGCGGCCGAAGCGCCGACCGAGGAGGCCGTGACCGCCGAACCGGCCGCCGAGGAAAAGCCCAAGCGCAAGCGCGCCGCTCCCCGCAAGAAGGCCGAGGCCGCTCCGGAAGCCGAAGCGCCGGTGGCCGAGCCTGCTCCGACGCCCGAGCCCGAGCCGGTCGCGGCGGAACCGCCCCCCGAGCCTCCGGCCCCCGCGCCGGTCGTGGAGGCGCCCGCACCCGCGCCGGTCGCCGCCGAGCCGGAACAGCCGCTGCCCCCCGCCAATCCCCCGCGCAAGGGCTGGTGGAACCGCCTGATCTCCTAGAACCGCGTCTCCCCCCTTTCCCGCTTGCGGGAAAGGGGGATGTCGTCGTACGGGCAAGATGCCCGCTCTCCCATTGGGCGGCATCGTTTGGAGCGCGGCCGTCCCGGCCGCAATCCCTTGATCACAGGCCGGATGGTGCCAGATGACGCTTGATGAGGTCAGACGGGGCGGCAAGGCCGGGCTTGCAAAGGCCTTGGCCCAAATCGAACGCTTTCCCGACGCCCCCGAGACCATCGCCCTGCTGGATGCGGCCCATGGCGCGCCCATGGCCCATGTGGTGGGCATGACGGGGCCGCCCGGCGTCGGCAAGTCCACCTTGATGAATGCCTTGATCGCCTGTTGGCGGGCCAGTGGCCGCCGGGTCGGCTGCATCGCGGTCGATCCGTCATCGCGCCGCTCCGGCGGGGCTCTGCTGGGTGACCGCACCCGCCTGACCACCGATCCTGAAGACCAGGGCATCTTCGTCCGCTCCATGGCTGCGCGGGATCGCCTGGGCGGTCTGTCGGCCCTGACGGTATCGGCCATGGTGCTGATGCGCGCGCTGTTCGACGTGGTGCTGATCGAAACCGTCGGGGTCGGCCAATCGGAAACCGATGTCGTCGGCGTCGCCGACACCGTTCTGTTCTGCGTCCAGCCGGGATCGGGGGATTCGCTTCAGTTCATGAAGGCTGGCATTGCCGAGATCCCCCATCTGGTGGTGGTGACCAAGGCCGATATGGGGGCGGCGGCCAAGCGGGCCCGCGCCGACGTCCTGGGCGCCCTCAGCCTGGGCGGCGAGGACGGAGATGCCGGTTGGACCGTCCCGGTTCTAATGGTATCGTCCAATACGCGCGAGGGTATCGACTCCCTTGTCGCCGGGATTGACTCCCATGCCGCTCACCTTGCCGCCAAGGACGCTCTGTCGCGCGCCCGTCATGCGCAGGCCGAGATTTGGCTGGTGGAAGCGATCCGGGAAAGATTTGGGCGCGAGGGCGTGCGGCGCGCTGGCTCTTTGAGCCTTGCACCGGGATCGTCCCCGTTCGGACGTTTGGCTGAAATCTCCGACCACCTAAGGATTGATTAATTTTGCCCCGGTATGTAGCAGATATTGACAAGCCCCGGCGGATTGACCGACCATCAACCGGTCATTGTTAGGGGGAAACGTGCCCTCGTCCGCGGTCGCCAGAGCCGAAACCGTCATCCTCGATCACGAGTTGCTGGAACTCGTGTCGTCGCTTGTCTGCATTCTGCGCGATGGACGGGTTACCTTTATCAATCAGGCCGGAATCAAGACACTGGGACTGACCAGTGCCGCCGACGCCATCGGAACCGATTTCGTCGATTATGTGGAGGCCGACTACCGCTTTCTGGTGGAAGCGGGCTGGGATCTGCTGGCGGAGGAAGATTTCCTGCCGCTGAAACTGCATCGCACTGATTCGGACCTGTTCGAGGCGGAAATCCGGGTTCGCCGGGTCCAGTCACCCGATGAGCTTTTCCTGGTCGAGGCCCGCGATATCTCCCGGTTCGTCCGCTCCGCCGAAGCGCTGCGGGAACGGGAAGAACGCCTGCAAGGCGTCCTGGCCTCGGTGGCCGAGGGCATCATCACCGTCAACGAGCAAGGGCTGATCGATACCGCCAATCCGGCGGTGGACCGCATGTTCGCCTATGGCCCCGGCAAACTGATCCGCCAGCACATCGGCGTCTTGATGGCGGAGACCATGCGCGACCATCACGGCGACATGTTCAAATCCTATCTGGGCGGCGGCACCAAGTTGATGGGCCGGGCGGTGGAAAGCATGGGGCGGCGCTCGGACGGCAGCCTGTTCCCCCTGGAGATTTCGGTCAGCGAGCTTCGCCACGGCAAAAGTCGCCTGTTCACCGGCATCCTGCGCGACATTTCCGAGCGCAAGGAGAACGAGGAACGGATCAAGCGTCTTGCCCACCATGACAGCCTGACCGGATTGCCCAACCGCAATCTGCTCAACGACCGTATCAATCACGCCCTGGCCCGCGTGCGGCGCCACGGCGGCCGCATGGCCGTGCTTTACGTGGATCTGGACAAGTTCAAACCAATCAACGACACCCTCGGTCACGAGGCTGGTGACGTGGTGCTGAAGGAAGTGGCGCGGCGGCTGTCCACCTGTATCCGTGGCTCCGACACGGTGTCGCGTGTGGGCGGCGACGAGTTCGTCGTGGTGATGGAGGAAGTCGCCCGCCCCGGCGAGGCCGCCATGGTCGCCCGCAAGATCATCGATTCGCTGACCAAGCCGGTGGAGTTTAACGAGCACGCCTGTCAGGTCGGGGCCAGCATCGGCATCGCCATCTTCCCCGATGACGGTGCCACCATGGAAGAGGTCAGCAAGGCGGCCGATGTGGCCATGTACCGCGTGAAGCATTCGGGCCGCAACGCGTTCTGCTTCTACTCGGACAGCACGCCCCAGGACGAAATCGACTACGACGGCACCCAGCCTTGAGTCCTATCGGGACAGTTCCTCGATAATCTGTTCGTGGGCCAGCAACAGCAAGACCGTCATCTGGTGACGAATGGTGCCTTCGTCGATGGCGACGCCGCTGGCGGCGAAGTCCCGCGCCACCTTCTGGCCCGCATCATGGTCGGTTCCATTGAATTCCACGTCCACCACGGACAGGGCGTAGGTCTTGGCGGCGTCGCCGCCGATCCCCATTTTCTCGGCAGCCCACAGACCCAGCAGTTTGTCGCGACGGATATTGGCCTTGAACTCCATCTCCTGATCGAGGTGGTACTTGGCTTCGAAGGCTTTCTCGCGGTCATCGAAGGCGTTCATGATCGGAAATAACTCTCCAACTGGCGGGTCTGAACCACCATGGTATAACGGAGCCCGCGTTGGGAAAATCAGGAATCTCCACATGTGCACTCTGGTGCTGTTGCGCCGTCCCGGCGAGACTTGGCCGCTGATCATCGCCGCCAATCGCGACGAAATGGCGGGACGCCCATCGCGGCCGCCCGGCCGGTGGTGGGACGACCGGCCCGAGGTAGTGGCCGGGATGGATGAACTGGCCGGCGGATCATGGATGGGCATCAACGACACCGGCGTGATGGCGGCCATCTTGAACCGCATGGGAACCCTGGGACCGCAAGCGGGCAAACGTTCACGGGGGGAATTGGTGTTGGAGGCGTTGGAACACGCCGACGCCGCCGATGCCGCCGAGGCCCTGTCCGACCTTGATGCCGGTTCCTATCGCCCATTCAACATGGTGATCGCCGACAACCGCGACGCCTACTGGCTGCGGGCCGACGGCAACCGCATCAGCCGTCATTCCATCGCCCCAGGGTTTCACATGCTGAGCGCGCTGGAACTGGACGACCGGGCCAGCTCCCGCATCGACGCCTATATGGACCGCTTCGCGGCGCTGGCGCCGCCACGGCCCGACCCCGGTGATTCCCAGGGCGGCGACTGGAGCGGCTGGGCCCGGTTGATGGCGGATTCGGGACGCGACGGCAACGACGCCGAGGAAGCCCCCTCCATGTGTTTCCTTCGCCCCAACGGGTTTGGCACCGTCTCCAGTTCGCTGATCGCCCTGCCCGCTCCGGAACTCGCTCCGATCCGCCCGATCTGGCGGTTCGCGCCGGGCCGCCCAGACCAAACCGCATACGCCCCGGTCGAGTGTTGAATTCGACGGAGACGCGCGTTGTCTCCCTGTCACATCCCTGCTATATCAGACCCGGATCGCTCGATGGCCGCCCCGAACGCCATCATCGTCGGTCCCCGTGCGCCAAGCGCGCTCATCATACCCGGATGTTTCCCATGGCAAGACGCAGACAAATTTACGAAGGCAAGGCCAAAGTCCTGTTCGAGGGCCCCGAGCCCGGCACCCTGGTCCAATACTTCAAGGACGACGCCACCGCCTTCAACAACAAGAAGCGGGGAACCATCACCGGCAAGGGGGTGCTGAACAACCGCATCTCCGAGTATCTGATGCTGCGCCTCGGCGAGATCGGTATTCCCACTCATTTCGTGCGCCGCCTCAACATGCGCGAGCAGTTGGTCCGCGAAGTGGAGATCGTCCCGCTGGAAGTGGTGATCCGCAACGTCGCCGCAGGCTCGCTGGCCGTTCGCTTCGGCCTGTCCGAGGGCACGCCGCTGCCCCGCTGCATCGTGGAATACTATTTCAAGTCCGACGCCCTGGGCGATCCCATGGTCTCGGAAGAGCACATCACCGCCTTCGGCTGGGCCACCACCCAGGATCTGGACGAGATGATGTCGCTGGCCCTGCGTATCAACGACTTCCTGACCGGCCTGTTCCTCGGCGTCGGCATTCGTCTGGTGGACTTCAAGATCGAATTCGGCCGCCTGTACAACGGCGACGACATGCAGATCGTGCTGGCCGACGAGATCAGCCCGGATTCCTGTCGCCTGTGGGACATGAAGACCGGCGACAAGATGGACAAGGACCGCTTCCGTCGCGATCTGGGCGGCGTGGAAGAGGCCTATCAGGAAGTGGCCCGTCGCCTCGGCATCCTGCCGGAAGGCGGACCCCGTGATCTCAAGGGCCCCGCGACCATGCAGTAAGGGGAGCGGCCTCGCTCCCCCTCCTCTTCATTGAACGGAAAGACTCCCGTGAAAGCCAAAGTCCACATCACCCTCAAGAACGGCGTTCTCGACCCCCAGGGCAAGGCGGTTCAGCACGCCCTGGCCTCGCTGGGTTTTTCCGGCGTCAACGACGTGCGCCAGGGCAAGTACATCGAGTTGGATCTGGCCGAAACCGATCCCGCCAAGGCCAAGGCCGCCGCCGAGCAGATGTGCAAGGCCCTGCTGGCCAATACCGTGATCGAAAACTACACCATCGATCTGGCGGACTGAGATTGGCGATGCGGCTTGGCCTCTCGCTGCTGATCGTGGCCTTGGGGCTGGCGGCCCAGCCCGCAAGGGCCGAGGAACCTGAAAAGGAGTCCGAGGGCGGCACGCTGGGACTGCTGGGCGACGTGGTCGACGGCGTCGGCGGCGTCCTCAAGGTCTTGGTCGGCCCGCCCATTTCAAGCCCGTCGCCCTATCTGAACATGCCGGGTGCCGAGCCGCCCCCCAAGCCCGCCGTCGCGACAACGGCGCCTCCCCCACCGCCGGAACCCGCGGCCGTCCGCGCCCCTGAACCGGTGGCACCGGCTCCCATCGCTCCGATCCCGGTCGTGGTTCCTCCCGCTCCCAAGATGGTCACGCCGCCACCGGCCCCAAAGCCGCCGCCGCCGATTCCAACCGCCAAGCCGGTGGTTCAGACTCCCAAGCCCCCGGCACCACCGGCCGAGCCGCCCTGCCTGACCCGCGCCGCCGCGACGGCCACCTTGGAACAGGCGGCCCGACTGCCGCGCTGCAAGTAGCAGGGCGGGCGTCCCGCCCGCTCTTCAAACCATGCGTCTTATTCGTTGCTCACATGACGATAGGGGCCGTGCGGTGCGTTGGGGTCTTCGATTTCGGCGACGCGCAGCACATTGGTCGTTCCCGAGAAGCCGAACGGCACGCCCGCCGTAATGATCACCTTGTCGCCGATGGTGGCGAAGCCCTCGCTTTGGGCGAAATGCACCGCCTTTTGCACCATTTCGGTAAAGCTGCGCACATCCTTTGCCATGATGGAATGGGCGCCCCAGACCAGTGCCATCTGCCGAGCCACCTCGACGTCCGAGGTCACCGACAAGATGGGCTGTTCCGGCCGCTCGCGGGCGGCGCGCAAGGTGGTGGAGCCCGACGAGGTGAAGGTGACGATGGCCGCCGCGCCCAGGGTGTGGGCGACTTGGCGCGCCGCCGCGCTGATGGCGTCGCGGGTGGTGTGTTCCGGCTCCAGGCGGGAAGCGTCGGTGATGACCCGGTAATGCTCGTCCTTTTCCACCTGCCCGATGATGCGATCCATCATGGTGACCGCTTCCTTGGGGAAGTCGCCGGACGCCGTCTCGGCCGACAGCATCACCGCGTCGGCGCCGTCATAGACGGCGGTCGCCACGTCGGAGGCCTCGGCGCGGGTGGGCGTCGGCGAATGAACCATGGAATCCAGCATCTGAGTCGCCACCACCACCGGCTTGCCCGCCAGACGGCAAGCCCGGACGATGCGCTTTTGCAGGATCGGCACCATCTCGGACGGACACTCGACGCCCAGATCGCCGCGCGCGACCATCACCGCATCGGACAGGTCGATGATGTCGATGAGATGGTCGATGGCGGAGGGCTTTTCCAGCTTGGACAGAATGCGGACGCGCGATCCCACATGGGCGGACACCAGACGCCGCGCCTCGGCCACGTCGGAGGGACGCTGGACGAAGGACAGGGCGATCCAGTCGGCCCCCATCTCCACCGCGAATTCCAGATCGGCCAGATCCTTCTCGGTCAGCGGCGAGATGGGCAGAACCACGTCGGGAACGTTGACGCCCTTGTGGTTGGAGACCTCGCCGCCGACCAGAACCCTGGTCTCGGCGAAATCGGCGCCGTGGCGTTCCACCCGCAGACGGACCTTGCCGTCGTCGATGAGCAGTTCGCTGCCCACATTGAGAGCGGCGAACACCTCGGGATGCAGCAGCGGGGCACGCTTGTCGGTGCCCAGGGCCGGGTCCATGTCCAGGCGGAACAGATTACCGTTTTCGATGCGGACCTTGCCGATCTCGAAATCGCCCACCCGCAGCTTGGGGCCTTGCAGATCGGCCAGCACCGCGATGGGACGCTGAACCTTCTTCTCCAACTCGCGAATGGCGTCCAGCCGGGCCTTGTGGTCGGCATGGGTGCCATGGCTGAAGTTCAGCCGAAATACATCGGCCCCGGCGATGAACAGGCTTTCGATCTCCTCGGGGGTGGAAGACGCCGGCCCCAGGGTGGCAATGATCTTGGCATTTCTGTTTCGCTTCATCGCAAGTCCTCGCAAATGGTCCACCCGCACCATAGCAGACGAACCCGGCGGGGCATACCATGCGGCTGTTACGATTTCTTGTTGTTATGCTGCTTGGCATAGCGCTCCAGCACCCAGCCCAAATGCTCTTTCATGGCCGATTGGGCGGCATCGGCGTCACCTGTGCGAATGCCGTCGAAAATGGCCTGATGCTGGCTGAGAATGCGGTGATCGTCGTCGCGGGTGGGAAACAACTCGTAGCGATGATAGTCCACCATCTCGCTGAGCATGCCCCGGATCATGGCGACGAAATGCATGTAGATGCCACTGCTGGATGCCTTGGCGATGGCGAGATGGAAGCGGATGTCGTTTTCGCTCTTATGTTTGCCCGCGTCGATATCGGCCTTGGTCGCCGTCATGATGGCGTCCAGTGCGGCGATATCCGCCTCGGTCCTGCGCCGGGCGGCGCGGCCCGCCGCCCAAACTTCGAGAATGGAGCGGATTTCCGCAAGATCGGTCAGGTTCTCGCCATTGACCCGCACCAGTTCCAGCATGCCGGGGTCCATGGCGGCCGTGGTGGCGATGACCCGCGTGCCGCCGCCCTGGACGGCGTCAAGCAACCCCTGGGTCTTCAGGCTTTGGAGCGCGGCGCGGACCGAGACGCGGCTTACTCCCATATCCTCGGCCAGGTGCCGCTCCCCCGGCAGCCGGTGTCCCGGCCCCCACTCCCCCGACGCGATGCGCGCCAGAATGCGGTCGGCGACCCTTTCCGAGACCAACCCACTGGGCCTGTTGCCCAGCTTGGATGCATCTTTCATGGCAACCGCGCCGTTACATTTCGCTACAATTCAATGGTGCGCTTGGCAGCACCTTTCGTCAAGCGTACCCTATACGCCCTAGCCAAATAGAGGCTTTGGCTTTTGCGCAATTCGGTACTACAATACCGACAAAGAACTGCCGATAAAGAAGCAGACGTCAATCACACTGTGGAGGTGTTCAATGAGCTGGAAGCGTGCAGCCGGGTTTGGCCTGGCGGTTGTCATGGGTTTGTGCGGCACCAATGCCGCGAGCGCGGCCGACGACATTAAGATCGGAATGTTCCTGTCGGTCACCGGTCAGATGTCGCCCATGGGCGACCCCCAGAAGCGGACCTTCGATTACATGATCGACAAGGTCAACGCCCAGGGTGGCGTGCTGGGCCGCAAGATCCAGGCGATCATCTATGACGACGGCTCCGAGCCGGAAAAGGCCACCACCTTCGTCAAGCGCCTGATCGAGAACGACAAGGTGGACCTCATCATCGGCGGATCGGGCACGCCCACCAGCATGGCCGTTCTCAGCCTGATGGAACGCGCCGAGATGCCCTATATGTCCCTGGGCGGTGGCACCGCCATCGGCGATCCGGTCCGCAAGTGGACCTTCAAGTTTCCCCAGTCCGACCGTCTGGCCGCCGAAAAGGTCATGACCGACCTGAAGAAGCGCGGGCTGACCAAGATCGCCCTGCTGTCCGAGAATGTGGGCTTCGGCAAGTCCGGTCATGACCAGACCGTCAAGCTGGCCCCCAATTACGGCATCGAGATCCTGATCGACGAGGTCTATTCGCCGAAGGATCCCGACGTCACGCCGCAATTGACCAAGATCCGCGGCACGGCGGGCGTGCAGGCCCTGTTCATCTTCGGTACCGGCACCGGCCCCGCCGTGGTGACCAAGAACCTCAAGCAGATGGGCCTCAACCTGCCGACCTACCAGTCCCACGGCGTCGCCTCCAAGGAGTTCCTGCGCCTGGTCGGCACCGCCGCCGACGGCATGCGCCTGCCGGCCGGTGCTCAGGCCGTCGCCGATCAGCTGCCTGCCAGTGACCGTCAGAAGAAGGTCACCATGGACTTCAAGAAGGAATACGAGGAACACAACAAGCCGCTGGAAGCCGGTCCGCTGCCCGGTCACGGCATCGATGCCCTGATGATGGCCATCGACGCCTTCAAGCGTGCCGGAACCACCGACAAGGCCAAGGTCCGCGACGCCATCGAGCAGACCAAGGACTTCGTCGCCACCACCGGCATCTACACCTATTCGCCCACCGACCATATGGGACTCGGCCTCGAGTCCTTCAAAATGGTCGAGATCAAGAACGGTGACTGGATCATCGTCGAATAGGTCGCGACAATCGGCGAGCCGTCCGCCCCAATGGGGTTGGTGGCGGCTCGCCTTTTCTTTCCAAGGGTGATTGCCATGAATGGCGCCGACGATATCTTGGGGCCGAGCCTTGCCGTCGGCCGAGGCGATAGCCTTGCCCTGATCTGCGGTGAGACGACCCTGACCTATTCCCAGTTGGACCGACTGGCTTGCCGCTACGGCAACGCCATGACCCTTGCGGGCGTCCAGCGCCAGCAGCCCGTCCTGCTGCTGTTGGACGACGGCCCCGAACTGGTGGCCGCCTATTTGGGCGCCATGAAAGCGGGCTTCGCCGCCGTGGCGCTGAACACCCGCATGGCCGCAAAGGATCTGGCCCATGCCTTCGGCGACAGTTGCGCCCCCCTGCTCTTGGCGGAAAGCGCCCTTGCCGATTTGGCACGTGAAGCGGCCACCATGGCCCATGTCTCGCCCCGCATGGTGTTTTCCGACGAGTTGGAGGCGTTCCTGGCCGGATCATCCGATCAGTTGGTCTCGGCCGATATGGATCCCGAGGATACCGCCTTGTGGATGTACACCTCCGGTACCACCGGTCAGCCAAAAGGGGCCATCCACGTCCATGCCTCCATCGCCCTGGGCGAACGCCATGTGCGCGAGAATCTGGGCGTCAATCCCGGCGATCGGATATTCTCCACCTCGAAGCTGTTCTTCGCCTATCCGCTGGGCCATTGCCTGATCGGCGGATTACGCTGTGGCGCGACGCTGGTTCTGCATCGCGGCTGGCCGGATGCCGCCGCCGCCGCCCAGGTCATCACCACCGCCCGGCCCAAGGTGGTCCTTTCGGTCCCTTCGCTCTATCGCCTGCTGCTCAAGGACGGCGCCTGCGCCACCGAGGCGTTCCGGGGCGTCAAGACCTGGGTCTCGGCGGGAGAGAACTTGCCCGCCGAATTGTGCCGTCGCTGGATGGAGGAGACCGGCGGCTTGATGTTGGAAGGCATCGGCGCCACCGAGGCGCTGTTCCTGTTCATCGCCAGCACGCCCGCCGACATGAAACCCGGCGCCTGCGGCAAGCCACTGCCCTGGGCCGAGGTACGGTTGCGCAGCCCCGACGGGACCGAGATCACCACCCCCGACACGGCCGGGGATTTGTGGGTGCGCATGGACTCGCTGTTCCGCCGCTACCACAATCGGCCCGATGTCACCCAGCGGGTCTTGCGCGACGGCTGGTGGAAGACCGGCGACGTCTTCGCCTTCGACGCCGACGGCTATTGGACGCCCCAGGGCCGCTCGGACGACATGATCAAGGTGTCCGGCCAATGGGTCAGCCCTTCCGAAGTCGAAGAAGCCGCCTTGATGGTACCGGGAGTCGCCGACGCGGTGGCGGTGGGTATTCCCAACGAGGACGGGTTGATTCGCCTCGTCCTTTACGCGGTGGCCGAGGTGGACGAGCATCCGCCCATTCTGGAAGCGCGCATCATCGAGTCGCTGCGCGCCAAGCTGGCCATCTTCAAATGTCCGCGCAACGTCCGCTTCCTGGACGCCATCCCCCGCACCGCCACCGGCAAAGTCCAGCGCTTCAAGCTGCGGGAAGGCGGCTGATGAAGGCCATGATCCTGGATCGCTTCGGCCCGCCCGAGACCTTGGAATGGCGCGAGATCGCCACCCCGGTCCCGGCGGCGGGCGAGGTGTTGATCCGGGTGCGCGCCGCCGGGGTCAATCCGGTGGATTGGAAGATCGCCGAGGGCGGGCTGGCACGCCTGTTTCCCTGCGGCTTTCCGCTGATCCCCGGCTGGGACGCGGCGGGCACCATCGCCGCCCTGGGCGAGGGCGTCACCGGCTTTTCCATCGGCGAGCGGGTGTGGTCGTTCTGCCGCAAGCCCGACATCCAATGGGGCACCTATGCCGAATACGTCACCATGGACGCCTCGGCGGTGGCCCCCATGCCCGCCAACGCATCCTTCGCCCAGGCCTCCACCATTCCCCTGGCGGGACTAACCGCATGGCAATCCCTGTTCGACGTCGCCCAGGTCCGGCCGGGCCAAAGCGTGCTGATCCACGCCGGGGCCGGCGGCGTCGGCAGTCTGGCGGTGCCGCTGGCCAAATGGGCGGGCGCCACGGTGATCGCCACCGCCGGAGCCGCCAACCATGACTATGTGCGCGGCCTCGGCGCCGACCATGTCATCGACTACGCCGCCCAGGATTTCGTCACCGAAGTGAAGGCGCTTTGCCCGGACGGCGTCGATTTTGCTTACGGCACCGTCGGCGGCGAGGTGCTGACCCGCAGCTACCAGACGGTCAAGCCCGGCGGCATCCTGGTCTCCATCACCGACAAGACCGACAAGGACTTGGGTGAGCAACTGGGCATCCGGGTGAAGTACCTGTTCGTCAAGCCCGACGGTGGCCAGTTGCGGCGGCTGGCCGGGCTGATGGACAGCGGCATTCTCGCCGCGCCCGAGATCGAGGAATTCCCCCTGCCCCACGCCGCCGAGGCGCTGGACCGCAGCAAAAGCGGCCATGTGCGCGGCAAGATCGTGCTGACGGTGGATTAGACTACTCGCCCTTGAAGCTGTCCTTGTAGAGCATGTCCTCGCCGAGGATATGCTGCAGCAGCCAGTCCTTGAGGAACTGGGTCATCTCCTCGGTCAGGACCGTTGGCGTATCGCCGCTCAGATAGCGATTGCGGAAATCGATCACCGAAGCCTTCAGGCGGATATGATCGGTCTGTTGCTTTTCCAGTCGCTGGTAATTGCGGGACTTCAACGCCATTTCCTCGGCGGCGAAATGGGTGTCGGCATAAGCCAGCAATTCGTCGAACAACCACCCCAATTCATCCACCCCCTCGCCGCCATGCCATGCGTCGTAAAGGCGATTGAGCAGAGTCAGCAGACGCTGGTGGTCGGCATCCATGCGCTCGGACCCAACGCTGAAAGACGAATCCCACTCGATCAAGGACATTGGGCGCAGATCCTCTATTTCCTGCCAAAAACTCTAATTCAGATTCTAGATTCGCACCAGATGGACATCGGTAATGGGTTTCTTGCCGTGGGTTTCCTTCAGCGAACGGCGCACCGCCAGCCGCGCCGTCTCCCGCACGATGCCGTCGTCGCGCTTGGCCTTTAGCGGCAATTCCTCGATGGCGTCGCGGATGGCTTCGACGACGACGTCGTGTTCTTCCGCCTCGTGCCCGGCGTCCAGCAGCCCCAACGCGGTCAGTTGCGGATCGCCCATCAGCTTGCCGTTGCGGTCCACCACCACGGTAACCACTGCCGAGCCGTTATAGACCATGCGGCGACGGTTGCGCAGAATCTCGGAATCCAGCCGCACCAGACGGGGTCCATCGACGCAGAGACGGCCGGTGGGAACGTAATCGACCACTTCGACCGGACCGGGGGCCAGCCGCAACATGGTGCCGTTGCCGATCTCGAAGGCTTCCGGTACGCCGCAGGCCTTGGCCAGCCTTGCGTGTTCCTGAAGATGGCGGGCCTCGCCATGAACCGGCACCGCCAGCTTGGGCCGCAGCAGGCGGTAAAGCTCTTCCATCTCCTCGCGGGCGGGATGGCCCGAGACATGGATGAATTCATCCTTCTCGGTCACCACCTCGACGCCCAGACGGACGAGGTCGTTTTGCAGCCGGTAGATTTCCTTCTCGTTGCCGGGAATGATGCGCGACGAGAAGATCACCACGTCGCCGGAGCCCAGCGCCACATGGGGATGATCCCCCGAGGCGATACGGGCCAAGGCGGCGCGCGGCTCGCCCTGGCTGCCGGTGCAGATATAGACCACCTTGTCCTTGGGCAGGTAACCGGCGTCGTGCTCGGTCAGGAAAGGCGGCAGGTCGGCGAAATAGCCGTTCTCGCGGGCCGCCTTGTCGATGCGCCACAGCGAGCGCCCCACCAGGGCGACATTGCGGTCATTGGCCGCCGCCGCCACCGCGATGCTTTCCAGCCGCGCCACATTGGTGGCGAAGCACGACACCGCGATGCGGCCGTCGAAGCGTCCCAGCAATTCGATCAGGCTGCCCCTGACTTCCGATTCCGAACCGGAATGACCCCGGGTGAACACATTGGTGGAATCACCCACCACCGCCAGAACACCGCCCTTGCCCGCCTTGCGCAGCGCTTCCTTGTCGGCGGTCGGCCCCAACAGCGGATCGGGATCGAACTTCCAGTCGCCGGTATGGACCACCGTGCCGGCCTTGGTGCGGATGGCCAGCGTATTCGGTTCGGGGATGGAATGGGTCATGGAGATCATTTCGATCTCGAACGGACCCACCGTGAAGCGGGAGCCCGGCGCAACTACGGTAAGAGGCACGTCGTTGTGCAGGCCCGCCTCGTGCAGCTTGCCTTTCAGCAGCGAGGCGGTGAACGGCGTCGCCCAGACCGGGCAGCGCAGCCTGCGCCACAGATGACCCACCGCCCCCAGGTGATCCTCGTGACCATGAGTCAGCACGAGGCCCACCAGTTTGTCGGCCCGCTCCTCGATCCAGGCGGGATCGGCCATGACCACATCCACCATGGGCATGGAATCATCGCCGAACGACACCCCCAGATCCACCATCAGCCATTTGCCGCCGCATCCATACAGCGACAGGTTCATGCCGATTTCACCGACCCCGCCCAACGGCAGGTAAAACAGTTCGGTTGCGTCCTCTGACTGGCTCATGCCGCCGCCGGTCCACGGTTGCGGCGGTGGATTTCCAGCAATCCCCGCAAGGTCAGATCGGCGTCGAGCGCGTTGATGGCCTTGGTGGCGTCGGCGAACAGCGGCGCCAGACCGCCGGTGGCCACCACATACATGTCGGAGCCGAACTCCTCCTTGATGCGGGTCACCAGGCCTTCGATCAGACCCAGATAACCCCAGAAGATGCCCGACTGCATGGCGGGAACCGTGGCGCGGCCGATCACCTGCTTGGGTCGCCCGATGGCGACCCGGGGCAGTTTGGCGGCGGCGGCGTGCAGCGCTTCCAGGGACAGATTGATGCCGGGCGATATGGCGCCGCCGCAGTAATTGCCATTGCCGTCGATCACGTCGAAGGTGGTCGCCGTGCCGAAATCGATGACGATCAGTGGCCCCTTGTAGCATTTATGGGCCGCCACCGCATTGACCAGACGGTCGGCGCCCACCTCTTCCGGCCGGTCCAGCAGGATGGACAGGCCGAGATCGACGCCCTCGTCGCCGACGACCAGCGGCTCGCAGCGGAAATAGCGGCGGCACAGGGTCTTCAGCCCGAACACCATGGCCGGAACCACGCTGGCGACGATGGCCGAGGTGATGTCCAGCCGGTTCAGCCCCTCGATGGTCAGCAGCTGGGTCAGCCACACGCCCAGCTCATCGGCGGTGCGCTCGGAATCGGTGGAGGCTCGCCATTCACCCCGCAGGATGTCGCCGTCATAGACGGCGAAGACGATGTTGGTATTGCCGGAATCGATGGCCAACAGCATGGCGCCACTCCTACCCTAACCCGGAAAAAAAACGTCGCCGGCCATGACCCGGCGCAGTCCCTGTTCGCCCTGATCCAAGATCAGGGCGCCGTCCTCGTCCAGCCCGGCGAAAATCCCGGTCAGGGTCTCCGTCTCCAGCCGAACAACTGCCTGCTCCCCCACGCCCCTGGCATGGCCGAGCCAAGCCTCGCGAATGGGTGGAAATCCGTCTTGCCGCCACCGGGCCAGCCAAGGCCCGAAGCGGTGGCAGAAGGCGTTCAACACCCCCGGAGCATCGCCGCCCCAGCCGAAATCCGCGAGAGAGGCGGCGGCATACAGCGCCTCGCCGGGTGGCGGCGCCTGAACCACGTTCACGCCAAATCCCAGCACCAACCATCCGTCACCCGCCGCTTCCAGCAGCATACCGGCGACCTTCTTGCCGTTACATAGGAGGTCGTTGGGCCATTTGCAGCGGAAATCCGCATCCGAGACCAAATCACCCAAGGCCTCCGCCAGCGCCACGGCGGCGACGAAGCCGATCTGCGCCGATTGGGACAAGGGCCGATCAAGCCGGATCAGCACCGAAGCATGAAGATTTCCCGCGGGACTTTGCCATTGGCGCCCCCGGCGGCCGCGCCCGGCGGATTGGCTTTCGGCCATCACCACCAGAAGATCGGCGGCGGCACCGTCCGATGCCAGCCGCCGCGCCTCGTCATTGGTGCTGCCGACGACGCCCAGCCGCATCAGGCCGAACGGCGACGGCAGTCCGTTCTTGCTCATCCCGCTGCGGGGAACAGAACCGCGGCGGCGGCCTTGGCGCCCGTCACCAGCGGCGCAGGTACCAGGGTGAAGGCCAGGATCACCAGGGTGCTGACCGCCATGACCAGGGCCATGGAACGGCCCACCGGGCGATCCAGCGGCTCGGCCGCGTCATCGAAATACATGATCTTGATGATGCGCAGATAATAGAAGGCGCTCACCACCGACGACAGGATGCCCAGGATGGACAGGGTGTAGAGGTGCGCCTCGATGGCGGCCATGAAGACGTAGAACTTGCCCCAGAACCCGGCCAGCGGCGGCACGCCCGCCATGGAGAACATCAGCGCCGCCATGATGAAGGCCATGACCGGGTTGGTCTTGGACAATCCGGCCAGATCACTGATGCCTTCCACCAGACGGCCCTTCTGGCGCATGGACAGGATCACCGCGAAGGTGCCCAGATTCATGAACAGATAGATGGCCAGATAGATCAGCACGCCCTGGATGCCCAGCTCGCCGCCCGCGGCGACGCCCACCAGGATGAAGCCCACATGGCCGATGGAGCTGTAGGCCATCAGACGCTTGATATTGGTCTGAACCACGGCGGCGAAGGCGCCCACGAACATGGAGGCGATGGAGATGAAGACCACCACTTGGCGCCACTGCTCCACCAGATCGCCGAACGGGCCGGTCATGACCCGCACGAACAGGCAGATTGCGGCGATCTTGGGAGCGACGGCGAAGAACGAGGTGACCGGGGTCGGAGCGCCCTCGTAGACGTCGGGCGCCCACATGTGGAACGGCACCGCCGACAGCTTGAACGACAGACCGGCGACCACGAAGACCAGACCGGCGATGATGCCGAGGCCCGGCTTCACATGATGGCCGTCGCCTCCGGCGAAGACATTGTGCAGACCCTCGAACGAGGTGGTTCCGGCGAAGCCGTACAGCAGCGAGACGCCGTAGAGCAACAGGCCCGAGGCCAGGGCGCCGAGGACGAAATACTTGATGCCCGATTCGGTGGACTTCAAGCTGTCGCGCTGATACGCCGCCAGGATATAGAGCGACAGGCTTTGAAGCTCGAGGCCCAGATACAGCGACATGAAGTCGTTGGCCGAAACCATCATCATCATGCCCAGCGTGGCGAACAGCACCAGCACCGGATATTCAAAGCGGCCGATCCGCTCCTTCTCCAGATACTGGAGCGACATGGCCACCGAGAAGGCCGAGGCCAGCAGGACCAGGCCCTTGGCGAAACCGGCGAAGCGGTCGGCCACGAACAGCCCGTTGAAGGCGAGATGCTTTTCGGCGCCCAGGCTTGAGACCAGCATCATGGCGGCGCCCAGCACCAGGATCACCAGCACCGAGATGGGCCGCGTGTTGTCCTCCTTGCGGAAGACGCCCAGCATCAGCAGCGCCAGACCGGCCACCGCCATGAAGATCTCCGGCAGCACCGGGACGAGGTCGAGAGTCTTGATCACGTCCGATTCTCCCTCAACGCGCCGCTACCGACAGGCCCTCATGGGCGGCCCGCGCGAGCTCGTAATTGTCAATCAGCTTAGCCACCGAGGCATGCATGGGCTCGATGAAGGTCGACGGATGCACGCCCATCCAGATCACCACCAGGATCAGCGGCACGAAGACCGCGACCTCGCGCATGTCCAGATCGAGAATGGTCTTCAGGTCTTCGCGGGTCAGGCGGCCGAAGATCACCCGGCGGTACAGGACCAGCATATAGGCGGCACCCAACACCAGACCGGTGGCGGCGAAGAAGGCCACCCAGGAATTCACCTGGAAGACGCCCAGCAGCACCAGGAACTCGCCGACGAAGCCGGAGGTGCCGGGCAGGCCGACCGAGGCCATGGTGAACAGCATGAACACGGCGGCATAGAGCGGCATGCGGGTCGCCAGACCGCCGTAGCGGTTGATCTCGCGGGTGTGCATGCGGTCATAGACCACGCCGACGCACAGGAACAGAGCACCCGACACCACGCCATGGGACAGCATCTGGTAGATGGCGCCCTCGACCCCCTGGGTGGTCATGGAGAAGATGCCGATGGTCACATAGCCCATATGGGCCACCGACGAATAGGCGATCAGCTTCTTCATATCGTCTTGCACCAGCGCCACCAGCGAGGTGTAGATCACCGCGACGATGGACAAGGTGTAGATCAGCGGCGTGAAGTAGACCGAGGCATCCGGCAGCATGGGCACCGAGAAGCGGATGAAGCCGTAGGCGCCCATCTTCAGCAGCACGCCCGCCAGGATCACCGAACCCGCCGTCGGCGCTTCCACGTGGGCGTCGGGCAGCCAGGTGTGCACCGGCCACATGGGAACCTTGACCGCGAAGGAGGCGAAGAAGGCCAGCCACAGCCACTGCTGCAGGGCGAAGGGGAAGGAATGGGCCATCAGCGACGGAATGTCGGTGGTGCCCGCCTCGAAATACATCACCAGCATGGCCAGCAGCATCAGCACCGAGCCGGCCAGGGTGTAGAGGAAGAACTTGAATGCGGCATAGACGCGCCGCGCCCCGCCCCACACGCCGATGATGATGAACATCGGGATCAGGACGGCTTCGAAGAAGATGTAGAACAGCACCAGATCGAGGGCGCAGAACATGCCCACCATCATGGTTTCCAGGATCAGGAAGGCGACCATGTATTCCTTCACCCGAACCTTGACGCCGCCGAAGGACGACAGGATGCAGATGGGGGTGAGGAAGGTGGACAGGATCACGAACCACATGGAGACGCCGTCCACGCCCATGGAATAGGCGATGGTGGTTCCGGGGAACCAGTTGGCGGTTTCCTTGAACTGGAAGTCGGGCGAGGCGCCGTTGAACTTCACCGCGATGAACAAGGAGACAATGAAGGTCGCCAGCGAGGTCAGCAGCGCCACGGCGCGGGCGTTCCTCGCCACCACCTCGGTCTCGCCGCGGATGGTGAGGATGAACAACGCGCCGAGCAGCGGCAGAAACGTCGTCAGCGAGAGAAGGGGCCAGTCGTTCATTTGACGTCTTCCTCGTCGTCAGCGCGCGTTGAAAACATACCAGGTGACGAAAGCCGCCACGCCGATCAGCATCGCGTAAGCATAGTGGTAGAGGTAGCCGCTTTGCAGACGGCCCACCTTCTTGGCGATGGCCACCGTGGCCGCCGCCACCCCGTCGGGCCCGACGCCGTCGATCAGCGCGCCGTCGCCGCCCTGCCACAGACCGCGGCCGAGCTTGAAGGCGGGCTTCACGAACACCATGTCGTAGAGCTCGTCGAAGTACCACTTGTTCAGCAGGAACTGATAGACACCCTGGAACGTGTTGGCCAGCGCCACCGGCAGACCGGGAGCGAAGGCGTAGAACAGATAGGCCAGCGCGATGCCCGACACCGCCACCACCGTGGGCAGCAAGGCCACCCAGCTCGGCACATGATGGGCGTTCTCCAAGGCCGGATGGGCCTCGGTGGTCAGGATCGCGTGACCCCAGAAGTCGTGGTTGTGATGGCCGACGAACAGGTCGTAGCCGAGCCAGCCCGCGAACAGGGCGCCCGTGGCCAGGAACAGCAGCGGCAGCAGCATCACGGCCGGGCTCTCATGCACATGGGCCATCACATGCTCGTCCGCGCGGGGACGGCCATGGAAGGTCAGCAGCAGCAGGCGCCAGGAGTAGAAGGCGGTCAGGAAGGCGGCGAGGCAGCCCAGCCAGTAAGCACCCTGACCGGCGATGGTATGCGAGCCCCAGGCGGCTTCCAGGATCGTGTCCTTGGAATAGTAGCCGGCGAAGAACGGGATACCGGCCAGGGCCAGCGAGCCGATCCACATCAGGGCCCAGGTCACCTTCACATGCTTCCAGATGCCGCCCATCCTGCGGATGTCCTGCTCGTCGCTCATGGCGTGGATCACCGATCCGGCGCCCAGGAACAGCAGGGCCTTGAAGAAAGCGTGGGTCATCAGGTGGAAGATGGCGGCCTGATAGGCCGACACGCCGATGGCGAAGAACATGTAGCCCAGCTGCGAGCAGGTGGAATAGGCGATCACCCGCTTGATGTCGTTCTGCACGCAGCCCACCGTCGCCGCGAAGATGGCGGTGGCGGCGCCGACAACCGTGACCACGGTCAGGGCGGTGTCGGAGAACTCGAACAGCGGGCTCATGCGCGCCACCATGAACACACCGGCCGTCACCATGGTGGCGGCGTGGATCAGGGCGGAGACCGGGGTCGGGCCTTCCATGGCGTCGGGCAGCCAGGTGTGCAGGCCCAGCTGGGCCGACTTGCCCATGGCGCCCACGAACAGCAGCAGGCAGCAGATGGTGATGGCATGCCACTCGACGCCGAAGAAATTCACCGTGGCGGCGGCCTTTTCGGGCGCGGCGGCGAAGATGGCGTCGAAGCCGACGCTGCCGAACATGAAGTAGACGCCGAAGATGCCCAGCGCGAAGCCGAAATCACCCACCCGGTTGACCACGAAGGCCTTGATGGCGGCAGAGCAGGCCGAGGGCTTCTCGTACCAGAAGCCGATCAGCAGATAGGAGGCGACGCCGACGCCTTCCCAGCCGAAGAACATCTGAACCAGATTATCGGCGGTCACCAGCATCAGCATGGCGAAGGTGAACAGCGACAGATAGGACTGGAAACGGGCGATGGAGGTGTCGTGGCTCATATAGCCGACCGAGTACACATGCACCGCCGCCGACACCCAGGTCACCACGATCAGCATCACGGCGGTCAGGGTATCGACCTTCAGGGCCCAGGACACGTTGATGGTGCCCGACGAAATCCACTCGGCGATGATCACCGTCTCGGGATGGCCGCCAAGCGCCACCTTCTGGAAGATCAGGCCCGCCAGCACGGCGGAGATCAGCAGCAGGCCGCAGGTGATGATCTGCGCCCCACGGTCGCCGATGAAGCGGCCGAACAGGCCAGCGACGGCGGCGCCCAGCAGCGGGAGGAATACGGTTGCAGTAATCATCCGCGTCTACCCCTTGAGCTGGCTGATTTCTTCCACCGCGATGGAACCGCGGTTACGGAAGAAGACGACGACGATGGCAAGGCCGATGGCGGCTTCGGCCGCCGCCACGGTCAGGATGAACATGGCGAACACCTGACCGACCAGATCGTTCAGATAGGACGAGAACGCCACGAAGTTGATATTGACCGCCAGCAGCATGAGCTCGATGGACATCATGATGACGATGACGTTCTTGCGGTTCAGGAAGATCCCCATCACGCCCAGCGTGAACAGGATCGCCGCCACCGAGAGATAGTGGGCGAGACCGATTTCGAACATCAGATGCCCCTCCCCGTCTGGACCTTGCGCAGTTCCACCGACTTGGACGACCGGTTGACCTGATCGGCGATCACCTGCTTGCGCACGCCGGTGCGCTTGCGGTGGGTCAGCAGGATGGTGCCGATCATGGCGACCAGCAGCACCAGCCCCGAGGCCTGGAACAGATAGACGTAATTGGTGTAGATGAGCTTGCCCAGCGCCACCGTGTTGCTGGCCTGATCCAGCGTCGGCGTCGGCGCCTTGATCAGCGCGTCGATATCGGGCGCGAAGGCCCAGCCGCCCAGCATGGCCAGCAGCTCGACCATCAAGACCACGCCGATCAGCGCCCCGGTGGGCAGGTATTGCAGGAAGCCCTCGCGGAACTCGACCAGATTGATGTCGAGCATCATCACCACGAACAGGAACAGCACCGCCACCGCGCCCACATAAACCACCACGAGGACCATGGCGAGGAATTCGGCGCCCAACAGCAAGAACAGACCCGCCGCGTTGAAGAAGGCGAGAATCAGCCAGAGCACCGAGTGGACCGGGTTCTTGGACGAGATGACCATCACCCCGCTGCCAACCGCGATACCCGCGAACATGTAGAAGATCAGAGCCGTGAACATGCCTTTTCCCCTGTCACCGGTACGGCGCGTCGGCGGCGATGCGGTAGGCCAGTTCGACCTCCCAGCGGTCGCCGTTGGCGAGCAACTTGGACTTGTTGTACATGAGCTCCGCCCTGGTTTCGGTGGCGTACTCGAAATTCGGACCCTCGACGATGGCGTCCACCGGGCAGGCCTCCTGGCACAGACCGCAGTAGATGCACTTGGTCATGTCGAGATCATAGCGGCGCGCCCGGCGCGAACCGTCGTCGCGGGGCTCGGGCTCGATGGTGATGGCCTGGGCCGGGCAAATGGCCTCGCACAGCTTGCAGGCGATGCAGCGCTCTTCGCCGTTGGCGTAGCGGCGCAGCGCATGCTCGCCACGGAAGCGCGGAGAGAGTGGCCCCTTCTCATAGGGGTAGTTGATGGTCACCGCCGGCTTGAAGAAGTAGCGCAGCGTCACCGCCAAGCCCTGGAACAGCTCGACCAGCAGAAACGCGCGGGCGGTACGGTCAAGGAACGACATGGTTTCTCTCCTCAACCCTTGTTCGGCAGCAGATCGAAAGCGGTCAGCACGCTTGCGGTCAGCACCAGCCAGAACAGCGAGAACGGCAGGAACACCTTCCACCCCAGGCGCATCAGCTGGTCGTAGCGATAGCGCGGGAAGGTGGCGCGAACCCACAGGAACACGAACATCACAAGGCAGATCTTCAACAGGAACCAGACGATGCCGGGAATGAAGGTCATGCCGAACGGAGCCAGCCAGCCGCCCAGGAACAGGATGGAGGTCATGGCCCCCATCAGCAGCATGTTGGCGTATTCACCCAGGAAGAACAGGGCGAAGGCCATGGACGAGTATTCCACGTTGTAGCCCGCCACCAGCTCGGCTTCCGCCTCGGGAAGGTCGAAGGGGGCGCGGTTGGTCTCGGCCAGACCGGAAATCAGGAACAGGAAGAACATGGGAAGATGCGGAATGATGAACCACATCTTGGTCTGGGCGGTGACGATGTCGCTGAGGTTCAGCGAGCCCACCGTCAACAGCACCGAAATCATGATGAAGCCGATGGAGACTTCGTAGGACACCATCTGCGCCGCCGAGCGGAGGCCGCCCAGGAAGGCGTATTTGGAGTTGGACGCCCAGCCCGACATGATGATGCCGTAAACGCCGAGCGACGAGATGGCGAAGATATAGAGCACGCCGACATTGATGTCGGACAGCACCCAGCCCTTGTCGAAGGGAATCACCGCCCAGGATACCAGGGCCAGGAAGAAGGTGACCATGGGGGCGCCGATGAACACCGCCGGATTGGCCGAGGTGGGCAGCACCAGTTCCTTGACGAACAGCTTCAGGCCGTCGGCCATGGGCTGCAGCAGGCCGAAGGGGCCGACCACATTTGGTCCCTTGCGCAGCTGCATGGCGCCGATCACCTTGCGCTCGGCATAGGTGAGATAGGCCACGGCGATCAGCAGCGGCAGAACGATGGCGACGATCTGAACGACAATAACGATCAGACGCCAGAGGAAGGGGGGCAGCAGCCCGGCGAGTGCGTCAACCATGGGTCCCCGTCCTCTTGTGCTTGTGGGTGCAACCACCGCCGAAGGCCTGCGTGCATTCCGCCATGGTCTTGGAAGCGCGGCTGATCGGGTCGGTCATGTAGAAATTGTCGATATTGGTCACCAGGGCGTCGTCGGACACCGATCCCTCGGCGCCGAACCCGGCGCCCCAGGCGGCCGGGGTCACCTCGCCCATGGCGGCGAAGACCGGGCTGGCCTTGACCAGACGCTCGCGCACGCCCTTCAACGAGTCATAGGCCAGCGGCTTGCCCAGCGCGTCGGACAGGGCGCGGACGATGCGCCAGTCCTCCTTGGCCTCGCCGGGCGGGAACACCGCCAGACGGGTCTGTTGGGCGCGGCCTTCCAGATTGACGTAGGTGGCGCTCTTTTCCGTATAGGCGGCACCGGGCAGGATCACGTCGGCGCGATGGGCACCGGCATCGCCATGGGTGCCCTGATAGACCACGAAGGCAGTGCCCAGCGCGCCCATCTCCACCTCGTCGGCCCCCAGCAGGAACACCGCCTGGATGTCGCCCTTGCCAGCCGCCGCCACGATGGCGTCGGTATCCTTGCCGCCATTGCCGGGCACGAAGCCCAGGTCGAGGCCGCCGACGCGGGCGGCCGCCGTGTGCAGCACGTTGAAGCCGTTCCAGCCGTCCTTCACCAGACCGGCGGCGTCGGCCAACTTGCGGGCGAGGCCGAGGATGACGGCGCCGTCAGCGCGGGTCAGGGCACCCTGGCCCAGGATGATGGCGGGCTTGGCGGCGTTCTTCAGGGTCTCGAAGAAGGGATGCTTGCCCTCGGCCAGATCCTTCAGAACGGCGGCGGTTTCGCCCAGATGCTCGTACTTGTAGGTCAGGTCGCCCTTGTGGCCGATGCGGGCGACCTTGAAACCGCCCTTCTGCCAGCGCTTGCGGATACGCGAATTGAGAACCGGGTTCTCCTTGCGCGGGTTGGACCCGATGATCAGCAGGGCGTCGGCCTGTTCGATACCGGCGGCCGTGCTGTTGAACAGATAGGAGGCGCGCACCGCCGGGTCCAGCTTGGCCCCGTCCTGGCGGCAATCCAGGCTGGCCGAACCCAGGGCGGCCAGCAGATCCTTGTAGGCGACCATGGCTTCGGCGTCGGCCTGATCGCCCGCGATGGCGGCGATCTTGGAGCCGTCCAGGCCCTTCAGCTTGGCGGCGATGGCAGCCAGGGCCTCAGGCCAGGTCACCGCCACCAGCTTGCCGTCCTTGCGCACATAGGGGCGGTCGAGACGCTGGCGCTTCAGGCCGTCCACCGAGAAACGCGACCGATCCGACAGCCATTCCTCGTTGACGTCCTCGTTGACGCGGGGCAGGACACGGATGACCTCGTTGCCGCGGGTGTCGACCCGGATGGAGGCGCAAAGCGCGTCCATGGCGTCGACGCTCTCGGTCTTCTTCAGTTCCCACGAGCGGTAGGTATAGGACGCCGGCTTGTTGGTCAGTGCGCCCACCGGGCACAAATCGATCAGGTTGCCCGACAGCTCGGACGACACCGCCGCGCCCACATAGCGGGTGATTTCCAGATGCTCGCCGCGACCGAGACCGCCCAGCACCGGGGTTCCGGCCACTTCCGAGATAAAGCGGACGCAGCGCGTGCACTGGATGCACCGGGTCATCATGGTCTGGACCAGCGGACCGTAATCCTTGTCCGGCACGGCGCGCTTGCCTTCCTGGCAGCGGCCCTTGTCGGCGCCATAGGCCATGGCCTGATCCTGCAGGTCGCACTCGCCGCCCTGGTCGCAGATGGGGCAATCCAGCGGGTGGTTGAGCAGGAGGAATTCCATCACGCCCTGGCGCGCCTTGCGCACCACCGGGGTATTGGTCTTCACCACCATGCCTTCGCCCACCGGCATGGCGCAGGACGCCACCGGCTTGGGCATCTTTTCCACTTCCACCAGGCACATGCGGCAATTGCCCGCGATGGCGAGACGCTCGTGGTAGCAGAAGCGGGGGATCTCGATACCGAGCAGATCGGCGGCCTGGATAATAGTGGCTCCGGCCTCGACCTCGATTTCCCTGCCGTCAATGGTCAGCTTGGGCATTGCCGTCTTCTCTCTTCTCAGGCCGCGCGGGTCTTGGCTAGGCGTTCCTTGATCCGCCGTTCCATCTCGGGACGGAAGGTGCGGATCAGGCCCTGGACCGGCCAGGCGGCCGCGTCGCCCAGGGCGCAGATGGTGTGGCCTTCGATCTGCCTGGAGATTTCCTCCAGCAGGTCGATTTCCGAAAGCTCGGCCTCGCCTTTGGCCATGCGGGCCATCATGCGGGCCATCCAGCCGGTGCCTTCACGGCACGGCGTGCACTGGCCGCAGCTTTCATGCCAATAGAACTTGGACAGCCGGGCGATGCCGCGCACCAGATCGGTGGACTTGTCCATGACGATCACGGCCGCCGTGCCGAGGCCCGAGCGCATGGCGCGCAGGGCGTCGAAGTCCATGGTGACTTCCTCGCACTGCTGCTTGTTCAGCATGGGCACCGAGGAGCCGCCGGGGATGATGGCCAGCAGGTTGTCCCAGCCGCCGCGAACGCCGCCCGCATGCTTCTCGATGAGATCCTTGAGCGGAATGCCCATTTCCTCTTCGACGTTGCAGGGCGTGTTGACGTGGCCGGAGATGCAGAAAACCTTGGTGCCGGTGTTGTTGGGCTTGCCCAGTCCGGCGAACCACGCGGCGCCGCGGCGCAGGATGGTCGGCGCCACCGCGATGGATTCCACGTTGTTGACGGTGGTGGGACAGCCGTAGAGGCCGACGCCCGCCGGGAACGGCGGCTTCAGGCGGGGCTGGCCCTTCTTGCCTTCCAGGCTTTCGATCAGCGCCGATTCCTCGCCGCAGATATAGGCCCCGGCACCGCGATGGACATAGACTTCGCAGTCCCAGCCCGAGCCGCAGGCGTTCTTGCCCAGCAGACCGGCGGCGCGCGCCTCGTCGATGGCATAATTCAGGTGCTCGGCCTCGCGGATGAATTCGCCGCGAATATAGATGTAAGCCGCATGAGCCCCGATAGCGAAGGAGGCGATCAGCGCCCCTTCGATCAGCTTATGGGGATCGAACCGCATCATCTCGCGGTCCTTGCAGGTGCCAGGCTCGCCCTCGTCGGCGTTGATCACCAGATAGTGCGGGCGCGGGCCTTCGGTCTTGGGCATGAAGGACCACTTGACGCCGGTGGGGAAACCGGCGCCGCCACGGCCGCGCAGACCGGAATTCTTCATCTCGTCGATGATCCAGTCGCGGCCCTTGGCCAAGATGTCCTTGGTGCCGTCCCAGTCGCCGCGCGCCTTGGCGCCAGCCAGACGCCAGTCGTGGAAGCCGTACAGATTGGTGAAGATCCTATCGGAGTCGCGCAGCATCAGGCCTTCCCCCCCTCGAACTTCAACTCGCTCAGGCTGGTGGGGCCACCGGCCGGGCACGAGAACTGGCGACCATTCTGCGGACCCGGCTTGGGGGTCTCGCCCCGCTTGAAGGCTTCCAGCACCGCCTTGGTGGTCTCGGCGGTCAGATCCTCGTAGTAGTCGTCGTTGATCTGCATCATGGGCGCGTTGACGCAGGCACCCAGGCATTCCACCTCGGACAGGGTGAACAGCCCGTCCTTGGTCATGTCGCCGAAGTCGACGCCCAGCGCCTCGCGGGCGGCGGCGACCACGTCGTCGGAGCCGCGCAGCATGCAGGGCAGATTGGTGCAGACCTGGACGTGGAACTTACCCACCGGCTTGCGATTGTACATGGTGTAGAAGGTGGCCACCTCCTCCACCCGGATCGGCGCCATGTCCAGCATGGCGGCGATGACCTCCATGGCGGCGCGCGAGACCCAGCCTTCCTGGCGCTGGGCCAGATCCAGCAGCGGCATCACCGCGCTCTGCTGGCGCCCGGCGGGATATTTGGCGACGAAGGCCTTGGCCTTTTCCGCGTATTCGGCCGTGAAGGCGAAGCTATCGGGTTCGTGATTCATGTCACTCATCGGTCGATCTCGCCGAAAACGATGTCGATGGAGCCGATATTGGCCACCACGTCCGCCAGCATGTGTCCCTTGGACATCATCTCGAGGGCTTGGAGGTGGACATATCCCGGCGGCCGGATCTTGCAGCGGTAGGGCTTGCCGGTGCCGTCGGAAATCAGATAGACGGCGAACTCGCCCTTGGGAGCCTCGATGGCGCAGTACACTTCGCCGGGGGGCACGTGGAAGCCCTCGGTGAACAGCTTGAAGTGATGGATCAGCGATTCCATGGAGCGCTTCATCTCGGCGCGCGGCGGCGGCGTGATCTTGTTGTCTTCCACCTTGACCGGACCGGCGGGCATCTTGGCGATGCACTGCTTCATGATCTTGACGGATTCGCGCATTTCCAGCACGCGGACCAGATAGCGATCATAGCCGTCGCCGTTCTTGCCCACCGGAACGTCGAATTCCATCTGGTCGTAGACCTCGTAGGGCTGCGCCTTGCGCAGATCCCAGGCGATGCCCGAAGCGCGCAGATTGGGACCGGTAAAGCCCCAGTCCAGCGCCTGCTCGGCCGAAACGGTGCCGATATCGACCACGCGCTGCTTGAAGATGCGGTTTTCGGTGGCCAGGGTCTCGATATCGTCGAGCACGGCCGGGAAGGTCTCGCACCACGCCGCGATGTCTTCGATGAGCCCCGCCGGCAGGTCGGCGGAGACGCCGCCCGGACGGTAGTAGTTGGCATGCAGACGGGCGCCACAGACGCGCTCGTAGAATTCCATCAGCTTCTCGCGCTCCTCGAATCCGTAGAGCAGCGGTGTCATGCCGCCCACGTCGAAGATGAACGCGGTGACGTTCAGCAGATGGTTCAGGATGCGGCCGATTTCGTCGTAGAGCGTGCGGATGTATTTGGCGCGGAGCGGAATGTCGATGCCCAGCAGCTTTTCCGTCGCGAGCACGAAGGCGTGCTCCTGGTTCATGGTGCCCACATAGTCCAGGCGGTCGAAATAGGGCGTCGCCTGAACGTAGGTCTTGTGCTCGATCAGCTTTTCGGTGCCGCGATGCAGCAGGCCCACATGGGGGTCGGCGCGGTCGATGACCTCGCCCGACATCTCCAGGATCAGGCGCAGCACGCCGTGCGCCGCCGGATGCTGGGGACCGAAATTGATGGTGTAGTTCTGGATCTGGGATTCGGCCATCTCAGCTCGCCTTCTCATCGCCGGGCAGCAACCCCGGACCTTCCCAGGGCGACAGGAAATCGAAGCTGCGGAAGTCCTGGGTCAGCTTCACCGGCTCGTAGACCACCCGCTTCTTCTCATCGTCGTAGCGCATTTCCACGTAACCGGTCAGCGGGAAGTCCTTGCGCAGCGGATGCCCCTCGAAACCGTAATCGGTCAGGATGCGGCGCAGATCGGGATGCCCCGAGAAGGTCACGCCGAACATGTCCCACACTTCGCGCTCGAACCAGCCCGCCGAGCTGAACACGCCGGTGACGGAGGGAACCTGGGTCTCCTCGTCGGCGGCGACCTTCACGCGGACCCGCTGGTTATGCTTCATGGACAGCAGGTGATAGACCACGTCGAAGCGGCTTTCGCGCCCCGGCCAATCCACCCCGCAGACATCCACCAGCTGCTTGAACAGGCAACCGGTATCGTCGCGGAGATAGGTCAACACCTTGACAACCCCATTGGTGCGAACCTCCAAGGTCAGCTCGCCGCAGCGATTGACCTCGGTCCTCAGCACGTCCTGGGGCAGAGCTGCGGCGATATAGTCGCCTAGATCCTTCAGCGCTTGCGTCATGTTTGGGCCGTCCCTCGTTCAGGCGCTATCGGAGAATGGAGCCGGTGCGGCGAATCTTCTTCTGTAGCTGCAAGATGCCGTACATCAGCGCCTCGGCGCTGGGCGGGCAGCCCGGCACATAGATGTCCACCGGCACGATGCGGTCGCAACCGCGCACCACCGAATAGGAATAGTGATAATAGCCGCCGCCATTGGCGCACGACCCCATGGAGATCACCCAGCGCGGCTCGGCCATCTGGTCATAGACGCGGCGCAGCGCCGGAGCCATCTTGTTGGTCAGGGTTCCCGCCACGATCATCAGATCGGACTGGCGCGGGCTGGGGCGGAAGACGACGCCGAAGCGATCCATGTCATAGCGCGCGCAGCCGGCATGCATCATTTCCACGGCGCAGCAGGCCAGACCGAAAGTCATGGGCCACAAGCTTCCGGTGCGCGCCCAGTTGACCACCGAGTCGACGCTGGCCAGCACGAAGCCCTTGTCGGAAATCTCGGTGGTGACGGCCTTGAGCAACGCGTCTTGCGCCGCGCCAGGAGGCAGCGGCGCCGCGTGATCGGCGGTGATGATACCGCTGGAGGACGGGTTCACTCCCATTCCAAGGCTCCCTTTCGCCATTCGTAGATGAAGCCGATGGTCAGCACGCCCAGGAACACCATCATGGACCAGAAGCCGAACATGCCCAGCTTGCCCAGCGTCACCGCCCAGGGGAACAGGAACGCGACTTCCAGATCGAAGATGATGAACAAGATGGCGACGAGGTAGAAGCGAACCTCGAATTTGGAACGGGCGTCGCCGAATGCGTCGAAGCCGCATTCATAGGCCGACGCCTTTTCGGTATCGGGCTTTTGCCGCGCCACGACCCATGAGGCCCCGATGCAGATCGCCGCGATGACAATGGCGATGCCGAGGAAAATCAGGATCGGCAGATATTCGAGCAGCCAAGCGTCCATCGTTCCTGCCCTAGCTCAAGAGATAACACGACCGGAGACCGTCACCGACTTCCGTCACGTCGCATATTCCGCATCAGTCGGGCCTTGCGCAAGGCAATTGGGAGCAAGCCCGGAAGTGTCAGCTGGAAAAGCGACGAATCGCGAAGGTCGATAGGGAGGCCCCCTCCTTGCCACAAACCAAATCACCGCGGACCCATTCCGACCGCCCCGCCCCTCGCACAGGCGATCGAATTCAGCGCGGTGGCGGGAGTGACGGGGCTCGAACCCGCGACCTCCGGCGTGACAGGCCGGCGCTCTGACCAACTGAGCTACACCCCCTCCGCAGCCACCCGCGTGGGTAGGCGTGGTGTAATGCAGGCCCCAGGGCCTGTCAAGCAAACAAGCCCTGCCCCACGCGCTTTTTCCGCTTGCCAGAACGCATGGATTCATGGGGGGAATTTGTTGGATTGGTGGGCGGTGACGGGATCGAACCGCCGACATTCTCGGTGTAAACGAGATGCTCTACCATCTGAGCTAACCGCCCCTGATACCGGTTCTATGGCGAATCCGGTTTTTGGGCAAGCCCCCTCACCGGCCCTGCGGGCCACCCTCTCCCGCGAGGGGAGAGGGCTAGACATCCCTTCCCTCTCCCCTCGCGGGAGAGGGGGCTCCGCTATTGACCGCCCTTCCTTGCCCGCAGCTTGTCCCAATACTCCAGCCGCTTGCCGACGTCGCGCTCGAAGCCGCGCTCCACCGGCCGGTAGAAGCGCTGGCGGGGCATCTCGTCGGGAAAATAGTTCTGGCCCGAAAAGCCGTCGGGGTCGTCGTGGTCGTACTGGTAGCCCTTGCCGTAGCCGATCTCCTTCATCAGCTTGGTGGGCGCGTTCAAGATATGCTTCGGCGGCATCAGCGAGCCGGTGTCCTTGGCCGACTTCATGGCGGCCTTGAAGGCGGCATAAGCGGCGTTGGATTTGGGCGCGGTGCCCAGATAGATCACCAATTGCGCCAGGGCCAGCTCGCCCTCCGGCGATCCCAGGCGTTCATAGACGTCCCAGGCCGCCAGGGCCTGCACCACCGCGTTGGGATCGGCCAGCCCGATATCCTCCACCGCGAAACGGGTCAGCCGCCGGGCGATGAACAGCGGATCCTCGCCACCGGTCAGCATGCGCGCCATCCAATAGAGCGCCGCGTCGGTGTCGGAGCCGCGCAGACTCTTGTGCAACGCGCTGATCAGGTTGTAGTGGCCCTCGCGGTCCTTGTCGTAGGACGGCGCCCGGCGCTGCACGGCCTCGGCCAATTCGGAAGGGCCAAGCACGGGCTCGGGCGGCAGCAACGCCAGATCCTCGGCGAGATTGAGCAGATAGCGGCCGTCGCCGTCGGCCATGGCCTTGACGGCGGCCCGCGCATCGGGATCAAGCGGCAGCTTGCGTCCCAGCGCCGCCTCGGCGCGGTCCAGCAGCGAGTCCAGCGCCGCGTCGTCGAGCCGGTGCAGAACCAAAACCTGGGAGCGCGACAGCAGCGCCGAATTCAGCTCGAAGGAGGGATTCTCGGTGGTGGCCCCCACCAGCACCACGGTGCCGTTTTCCACATAGGGCAGGAAACCGTCCTGCTGGGCCCGGTTGAAGCGGTGGATCTCGTCGACGAACAGCAGGGTGCCCTGCCCTGCTTCCTTGCGCTTGCCCGCCGCCTCGAACACCTTGCGCAGGTCGGCGACGCCGGAGAACACCGCCGACAGCGGCTCGAAATGCAGATCGGTGCGCTCGGCCAGCAGCCTCGCGATGGTGGTCTTGCCGCAGCCCGGCGGCCCCCACAGGATGATGGAGGCCAGCCGTCCCGCCGCCAGCATGCGCCCCAAGGGCGCATTGGCCGCCAGCAGATGGCCTTGCCCCACCACCTCTTCCAGCGCGCCCGGTCGCAGCCGTTCCGCCAGGGGACGATTCTCCTCTTTTTCAAAGAGCGATGTCATGGTGTCCGGCCGTTAAGGTTCTGCCGTCCGATGCGGCCGGGACGGCCGCGCTCCAAGGCACGTCCGCCGCTTGCGGGAGCGCGGGCATCCTGCCCGCATGACTGTAGCGTGGTCATCCCCCGATCGCCTGGGTCATGGTCTCGCCGTCGCGGTTGATGGTGATGCTCCAGCGCGGCCGCTCATTCGTCAATGCCGCCTTGACCTCGGCCACATTGGCCACCGGCTTGTCGTTGATGCGCAAAATCAGATCGCCCGGCTGAACCCCCAGCCGATTGGCCACCGAACCGCGCCGCACCCCCAGCACGAAGACGCCGATCTGCCCGGAATTGATGCCGATCTCCTCGGCCAGGGCCGGGTTGATGTTGACCACCGTCGCCCCGCTGAACGGATTGCGGCCGGTCAGCTCGGTCTGGTCGCGCGGCGGATTTTCCGGCGGCGCGATCAGGCGGACGGTGACTTGGCGCTCCACTCCGGCCCGCAACACCGTCAACTGGGCGTCGCCGCCCACCGGCAGGGTGGCGAGACGGAAGCGCATGCCCTCGGGGTCGTCCACCTCGCGGCCTTGGACGGCGGTGATGACGTCGCCATTTTGTAGGCCAGCCCGCGCCGCCGGAGAATCCTTATAGACGTTGTTGACCAGAACCCCCAGTGGTCGGGGCAGTTTCAAGGCCTGGGCCAGATCGGCGGTGACCGCTTGCCCCCCGGCTCCCAGCCAGGGCCGCACCACCTTGCCGCCCTTGGTGATGCTGGCCACCACGTTGCGCACCAAGGCGGTCGGGATGGCGAAGCCGATGCCGTTGGAGCCGCCGTCCTTGGAATAGATCGCCGTGTTGATGCCGATCAGGCGGCCGTCCATGTCCACCAGGGCGCCGCCGGAATTGCCGGGATTGATGGCAGCGTCGGTCTGGATGAAGGAGCGGAAGTCGGACACCCCCACATTGGTGCGCGCCAGGGCGGAGATAATGCCCTGGGTCACCGTCTGGCCGACGCCGAAGGGATTGCCGATGGCGAGCACCAGATCCCCCACCTCGATCTTGTCGGAATCGCCCAGGACCAGGGTGGGAAAGGTCTCGCCCTTGGATTCGATCTTGACCACGGCCAAGTCGGAGCGCTCGTCCGAACCAACGATGCGGGCCTCGAACTCGCGGCGGTCGGACAGGACCACGGTGACTTCGTCGGCATCCTTGATGACATGGTGATTGGTCACCACCGTGCCGTCGCTGCCCACCAGCACGCCGGAGCCCAGCGAGCTTTGCACCCGGTCCCGCGTCATGCCGGGAACGTCGCCGAAGAAGCGGCGGAAGAACGGGTCGGCGAACATGGGCGAGGCCTGCGCGTGCACCACCCGCTTGGTGTAGATGTTGACCACCGCCGGGGCCACTTGCCGGGCCACCGGAGCGAAGGTCAGTCGGACCTGCTCCTTGGAGGCGGGAACCGCCTGGGTCTGGGCCTGGGCACAGGGCGCGGCAAGGCCCAGCAGGATGACGAGAGTGGCGATACGCTTCATGACGACCCATCCCCATAGGAACATTCCGCCTCCTTATATAAGGGACAGGAATTGCTCGGCAAGAAATGCCCATCCACCGGGGGAGCTTTCCGCCCCTCCGGTGGATGACGACGGGAATGGTCCGTTTGATCAGAACGGGAAGATGATATCGAAGATCTGCTGGCCGTAGCGCGGCTGGCTGACATCGCTGACCAGACCGCGTCCGCCGTAGTAGACGCGGGCCTCGGCGATCTTTTCCGAGGTCACGCTGTTGGACGAGCTGATGTCCTCGGGGCGGATGATGCCCTGGATGGACAGTTCGCGCATTTCGTAGTTCACCCGGAATTCCTGGCGGCCCGAGATCACCAGATTGCCGTTGGGCAGCACCTGGGTGATGACGGCGGCCATGGTCACGCTGATGGCTTCCGTCCGCGCCGTCTTGCCGGTATTGGCGACGCTGGAGGCCGACTTCAGATCGGCGAGGCTGGACAGGCTGAGCGTGTCGGGCAGGATCTTGTTCAGGCTGTTCTCGAAGCCCAGCAGGCTGAAGGGGCTGCCGGTGGTGCTGCTGCCCGCCACTTCCGAACCGGCCCGCGTATTGGTCAGCGTGCTGGTCAGGGTGGCGTTGTCGCTGATGGACACCGAGACGGTCAGGATATCGCCCACATCCTTGGCGCGCTGATCCTTGAAGAAGGCGCGAGCGCCCGGCCGCCACAGGGAATTGGCGTTGATGGGCGGGGCCACCGGCTGCGGCATGGGCATGCTGATGGGCTGGTATCCGGCTTTCTGCGTCGGATTCTGGATGTTGGAAATCTGCGGGCCCGAGCCCACTTCCGACATGCGGGTCATCATATTGCAGGCCGAAAGTTCGGCGACGGCGGCGATGACGGCGATGGCACGCAGCGTCTTGGGGAATGTATCGCGGCGGATCATGATCGGTCCTCCCATCTACTCGTCAGTTGGCCAGGGCGCGCATGCCGCCGGGGATGACGGAGACTTGCCCCGCACCCTCGACCTTGGCATCGACGGTCTGCTTGCTTTGGATATTGGTGACGCGGATGACGTCGCCGGTGCTGCCGTCCTCGACGGCGCGGCCCTGGGCGGTCAGCGTCATGAACTTGTTGCGCACGATCATGGTCACCGCGCTGTTCTTGGCGACCACCACCGGCTTTTGAACCTCGACGGTGCGGATCGGAGCACCGGCGCGCAGCTGATAGCGCGGCTCTTGGCCGATCAGCTGGCGGATACCGGTGACCACGTCGCGACGAATGACTTCCTCGCGCACGTCGACCCACTGGATATCGGCCTCGGTGATGGTGTCGCCGCGCCCCATGGGACGGGCCAGGACCGGGATGCGGGCCGAGGCGAAGACATTGCCCATGACCTTGACGCGGCTGGCGGTCGGCGAACCGGCGGGAACCTCGACCACCGCCGAGAAGCGGTTCATGCGCTGGTCGTAGATCACGTCGCGCACGCCGATGGTCGGCGTGATGCCCGAGGGGACGGTCAGCACCAGGGAGGCGCGGTTGGTGACTTCGACGGAAGCGTTGATGGGGGCGCCTTCCAGACGGAGCGCTTCCTTGATCTCGGTTTCGATGGCGCGGGAGTCAACGGTCTGGCCCGAGCGCTCGACCACCGAACGCTCGAAGGCGTTGGCGGGGCGCCAGTCGATGCCGTAGGACTGGGCCACGGCGGCCAGCCAGCGGGTTTCCAGGGTGACGCGCTTGCCCGGCTGCGGCGCATTGGCCAGCGGGGTCTCCGCCTTGTCGCCGAGATTGTCCCAGAGATCGCCGAGGCGGATGACATCGCCTTCGATGACCACGGCGGGCTTGAGCGAGGGCGGCAGCGAGGCGGCCCAGCCGGCGGCGGAGCCGAGGGCCACCGAGGCGGCGACGGCAAGGGCGGCGAGGGAGGCGCGGGCGAAGGAGCGGGTCATGACGGCCTCACTTCATCTGATTGATGGTGGAGAGCATCTCGTCGGACGCCTGGATCACCTTGGAATTCATTTCATAGGCGCGCTGGGCGCCGATCAGATTGGTGACTTCGGCGACGACGTTGACGTTGGAGGTCTCGAGAAAGCCCTGCAACAGCGAGCCGAAGCCGGGCTTGCCGGGCGGCTGGGTGGAGGGCTGGCCCGAGGCCGGGGTTTCCATGAACAGGTTGTTGCCGCGGGCTTCCAGGCCAGCGTCATTGGCGAAGGTGGCCAGGGTCAACTGGCCCTTCACCTGGCTTTGCACCTGACCGTCCTGCTTGACGATCACCTGGCCGGTGGCGTCCACGGTGACGCCGACCGCGTCGGGGGGAATGGTGATCTGCGGCTGCACCAGATAGCCTTCGTGGGTGACGATATTGCCTTCCGGGGAAAGCTGGAAGGAGCCGTCACGGGTATAGGCGGTCTCGCCCGAGGGCAGCAGGACGCGGAAGTAGCCCTTGCCCTGGATGGCGAGATCCAGCGTGTTGTCGGTGTTCTGGACGCTGCCCTGCTCGGTGATGCGATAGACCGCCGTGGTCTTGACGCCCAGGCCCAACTGCACGCCGGTCGGCACGATGGTGCCGGTATCCGACGACTGCGAGCCGACGCGGCGCAGGTTCTGGTAGAGCAGATCGGCGAATTCAGGACGCCGCCGCGTATAGGCGGTGGTGTTCATGTTCGCGATATTGTTCGAGATCACTTCGACGTTGGTCTGCTGGGCCAGCATGCCGGTGGCGGCGATGTTCAACGAGCGCATGGCGGTAATCCTTCCCCTCGATTTCTATCAAGACGCCTTGGCGTTCGACAGCGTTTGCATGGCTTTCATCTGACGCTCATGCTCGTTGTCGAGCATCTTCTGAACGCCTTGGTATTCGCGCAGGATCTGCGTCATCCGGGTCATTTCGACCACCGGCTGAACGTTGGATTCCTCCATCATTCCCTGGATGACGGCGGGACGCTGGACGGCCTCGGGATCCTGGGTGGTCTCGAACAATCCGTCGCCCGCCTTGCGCAGTTCCTGGTCGTTGGCGAACTTGACCACCTTCAGCTTGGCGACACGGCCATTCTCGGTGGACACGGTGCCCTCCTCGGAAACCTCGATGCGGGTCTCGTTGGGGGCGAAAATGATGGGTTGGTCGCGGTCGTCCATGACGGCGAAGCCCTGTGAATTCACCAGCATGCCGCTCTGGTCCATGCGGAAGTGGCCGTTGCGGCCGTAGCGCATGCCCGATTCGGTCTCGATCTGGAAATAGCCGTCGCCGTGGATGGCGAAATCCAGCGGATTGTCGGTCTTGGTCAGCGGACCTTCGCGAACGTCGCGCAGCACGCCCACATCCTGAACGAAGGACAGCTTGCCGCCAACGGCGCGTTCGGACGAGCGGGTCGGCACCAGAAATTCCCGAAACATCATCTGCTCGCCCTTGAAGCCCATGGTATTGGCATTGGCCATGTTGTTGGCGACAACGTCCAACTGGCGCTGCAAGGCGGCTTGGCGGGAAAGAGCGATATAGGCTGTGTTCTGCATGGTCCAACTCACTGGCAAAGCGGTTCGCCAGATCTCTTGCATCGCCCGTGCCAACTTCATGAAATGGCGGCTTTCCTAGAGTCCTTCAGAAATATGACAGAACCATGGGCGGTGTTGCCGGGCACTTATTGCCGGGCCACCCTTCCCATTGGTATCCTGGGGCCGCTCACGGAGGGGAAGCCACAGGGGCGCGGACCAATGAATTCCGGAAAACGCTAATCTTTCTCGGAATCGCAACCTTCTGTTAACCGCCAAGGGCTAGTTTTTAGAGTGCGCACGACTGGGTTCTCCCGGCTCGGCGCGCCGATCATTCGGAAGAGGGCCATGGCCGAAGACCTGGAAGAAGATTTCGAAGAAGGCGAAGGCTCGGAAGAGTCATCGGATTCGCCGAAAAAAGGCTTACCGATCAAGAAGATCCTGATCATCGTGCTGCCGATCCTACTCTTGGGCGGCGCCGGTGCGGGACTCTACTTCTCGGGCATCCTCGACTCCCTGCTCGGCAAGAAGAAGGCCGACGAGCACGCCACCGAGGAACATGCCCCGGCCGCGCCGCCGCCGCCCAAGGCGGTCCAGGCGGCGGCCTTCATGGACCTGCCGGAAATGCTGGTCAACCTGCAGGCCACCGGCCGCAAGCAGGCCTTCCTCAAGCTGAGGGTGGCGCTGGAGCTGGAAGCCATCACCGATCAGCCGCGCGTCGAACAGATGCTGCCGCGCATCGTGGATAATTTTCAGGTCTATCTGCGCGAATTGCGCATCGAGGATCTTCAGGGCGCGGCGGGCATGCACCTGCTTCGCGAGGAATTGCTGACCCGCGTCAACGCGGCGGTCAAGCCGGTCAAGGTCAGCGACGTATTGTTCAAGGAAATGCTGGTCCAGTAGAGGACCGGCGTAACGCTGGAATGGCAATGGAAGACGAAGGCGGCCAACCCAGAGGCGCCGATGACGAAGAAGCCCTCATGAAGGAATGGGCTGCCATGGCCGGTGACGGCGATGGTGGCGGTGGGGGCGGCGGAGGCGGCGGCGGCGGCGGAGAAGAAGACGGCGGCGCCATGGCCGCCGAATGGGAAGCCATGCTCGGCGCCGGAGATACCGGCGGCGAAACCCAGGCGGCCGTCGCCAAGGATTCCACCCGCGTCCTGAACCAAGACGAAATCGACTCGCTGCTGGGCTTCGACGACGACGGCGGCGGCGCTGGCGACAAGTCGGGCATCCAAGCCATCCTGAATTCCGCACTGGTGTCCTACGAACGCCTTCCCATGCTGGAAGTGGTGTTCGACCGGCTGGTGCGCATGATGTCCACTTCCATGCGCAATTTCACCTCGGACAACGTGGAAGTCTCGCTGGACAACATCTTGTCGCTGCGCTTCGGCGACTATCTGAACTCCATTCCGCTGCCTGCCATGCTGGCGGTGTTCAAGGCCGAGGAATGGGACAATTTCGGTCTGCTGACCGTGGATTCCTCGCTGATCTATTCCATCGTCGACGTGCTGCTGGGCGGACGTCGCGGCACGGCGGCCATGCGCATCGAAGGCCGTCCCTACACCACCATCGAACGCAATCTGGTCGAACGCATGGTCCATGTGGTCCTGTCGGACCTTTCGGCCGCCTTCGACCCGTTGAGCCCGGTCACCTTCCGCTTCGACCGGCTGGAAACCAATCCGCGCTTCGCCACCATCTCGCGCCCCAGCAACGCCGCCATCGTCGCCAAGCTGCGCATCGACATGGAGGATCGCGGCGGACGTCTTGAACTGCTGCTGCCCTACGCCACCTTGGAACCCGTGCGCGAACTTCTGCTGCAGATGTTCATGGGTGAAAAGTTCGGCCGCGACTCCATCTGGGAAACCCACTTGGCCGAAGAGCTGTGGATGACCGAGGTGGAACTGGAAGCCGTGCTGGACGAGCAGGTGATGAATCTGCGCGAGGTTCTGGCTTGGAAGCCAGGCTCCAAGCTGACTCTCAACGCCACCGCCGATTCGCCCATCGACATGCGCTGCGGCGAGATCGCCCTGTTCCGTGGCCGCATGGGACGCAAGGGCCAGCACATCGCCATTCAAGTCGACGACACCAGCCGACGCGACAAGGGGTAAGAGACGTGGATTGGAAGGTCGCACTGGACATCGTGGTTTCGTTGCTGCTGATCGCCACCATCGGCTACGCGGTGATGCTGAACTCGCGCCTGTCCGCTCTGCGCAAGAACCGCGACGACCTCGCCAAGACCATCATCAATTTCAACGAGGCCACCGTCCGGGCCGAATCCTCCATCCCCAAGCTGCGCAAGGCGGCGGAAGACGCCGGACATGCCTTGCAGGAACGGGTGGAAAAGGCCCAATCCTTGCGCGACGATCTCGCCTTCATGATCGAACGCGCCGACACCATGGCCAATCGCTTGGAAAATTCCGTGCGCTCGGCCCGGACCGACGGCAAGGCTTCGGCGCCCACCGCCGCCGTCAGCGCTGCCCCGGGTCCGGCACCGCGTGGCGCCGCCGGCCGCGCTGCCCAGCAGGCCGCCATCGCGGCGGCGGCGGCCGGTGCCGAGCAGGAAAGCGACGAACGCTCGGAAGCCGAGCGCGAATTGCTGCGCGCCCTCCAGTCCATGAGATAGGGGCAAAGCAATGGCAACCAAGCCCCGCAAGCAATCCAAGCCTCAACGCCCGGCCCCAAGGCCCGCGCCGCCGCCCGCCACCACCAATGCGCCTGGCCATCAGGAAAACGGCCGCCCGCCCATCGTCCGGGTGCTTCCGGTCCTGATCTTCGTCGGCGTCCTGATGCTGTCGGTGCGGGTCACCGATATCTTCAAGGGCGTGTTCGGCATGGGCTCGCTGTCCGTGGCCGAATTGCAGGCCCAGCAGCCGCCCAAGCCCAATGCCACGCCGCCGCAGCCCCCCGCCACGCCCGCCGCCGCCAAGGCCGAGGCGCCGCCCCCCGCCGCCCCGGCCGCCACACCGGCCAATGCCCCGGCCGCCACCAGCGCCGCGCCCCGCGACGGCGGCGGCATGACCCAGACCGAAATGGACGTCCTGCAAAAACTTCAAGAGCGACGCGGCACCCTGGATGTGCGCGAGCGCGACATCGAACGGCGCGAGGCCCTGCTGAAGGCCGCCGAGGACCAGATCGACCGCAAGGTCGCCGAGATGAAGACGCTGCAACACACCATCGAAGGTCTGTTGCGCCAATACAACGACCAGGAAGACAACAAAATGCGGTCGTTGGTGAAGATTTATGAAAATATGAAGCCCAAGGAAGCAGCGAAAATCTTTGAACAGCTTGACATGAGCATCCTGCTGGAAGTGCTGGAGCGCATGAAAGAGCAGAAGGTCGCGCCGATCTTGGCTGAGATGGACCCGTCAAAGGCCAAGGGTGTTACTTCGGAATTGGCGCAAAGACGCCAGATACCGATGCCGAAAGTGGCCCCGGGCGGGTAATTAATGTCGATTGCATAAAAAATGACTTGCGCAAGTGCCTATCCCTATCTTAACTAGGAAAATTGTGGGTTACCGGCATCTTAGGCTCTGGTGCCAGGTGTCTCGAAGGAGCGGATGAATGGCTGTCGATAAGAATATGAACGTCCTCATCGTGGATGATTACAAGACGATGTTGCGAATCATCCGTAACCTGCTCAAGCAGCTTGGTTTCAACAACGTTGATGAAGCCACCGACGGCGCCATGGCGCTGCAGATGCTTCGCGTCGGTACTTATGGTCTTGTGATTTCCGACTGGAACATGGAGCCCATGACCGGCCTGCAGCTGCTGCGCGAAGTCCGCGCCGATCCCAAGCTGAAGCCGGTTCCCTTCATCATGGTCACGGCCGAATCCAAGTCGGAAAACGTCATCGCGGCCAAGGAAGCCGGCGTTTCCAACTATATCGTCAAGCCGTTCAACGCCGAGACGTTGAAGACCAAGATGACCAGCGTGTTGGGCGACTTCTAACTCTGAAGGAGCCAGGGACCATGCCGGCGAAGGGCGTTGACCGCGATCTGGAACTGCGATTAGACGCCATTCGCCAGGAGCATGGCGATACCGTTCACGTCGATAAAATCGGAGAAGTGGTGCGGGCCATGCTCGACACCATGACCGGCGACATCAACGCCGGTGATCTCCGCCTTTATCGTGAACTGGAATCCCTGTCCAAGTACATCCACGCCGCCAAGGAAGAGATCGCCGCCCTTCGTCCCGGCGAGATCAAGAACGAGTTCATCGCTTCGGCCACCGATGAGCTGGATGCCATCGTCGGCGCCACCGAGGCCGCCACCAATGAGATCATGGACGCCGCCGAAAGCCTTGGCAGCCTGTCTCCCATGATCGATCAGGACGTGGCCAACCGACTCGACGAGATCACCACCCGCATCTTCGAGGCCTGTACCTTCCAAGACATCACGGGTCAGCGCATCACCAAGGTGGTCAAGGCCTTGAAGGATATCGAGGACCGGGTCGAAAGCCTCGTCAAGATGTTCGGCGGTGAAATCGAAAGCGCCAAGGAGGGCGACGGCGCGCCCAAGCCCCTGACCGACGAGGATCTCCTCAACGGCCCGCAGCTGCCCGGCAACGGCACCAATCAGGCCGATATCGACGCGCTGCTCGCCAGCTTCGACTAGCCGGGCCGTCTTCCCATGGAGGCTGCAAGCCAAGCCAGCGGCGGAAGACGGATGGCGGTGCCGCTCTTCATCCGCGTCATCATCCTCCTGCTTGCGCTGCTCGCCCCCATCGGCGTCGCCATCGCCCAATCTTCCCCCAGGGCCGCCGAACATGACGGATACGGCCGCATGGTGTTCGACTGGGACGGGCCGGTTAAATTTTCCGCTGATGTCGTCAATAACCAATTGGTGGTTCGCTTCGACAAGCCCATCGCCGGTGATCCCAAGGTGGTGCTCAAGCCGCTGTCGCGTTACCTGAAGGGCGTCACCCTCAGTCCCGACCGCAAGATGGCGACCTTTCCCCTGGCGGTTCCGGTCCAGATCAAAAGCTTTCAGACCAGCACCTCGGTGGTGGTCGATCTGGTGGAAAGCAAGAACCAGACAAGCTCAACCGCGCCCGCTCCGACGCCCGCCACCGAGACGCCGAAAGACCCGAAGCCCCCGGCCGCCGCCGCCCCTCCGGCCCCGCCGCCCACGGCCGTCGAAGCCACCGGCCCCGCCATCGATCTGATGGTGCGCGGCGGCGAGCACACCGGCTTCAACCGGCTGGTGTTCGATTGGCCAAAGCCGGTCGGCTATTCGGTGGACGAGGCCGGAGGCAAGGTCTCCATCAATTTCGACCGGCTGGCCAATGTCAACGTCACCTCGCTGAAGGCGTCCCTGCCCCCCGATGTCTCCTATCTGGAATCGAAGACGGTCGGCAAGGGAACCTCAGTCTCATTGGCGCTGCCGCCCGGCATGCGGGTTCGGCACTTTACCTCCGGTCCACGGGTCGCCGTCGATCTGGTCCGCCCCGCCGGGGCCGCCCCTCCCCCCCGTGCCAATGGCGGCACACCACCTCCCTTGGCGCCGACGCTGGGCTCCGAGGAGCAACCTCCGTCGCTCAAGCCGTTGGCGCCGCCCCCTCCCACGAATGGCAAGGCGAACGGCGAGTCCAAGGCGGCCAACGGCACGCCGGCGGCCGAACCTGCTCCGGCCGCGCCTGCCGATGGGAAGTCGGTCAGCCTCGGCTTTTCCTTCGACAAGCCGACCGGGGCCGCGGTATTCCGTCGCGCCGGGTGGTTGTGGGCGGTCTTCGATCTCAAGGTCGAGGTGGACACCAAGCTTTTGAAGCGGACCGGCGGCGATGTGGTTCTGCATGTGGAGCAGATCCAGGGCTTCAAGGGCACCGCTGTCCGCATGATCACCCGCCCCGGCTTCAACCCTTCCATCCGCAAGGAAGGCCAGTTGTGGGTTCTGGACATCCAGGAGCAGCCGCTGGCGCCCAAGGTGGGGGCCGAGGTCAAGACTCAGATGGATTTCCAGGATCGCGGACGGGTGGTGATCGCCATGGCCGACGGTTCGCCCGCCATGGTGCTGAAGGATCCCGAGGTCGGCGATTCCATTCAGATCGTGACGGTGCCGACCATCGGTCTCGGCGTTCGTGGCGGACGGGAATATCCCGGCCTGGAGATTCTGCCCACCGCCCAGGGCGCCGCCGCCGTCATGCGCACGGATGCCGCCCGCCTGGACGTCAACAAGGCGACCGTCGAAGCCACCATGCCCGGCGGCCTCTACCTGTCCGGTCTGGCGCCCGGCGCTACCCCAGAGGAATCGGGCGGTATGCCCGACGCCAAGATGGGCGCCGATGCCATGGCGACCGGGCCGTTGGAAATTCCAAAATGGCTGCGTGGCGGCAACGACAAATTCGTCGATGAACATCGAAAGCTGCAAAGCCGCCTGACCTTCGTGCGGCCCGACGACAAGAATGCCCAGCGCCTTGAAATAGCCCGTCATTACGTGGCCAACGGCTTTGGCGCCGAGGCCCTGGGCGTGCTCAAGATCATGGCCGCCGCCGATCCCAACGTGGTCGACACGCCGGCCTATCGCGCCGTTCGAGGCGCCGCCAATTTCCTGATGTATCGGGATGCCGACGCCATCGCCGACCTGTCCTTGCCTGCCTTGAAAGGCGATGCCACCGTCCAGTTGTTCCTGGCCGCCGCCAGTGCCCGTTCACTGCCCGATCCCAACAAGCACGCCTTGGTGCTGCGCTTGGCGCCGGAAGACATCAAGGGCTGGCCGCGCAGCCTGCGCATGGGTATCGGCGAGGTGGCGGCCAAGACCGTGGCGGCGGCGGGCGACGGCAAGGGCGCCGCCAAGATCGTCGACGCCATGATGGGCCCCGGTCTTTCCCGCCGCGATGTGGGCAAGATCTCCTATCTCGCGGGTTTGGCCGCCGTGGCGGGCAAGCAGTACGAACAGGCCATCACCCGCTTCCGCGACGCCGAGGCCAGCGAGAGCCGCCCCGACCGCGCCTATGCCGCCCGGGACCGCATCGAATTGATGCTGCGCCTCAAGAAAATGACCCCGTCCGAAGCCATCAGCGAATTCGAGAAGCTGCGCTTCGCCTGGCGCGGCGAGGATTTCGAATACCAGTTGATGAAGCGCCTTGGACAGTTGCAGATCGCGGCCGGACGCTATGGCGAAGGCCTGCGCAGCATGCATAGCCTTGCCGCCAATTACCCCGACAATCCCGATATCCCGAACGTCACCGAGGAAATGAACGAGGCTTTCAATAAGCTGTTCCTGGCGGGAGAGGCCGACAAGCTTCAGCCGGTGGTGGCCATCGGCCTTTATGACGAGTTCCAGGAGCTGACGCCCACGGGCACCAAGGGCGACGAGATGATCCGTCGTCTGGCCGACCGGCTGGCGGCGGTGGACCTGTTGGATCGGGCGGGCGAGTTGCTGCGCCATCAAGTGGAGTTCCGCTTGTCCGGGCTGGACAAGGCCCGCGTCGGCGCCCGTCTCGCCTTCCTCAACATCTCCGACCGCAAGCCCGGCCTGGCGCTGGAAGCCCTGGAGGCCAGCGAGGTTCCGGATATTCCCGCCGATCTGGCGGCCCAACGCCGCTATCTCCGGGTCCAGGCCCTCGACGATCTCGGCCGCACCGCCGAGGCGCTGGCCCTGATCATCAACGACCAGAGCGATCCGGCCCGCAAGCTGCGCGGCGACATCTACTGGCACCAAAAGCGCTGGCCCGACGCCGCCGCCACCCTGGAAAGCACCATCGAGAAGCCGCCGGGCAACAAGCCGCTGGACCCCGTCATGGCCCGCCGCCTGCTCGACACCGCCATCGCCATGACCCTGGGACGCGACGAGCGCGGCCTGACCCGTCTGCGGCGGACCTATGGACCGCTGATGGCCAGCACCGAATGGAAGGAAGCCTTCGACTTGCTGACCAGCGAGGCCGAGCGGGGAATCATCGACTACCGCCGGGTCGGCGAGAAGATCAAGCAGGTCCAGGACTTCCAGACCTTCATGAACGAATGGCAGAAGCGGGTCAAAACCTCCGGCCTTTCCTCAATCAATTAAGGCAATAGGCCTTTCCTAGCGGCGAACGGCAATCTATGCTCTGCCCAAGTTGAAAGGGCTAGCACGCTGTGTCGATTGATTGGTTCTCCAAACGCTATTGCCAACTCAGAATCAATTATCGCATCGCGGTGCTGGTGATCGCCTGCTTCCTGCCTGCGTGGCTCTATGTCGCCTACAGCAGCTGGACGAATCATGTCCGCCAGCGCGACGCCTTGGCGGGCTCGCTTCAGTCGAGCACCAGCGCGCTATTGAGCGATATGGAAACGGTCATCGCCACATCCGAGGCCGCCCTGAAGGCGCTGGCGACGTCACCATACCTTGAACAGAACGACTTCGCCGGTTTCCACGCCCAGGCGCGCAAGGTCTTGCCGCAGACCTCCGGCTTGAATTTCGTGTTGCTGGCCTCCGATGGGAGCCAGATCGTCAACACCTTGAAGCCCTATGGCGAACCCTTGCCACGTCAAATCCCGGACTTCTTCTTCCAAGTCCGAGACTCCGGAAAAATGGTCTTGTCGGACCTTTTCGTCGGTCCGGTTCTCAATCGGCCGCTGGTCGCCCTGGCCCTGCCCATATTCCGCCAGGACCAGATGGCCTTCGTCCTGACCATATCCCTGAACGCCGACACTTTTTCACCTACCTTGGATCGGCAAGCACGCCCCGCGCCTTGGATATCGGGAGTGTTCGACAGTAGCGGGACCATTGTCGCCCGCAGTCTGTCACCGGAAAAATACGTGGGCCAGAAGGGGGTACGGGCGATCCTTGACTCCCTGAACGGACCGTCCGCCGGAGTGGTGGAGACCTATATCCTAGAGGGCACCGGCGTCATGCTCGCCTATCACCGCTCGGCCCGTTACGGCTGGACCGCGGCCATCGCCGTGCCAAGGAACGTCTTGGAAGCCGAAATCAACCACTCACTCTGGCTCGGCGCGATTGGCGGCATGCTGGTTCTGATCACCGGACTTCTGCTCGCCCAGAAAATGGCGCGCGATATCACCGGCCCCATTGGCGCCCTGATTTTTCCGGCCTTGGCCATGGGAAACGGCGAACAGGTATCGCTGCCGCCCCTGGGATTGAAGGAGGCCGACGAGGTCGGCCAAGCCATGACCGCCGCCGCCGCTCTCATCCAGCAGCGCACCATGGAGCGCGATCTGGCGCGCAACAAGGAAATCGAGATTTCCGAGGAGAGGGCGGCGCTGCGGGCCTTGAATGACATCGCGGCGCTTCCCAACGCCGACGCCAGCGATCAATTGACAAAGTCCCTGGCTCTGGGCGCCAAGCATCTTGGTCTGCCGCTCGGCATCATCAGCCACATTGAAAGCGACGCCTATACCATCCTTCACCATGAGGGCGGCACCGAGGGCGAGCTTCACAATGGGCAGGTCTTCAGCCTCGGCGATACCTATTGCGCCCTGACCATGAACGCCAATGACGTGGTCGCGGTGTCCCACATGGCGGTATCGCCCCATGCCGGGCACCCTTGCTACAAGACCTTCAGTCTCGAGGCCTATATCGGCGCCCCCGTCACCGTGCGCGGCCGGGGCTTTGGAACCGTGAACTTCAGTTCGCCCACTCCCCGGTCGCGTCCATTCGATGACGGCGACATCGAATTCATGCGCCTGCTGGCCCGCTGGATCGGGGCCGTCTTGGAACGCGACCTTTCCAATCAGGAAATTCTCGCAGCCAAGGACGCCGCCGAGGCCGCCCAGAGCAATCTGGCCCTGGAAGCCCACAAGCTTGCCCAATCCAATGCCGATCTTGAGCAATTCGCCTATGTGGCCTCGCATGACCTGCGCACTCCACTTCGAAACATCATCAGCTATTCGCAATTGCTGGAGCATCGCTATAAGGAGCGATTGGATTCCGACGCCGACGAATTCATCGGCTTCATCGTCGACAACGGCAAGCGAATGACGGTGCTGATCACCGACCTGCTGGAATATTCCCGCATCGCCAGCCAGTCCAAGCAACTGATGCCGGTGGCGGCGGCGGACTCCCTGCGCCAGGCCCTCGATAATCTGCGCACCACCATCGAGGAGGAAGGCGTGGAGATCAGCGTCGGCGCGATGCCAGTGGTGATGTCGGAGCCCTCTCTCATGGTCAGCCTGTTTCAAAACCTGCTGGGCAATGGCATCAAATACCGCCACCCCGACCGCAAGCCCCGCCTTTCCGTCGCGGCGCAGAGGCTGGACGACGGCCCATGGCGATTTTCGGTCGCCGACAACGGCATCGGCATCGAGCCGCAATATTTCGACAAGATCTTCGAAATCTTCCAGCGCCTGGCCCCCAATTCCGATACTGTCGGCACCGGCATCGGCCTCGCCATGTGCCGCCGCATCGTCCATCGCTGCAATGGCGCCATCTGGCTGGAATCCAATCCCGATGGTGGAACCACCTTCTTCTTTACTCTTGAGGACGGCGCCGTCTCCCCGCGAGTTTAGCGATCAAATCCGTTGGGCCATGGGCGTCGCGCCGCTATAGTACCCCGGTTCTGGCGAATGGAGATTGGCATGGCGGCGTGGGGCAGAGGTGTGGCGGCAGTGGCGATCATGGCGGCTCTCTCCGGCTGTCTATCGAATCTGCCTGCCCCGGACAGCATTCAACTGGCTCCGGTCCCGGGGGTGGCTCTACCGTTCAAGGCGCGCGTCATGGTCTTCGTCGGCGAGACCGACATCGCCCGCAAGTTGACCATCGCCCTGACACGCTATCAAAGTGAAGAAACCAATATCCGCGAGGGCCTCGCCCTGGCCAAGGCCGCCAAGCTGGTCTTGGCCAAGGGGTTCGAGACGGTGGAGGTCAACGATCCCTCCATTCGCCCTCAGATCGTCGTCAAGCTGACCGGCAGCAAGGCGTCATGGTCGCGCCTGGACGGCAAGATGAAGACGGGATGCGCCGTGGATGCCTGGACGTCCGACGGTATCCCACTGGGCAATTTCGTCGCCCGCTATGATGCCGATCGGACCGATTACACCAGCGAATTGGAGGCGGCGTTCGCCCAGTGCCTTAAGAAGCCGGTGGAGGAATTGCTGAACTCCCCCGCCCTGGCCCGACTGGCGGGAACCGGATTCCGCGCCCCGTCGGTGGCGGCCTACGACGCCTGGATGCGGTCCTTGGGCCCCATCCCGCCCTTCATGTAACCGCCAAGAGTTCGAGGAATCGCGCCGCCGCCGCAATGTCGGCGGCCAAGGCGGCGCGACGGTCGGCCGCCTCGTAATCCTCGCCCCACTGCTCGATCTGATAGGTCTCATCCAACTGGGAAAGCTCGAAGGCCTGCGAGGCGGTCAAGCGTCCCTCGGCCAGCGCCAGGGCCAGGATCAAGGATCCCATGGCGGCGGCGGCGGACTGGATGGCGCTGAGGCGCCATGAATCCTGACGGTCCAGGACATGGGACAAGGCGCCAAGCGCCTCGCGCGGCTGCGCCACCGCCACCAGGGCATTGGTCACGTTCAGCCGTGCATCCAATGACAGCGCCGCCCAGTCCAGCAAGGGCTGCCACCCCTGGGTCTGGCGTGCAACCAAGTCACTGGGCCGCTCGGCGCGATAGCACAGGAGATCGGTACCCGCATATTTCATCAACTCGGCGCTCACATGGGCGCGTTCCGGTCCGACCCGATCCAGCGCCGTGCTGGCAAGCTGGGTCAAGGGCATGGAGGCCGGAATCACCATCTCTCCCTGGGCATCCCATTCGGACGCCACGGCGGCGGCAAGGGCCGTGCCCGGCAACGCCAGAGGACGACCACCGGGGGTCTTGACGGGCTTACCGTCCAGATGGATAGCCGCGCCAGCCCCGACGGCGACGGCCTCGGACCGCTGATAGAATCGCTTGAAGGATTTGGACACGGTCTCGCCCTCTTGATCTAGCGGCGGCTCTTGGCCGCCATCCGGCAGGATGCGGCCTCGGCGGACAGCCTGACCGGCGGGCCGTCCTCAATGAACGACGGGGCGCCAAGCATGCCGCGCAGGCGAAGACCGGCACCGCCCTTGGCGGCGAAGGCCAGATCCATGGACTCTGTTCGCAAGTCCACGGACCCCGATCCCGCGATGGTGGTCCGCCCGGTTTCAACCGTCAAACCCCGTTCCACCGATATCTTGCCGCCCTTGGCGACAAGTCGTAAAGCGGCACATGGAATCTTGCGACCGCCTTGACCACCATCGTCCAATTTGCCGAGAAGTTGGCCAATCAGCTCTCGGTCGGCGCGAGACAGGGAGAGATCGGAAAATGCGGCGAAAAAGCTGCCGTCCAGACTGCCCGCCAAGGACCGTGGACTGGCGCCCAATGCCTTGACATCGATGGCAAAATCGCCCCGTCCCCCAACCAAGGCCCCCTCGCCTCCCATTGTGGCGAGATCGACTCCGCTCCCCGCCAGCTTGACGGCGACCGAGGGATTGCGGCCCGTGGCGTCGAGACGTATCTCGCCGGAGATGGAGCCTTCGCCCATGCGGGCCTGAATCGCCTCGATGACGAACCTGCCATTGGTCAGCCCAATCTCCGCCGCGGCGTCGGCCAGGATCGCTCCGCCCAATTGGAGTCGGCTTGCCGTCAGTGATATGGCAAGGTCAAACCCCTTCAACCAATCCAACGGTATTGCTTCAAGCGACAGAATGCGGCCGTCATCCACCGGAATCGCCACGCGCTGGGGCGAAGCGCGGGTGGACTCGCCGTTGCGGGTCTGCGGCAGGCTCAGGTCGCCGGGGACGAACACGGCGGCGGCCAAGCGTCCGAAAAGGCGCGGCCTCGGCCCACGCCCCAGGGCCAATTCACCGGTAAAATCGCTCTTGCCGAGGGAACTCTTGATTCCCGTCAGACGCCAGCCATCCTCCATATCGTTGAGTCGGGCCGAAAGCTTCAACGGACCGCCATTGGGCAAATCGACGCCCATGAGATGACTAAGCCCGGCGAGACTGTCCGCCTCGGCCACCAAAAGCAGATCCACTCCGCTCAGAGTCGCCCAGGTCTTGATGGCGCCCTTCAGGCTGACCAGGGCGCCGTCGCGCCTGCCCAACACCGCATCAAGGTCCGTTACCCCCGCATCCGATAGCTTGGCGGAAATCTTGTAGCGCCCGATGACTGTCGGGATCTTGTCGGCGGCAATGATGCCGCTGCGCCTGAGAAGATCGGCGAACTCATCGCCTTGGGCCTTGATATCGAAATCGACCCCTTTGCCCAACAGGGGCTCCGCCACATGGCCACTGGCCACCACCAGGGCGCCGCTGACCTCGCCTTTGACCTGTACGGGATAGGGTTTTCCCGAAATCAAATTGGAAACGGCGCCGACCATTCCGGTCAATTTAAAGTCGGTTCCCTGTTTGCGCCCCTCCGCCTGAATGGTCAGAGGGCCGCCGGCCAGGCTTTCCGGCTGGATGACCGCCCGCGCGATGGACAGGCTGGAATCCGAGGTGCTCCCGGCATCGCGCCAGACGAGCACGCCATCCTCGATGCGGACTTCGCTGACCGCCAAAGTGGTGGGGGGGATCTTGTCGCCGCCATGCCCAATATCCGGCGTCCCGCTCGGCCGCTGCATGGGCGTCAGTCGCAGCATGGGACGATAGAGGGCGAGCTTTTCCACCTGGATGATTCGAAAGACCAAAGGCAGCAATGCCACCCGCGCCTCGATCCGATCCACATACAAAAGCGCCGGGCCGCCCGGCTTGGTCGCCACCGTCAAGCCGGTGAAGCTGACTTGCGGCCAGAGGCCAAGCTTGATCTTGGTGGGACCGGAAAAGCTGAGTTCCAGCCCGGAGGCACCCCGCACTTGATCGGCCAGGAAGGCCTGATACCTGGCGCTGTCCAGCGCCTTGGAGGCCGCGATCAACGCCACGACCACCACCAGGGCGGCGGCGGCAACGATCTTCAGCACCGTGACAAGCCTCATCACCGCTCTCCGGTGACGGCGTCGAGCACCTCGGTCAAATTGTCGAACGTGTCCAGCACCACCTGCGCCCCAGCCTTGTTCAACTCGTCGAGCGAATGGTAGCCCCACGAGACGCCAACCGCGCCTGTCCGGGCGGCGCTGGCCATGGCCATGTCATAGGCGGTATCGCCGATCATGACAATGTCGGAGAAATCGAGACCGCAATCGGCGGCGGCGCGCTTCAACATGGTGGGATCGGGCTTGCTGGGATTGTCGTCGGCGGTCTGAATGGTGATGAAGCGGCCGTGTAGATCGTGGGCATCAAGCAACGACTCCACGCCGCGCCGTGACTTGCCAGTGGCCAATCCCAGCAACCAGCCCTCTTCCTCCAGCATATCGAGCGCTTCCTTCACGCCGGGAAACAGCGGCTCCATGCTGTCGGGCAGCAGCCGCATGGCGCGGAAGGCTTCCTTATAGGATTCCGCCACCGCCCGATGCACCGAGGGCGGCGCCCAGGGCAGCAGGACGCTGCACGCCTCCACCAGGGACAGGCCGATGATGCGGCGCACCTGATCGGGCCGGGGAATGCCCAGGTTGAGGTTGCCCCACGCCGATGTCATGGCGGAGACGATATTATGCTGGCTATCGACAAGGGTGCCGTCCACGTCAAAGACGGCAAGGCGCAATCGCGTCATGGCATTCCGAAAACCATTGTCCGCCCAAGATACAGCATCGGCGGCAAAGGACCAACCGCCGGAATGTCACTCGTCCTCGAAGGCCTCGAAGGGACGCCCGGCATCGGATTCGGAAAATCCGAAAAACGCGAAGCTGGCTTTGATATGTGTCGGTGGCGGCGCCAAGACTTCCAAAAGCTTTCCGGTGCGCGGGTGCGGCAGCCGCACGGCGCGGGCGTGCAGATGGAGCTTGCGCGACACACCGGTCCCCTCGATCAGCGCGTCCTTGCCGCCATACTTGCCGTCACCCATGATGGGGGTGCCCAGCAAGACGCAATGGGCGCGCAATTGGTGGGTTCGGCCGGTGCGCGGTTCCATTTCCAACCAGGCCGCCCGCCTGAGCGCGTTGTCCACTACCCGGAAATAGGTCACGGCGTGCTTGCCGTCATCCTCGTCCACCGCCACCTTCTCGGCCCCCTTGCCCCCCAGTTTGGACAGCGGAGCGTCGATGCGACCCTGACGGTGGGACGGCATTCCCGCCACCAGCGCCCAATAGCATTTGCGGGCGGCGCGACTCTTGAAACTGGCCGCCAGCTTGGCGGTGGCGGACGCCGTGCGGCCCAGCAGCAGAACCCCGGACGTATCCTTGTCCAGGCGATGCACCAGACGCGGCCGCTCAGTGGCGTCGAATCTGAGCGCGTCGAGCATGGCGTCCAGATGGTTGTCGGCCATGCCGGTTCCGCCTTGAACCGCCAATCCCGGCGGCTTGTTAAGGGCGATGATGTCGTCGTCCATGTAAAGGACGGCATCGCGCAACATCCGCGCCGTCTTTTCATCGACCACCAAGGGCTTGGGCGCCGCAACCGGCGCCGGTCCGGTGGGCAGCGGCGGCACGCGGATGCTCTGTCCGGCGTCAAGCCGTTGATTGGATTTGGCGCGCTTGCCATCCACACGGACATTTCCCGCACGAAGCCACTTTTCCAGAAGGCCATGGGCAACGGTGGGAAAATGGCGCTTGAACCATCGGTCCAGGCGCAGTTCGGCTTCGTCGGGCGAGACGGTGAGGATTTGGACATCGGTCATGGGCGGCAAGCTACAGACTCGAGGTCACCGGGTATACGGCTATTTTTGGCGGCTCAGGCGAACAACGATAGAATCGATCCCGTACCGGTCGTGCTGGTCGCCTTGGCCTTGTTGTAATTGGTCAGGTTCAACGTCGTCATGTCCTTGGCCACCACCTTTCCAGTGGTGTCGATGTCCAGAAAATAGGGCTTATTGGCTTCGATAAACGTCGCCACCTGCTTCAGAGTGTCGGTATCATCGCCAACATCCGGGTAGGGCGCCGTCTTCAAGAAGTCCGGTGTGATATTGTCAGCCGAATTCTCCTTCGCCGAGATGACGCCCGTTATGGTGTCCACCTCGAGGTAATACGGGATCTTGGATTTGGCCATATTATAGGCATCGGACTCGAAGGGATCGAATGCCGTGCCATAGGGCAACGGCAGGGCACTTCTTTGAACCTCGCCCGCATCCATCAGGGCGAAATCAGACTGCAGGAGAGCGATGGCATCCATCAATTTTGTCCGATAGCCCTCCGGCAAATCGGCATTGGCGGGGTCATAGCGTTGATCAAAGGCTTGCAGGTCGCCGTTGGTATCGAGTGAAATTTTCTGCGGCTGGCCATTGGTCGCCAGCAAAACCGCCGTCTGTTCCCAATTATTTGGGGTCGAGTCCTGCAGTTGAAGAACAAGATTTGCCACCATATAGACATCGTTGCTGGCACCGGCCAGCTTCTTCACCCAACTGTCATTGGTGGCATTGGCCTGGATTTTCTGGGCCATTGTCTCGATCTGGATCATATTATCGAGAAGCGCCGATTGCTGGCTAAGGTTGTACTTGCTGAGATCGGCTTCCGATTGAAGCTGCGCCTGGACGCTGCCATCGGTGTCAATGAAGACAACGCTTGGCAGGCCCTTGTTCATGGCGTAGCCGACAATCTTTTCCCAATCAGAGGTGGGCTCCAATTGGCCTTGCTGAATGTAGTCAATCCGCTGCGCGGCGTTGGCGTAAATCCCTAACTTGGTGCTATCGATCTGCTGTTGCTGCAGGATGCTGGCAACACTTTGGGGCGTGCCACCATGGCCAGCGAGGGCGTCGATGAGTCCCTGATTGGACGTATCTTGTTGTCCGGACAAGGCGCTGAACAGGCCTCCGGACGTATCAGAACCCGCCAACAGCGAGGAAACGCCCTGGGCGGCGATGACGGACGTGGGAGTGATGGTAACCATGACGCGAACCTCATTCTGTCGGTTCAGACTGCAACCGTTTCTGTTGCCCTCGTCCACTTGGCGGGCAAAGAGCTCGCCGCACACTTATCTTAACAGAATACCACTCTCTCCAGCCCAGTGCAAAGGTTGGAGCACAGGATCGACCATAAGCCAGAATCCGTTAAATCCGCGTAAAGACGGCCCCTGGGCCGAAGCCGGGCGCGTTCAACCATACCCGCTCCCCTTGCATCACCGGTCGACCAGGCGGACCTTAAGGGAGAACGGAGCCGGGGTTGTCCCTGAAAGCAGCGACTCGAAACGAAGCGTGCCGATGGGCCCGACGGCCGAATCGACTTCCGAGGCTGGCCCTTCCCCGAGAGCCTCACCCTGGTCCATGGCGGCTGAATCGGCGGGTGGCCCAAGGCATCTCCGCCACGACGGGAATTGGCGTCTCTTTCGAAACGTGATCGTCCAAACGCAAAAAGGGCCGCCCCAGGGGCGGCCCTTCTCGCTTAATCCAATGAAAGCCTATTCGTCGGCTTCGTCGCTCTTCTCGGCGGTGGGGCCGGAATCCAGACCCTTGGCGGCGGGATCGCGATCCACCAGCTCGATCATGGCCATGGGAGCGCAATCGCCGTAGCGGAAACCCGCCTTCAGCACGCGAGAGTAACCACCGTTGCGCTCCTTGTAGCGCGGGCCGATGACGGCGAACAGCTTGGCGACCACGGCATCGTCACGCAGGAAGGCATAGGCCTGACGGCGGGCGTGCAGGTCGCCGCGCTTGCCCAGGGTGATCAGCTTCTCGGCGATGGGACGCAGATCCTTGGCCTTGGGCAGGGTGGTCTTGATCTGCTCGTGCTTGAGCAGGGCGTTGGCCAAGCTGACGAACAGGGCCTTACGGGCCGACTTATCGCGGTTAAGCTTGCGGCCGGACATACCATGACGCATGAAAACTCTCCTCGTCGCTTTGGCTCGCCGGGCGAGACCGATGGCGTTTCCGCATGCCGCCACCCCTGGGGGAGCACGGCGCGGGCGGACCGGACTGGTCCTTGGACAACCATCATCCCCGGAGTGATCCGGGGGTGATGTCACTTAAGGCAAGGCTCAATAGGGCTCTTCGAGCTTCTTGGCCAGTTCCTCGATGTTCTCCGGCGGCCAGTTGGGGATTTCCATGCCGAGATGGAGCCCCATCTGCGCCAGCACTTCCTTGATCTCGTTCAGCGACTTGCGACCGAAATTGGGGGTGCGGAGCATCTCGGCCTCGGTCTTTTGGACCAGATCGCCGATATAGATGATGTTGTCGTTCTTGAGGCAGTTGGCCGAACGGACCGACAGTTCAAGCTCATCGACCTTGCGCAGCAGATTCTTGTTGAAGGGCAGTTCGTCCCTCTTCTCTTCCTCGACCACGCTGGTCGGCTCTTCGAAGTTGATGAACAGCTGCAACTGATCCTGCAGAATGCGGGCCGCCAGGGCCAAGGCATCGTCGGGGGTGACGGCGCCATTGGTCTCGATGGTCATGGACAGCTTGTCGTAGTCGGTGACCTGACCGACGCGGGTGTTCTCCACCTTGTACGCGACCTTGCGCACCGGCGAGAAAATAGCGTCGATGGGGATCAGGCCGATGGGCGAATCCTCGGGGCGGTTCTGCGACGCGGGCACGTAACCCTTGCCGGTTTCCACCGTGAACTCGATGTTCAGCTTGGCGCCCTCGTCCAGGGTGCACAGCACCAGGTCGGGGTCCATGATCTCGATGTCGTGACCGACCTCGATCAGACCGGCGGTGACTTCACCAGGGCCGATGGCGCGCAGATGCATGCGCTTCGGTCCCTCGCCATGCATGCGCAGGCCGAGAGTCTTGATGTTGAGGATGATGTCGGTGACATCTTCCCGCACGCCGGGGATCGACGAGAACTCGTGCAGAACGCCCTCGATCTGAATGGCGGTGACGGCGGCCCCCTGAAGCGAGGACAGCAGCACCCGGCGAAGGGAATTGCCGAGGGTCATGCCAAAGCCGCGTTCCAGCGGTTCGGCGACAGCGGTGGCAATGCGCTGGGGATCGGCCCCGGGCTCGACGTTGAGCTTGCTGGGCTTAATCAGTTCCTGCCAGTTCTTTTGAATCACGGGTGTGACCTCATGCTAGGAACAAATGACATTAAGGAAACGGCCATGCCGCCAAACTTCCCCACGGTGAGGAAGCCGGCGGCCGACCATTGACCCACGGAAAAACAGATCAGACGCGGCGACGCTTGCGCGGCCGACACCCGTTGTGCGGGATCGGCGTGACGTCGCGGATGGACGTGATCTGGAACCCAACGGACTGCAGAGCGCGCAGAGCCGATTCACGACCGGCGCCGGGGCCCTTCACCTCGACCTCCAGGGTACGCATGCCGTGCTCCGAAGCCTTGCGACCGGCGTCCTCGGCAGCCACCTGAGCGGCATACGGAGTCGACTTGCGCGAGCCCTTGAAGCCCTGCATCCCCGCCGAGGACCAGGAAATGGTGTTTCCCTGGGCATCGGTGATGGTGATCATGGTGTTGTTGAACGTGGCATTCACATGCGCGACGCCCGAAGTGATGTTCTTGCGCTCGCGGCGACGAGGACGCGCGGCTGCAGCAGGCTTAGCCATCTGAGGTATTCCTTACTTCGTAACTTTCTTCTTGCCGGCAATCGGCTTCGCCGGACCCTTACGGGTACGGGCGTTCGTGTGAGTCCGCTGGCCGCGCACCGGCAGGCCGCGACGATGGCGCAGGCCGCGATAGCAACCCAGATCCATCAAGCGCTTGATGTTCATGGCGACGGCGCGACGCAGATCGCCCTCGACCTGATAGTCGCGGTCGATCATTTCACGGATCTTGAGCACTTCGTCGTCGGTCAGCTGATTGACACGACGCTCGGCGGGAATGCCCAGCTTCGTGGTGATCTCAGCGGCCTTCGAACGACCGATGCCGTGAATATAGGTCAACGCGATCATCACGCGCTTATTCGTCGGAATATTGACGCCAGCGATACGAGCCAAAGCTGGTTACTCCTTCACCAAAAAGTCCGCGCCACGTTGCGCCCGGAGCCGTTACCAAAAAACACAACTCCAGGCCTCGCCCATGACGGGGGAAACCGAAGGTGCGGGATTATAGGGTTTCTCGGCTGAGAGTCAACCGATTCGCCCAACCTTTTTAAACACCGCCGTCAGCGGACCGCATCAAGCATGCCCTCGAGGGCGCGGGTGACGTCGGCGATGTCCATGGTGCCGTCCACGACCTTGAAAGCGCCCTTCTTTTCGTAATAGGGCACCAGCGGCGCGGTCTGCGCGTGATAGGCCTCGAGCCGCTTGTTGACGGTCTCGGCGTTGTCGTCGGGGCGGCGAACGAATTCGGTGCCGCCACAGGCGTCGCACTTGCCAGCGGTCTTGGGCTGCTGGAACTTCTCGTGATAGCCCGCGCCGCACTTGCCACAAGTATAACGGCCGGTGATCCGCTCGACGATGAAGGCGTCGGGAACCTGGATCTCGATGGCGAAGTCCAGCTTCTTGGCCTTGCGGGTCATCATGGCGTCCAGCGCCTCGGCCTGCGCCACGGTGCGGGGAAAGCCGTCGAAGATGGCGCCGGTCTTCACGTCCGCCTGGTCAAGACGCTCGTCGATGATGGCGATGACGATCTCGTCGGACACCAACTGCCCCGCATCCATCACCGCCTTGGCCTTCTTGCCCACGTCCGAGCCCGAAGCGACGGCGGCGCGCAGCATGTCGCCGGTGGACAACTGGACCAAACCGTACTTGTCCTGAAGCCGCTTGGCCTGGGTTCCCTTGCCGCCACCGGGCGGTCCCAACAGAACGAGATACATAGCACGTCCCCCTTATTGCTTTGTCGTTAACGACGACCCCTGAGGCGGGACTTCTTGATGAGTCCCTCGTATTGATGCGCCAGAAGGTGCGATTGAATCTGCGCCACGGTATCAAGCGTGACCGAAACGACGATCAAAAGGCTGGTGCCGCCGAAATAGAACGGAACCGACCATTTGGAAATCAGCAGCTCCGGCAGGATCGACAGCACCGACAGATAGGCCGCGCCGACCACGGTCAGCCGGGTCAGGACATAGTCCAGATAGTCCGCCGTGTTCTTGCCGGGACGAATGCCGGGGATGAAGCCGCCGTACTTCTTCAGATTCTCGGCCGTATCCACCGGATTGAACACAACGGCGGTATAGAAGAACGAGAAGAAGACGATCAAAGCCAGATACATGAAGATATAGAGCGGCTGGCCACGTCCCATGATGGCGGCGAAGGTTCCCATCCACTCGGGGCCGCCCTGGGAGGCGAACTGAGCGATGGTCACCGGCATCAGCAGGATCGAGCTGGCGAAGATCGGCGGAATCACGCCCGAGGTATTGACCTTGAGCGGAAGATGCGACGACTCGCCGCCGAACATCTTGTTGCCCACTTGCCGCTTGGGGTACTGGACGATGATGCGCCGCTGGGCGCGCTCCATATAGACGATGAAGGCGATCACCGCCACCGACATGACCAGAATGCCGATGATGACCAGGACCGGCAGGGCCCCGGTTCGGCCCAGTTCCAGGGTATTCTTGATGGCCACCGGCAATTCGGCGACGATGCCCGCCATGATGATCAGCGAGGTGCCCTGGCCGATGCCACGCGCAGTGATCTGTTCGCCCAGCCACATCAGGAACAAGGTGCCGCCGGTCAGGGTGACCACCGCCGTGAAGCGGAACAACAGGTGATTGTCGATCATCACCGCCGCGCCCCGTGAACTGGTCATGCTTTCAAGGCCAACGGCGATGCCATAGGCCTGCAGAATGGCGATGAACACCGTCAGATAGCGGGTGTACTGGTTGATCTTCTTGCGGCCGGCCTCGCCTTCCTTCTTTACCGCTTCCAGCGACGGAACCACGGTGGTCATCAGCTGGAGGATAATGGAGGCCGAGATATACGGCATGATATTGAGCGCGAAGATGGTCATGCGATGCAAGGCACCGCCGGCCAACATGTCGAACATGCCCAGCATGCCGCTGCCGCTCTGCTTGAACAGATCGCCCAGCACTTGCGGATCGACGCCCGGCAGGGGAATCCAGGTGCCCAGGCGATAGACGATCAACGCCCCCAGGGTGAACCAGATTCGCTTCTTGAGTTCGGTCGCCTTGGCGAGAACGCCAAAGTTCATATTCGCGGCGAGCTGCTCGGCAGCGGAGGCCATGCCTTACTCCGGGTTTCAGTGGCGCCCTGCGGCGGTGATCCATTCTCGGACCACCATGGCGCCACAAATCCTGAACTCGTCATGTGACCCGGATCAAACGCCCGGGCCACCCTGACATGACGCGATAACCACCTTGCCCCGAAAGGCCCGGATGGTCAGCCCTCGGCCGGAACGGCCTTGGGTGCGAGAATGGTCACCGTGCCACCGGCCTTTTCGACCGCGGCGACAGCGGCGGCGGAGGCGCCGACCACTTCGATGCTCACCTTCGACGTGATCTCGCCGCGCGCCAGCAGGCGCAGGCCGTCATAGATCTTGCCGATCAGACCGGCGGCCTGAAGCACTTCGGCGGTGAGCGTCGTCTTGGCGTCCAGACGCTTCTCGTCGATGGCCTTCTGAATCCGGCCGAGATTGATCTCGGAGAATTCCTTGGGGAAGGGCACGTTGAAGCCGCGCTTGGGCAGACGGCGGTAGATGGGCATCTGGCCGCCTTCGAAGCCGTTGATGGCCACGCCGGTGCGCGAGCTCTGACCCTTGACGCCGGAACCGGCGGTCTTGCCCTTGCCGGAACCGATGCCGCGGCCGACGCGCTTGGCCTTGTAGCGGGCGCCGTCGTTGTCGCGAAGTTCGTTGAGCTTCATGTCTTTTCGTCCTCAAAGTCGAACCACCAGGAGCCATGGGGCTCCTGGTGGGGCCGAATCTTACTCTTCCACCTGCAGCAGGTGCCGGACCTTGGCGATCATGCCGCGCACCGCCGGAGTATCCTCCAGCTCGCGGGTACGACGCATCTTGTTCAGGCCCAGACCCACCAGGGTGGCGCGCTGGTCGGCCGGACGGCCGATGGGGCTACCCACCTGGGTCACCTTGACGGTGGCCTTGGCGGCGGCGGTTTTCTTGGCAGCCATTGTGCGAGCCCTCCTCAAGCGCCGGCGGCAGCCGCGGCAGCGGCTCCGTCACGACGGCCGATGATCTCGCCCACCTTCTTGCCCCGCTTGGCGGCAACCGAGCGCGGAGACGCCAGGTTGACCAGAGCGGCGAAGGTCGCCTTGATCATGTTGTGCGGGTTGGAGGTGCCGAGGCACTTGGCCACGACATCCTGCACGCCCATGGTTTCGAAAACGGCGCGCATCGGGCCGCCGGCGATGATGCCGGTACCGGCCGGAGCCGCCCGAAGCACGACGCGGCCGGCGCCGAAGCGACCGAAAGCGTCATGATGCAGGGTGCGGCCTTCGCGAAGGGCGATCTTCACCATGTTGCGCTTGGCCTGTTCGGTGGCCTTGCGGATGGCTTCGGGAACTTCGCGGGCCTTGCCCGAACCGTAACCGACGCGGCCCTTGGCGTCACCGACCACGACCAGGGCGGCGAAGGCGAAGCGACGGCCACCCTTGACCACCTTGGCGACGCGGTTGATGTGGACCAGCTTGTCGACGAATTCAGATTCCTCGCGCTCGCGGGGAGTCTGCTCGGCGTTGCGGCCACGGCCGCGATCGCTGCGCTCGCCGCGCTCGCCGCCGCGGCCCCGCTCGGGCCGGTCACTAGTGGTGGGAGTACGTGCCATTGCTCATCATCCTCAGAAAGACAGGCCGCCTTCGCGGGCCGCATCGGCAAGGGCTTTCACCCGGCCGTGATAGATGTAACCGCCACGGTCGAACACCACCTCGGTGATGCCGGCCGCCTTGGCCCGCTCGGCGATCAGCTTGCCGACGGCGGCCGCAGCCGCCTTGTCGGCGCCGGTCTTCAAATTGCCCTTCAGCTCCTTGTCGAGCGTCGAGGCGGCGGCCAGGGTGACGCCGGAGGCGTCGTCGATAACCTGGACGTAGATGTTCTTGCCCGAGCGGAAGACCGACAGCCGCACGCGGCCGTGAGCCTTCGCCTTGATGCTCTGGCGAGCGCGCCGCTTGCGGCGCTCGAATAAATCTTTCGGCGTCATCATGGCGGTGCCCCTTACTTCTTCTTACCTTCTTTACGAAGGATGGTCTCGGTTTCGTACTTGATACCCTTGCCCTTGTAGGGCTCGGGACCACGGAAGGCGCGGATCTCGGCGGCGATCTGACCAACCTGGCGCTTGTCGCGACCGAAGATGGAGATGGCCGTCGGCTTCTCGCACTTCATGGTGATCTCGTCCGGGATCGGATATTCGATATCGTGCGAATAGCCGAGCTGCAGCTTCAGCATCTTTCCCTCGACCGCGGCGCGATAACCGACGCCGTTGATCTCGAGATTGACGGTAAAGCCTTCGGACACGCCCTTGACCATGTTGTTCAGCAGGGCACGGGTGGTGCCCCACATCATGCGGGCGTCCTTCTGCTCGCTCTTGGGCTTCACCCACAGCAGGTTTCCGTCGAGGGTGACCTCGACATTGTCCCTGGCGGTGAGCTTGGTTTCGCCCAGCTTGCCTTTGACGGTGATATCGGACCCGGTGATCTGAACCGAGACTCCCGACGGCACCGAGACGGGGTATTTGCCGACTCGCGACATTTGAGAGCCCTCCTCAGAACACTTCGCAGAGGACTTCGCCGCCGACATTCTGGGCGCGAGCCTCAGTGTCGGACATGACGCCCCGCGGGGTCGAGAGGATCGAGATCCCCAGCCCGTTGGCGACGCGGCGAAGGTCGGCGATCTTGGAGTACACGCGGCGGCCCGGAGTGGACACGCGCGAGATCTCCCGGATAACCGGCTGACCCTCATGATACTTGAGCTCGATGGAGAGCTCGGCGATACCGGGGCGCACATCGACGCGCTCATAGCCGCGAATGTAACCCTCGCGCTTGAGAACTTCGAGAACATTGGCGCGCAGGCTTGACGCTGGCGACTTCACGGACGACTTGTTCGCGCGCTGTCCGTTACGGATACGGGTGAGCATATCGCCGACGGGATCGGTCATAGACATCGACTGAGCCCTCCTTACCAGCTGGACTTGGTCATGCCGGGAATCTGACCCTGCGAGGCGAGCTCGCGGAGCTTATTCCGGCACAGTTTGAACTTACGGTAGTTGCCGCGCGAACGCCCGGTAACCTCGCAGCGCAGACGCACGCGGGTCTTGGACGAATTACGCGGAACCATCGCCAGCTTCAAGGACGCCTCGAAGCGCTCCTCGGGGCTGGCTTCACGATTGTTGGCGACCGCCTTCAACTTAGCGCGGCGAGCGGCAAACTGCTTTGCCATGCGCTCGCGCTTCTTGTTGCGCTCGACGGAGCTGATCTTAGCCATTGCCTAATAACTCCACTCAAGCCACGAACGGCATGTCGAAACCCTTGAGGAGAGCCTTGGCTTCCTCGTTGGTCTCGGCAGTCGTGACGAAGATGATGTCCATGCCCCGCTGGGTATCGACCTTGTCGTAGTCGATTTCCGGGAAAATCAGCTGCTCCTTCAGGCCCAGCGCGTAGTTGCCGCGCCCGTCGAAGCTCTTTGCCGGCACGCCGCGGAAATCGCGAACGCGCGGCAGGGCAATGTTGATCAACCGGTCGAGGAACTCGTACATGCGGTCGGCCCGAAGGGTGACCTTGCAGCCGACAACCTGCCCCTCGCGCAGCTTGAACTGGGCGATGGAGGTCTTGGCCTTGGTCACCACCGGCTTTTGGCCGGCGATCAGGGTCAACTCGGCGAGCGCCGACTCGATCTTCTTGGCGTCCTGGGCGGCTTCACCGACGCCCATGTTGATGACGATCTTGGCCAGCTTCGGAACCTGCATCGGATTGGAGTAATTGAACTCCTTCTGCAGGGCCGGCTTCACGACCGTATCGTAGTGATTACGCAAACGTGCCATCTGACTATCCTTTCCCGTTACCGGTCGATGACTTCGCCGGAGCGGCGCGCGATGCGCACCTTGCGGCCGTCTTCGAGGATCTTGTGACCGATGCGGGTCGGCTTGCCGTCCTTGGGGTCTTCGTGGGCGACGTTGGAGACGTGGATCGACGCCTCCTTCTCCACGATTCCACCCTGGTTGGTGGCCGACGGACGGGTGTGGCGCTTCACCAGGTTGACACCCTGGACGATGACGCGCTGCTCCTTGGGGCTGGCGGAGATGACTTCGCCCTTCTTGCCCTTGTCCTTGCCGGCGAGCACGACGACCCGATCACCCTTCTTGACGTTCAAGGCGGTCATTTAGAGGACCTCCGGGGCCAGAGAGATGATCTTCATGAACTTCTTACCGCGAAGCTCACGGGTAACCGGCCCGAAGATACGGGTGCCGATGGGTTCGCCCTGCTTGTTGATCAGCACGGCGGCGTTGGTGTCGAACCGAATGGCGGAACCGTCAGCGCGACGGATTTCCTTGGCGGTGCGAACGATGACGGCGCGATGCACGTCACCCTTCTTCACGCGGCCACGCGGAATCGCTTCCTTGATGGAAACGACGATCACGTCGCCCACGCTGGCGATGGTGCGGTGAGAACCGCCCAGCACCTTGATGCACTGCACCCGGCGAGCGCCGGAGTTATCGGCGACGTCCAGGTTGGTTTGCATCTGGATCATGATGTGCCTTCCTTATTCCAGATCGTTATCGTCAAGCCTGCGGCTCGACGATAACTTCCCAGGTCTTGGTCTTCGAGAGCGGACGGCATTCGCGGATGCGAATGGTGTCGCCGGTCTTGAACACGTTGTTTTCGTCGTGGGCGTGATACTTCTTCGAACGACGGATGAACTTCTTGTAGATCGGGTGCATCACGCGGCGTTCGACGCGGACGACGACGGTCTTTTCCATCTTGTCGCTGGTGACCACACCCTGAAGAATGCGCTTCGGCATGTCTGTCGCCTCTCCTTAGGACGCGCTCTTGGCGCGTTCGCCAAGCAGGGTCTTGATGGTCGCGATCTCGCGGCGCACGGCGCGCACGCGGGCGGTATTCTCCAACTGGCCAGAGGCCCGCTGGAAGCGAAGGTTGAACTGCTCCTTCTTGAGCTCCACGACCCGCTCCTTGAGCTGGTCGGGAGTCTTTTGGCGCAGATCGGCAGCCTTGGTCGCCATGGCTCAGATCTCCCCGATGCGGGTAATGAACTTGGTCTTGATCGGCAGCTTGGCGGCCGCGAGAGCAAAACCGTGACGCGCGATTTCTTCCGGCACGCCGTCAACCTCGAAGAGGATGCGACCGGGAGCAACGCGGGCCACCCAGAATTCCGGCGCGCCCTTGCCCGAGCCCATGCGGACTTCGGCGGGCTTGCTGGAGACGGGCAGGTCCGGGAAGATACGGATCCACACGCGGCCTTGACGCTTCATGTGACGGGTCAGGGCACGACGGGCGGCCTCGATCTGACGGGCGGTGATCCGCTCCGGCTCAAGAGCCTTCAGGCCATAGGCACCGAAATTCAAGGCCGAACCACCCTTGGTCACGCCCTTGATCCGGCCCTTATGGGCCTTGCGGTATTTAGTACGCTTCGGAGAAAGCATTTCTCAAACCCTTCTCAGATCAGCGGCCGGACGGGGTGGTTTCACCCGCAGCCCGCTTGTCCTGGGCCATGGGGTCATGGGCGAGGATCTCGCCCTTGAACACCCAAACCTTGACGCCACAGGTACCGTAAGTGGTCTTGGCGGTACCGACACCGTAATCCACGTCGGCGCGCAGCGTGTGCAGCGGTACGCGACCTTCGCGGTACCACTCCATGCGGGCGATTTCAGCGCCGCCGAGACGACCGGAGCAATTGATCCGGATGCCCTGGGCGCCGAGGCGCATGGCGGACTGAACGGCACGCTTCATGGCGCGGCGGAAAGCGACGCGACGCTCCAACTGCTGGGCGATGGACTCGGCCACCAGCTGCGCATCCAATTCCGGCTTGCGGATTTCGACGATGTTCAGGTGAACCTCGCCGCCGGTCATCTTGGACAACTCCTTGCGGAGCACCTCGATATCGGCGCCCTTCTTACCGATCACCACGCCCGGACGGGCGGTGTGAATGGTGATGCGGGCCTTCTTCGCCGGACGCTCGATGACCACACGGGAGACACCGGCCTGGGCCAGCTTCTCGCGCAGATACTTGCGCAGCTTCAGGTCTTCATGAAGCAACTTGGCGTAGTTCTCGTCGGCGAACCACCGGGAATCCCAGGTGCGGTTGATGCCGACGCGAAGGCCGATCGGATTGACTTTCTGACCCATGGGTTACTCCTCCGCCGCTTCGGCGCGTTCACGCACGATGACGGTCAGATTGCTGAACGGCTTCTCGATGCGGGTGGAACGGCCACGAGCGCGAGCGGCCCAGCGCTTCATAACCATGGCCTTGCCCACATGGGCCTCGGCCACGTAGAGCCGGTCCACGTCGAGCTGGTGGTTGTTCTCGGCATTGGCGATAGCCGACTGGAGCACTTTCCTCACCTCGACCGCGATGCGGCGCTTGGAGAAGAACAGGGCGTTCAGCGCAACCTCGGCCTTCAGGCCGCGGATGCTTTCGGCAACCAGGTTCAGCTTCCGGGGGCTGGTGCGGATGGAGGCGGCGAAAGCCTTGGCCTCGGTATCCGACAGAACCCGCTCTGCGGTTTTCTTGCCCATGGCTACTTCCTCTTCGCCTTCTTGTCGACCGCGTGGCCGTAGAACGTGCGGGTCGGCGAGAACTCACCGAACTTGTGGCCGATCATGTTCTCGGTCACCAGCACGGGGATGAACTTCTGGCCATTGTAGACGCCAAAGGTCAACCCGACGAACTGCGGCAGGATGGTCGAACGACGCGACCAGATCTTGATGACCTCGTTGCGGCCGCTGGCGCGGGACTTTTCCGCCTTTCCCAGCATGTAGCCGTCGAGGAAGGGGCCTTTCCAAACGGAACGAGCCATATTCTCGCTCCTCCTACTGGCTCTGACGGCGGCGCATAATCAGCCGGTCCGTCTTTTTGTTGCTACGAGTCTTCTTACCCTTGGTCGGCTTGCCCCACGGAGTGACCGGGTGACGGCCGCCGGAGGTACGGCCTTCGCCGCCGCCATGCGGGTGGTCGATGGGGTTCATGGCGACACCGCGAACGGACGGGCGACGGCCCAGCCACACCGAGCGTCCCGCCTTGCCCAGCGAAACGTTCTGCTGGTCGGGGTTGGACACGGCGCCGATGGTGGCCATGCACTCGCCGCGCACCATGCGCAACTCACCGGAGGACAGGCGGAGCTGGGCATAGCCCTGATCCTTGCCCACCAGCTGCACATAGGTACCGGCCGAACGGGCCAGCTGCGCGCCCTTGCCCACCTTGAGCTCCACGTTGTGCACCACGGTGCCGACGGGGATGTTCTTCAGCGGCATGGCGTTGCCCGGCTTGATGTCGACCTTTTCGCCCGCGATCACCTGATCGCCGACGGCGAGGCGCTGCGGGGCGATGATATAGGCCTTCTCGCCGTCCGCATACGCGATCAACGCGATGAAGGCGGTGCGGTTGGGATCGTATTCCAAACGCTCGACGGTAGCGGCCATATCGAACTTGGTGCGCTTGAAGTCGATGATGCGGTAGCGGCGCTTATGCCCGCCGCCGCGCCAGCGCATGGTGATGCGACCGGTGTTGTTACGGCCGCCCTTGGAGCGCAGACCTTCGGTCAGCGACTTCTCGGGCTTGCCCTTCCACAACTCGGACCGATCGACCTGGACCAGCTGACGCTGACCCGGCGTGGTCGGATTGTATGTTTTCAGCGCCATGGCGTCAGACTCCCGTGGTCACGTCGATGGAGTGGCCCTCGGCCAGGGTAACGACCGCCTTCTTGACGTCGTTGCGCACGCCGACACGACCGCGGAACCGCTTGACCTTGCCCTTGGCGATCAGGGTGTTCACGGCGGTGACCTTCACCCCGAAAATCCCTTCCACCGCGGCCTTGATCTCCGGCTTGGTCGCATCCAGCGGAACCTTGAAGGTCACCTGCCGATACTCGGAGCCCATGGTCGCCTTTTCGGTGATCACGGGGGCGCGGACGACGTCGTACATCCGCTCCTTGCTGATGACGAGCTTGCTCATTTCAGGCGAGCCTCCAGGGCTTGCACCGCGTCCTTGGTCAGAACCAGGGTATCGCGACGCAGGATGTCGTAGACGTTGGCGCCGACCTGCGGCAACACGTCCACATGGGGGAGGTTGCGCGAGGCCAGGGCGAAGTTGCCGTCCACGGCACCGTCGATGAACAGCACCGAGGTCCAACCGAGCTTGGACAGACGCGCCGCCAGCTCCTTGGTCTTGGGGCTGGCCGCCGAAGCGGTGTCCAACACGATCAACTTGCCGTCGGCGACCTTGGCCGACAGGGCGGTCTTCAGCGCCAGCTTGCGGACCTTCTTGGGCAGATCGTGGGCATGGGAGCGCACGACCGGGCCGAAGATGGTGGAGCCGCCCCGGAACTGCGCGGAGCGCAGCGAACCCTGACGGGCCCGACCACCACCCTTCTGATTGAAGGGCTTCTTGGTGGTACCGGAGATCTCGCTGATGGTCTTGGTCTTGTGATTGCCGGTCTGGCGCTTGGCCAGCTGCCAGTTGACGGCGCGGAACAGGATGTCCGTGCGCACCGGCAGACCAAACACGGCGTCGGCCAGCTCGATTTCGCCGACGGTCTGGTTGTCCAGGCTGATTACGTTCGTCTTCATCGCCTTTTATCCTTTACTCGCCGGCGGCCGCGGCCTTGATGCCGGCCGGGAACGGCACGCCATCAGGCAGCTTGCGCTTGACCGCATCGCGGACGAGCACCCAGGAGCCCTCGTGACCGGGAACCGAACCCTTAACCAGGATCAGGCCGCGATCGGAATCCGTGGCAACCACGGTGAGGTTCTGAGTGGTCACCTGCTCGTCGCCCATGTGACCGGCCATCTTCTTGCCCTTGAACACCCGACCGGGGTCTTGGCGCTGGCCGGTGGAGCCGTGGGAACGGTGCGAGACCGAAACGCCGTGGGTGGCTTCCAGACCGCGGAAGTTCCAGCGCTTCATGCCACCGGCGAACCCCTTGCCGATGGTGTTGGCCGTCACGTCCACGTACTGACCGGGAACGAAATGCGCGGCGGAGAGTTCGGTGCCGACCTCGAGAAGGTTCTCGGCGGACACGCGGAACTCGGCGAGCTTCTTCTTGGGCTCGACCTTGGCCTTGGCGAAGTTGGCGCGAGCAGGCTTGCTCACGTTCTTCACCTTGGCAACACCGGCGCCAAGCTGGACGGCCACATAGCCGTCGGTTTCCACAGAGCGGGTCGAGACCACCTGACAGGTGTCGACCTTCAACACGGTGACGGGCACATGGGTGCCGTCCTCGGTGAAGATCCTCGTCATGCCGACCTTCTGGGCGATGAGACCAGATCGCATCGTTTGGTTCTTCCTTAGAGCTTGATCTCGACGTCGACGCCGGCGGCCAGGTCGAGCTTCATCAGCGCATCAACGGTCTGGGGCGTCGGATCGACGATGTCCAGCAAACGCTTATGCGTGCGAATTTCGAACTGCTCGCGCGACTTCTTGTCGATATGCGGGCTACGGTTGACGGTGAACTTCTCGATCCTGCTCGGAAGCGGGATCGGTCCGCGCACCTGCGCCCCGGTCCTCTTGGCGGTGTTGACGATCTCGCGGGTGGACTGATCCAGCACGCGATGATCGAACGCCTTGAGGCGGATGCGGATGTTCTGGCTTTCCATGTTCAAGTCATCCGTCAAATCGGATCGGCGCCCCCGTCGGGGCGCCGATCGGTGAAAACAGTCAATTCAAAGAGCCTCCCGCAGTCAGCTTCCCCGATAATGGAGCCGCTCTTACGGAATGAGGCCGAAGCCGAAGGCGGGTTTATACAGAGAGTCCCCCCCCTTGGCAACCCCTAAGAATCACATGTATTGCCCGCCATTGACCGCGATCACCTGACCGGTGATGAAGCCCGCCGCCTTGCTCGACAGGAAGGCCACGGTGGCGGCGATGTCCTCGGGCGCGCCCATGCGGCCCACCGGGATCTTCGCGGCTTCCTGCTCCAGGATATCGGGGCGCATGGCCTTGGTCATCTCGGTCAGGATGAAGCCGGGGGCGACGCAATTGGCGGTGACGCCCTTGGACGCCATCTCCAGCGCGATGGACTTGGTCAGGCCGATCATGCCGGCCTTGGCGGCGGCGTAATTGGCCTGACCGAACTGGCCCTTCTGCCCGTTCATGGACGAGATATTGACGATACGGCCCCAGCCGCGCTCGCGCATGCCCGCGCCCAGAACCCGCACGGTGTTGAACACCGAGGACAGATTGACCTCGATCACCGAATTCCACTGGGTGCGGCGGCACATCTTATGGACCAGACCGTCGCGGGTGATTCCCGCATTGTTGATCAGGATGTTGATGTGGCCGTGCTTGGCCTCGATATCGGCCAGGGTGCTTTCCACCTTGTCGAAATCGGAAACGTCCAGCACATAGGCTGGGCGGCCGGTATCCTTGGCATACTGCTCGACCTTTTCCGGCACCACGTCGACGACGATGACCTCGACCCCGTCATGGGCCAGGGCCTCGGCGATGGCGGCGCCGATACCGGCGGTGCCGCCGGTGACCAATGCTCTACGCTTCATATTCACCCTCACTGCCTTGTCGGCCGAACCGCGATCTGCGCCGCGTCTTCGACCCATTCCAAAATGCGAGGGGCTCTCATAGCATATTTCACAATGATGACCAGGGGTTTTGGTGCGGCGCAATATGGGGTGGCGTTGCCCTGATCCAGGAATCGGCCTATGCTATGGCCTATGCCACGGAGGCAAGCATGAACCATGATCGCCGAGTCCGCCTGTTCCGTAACGGCCGCAATCAAGCGGTTCGCATTCCCCGCGAATTCGAATTGCCGGGCGAGGACGCCATCATGCGCAAGGACGGCGACCGCCTGATCATCGAACCGGCGCGTAAGCGCTCATTGCTGGCATTGCTGGCGAGCCTTGAGCCACTTGATGAGGACTTCCCCGAGATCGATGATCCGCCGCCCGAGCCGGTGGACCTGTGAATGCGCTATCTGCTGGACACCAATATCCTGTCCGACCTGTTGCGCCATCCCCAGGGGCCCGCCGCACTTCACCTTGCCAAGATCGGGGAGGATCAGGTCTGCACCAGCATTATCTGTGCTGGCGAACTGGTGTTCGGTGCCGCCAAGAAAGGCTCTGCACGCCTAATCGCCCAGGTTAAGGATCTGCTGGAAATCTTGGAGGTTTTGCCCCTGGAATCGCCCATGGACGAAGCCTACGCCGAAATCCGGGTAATATTGGAGCGGGAAGGACGACTGATCGGCAACAACGACCTGCTGATCGCGGCCCATTGCCTGACCTTGGGCTTCGCCCTGGTCACCGACAATGTGCGGGAGTTCGAACGGGTGCCGGGGCTGGCGGTGGAGAATTGGCTGCGGTAAGGCCCGGCAACGAAAACGCCCCCGGAGTTTCCTCCGGGGGCGTCTTGATTCAGCGGTAAGGCTGAAGACTACTCGACGATCTTGGCGACGACGCCGGCGCCGACGGTACGACCGCCTTCACGGATGGCGAAGCGCAGGCCCTCGTCCATGGCGATCGGGCAGATCAACTGCACTTCCATGGACACGTTGTCGCCCGGCATCACCATCTCGGTGCCTTCCGGCAGGCTGACCACACCGGTCACGTCGGTGGTGCGGAAATA
>NZ_PGTO01000010.1 GCF_003284725.1 Paramagnetospirillum kuznetsovii | reverse complement strand
TGCTGCGCTTCATCTCGTCCGTCCTTGTCAGGGCCGGACTCTACTTCAGACTGGAGGAGGATTCCCACGGCAGGTCAATGGGCAGCAGAGAATTTTGAGTATCGTTTTCTTTATGGAAGGGTATTTTGGTCGTGAAAGCACACATGGCAAGCGACAGGTATTTCGTCTAGTCGGGATTGGCCAGAATAGCCCATATTATAATAAACGTTTTCTTGATTTGGATGAGGCTGACCAGCGCAAGATAAAACAAGCTGTTTTGAGGGCTGTAAATATTAGGCAGCTCGGCCCCGTTGGTGAGAGCACAAGCGCCTACCATATATTCGAGCGACTGAACACAGGCGGAACACCGCTTACACCACAAGAGATAAGAAACTGTGTATTTAGGGGGGCGCTTAGCTCGCTGCTTAAGACAGCCAACCTTAATGAACACTGGAGAACAATTCTTGGAAAGACAACACTGGATAAACACCAGAAAGATGTTGAGGTACTCCTTAGAGTGTTTTCCCTTGTCGGCTCTGTCAATCGATATGAGAAGCCGATGAAGGAGTTTCTAAATAAAACAATGAAGATGCACGACGGAGGCGACACAAAGAAAGTTAAGAAATTCTTCTCTATGTTTCCGCTTGTTACAAAACTAATTGCGGACACGCTGGGCGACAAGCCATTTCATTTGCGCGGCCCCCTTAATGTTTCTGCCCTTGACTCTGTCATGACGGTAGTTTTTGAAAACTATGACAAAATTACCAGCGATGACCTCTACAACGGATTTAACAACCTTACGAGTAGCGACGAGTTTCTCAGACTGACACAGCTCGGCACGACAGATACAAAGACCATGCAAGAACGAATTACTTTTGTTCGGTCATTTCTATTGGGGCAGTAAATGCCATACACGCCATACTTCAAACACGCCGATGATGTTGTTGGGCACCTCAATACTGTTGTCCCAGCAACCGCAAATCCCCTCATTAAAGCGAAGTATGTTGGCTTCGTGGCGGTGGCTGCCGTGACCGTCTATGAGTTGGCGATAAAGGGGATCTTCATTGAATTTGCTAGAAAAAAGCACAAGGTGCTTGGGAACTTTACAGAAGTACACTTCGATCAGATTAACGGAAGAATAAAAAGGGAAAATATAGTTAATGACTACTTAAAGAGATTTGGCGACAAATACGTTGACCGATTCAAGAAAAAAGTAGATGCAGCAGCTCACACCTATATGGCAAGCAACAGGAGGGATATAAAGAACTCGTACGCAAATCTTATTCTTTGGAGAAATGATTTTGCGCATGAAGGGCGATTGAGCGCTACAGCAACCTATGGAGATGTTGTTCAGGCTTACGAAGATGGTAAAGAAATTATCCGCTGCCTCTACGAGACGATGGTTCGTTAGTTATGCTCATTTTTGAGCATATTATAACATCCACTCGGGCAAGATAGGACCATGGACGAATTCCGGGGACACTTTACCGATCTCGTGACAACCTTCCGTCGCCTGCCACCCATTCGGGTCAGAACCGAACATGAAAATGGGCTGGCCAGTTGTGCACACCGGCCAGCCCCGCCCCGTCAAAAGGAAGCCTCGTGAGAGGGTGTATCACGTTCGGCGATACGCTCGCTCACCCACGCATCCACCTCAGCCAACACCCATGCGACCCGACCCGGCCCGAGGTTTACCCGCTTGGGAAATTTCCCCGCCGCTTCGAGCCGCCCGATGTGCTGGGGCGTGTACGGGATGCCGCAGACGCTCTTCAGCTCCTTCTTCGACACGAGCCGCTTTTCATACTGAAACATCGGATTTCTCCCTTTCGGGAGGCATCGCGATGCCTCGGTGAAAAAGCCGCACCGGTAGGCACGGAAAGGTTACTGCCGCCCTTCGAGGGAGTCGAGGGCTTCGATCCGCATTTTGCGCCCCCGTTTGTGCCCCCGTGGGCAAAAGGTAACAAAAAAGGTAACAGCCCAAACGCCCCATTGGGTAACGATTGGGTAACAGCTCGGAGGGGGAATTAGGCGGGCGTTGGGCTATGGCCCGGCGGCAAAAGGTAACGAGCGGCGCGGATGTTACCTTTTTTGTTACCTTTTCGGCCCAAAAAGCCAAAGGGGCTAGCCCTTGTAAGAGCTAACCCCTTGGATTTCCTTAGTCTCGATGGTAGCGGGAGAGGGACTTGAACCCCCGACCCCAGGATTATGATTCCCGTGCTCTAACCAGCTGAGCTACCCCGCCATCGCGTCGAGAGCGGCCGGTATAAATGGCTGGGCGGGGGGCTGTCAAGGGCTTCTCGCAGGCGCGATCCAGCCGCCGCCCAGCACGCGTTCTCCCTGGTAAAACACGCAGGCCTGACCGGTGGCGACGCCGTCTTCCGGTTGGTCCAGCACCACTTCGGCGCGGTCTCCGTCCAGGCGGCGCAGAACGGCCGGAGCCGGGGGCCGGGTGGAGCGCACCCGGACCTCGACGCGCAGCTCGCGCTCGGCACCGCCCAGCCAATTCACATCGCGAACCGTGACGCGGGAACACCCCAGCGCGTCCTTGGGGCCGACCACCACCCGGCCGGTGTCGGGCTCCAGCGCCACCACGTAGAGCGGCGGCCCGCCGCCCAGGCCAAGTCCCTTGCGTTGGCCGATGGTGTAGTGGACCAGGCCGCGATGGCGGCCCAGCACCTTGCCCGCCCGGTCGACGATCTCGCCCGGCCGGACCGCGTCGGGGCGCAGGCGCTCCACCAGGGACGCGTAGTCGCCGTCGGGGACGAAGCAGATGTCCTGGCTGTCGCGCTTGGCCGCCACGGGAAGATTGTGGCGCGCCGCGATGGCGCGGGTCTCGTCCTTGCTCATCATTCCCCCCAGGGGAAAGCGCAGGAAGTCCAGTTGTTCCCGGGTGGTGGCGAACAGGAAATAGCTTTGGTCGCGGGCGGGATCGGCGCCTTTCAGAAGTTCCGGGCCACCCGCCCCCATTCCACGGCGGACGTAATGGCCGGTGGCCAGGGCGTCGGCGCCCAGATCCTTGGCGGTGCCCAGCAGATCGCGGAACTTGACCGTCTGGTTGCACAACACGCAGGGAATCGGTGTCTCGCCCGCCGCATAGGAATCGGCGAAGCGTTCCATGACGTCGCGGCGGAAGGCCGCTTCGTAATCCAGCACGTAATGGGGAATGCCCAAGGCGTCGGCCACGGCGCGGGCGTCATGGATGTCCTTGCCGGCGCAGCAGGTATTGGGGCGGCAGGCGCCGCCGTGGCCCATGCTCGCCACGTCGTAGAGCTGGAGCGTCACTCCGACCACGTCGAAGCCCTGTTCCTTCAGCAGCGCCGCCGTGGCCGAGGAATCCACCCCGCCCGACATGGCCACCACCACGCGGGTGGCGCAAGCGGGCTTGTCGATGCCCAGCGCGTTGGTCATGGCGGAATGGCCGCGTTGAGCGCCTTCAGCGTCTTGGAGCGGAATTCGCGGCGATAGAGGACCAAGACCACCGCAAGGCTAGCGGCGACGAAAACACCTGGATGGATGAACCACGTCATCATGGCCAGGGCAAAGTAATAAGCCCGCAAGCCCCGATTGAAGCTGTTGGCCGCCAGGGCGTTGAGCTGGGCCGCATGCTCGGCGAAGGTATCCTTGGCGGCATCGGACGCTTGGGGCTCTGGCGCCGCCCCCATCAACACGCAACAGTAATTGAACTGGCGCAGCGACCAGGTGATCTGGAAGAAGGCATAGACGAAGACACCGGTCAGCAGCACCACCTTGGTCTCGAAGATGCCGCGCCCGGAGGCATGGATCAGCGGCAGATCCTGGACCACCGCATAGGCCTTGTCGCCCGAGCCCAGCAACGCCACCAGCCCACCCATGATCAGCACGCTGGCCGAGGCGAAGAACGAGACGCTGCGCATGAGATTGCCCAGCAGGGCGCTGTCGGTGACGCGCACCTCGCGGTCGCACAGATTGCGCATCCAGGTCAGGCGCAGGCGGGCGGTGGCCGCCTGCAGGGTGTGGCCTTTGCCGGTCAGCCGGTCGGCGACGACGGTATAGCCCGTCCACAGCGCGATGAAGAGCAGCAGGGCGGCCAGATCCAGGGGCGGCAGCAGGGTGAACATGGTCATTTGATCGTCAGCTCCTCCCGCTGGGAGAGGGGTGAACAGAAACCCTAATCCCGCTCGTCGATCCACGCCATCTGAATGGCTTCGAGAATCTTCTCGTTGGATTTGGCGGGATCGTCGTCGAAACCGTCAAGCGCCATGACCCAGCGATGCAGGTCGGTATAGCGCAGATTGACGTTGTCCACGCCGGGATGGGCCTCTTCCAGGGCGATGGCGATGTCGAGGGTATCGGACCACTTCATGGCCGAAGGCTCCCCTACTTCTTGTCGACGCTCATATTGCGGGTGGCCGCCGGCAGGGTGACGGTGAGCCCGTCCAGATCCTTGCTCATGATGATCTGACAGCCCAGGCGCGAGGTGGCGGTCAGGCCGAAGGCCAGATCCAGCATGTCTTCCTCGTCCTCGGTGGCGGGCTTCAGCTTGTCGTACCACGCCTTGTCGACGATGACGTGACAGGTGGAGCAGGCCAACGAGCCCTCGCAGGCGCCCTCCAGATCGATCTTGGCGTGATGGGCGATTTCCAGGACCGACAGGCCTTCGGCCGCCTCGACGTCCTTGGTGGTGCCGTCGGGGGCGATGAATGTCATCTTGGGCATAGTGAGCAGGCCTCTTTCTGTCTATTCGCCGAGGGCGTCGTCGAGCTTATCCACCGACACGCCCGCCAGGGCGGCCCGGATGCCACGATCCATCCGCCGTTCGGCGAAGGTCTTGGTGGCGGCTTCCAAAGCTTCCATGGCGGCGGTTACGGCGTCGCGATCGTTCGAGGCGATGGTTTGATCGACCCGTCCGATGGCGCTATCGATATCCTTTCGCTCGGCATCAGACAAGAGGTCTGAATCCACTTTCAGCGCCGCCTGGACCGCCAGGACCGAACGGCGGGCCTCGACGGCGGTTTCGGCGAACAGGCGCTGCTCCATGTCGTCCTTGGCGTGAACCAGGGAATCCCGCAGCATATTGGCCATCTCGTCATCGGTCAGACCATAGGACGGCTTGACCGCCACCTGCTGCTCGACGCCGGTGGTGGCCTCGCTTGCCGCCACCGTCAGCAGCCCGTCGGCATCCACCGTGAAGGTCACGCGGATGCGCGCCGCCCCGGCCGCCATATTGGGGATGCCGCGCAGCACGAAGCGGGCCAGCGAGCGGCATTGGTCCACCATCTCGCGCTCGCCCTGCAGCACATGGATGGCCATGGCGGTCTGGCCGTCCTGATAGGTGGTGAATTCCTGGGCCATGGCCACCGGGATGGGGGTGTTGCGCGGAATCACCTTTTCCACGATGCCGCCCATGGTCTCGATGCCGAGGCTCAGCGGCGTCACGTCCAGCAGCAGGGTATCCGAGCCGATGGTCAGCGCCTCGGCCTGCAGGGCGGCACCCACCGCCACCACTTCGTCGGGATTGATGTCGGCCAGCGGATCCAGCCCGAAGATATCCTTCACCTTGCGGCGGATCAGCGGCATGCGGGTGGAGCCGCCCACCAGCACCACGCCCTTGATCTCGGAGACCTCGATCCCGGCGTCCTCGATGACGTTGCGGCAGATGCCGACGGTGCGTTCCGCCAGCGGCGCCGCCAGCGCTTCCAACTGGTCGCGGGTCATCTTGTGGCGCGACGGCTTGCCGTCCACCTCGATGACCCAGTCGCCCTCGCGGCGGCTGGACAGGCATTCCTTGGCGACGCGGGCCGCCGCCAGGGCCTGCTTGGCCTCGCCCTCGGTGATGGTTTCCGCGCCGTGCTCGGCGGTGCGCTCGGCCAGGAAGCGTTCGGCGATGGCATGGTCGATATCGTCGCCGCCCAGCGAGGCGTCGCCGCCGGTGGCCTTGACCTGGAACACGCCCTTTTCCATGCGCAGGATCGAGACGTCGAAGGTACCGCCGCCCAGATCATAGACCACATAAAGCCCTTCCGCCGCGTTATCCAGGCCATAGGCCAGAGCGGCGGCTGTGGGCTCGTTGACCAGCCGGAGGACTTCCAGACCGGCCAGGCGGGCGGCGTCCTTGGTGGCGGTGCGGGCGGCGTCGTCGAAATAGGCGGGAACCGTGACCACGGCGCGGTCCACCGTCTTGCCCTGAGCCGCCTCGGCGCGGGCCTTGACGGCGCGCAGGATATCGGCCGAGACCTCGACCGGCGTCAGGGTGCGCCCCGCCACCGACAGCCGCACCATGCCGCCATCGGCGGCCACGTCCAGCTTGAACGGCAAGGTGCCGGCCAGAGTCTTCAGATCCTCGGTGCCGCGCCCCATCAGCCGCTTGACCGAGCTGACCACCCGGTCGGGATATTCCAGCAGCATGCGCCGTGCATCCTGTCCGACGGTGATCTCGCCATCGGCGGCGTAATAGACCACCGAGGGGATCAATCCCTTGCCGTCGGCGTCGCGCAAGACCTCGGTATCGCCATCCCTGGCCACCGCCACCACCGAATTGGTGGTCCCGAGATCAATACCCACGGCAAGGCCGCGCTCGGACTCGTGCGGCGCCGGGCTCTCGCCGGGTTCGTGCAACTGCAACAACATGCTAGGGCAACCTCGTGATGCGGGATTTCTTGGAGCGGGCCTCTTCGGCCAGCTTGACCAGATATTTCAGCCGGATGGAAAGGTGCGACGCCTCGTCCAGATTGCCCGAATTGAAGGCGGCCGAAATATGGCACTGGCAGGCAATGACCTCGGACTCGTTTTCCATGGCCAGCTTGGCGACCTGTTCCGGGGTGGTGGCCTCGGACAGGGCTTCGCGCTTTTCCATCTGCTCCATCAGCAATTCACGGTCGTTGATGGTGCCGCAGGCGGTCAGGTCCACCGGATGGCCCAGCAGGCCCAGCAGATAGGCGGCGCGCTTCAAGGGATCCTTCAAGGTCTCGTAGGCTTCGTTCAGGGCGGTGGCCTGGCTTTGCGACAGCGCCTTTTCCCGGGCGGACTTGGCGGCGAAGCGATCGGGATGCAGTCGGCGCTGGAACCCGAAATACTGGGTCTGCAACTGGTCCTGGTCGATATCGAAGCTGGGCGTCATCCCTAAGCGGGAATAATGGTCGATGGCGCCCGGCCCCTGGACGGCGCCGCAGACCGAGCAGAACAGGGCGCGCGTCGCCACCGGCCCCTTGCAGGACCAGCACGGCGATACGGCGGCGACAGCGGATGCGTTCATGGCGTTTTCTCTAGAATACCATCGTCATTCCCGCGAAAGCGGGATTCCATGTGTCCAGCGGCACAACAACAGGCATCCGGCATATGGCTTGTCCCCACCATGGACCCCCGCCTGCGCGGGGGTGACGACCTTAAGATGACTAGACGTGGAACGACTCGCCGCAGCCGCAGCGTCCCTTTTCGTTGGGATTGCGGAACACGAAGCCCGACTGCATCTTCTCTTCGACGTAGTCCATCTCGGTCCCCAGGATGAACATGGTCGCCTTGGGGTCGATCAGGACGGTGACGCCCTTGTCCTCGACGATCTCGTCGAACTGAGTCTTTTCGTCGGCGTATTCCAGGGTATAGGACATGCCGGAGCAGCCCTTGGAGCGGACGCCGATGCGGATGCCGACCGAGGGCTTGCCGCGCTTGGCGAGCATGCTCTTGACCCGTTCGGCGGCGGCATCGGTTATGGTCATGGGTGCGGGTGCCATGGCATACCCCCTTTCTTCTTTATTCAAGCGTCTCTCAATCGCCGAGCGGGGTTCTCCGAACCCCTTGGCTTTCGCGCCATGTGGCGCGGCGGCCGTCGGCCTTGCCTCCGAACGCAGGATTGCGCTCGTCGGTTCGTGTTCGCGGCGGAGACCTACTCCGCCGCCTCTTCGTCCTTGCCCGACTTCTTCTTGTAATCGGCGATGGCGGCCTTGATAGCATCCTCGGCGAGAACCGAACAATGGATCTTGACCGGCGGCAGCGCCAGTTCCTGGGCGATGTCGGTGTTCTTGATGGAGGCCGCCTCGTCCAGGGTCTTGCCCTTGACCCACTCGGTCACCAGCGAGCTCGACGCGATGGCCGAGCCGCAGCCGAAGGTCTTGAACTTGGCGTCCTCGATGATGCCTTCGGCGCTCACCTTGATTTGCAGCTTCATCACGTCGCCGCAGGCCGGAGCGCCGACCAATCCGGTGCCGACCGCCCCGTCGTCCTTGTCGAGAGCGCCCACATTGCGGGGGTGCTCGTAGTGGTCGATGACCTTGTCGCTATACGCCATAACCTGCCTCCAAACGTCCAACCGGTGGGTTACACCGGAATCATTCTAAAATCATACCACGTCCGGTGCCCGGACGTGCAGTCTTAGTGCTCGGCCCACTGGATCGACTTGATGTCGACGCCGTCCAGATGCATGTCCCACAGCGGGCTCATGGCACGCAGATGCTCCACCGCCTCGACGATATGGTCGATGGCGAAGTCGATGTCCTCGCCCGAGGTGAAGCGTCCCAGCCCGAAGCGCAGCGAGGTATGGGCCATCTCCACGTCGACGCCCAGGGCGCGCAGCACATAGGACGGCTCCAGCGAGGCCGAGGTGCATGCCGATCCCGACGAGACCGCCAGTTCCTTGACCCCCATCATCAGCCCCTCGCCCTCGACGAAGGCGAAGGAGATGTTGAGATTGCCGGGAATGCGGTTGTCCAGGTCGCCGTTGACATAGATCTCCGGCAGCCGCTGCCGCAGCCCGCCCAGCAGGCGATTGCGCAATCCGGTCAGCCGTTCGGCCTCGGACGCCATCTCCGCCTGCGCGATGGCGCAGGCCTCGCCGATGCCGACGCACAAGGGCGTGGGCAGGGTGCCCGAGCGCATGCCGCGCTCCTGGCCGCCGCCGGTGATCAGCGGCACCAGCCGCACGCGGGGACGGCGGCGCACGAACAGGGCGCCGATGCCCTTGGGGCCATAGATCTTATGCCCGGAGATGCTCATGAGGTCGATATTCATGGCGTTGACGTCCAGCGGGATCTTTCCCACCGCCTGGGCGCAATCGGTATGGAAGAAGGCGCCCTTCTTGCGACACAGGGCGCCGATCTCGGCCAGGGGCTGGATGACGCCGATCTCGTTGTTCACCGCCATGACCGACACGATGGCGGTCTGATCGGTGATGGCGGCTTCCAACTCGGCCAGATCGATCAGGCCGTTGGCCTGGACCGGCAGATAGGTGACCTGGAAGCCTTCCTGTTCGAGATAACGGCAGGTATCGAGCACGCATTTGTGCTCGGTCACCACGGTGACGATGTGGTTCTTCTTGTCCTTGTAGAAATGCGCCACGCCCTTGAGCGCCAGATTGTTGGACTCGGTGGCGCCCGAGGTGAAGATCACCTCCTTGGCATCGGCGCCGATGATGGCGGCGATCTGCTCGCGGGCCTTTTCCACCGCCTCTTCCGCTTCCCAGCCGTAGAGGTGGTTGCGCGAATGGGGATTGCCGAATTTCTCGGTGAACCAGGGCAGCATGGCCTCGACCACCCGCGGGTCGCACGGCGTGGTGGCCTGATAGTCCAGGTAGACGGGAGCACCTTTCGGGCGCGACAGGGTCGGACAGGGCTTGGCGCCGATTGCGGTCATAAGATCAGTCCCTTCTTCTTCATCTTCTTCGTCGTGGTCTTACTTCAGGCGGCCGCGGCCGCCCCATTCACCGTGTAACCCTTGCGCCGCGCCAGTTCGGCCCAGGCGGCAAGGAAACAGTCCACATCCTCGGAGCGGGTGTCCCGCCCCATGCTGATCCGGATGGCCGAGCCCCGAATTTCGGGCTCCAGGCCCATGGCCGCCAGCACCCGGCTTTCCGTGACCTTGCCCGACGAGCAGGCCGCCCCGGCGCTCACCGCCACGCCGGCCAGATCCAGCGCCATCACCTGGGTTTGCCCCGCCAATCCCGGCAAGGCCAGGCAGGTGGTGTTGGGCAGACGCGCCACGGCTTGGCCGATCACCCGGGCCTCGGGCACCATCCTCGCCGCCTCGCGTTCCAGCCGATCACGCAATCCGCATATCTCCGATATGGTGTCGCCGCCCGACAAATCATCCCCGGCCAAGGCGGCGGCGGTTCCGAAGCCGACAATACCCGACAAATTCTCTGTGCCGGCCCGACGCCGACGCTCCTGCCCACCACCTAGCAAGATTGGTGCCATTCTAAACTCAGGATCCGCCATGACCACGGCACCGACGCCGGACGGCCCGCCCATTTTATGAGCGGACAGCGTCAAAAAATCAGCATTAAAATACCGAATTGAAAGTTTCATGCGCCCGACCGCCTGGGCGGCGTCGCAGTGAAACAGGGCGCCACGGGCATGGCAAAGGGCTGCGGCCTCGGCCACCGGCTGGATGATTCCGGTCTCGTTATTGGCCAGCATCAGCGACACCAGGGCGAGGCCGGATTCGGCGGCCAGCATGGCGTCCAGCGCCGCGAGGTCGACAATTCCATTACCGTCGACGGGAATGATCCGGTCGATTCCGGCATCGAGAACCGAGGGGTGCTCCACCGCCGACGCCATGCGGATGATCCGGCCACAACCGGCCAGGACCAAGGCGTTGGCCTCGGTGCCGCCGGAGGTGAAGATCACCCCGGCGGGATCGGCCTCCACCAGGGCGGCGACCTGGGCGCGGGCTTGCTCGATTCGCTGGCGGGCCGCCCGGCCGGAAGCGTGGATGGAGGACGGATTTCCGCCATGCAGCAGGGCCTCGGCCACCGCCGCCGCCACCTCGGGGCGCGCCGGTGCTCCGGCGTTATGATCGAGGTAGACGGCCCTGCTCACGGTTCCTTATCCCCTTTCCGCTACTGGGCGGCGACGGCCCCGGCGGTGCCGGTTCCGCCGTGGAACATGCCCGAACTGCCCAGGATGCGGCGTTCGCACACATCGGCCAGGGACACCGAGCTGAGATAGAGATAAATCTGGTTGCCGAGCTCTTCCCACAAATCATGGGTCAGGCAGCGTCCCTTGTTGTTATGGCAGCCCGCCGGCGAGCCGGGCGAGCAGCGCGTCGTCTGGATTGGTTCGTCAACCGCCAGGATAATGTCGGAGATGCGCGTTTGTTGTGGGATTCGCGACAACAGATAGCCGCCCCCCGGACCGCGCACGCTTTTCACCAATCCGCCCTTGCGGAGCTTTCCGAACAACTGCTCCAGATAGGACAGTGAAATTTCCTGACGCTCGGCGATATCGGCGAGCGCCACCGGGCTTCCCTGCGAATGGCTGGCCAGATCGACCATGGCCATGACGGCATAGCGTCCCTTGGTGCTGAGTTTCACGATCCGATCTCCCTGTTATTGGCCGCAGCGACCGAGATCGCCTGGGCCGGATTACTGCTCGGCTTCGAATTGGCCTTTTTGGTGGTTGCGGGTTTTTTGCCCGTATCCGCCCGGATTGGCTCCGGGTCGGCGGCCCCCGCGGGCTTTGCCGCGTCATGGGGCAGCATGCGTTCGATCTGGCAGCAGGCCTCGCTGGGATGGCCGTGCAATTCGGTTTCCAATTCCTGCACCCGCTCCAGCAGCGCGCTGACCTGGCCGCGCACCGAATCGATGGCGCGCACCACCGGATCGGGCAAGTCGCCGTCCGACAGGCCATAGGCGCAGAACTCGCCTTCCTGGCGGCGCATGACCATGCGGGCCGGAATGCCGACCATGGTGACGCCGGGCGGCACGTCGGTCAGCACCACCGCATTGGCGCCGATGCGCGCCCCCTTGCCCACGGTGATGGGGCCCAGCACCTGGGCGCCGGAGCCGACGATGACGCCGTCTTCCAAGGTGGGATGGCGCTTGCCCTTATGCAGCGAGGTGCCGCCCAGGGTCACGCCGTGATAGAGGGTGACGTCGGCGCCGATCACCGCCGTCTCGCCGATCACCACGCCGGTGCCGTGATCGATGAAGAAGCGCGGCCCCAGGGTAGCGGCGGGATGAATCTCGATGCCGGTGAAGATCTTGCCAAGATGCGAGATGAAGCGGCCCAGCACCCTGTACCCCCTCTTCCAACACCATTGCGACGCCCGATGGATCATGACCGCGTGCAAGCCGGGATAGCACAAAACCACTTCCAACCAGGAATGGGCCGCCGGGTCGCGATGACGAATGGCCGCGATATCTTCTTTAAGACTCTTGAAAAGCATAGCTCTCAATATGTTAATGTACGCCACGACATCGGCGCGGTCGTCAGGGGGGAGCCCATCGGGTGGCGTCGATACCAATGAAGGTGAATATAGGATGTCCGACAAGGCTGGTCAAGTTTGCCCGGCCGCAATCCTGAAATTTATACGGATTTTCCCCGATCGCTGAGCTTGGTTATACAAGCCGTATCGGGCAATGGAGTTTTATGGTGAGCCATGCCTGAAGTCATTTTCAACGGACCCGACGGACGCCTGGAAGGGCGCTACCATCATGGAAAATCGCCCAGCGCGCCCTTGGCGCTGCTGCTGCACCCGCATCCGCAGCATGGCGGCACCATGAACAACAAGGTGGTCTATGCCTTGTATCATGCCTTCGTCCGTCGTGGTTTCTCGACGCTGCGCTTCAACTTCCGCGGCGTCGGCCGCAGCCAGGGCAAGTTCGACAACGGCCAGGGAGAATTGTCCGATGCCGCCTCGGCGCTGGACTGGATGCAGAGCTTCAACCCCAATGCCAGCGCCTGCTGGGTCGGCGGCTTCTCGTTCGGCGCCTGGATCGGCATGCAACTGCTGATGCGCCGCCCCGAGATCGACGGCTTCGTCTCGGTGGCGCCGCCCGCCAATGTGTTCGACTTCTCGTTCCTGGCCCCCTGCCCCTCCTCGGGCCTGATCGTGCACGGCAGCGCCGACGATCTGGTCCCCGAGCCGACGGTGGCCAAGCTGGCGACCAAGCTGGCGACCCAGCGCAATATCCGGGTCAAGTACCAGACCATCGAGGGCGCCAACCACTTCTTCGGCACCCATCTGGAAACCCTGGGCGAGATGGTTGACACCTATCTGTCCGACGCCATCCGCGTCGCCGCCCCGGAACCGGTGCGCGAACCGGAACTGGCCGTGGCCCTGCCGTAAGGAAACAGCCCCCGTCCCAAAAGACGGGGGCGTCCGGGATAAGGAGGGGGGCCGGTTTCAATCGGCTGCGAAAAAACGCGTTCTCGCCCCCCCCTTTTATCGTCACCCCCGCGCAGGCGGGGGTCCATGCTGACGCAAGGCCAGGCTTTAGCGACAAAATATTGAGCGCCTGATGCGTGGAGTCCCGCTTTCGCGGGAATGACGGGGATTTTCCGCCCCTGTTAAATCCGCCCGATCTCATCCTTGGCCCGAGTCCGCCTGAATTTCAGCGGCTCGCCTTCGGCATGGGACTCGCAAAGGAATCACCACCAAGGCACCCCGAACACCAAGAGGCCGACACGGTTCGTCGCCCTCCGTCATGCCCGGACCCGTTCCGGACATCCACGCCCATCCGCCTGAATTATTGTTTCACAACACTTTGCAGCGAAACCGCGAGGGCGGCCGGGACACATCCGGCCATTAGAATTAAGTGCAGTGGCACCGTACCCACCACCGTAACCCCGGTAACTGCGTTACCGTCTCGACCGCCTTTGGTAACGAGTTACCGCATTGCGGTGACAGGATCGAATCGCCTGCGCGGCCCTAATAGCCGTTTCCGAGCGCCAGGCACAGACCAGAGCACATTGCCTCAATCACCTGGATCGCCGAAATAAGCCCAGTCGGAAACGACAACTTTCTCGGCAGTCGTGGGCCGCGAAAAGCAAAAGGGCGCCTCGCTTCCCCGCGACGCCCTCCCCTCGTATCCCAAACCCCGTCCCATACGACGGGGGCTTTTTTCTACCGGGCGCAGCTTGCCGCCGCCAGTTGCTTCCACTCCGATGATTTCTTGCCGCGTCCCACCGATGTCACGTCGACGATATGGGCGATGAAGACCCGTGCCTTATGGGGGCGCACCACGTCGCACATATAATTGGCGAACTGGTCCCACGAGATATTGGCGTTCTTGACCACCACCCAGAGATTGCCGCGATCGTCGATAGAGGCGTCGAGAACGCCCGGCCGCGAGCGGGCCGCCGCCAGGGCGCTGTCCTGGTCGGCCAGGGCCAGGCTCGGCGTCGCCAGCAGGATGAGGGCGGCCACGAAGGATCTCAGTCGCATTTGGGTCTCCTACACTCTGTGAACCCGGCCGCCGCCCAGGGGGCGGGGCGCGCCGGTGGTTTCCGGATAGGTGATGGGCAGGCCTCGCGCGGCGCGGACGGCGAGGAAGGCGAAGGCCTGGGCCTCCATGGCGTCACCGTCCCAGCCCACCGCTTCCACCGGCTCCACCGGCAGTCCCAATTGCGAAGTCAGCGCCATCATGATGACTTTATTATGGCGGCCGCCGCCGCAGATCAGCCAGCGCTCGGCCGCCGCCGGGAAATGGCGGGCGGCGGCCGAGACCGCGGCGGCCGTGAAACCGGCCAGGGTAGCGGCGCCGTCGGCGGCCTCCATGCCCGCCACCAGAGCGGCGGCGAAAGCGGCGAAGTCGTCGCGGTCCAGCGATTTCGGCGGCGTCCTGGCGAAATAGGGATGGGTCAGGAATTCGGCGATCTTGCCGGTGTTCATCCGCCCGGTGGCGGCCAGACTTCCGCCGTCGTCCAGCGCCTTGCCGGTATGGCGCAGCATCCAGTCGTCGATCAGGGCATTGCCGGGGCCGGTATCGAAGGCCAATAGCCCGCCATCGGCCCCGATCCCAGCCTTACCGATCCCAGCCTTACCGATCCCAGCCTTACCGATCCAGGTAATATTGCCGACGCCGCCCAGGTTGAGCACCGCCAGCGGCGTCTTCAAGCCTTGCGCCAAGGCCCGGTGGAACACCGGCACCAAAGGCGCGCCCTGGCCGCCCTGGGCCACGTCGTCGCTGCGGAATTCATTGACCACGGTGATGCCGGTCGCGGCCGCCAGCAAGGCGCCGTCGCCGATTTGCCAGGTGCGGCGTTCCTCGGGGCGATGGGCGATGGTATGGCCGTGAAAGCCGATCAGCCCGACCTGGGCGGCATCCACGCCCGCTTCCCGCAGCAGGCGCTTGACCACCTCGGCATGGAACAGGGTGAGGTCGCGCTCGACCCCCGCCACGTCGCCGACACCGCCGAGGATGGCGCGCAACGCCTCGCGCCGCTCCGGCGGATAGGGCACGGTGAGGCTGGGGCCGAGACGTTCGACCGCTTCGCCGTCGGTCTCCACCAGGGCGGCGTCAACGCCGTCCAGGGAGGTTCCGCTCATCAGGCCCAAAGCCAGCATGGCACCCTCGGATTGTCGCACTGTCCGGATTGTGATAAACGAGCGGCCTCGCAGCAGCAAGCCATACAGGCCTCACATGACCAGTCTCAAGTCCGATTTCCTGCGCACCATCACCGAGCGCGGCTATATGCACCAGTGCACCGACCTGGACGCGCTGGACAAGCGCCTGTCCGAGACCTGCTCGGCGGCCTATATCGGCTTCGACTGCACGGCGTCCTCGCTGCATGTGGGCTCGCTGATGCAGATCATGCTGCTGCGCTGGTGGCAGAAGACCGGCCACAAGCCCATCGTGCTGATGGGCGGCGGCACCACCCGCATCGGCGACCCGTCCGGCAAGGACGAGGCCCGCAAGATGCTGACCGACGCCGATATCACCCGCAACATGGACGGCATCAAGTCGGTGTTCGGCAAGTATCTGACCTTCGGATCGGGCAAGACCGATGCGGTGATGGTCAACAACGCCGACTGGCTGGACAAGCTGAACTATATCGACTTCCTGCGCGATTACGGCCACCACTTCACCATCAACCGCATGCTGACCTTTGATTCGGTCAAGCTGCGGCTGGAACGCGAGCAGCCGCTCACCTTCCTGGAATTCAACTACATGCTGTTGCAGGGCTACGACTTCGTGGAACTGTACCGCCGCAACACCTGCATCCTGCAGATGGGCGGCTCGGACCAGTGGGGCAACATCATCAACGGCGTCGAGCTGGGCCGCCGCGCCGATCAGGCCGAGCTGTACGGCCTGACCAGCCCGCTGCTGACCACGTCTTCGGGCGCCAAGATGGGCAAGACCGCCCAGGGTGCCGTCTGGCTGAACGCCGACGCCCTGTCGCCGTGGGAGTTCTGGCAGTACTGGCGCAACACCGAGGACGCCGATGTGGGCCGCTTCCTCAAGCTGTTCACCGAACTGCCGCTGGACGAGATCGCCCGGCTTGAGGCTTTGCAGGGCGCCGAGATCAACGAGGCCAAGAAGATCCTGGCCAACGAGGTCACCAAGCTGGCCCATGGCGAATCCGCCGCGCAGGAAGCCGCCGAGACGGCGCGCAAGACCTTCGAGGAAGGCGCCGCCGCCGCCAATCTGCCCACCATCGAGATTCCCGCCGCCGAACTGGCCGCCGGAATTCCCGCCTTTGCCCTGTTCGTGCGCGCAGGTCTGGCCGAATCCAACGGCGACGCCAAGCGCCTGATCAAAGGCGGCGGCGGCAAGGTCAACGATGCCGCCCTGACCAGCGAGACCCAGGCGGTGGGGACCAACGATCTAAAGGACGGCGTCCTGAAACTGACGGCGGGCAAGAAGCGTCACATCCTGGTGAAGCCGGTCTGAGCGGGCGGGACGCCCGCCCCCTCCTTAAAGCTCCACCCCCAGTTCGGCCGCCAGCAAGGGCACCATGGCCACCGAGGCGTCGCGGGTGGACACCCACCCGCCGTCGTTATGGGCGAAGTGATAGGCGCCGCTCTTGGGCGACGACACCCAAATCTCGCGATTGGGGGTGTGCTTGTTGATCACCCATTGGCCGACGCCGGGCAGGGTGATGGTCAGGATGCCCGACTGAATATCGGCATCGGCCTTGTCCAGGGCATCTTCCACCGCGTCGGCGATGTGCTCGATCAGCTGATCGGCCAGGGAAACGAAGCGGCTTTCGTCGAGGCTCATTCCAGGTTCTCCATCATCAAGGCGGCGATGTTAGACCGATTTGCGCCATGGGGTGAAGGATGGCTTGCACCGGCCCGGCGTTTTGGCTATAGAGGCGCCTTCGATTTGCGGAGCTTTGCGCTATGAAGGACAACATTCACCCCGACTACCACGAAATCAACGTGGTCATGACGGACGGCACCGAGTTCAAGACTCGTTCGACCATGGGCAAGGCCGGCGATACCATTCGCCTGGACATCGACCCCAAGTCCCACCCGGCTTGGACCGGCGTGCATCGTCTGGTCGATACTGGCGGCCAGCTCGCCAAGTTCAAGAAGCGCTTCGACGGCTTTGGAATCAAGTCCACCAACAGCTGAGTTCGAAATCCGGTCGGCGGCCGTTTGGCCGCCGCCGCTGCTTTTCCCAAGTCCTCAGAACCTGTGTCATAGTGGTCGGCCGGCAACTTGTCGGCTGAAGGCGTTTGCTATGGACATCACTTGCCGAAGGGGTTAGAGCAAGTCTAGGGATTATTGGGCTGTCGCATGATTATCGTCCACTTCGAAGTCTACGTCCAAGAGAACCGTGGCTGGATGCTCCACGCCCGTTTTCCGCGACTCGAACGTGACGAGGCCGTTCGCGAAGCCAAGGAATTGGAAAGCACCCTGGGCATCCGGGTGAAGGTAGTCCGCGAGACCTACAATACCGATTCCAATCAGATGGACGAGGCCGAGGTCTATATCAGCGGCCACAATATCCAGCCCAAGAAGGGTGGACTGCCAGCGGGCGGCGGCTATTCCAGGCCCGGCGCTACGGCCGAAGTTGGCCGCAAGGCCAGCGGTCCGGCCGCCAAGAAGACGGCGGCCATGGTCGCGGCGCAACGCGCCAAGGCCCGTGCCGACACCGCCGGAATGGTGAAAGTCCTGTTTCGCCTGCTGATCGTCTTGTTGGTGGCGGTGGGTTTTGCCCTGGGCGCCCTGCGGCTGGTCCCGTCCGTGGTCAGCTTCCTGTACGAATATGGGTTCCGGGTCACCCCCGACGAATACGGCCAATTGCTGTTCGCCGTGTTCATCGGCGTCCTATTGCTGACCGGCGTGCCGCTGGGGCTGCGCATGATTCCGCGCAATGCCAATATCGCCTTGCGGCGGCCCAATATGAATTGGGGAGGATCACAGCCGACGCAGCGGCAAGCCACCGACGCCAAGCTCAAGAAATCCCTGGACAAACTGGCCGCCGAAGCCGCCTGGGAGCAGATCCCCGACAAATGGGCCGATGACGATGACGATACCGCCGACATTTCCCCGGCGGCTTCCCCCGACGACAACCTGCCTGAAATTCGGCCCGATCTGGACGATGAGCCGCCGCCGCTGGTCCCTCAATCCGCCGAACCGACCATGGCCGCCACCTCGGTGGATGCCCTCCCCTCCACTCCGGAACTGGAATCCTCGCAGGCGGTCACCGACCGCTTCGTGGGAAAGGCGTTGGACATCATTCGCCAGCAGACCGCCTCGCCCGACAAATACACCCTGTTCGGCCTCAACCTCTACATGGCGGGCGCGGTTCAAAGCATCGCCACCGTCAACAAGATGGATTCCAACGGCCAGCGCAAGCTGCTGAAGGCCATCATCCAGAAGCTGGGCACCCCGTCCGACCAAGCGGCCGCCTTCTACGAGAAGGTTCCCGATTACGCCCGCGAGACCAAATACGGCCGCATGATCCTGGCGGGCAAGTCGGCCATGGAGTCTTGGACCGCCGGTGACGAAATGACACCGCAGATCACGCTCCAGACCTCGCTGAAGGACTGGAACAAGCCGACCAGCGAGAAGAAGTCCTCCATCATGACGGTGATGTTCACCGACATGGTCGGCTCCACCGACCTGACCCAGGCGCGCGGCGACGTGGCCGCCCAGGAGATCGTGCGCAAGCACAACGCCATCGTGCGAACGGCGCTGACCCAGTTCGCCGGTCACGAGGTCAAGCATACCGGCGATGGGATCATGGCCTCCTTCGCCTCGGCGGCCAACGCGGTGGACGCAACCATCCAGATTCAGCGCCAGGTGGCGACCCATAACGAGAAGCAGCCCAATCTGCCGCTACATCTGCGCATCGGACTGAATTCCGGCGAGCCGATCCAGGAAGAGGACGACCTGTTCGGTTCCACCGTCCAGTTGGCCGCCCGCGTCTGCGCCGCCACCTTGTCGGATCAGACCCTATGCACCCAGGTGGTCAAGGATTTGGCGGGCTCGAAGCCCATTCCCTGGGGCAATGCCGGCATGCATTCCCTCAAAGGCTTTCGCGATCCCTTCCAGCTTTGGGAAGTGCCCTGGTAGGGGTTTCAGTGCAGCACGCGCCGCACAAGCATTTCCTCCAATCGCGCCACCCGCACGTAAAGCCGGAAACTGCGATCCATCAAGCTGCGCAGTCCCCGGGGTAGAGCGGCGTCGCCGCTGTGACTCTCGTCCAGGCAGACCCCGCCACCCGACAGGCGGTAATGCTCTTCCAGCGCCGCCTCGGCGCTCAGTTCGCCCTGATGAACCGCCCGCTGCATCAGCAGCCACGCCATGACCTGGGTCAGTCTCGAGGTTACCCGCAGAGCCTCGCAGCTCATGCGCAGCCCGGCCATGGCCCCGACCCTGACACGCTCGCGGCGTTCCACATAGCGCATGTAATTACGGGCCTCGACCATGAGATCCATGGCTTCATCGTAGGTCTTGAGGAAGAAAGCGGGTTGCTGCATGCGCATTCTCCTGACCGTCGAGGTTCCGAAAGCCGACCCGAAGCCGTCTTCCGTTCAAACTTGGCCAAGGACATGTCCGTCCTTCCGATTCAAGGTGACACTTGCCCGGATATTCTTCAACAACCCGATAGAGCTTTTTTTGCCAACACCCTGCCCCCGATGCTGACATCTGTCGGGCGATGAATGCGAACAAACAAAATAAAAATTTCGATAAAATTGTTATGTTAAGGCGATCACTGAATGATTCACAAAACATAACTACAGTATAGCTATGACTTAATTCTAGGTATTTGGCGGGTGCATCATGCGGTACGTAATCCACGAAAGCTTCGACAAGAGTGAGCTTAACCGCTACTTCGAATCCGACATGTTCCCCAAGGTCGGCCAGGCCATTAAGACCCGCACCGGCAAATGGTACCGCATCAAGGATGTGGGGTGGACCATGGACGCGTTCGACCACCACCCCAACATCCAGGTGCTTCTCAAGCGGATTCAATAGGCCTGCTATTTGGAATCGGGAAAGAACAACTGCTCACCGTCGATCTTGAAGCCCGCGATGGCCGCTTGGCCCTTCGGTCCGGTCAGCCAGCGATGCCAGACGACCGCATCCGCCGCCTTGATGCCGGCATGGCGGGCCGGATTGACCAGAATACTGCCATAGGGATTGAACAGCGACCTGTCGCCCTCGGACACGATCACCAGGGACTGGCGGTTCTTGAAGCCCGCCCAGGTGCCGCGATCGGCCAAGGCGTAGGCATTCATCCCGGCGGCGGTGTTCAGCGTCGGCCCCATGCCCGAGCCGAGTTCACGATACCAGCCGGAACCGGCGGCCTTCACATCGACCCCCGCCGACTTCCAGATGCGCAGTTCCGAACGATGCGTCCCCGAATCATCGCCGCGCGAGGCGAAGGGCGCCTTGGTGGCGGCGATGCGCTTGAAGGCCTCGGCCACCGAAGGGGCGCCCTTGACTCCGGCCGGGTCGGCCTTTGGCCCCACCACCACGAAGTCGTTATACATGACGTCGCGGCGATCGATGCCGAATCCCTCGGCGACGAATTTGTCCTCGCCCGCCCGGTCATGCACCAACAGGGCGTCGGCGTCGCCGCGCTCGCCCAGTTTGAGGGCTTGGCCGGTTCCCACCGCCACCACTCGCACCCAAATGCCCGTCTCCGCCCTGAACATGGGCAGCAGATGGCCGAACAGCCCCGACTGGTCGGTGGAGGTGGTGGAAGCCAGGGTAATGAAGCGCTCCTGGGCACTCACCTGCGGCGCCGCGCAGAACAGCATGGCCGCGACAATCATGATCCGTTTCAGCATACCAATTCTCCCGCAAGGAAAGCCCTGGCCTGCCCGCTGACAGGCCCTTTGAAGAAGGTTGCGGCGGGGGACGCCTCGATCAGTTGCCCCCGCGACAGGAAAATCACTTCGTCGGCCAGCCGCCGCGCCTGACCGAGATCATGGGTCGTCATGACGATCTTGACGCCCGCGACATGGAAGTCGTGAATGGCCATCTCCACCGCCAGGGTCGAGGATGGGTCCAAGGCCGAGGTCGGCTCGTCCAGGAACAGAATATCGGGTTCCATGGCCCAGGCCCGCGCCAGGGCCAGGCGCTGTTGCTCGCCGCCCGACAGCACCCTGGCCGGTCGCGCCGCCAGATCGGCCAGGCCGAAGCGGTCCAGCGCCGCCATGGCCGCTTCGGCGCGCGCCACCAAGGGCATGCCCAGCAGCCCCAACACATAGGTGACGTTGGCGAAGGCGGAACGGCGCAATAACACCGGCCGCTGGAACACCATGGCCTGGCGGCGGCGCAACGCCTGTTCGGCCAGACCGGAAGCACCGCCCCAACGCAAAAGTCCCTCGGTCGGCTCCAGCAAGCCGTGGCACAGCCGCAGCAACAGGCTCTTTCCCGCGCCGTTGGGCCCAAGCACGATGGTGCGCGTTCCCGCTTCCAGCCGTAGACTTACCCCCTGAAGCAGACGACGTCCCTGCACGGCATATCCGACCCCGTCCAGTTCAAGCGGCAGTATGCTGTCGGTCTCCCGGTTCACCCCATCCTCCGACGGGCGACGTGGCCCAGCAGGAAGACCGCGGCATTCACCGCCGTCACCAATCCGATCAGGATGATCCCCAACCCCAGCGCCAGCGCCAGATCGCCCTTGCTGGTCTCCAGGGCGATGGCGGTGGTCATGGTGCGCGTCACGCCGTTGATGTTGCCGCCGACGATCATCACCGCCCCCACCTCGGCGGAAGCGCGACCGAAGCCCGCCAGAATGGCGGTCAGCAGGCTGAAGCGGCCGTCCCACAGCAAGGTGGCGACCACCGCCGGACGCGACGCCCCCAGCGAACGCAGTTGCTCGCCGTATTCCTCCCACAGATCGGCCACCACCTGGCGCGACAGCGCGGCCACGATGGGCAGCACCAGGACCGTCTGCGCCGCCACCATGGCCGAGGGCGTGAACAGCAGCCCGAACTCTCCCAGCGGCCCAGCCCGCGACAGCAGCAGATAGACGACAAGGCCCACCACCACCGGCGGCAATCCCATGCAGGCGTTGATGGCCACCACCAGCGCCCCGCGCCCGGGAAAATCGGACAAGGCCAGCAGCGCCCCCAATGGCAAGCCGATGACCGCCGCCAGCAGCACGGCGGAGCCGGACACCAGCACCGAAAGCCGCACGATGACGAGCATCTGCGGATCGAGTGAGGTCACCAGCGCCATGGCGCTGGACAGGGCGGCGGCAAGATCGAGCATGGAACTCCCGTTTTCTTGCTCCATTGTGCATTCTTTGCGGATGACTGTTAAGAAACGAATGACCCTGCAGAGCCTGTGGTCGGCCCCTGCCGCGAACTCCTTGCGTTCGGACGCCCATTTCCGCTAAGTCACGCGCTCCCGCTCATGCCATCAGGACTTGCCATGACCACGTCAGTTCCCAAGGTCGGTATCGTCAGCCTCGGCTGCGCCAAGGCGCTGGTGGATTCCGAGCGCATCCTGACCCGCCTTCGGGCCGAGGGCTACGACATCTCCGACAGCTATGACGGCGCCGATGTGGTGATCGTCAATACCTGCGGCTTCCTGGATTCCGCCCGCGCCGAATCCTTGGAGGCCATCGGCGAGGCTTTGGCGGAGAACGGCAAGGTCATCGTCACCGGCTGCATGGGCGGCGACGAGAAGACCATCCGCGCGCTCCACCCCTCGGTGCTGTCGGTGACCGGGCCGCATCAGTATCAGGCGGTGGTCGAGGCGGTGCACGGCGTGGTGCCGCCCCAGCACGACCCCAAGCAGTCGCTGGTGCCGCCGGAAGGCCTGCATCTGACGCCCAGCCACTACGCCTATCTGAAGATTTCCGAGGGCTGCCACAACAGCTGCTCGTTCTGCATCATTCCCGACATCCGCGGCCCGCTGGCCTCGCGCCCCATCGCCGAGGTGCTGGGCGAGGCCGAGCGCCTTGCCGAGGCGGGCGTGCGCGAACTGCTGGTGATCTCCCAGGATACCAGCGCCTACGGCCTGGATCTGCGCCACGCCGAGGGCCAGTGGCGCGGCCGCCCGCTACGCACCCACCTGACCGACCTGGCCTCGGCGCTGGGCGATCTGGGCATTTGGATCCGCCTGCACTACGTCTACCCCTATCCCCATGTGGACGAGGTCATTCCCCTGATGGCCGAGGGCAAGATCCTGCCCTATCTGGACATCCCCTTCCAGCACGCCAGCCCCAATGTCTTGAAGGCCATGCGGCGCCCGGCCAACCAGGAAAAGGTGTTGGGGCGGATTAGGTCTTGGCGCGAGACCTGCCCCGATCTGGCCATCCGCTCCACCTTCATCGTCGGCTTCCCCGGCGAGACCGAGGACGACTTCGAATCCCTGCTGGATTGGCTGGACGAAGCCCAGCTGGACCGGGTCGGCTGCTTCAAATACGAGAATGTCCGGGGCGCCCAGGCCAATACCCTTGCCGATCACGTGGACGAGGACGTCAAGGAGGAGCGCCACCAGCGCTTCATGGAAGCCGCCCGCCAGATCGCCGATGCACGGGCAAGCGCCAAGGTGGGCACGGTGGTGGACGTGATCATCGACGAAGTGGACGAGGAAGGCGCCATCGGCCGCACCAAATCCGACAGCCCCGAGGTGGACGGCGAGGTCTATATCAACGGCGAAACCGATCTGTCTCCCGGCGACGTGGTCGAGGTCAAGGTGGAAGCGGCCGAGGACTACGACCTGTGGGGCGAAGTGGTGGGGCGCAAACCCGCCCCTCGGCCCAGGTTCATGCGCTAGCGGGGGGCCGCGAAAGGGCTTTTATTCGCGCCTCAAAGCAGCTTCACCACGAAAAAGCCGCCCACCAGCACCACCACGAACACCGTGGTCACCAGCTTCAACCGGGTTTCCACGAAATCGCGGATGGGCGGGCCGAACTTCCACAACAGCGCCGCCACCATGAAGAACCGCATGCCACGGGCCAGGATGGATGCAAAGGTGAACTTCATCAGGTCGAAGTCGAAGGCGCCCGCCGTAATGGTCACCAGCTTGTAGGGAATGGGCGTCATCCCCTTGATGATGATGAACCACACGCCCCATTCGTCGATGATCGGCTTCAAGGCCAGGAACTTGTCCTGAAGGTGGAAGGCTCCCAGAATGGCGGCGCCGATGCTGTCCATGGCGAAATAGCCGATGGCGTAGCCGAGATAGCCGCCGACAACCGAGGAGATCGTGCAGACCAGCGCGACGCGCAGCCACTGGGTCGGCGCCGCGATGACCATGGGAATCAGCATGACGTCGGGCGGGATGGGGAAGAACGAGCTTTCGATGAATGAGACCGCCGCAAGCCACCAGATGGCGCGCCGGTCCGCCGCCTTGGCCATCATCCAATCATAGATCCGCGTCAACATCGCCAGTCCTCCATCGGGTCGCGGAGGTTTAGCAGTGGTTGGCACCCAGGGCAATGGCTGGAATTCATCGCCTTTCCGGCGGCCACGGAGTCCGCATGCAAGGCTCCGCTTACCGTTCCAACCGGCGGATATTCCTGCATGCGCGAAGTCGATCCGGCGTTTCTGGGATCCATCCGGTGGGGAACCATCAACACCCATCCGGCACTGCCGCCATTCAATCGCGGCTGCCACCACTCCTTCTGGGGCATCATGGAGGTGACTCCGCTGGGCGCCACCCTGCACTGGATGGATCAGTGGCAGGACAGGCGTTTCCTGGTGCGGGCCAGCATCGAGCCGGTCTCAGAGGCTTGAAGCGGCCCGCGATCCGAGCGACGGGTGTACGGTCCTAGGGGGAGAATCTCATGGTGACGCGGCGCCCGCCTCGGGAATGAGACAGACGACGGCAGGCCGCCCTGATCTCGGCGAGTCCTCGTCCGCTGGGGGCGGTGACGCTTGCGGCGGGATTGGTCGAGGCCGCGTGAAAGCCCGGCCCTTCGTCCTCCACGGAAAGAATCAGGCTTTCGCCGCGCCAACGGGCGATAATGGTGACCGGCCGCGACGCGTGGACCGGGTCGGCGCCCCGCCGTGCCATCAAATCGGCAAAGGCTCCCAGATCGGCGGCTTTGGCTCGCAGCCCACTCCCGACTTCCAGATTGCCATGCAGCACCGCATTGCCCACCGCCTCTTGCAAGGCGGTGCATAGTTCCGCCTGGTGAACCGCCAGCCTTGGCTGGCGTCGACACAGGGCCTGGCTGATGGGGCCCGCCACGTCGTGATGCAGAAGGGTCGCGGTGGCAACGCGGACAAGGAGATCAGCCCGACACGATCGCAAGCCCACCAGCGGCCGGGCACAGCCCAGATCGATGGCGGCCACCACGCTTCCGTCAAGAATGGCGCCCAGGGAACCGGCGGCGGCATCATCGAACAGCGCGACCAGACCGCCGCCTTCGGTGCAAAGAAGTGGCGTGGCGGCGAGACGGTCAACGATGGTCTGACTGCGCAATCCATCCGCAGAGTGAACGATCGTCCCCGCCCTGCCGTTTGTCACTTCAACTCGAACAGTGTGTGGAAGGCCGCACGCTCCAGAGCGGCGCGGACCATGCCCGCGGCACCGTGGATGACGACCTTGGTCTTGTCCGCGGCGGCGGCGTCGTAGATATGGACGAACAGACTCATACCGGTGGAATCGATGAAGTCCAGTTGGCCGACGTGAAAGTCCCACCGCTCCTTGTTGGACGACGCCAGTTCGCCCAAAATCGCGGAGAACACCGATGCTTCGGTAAAGGTCAATCGGCCAATGAGATTGATTTCAGTGCCCGTAGCCGTGGTCTTGATGCCGTAGGTGATGTTTGTCATGTCTCAAACCGTCTCAGGAAGCGCGAATGCTGGTAAGGAAGGTGTCGACACGCTCGCGCAGGCGATTGGCGCGGCCGGTAACGTCCTGGGCGGTCCCCAGGACATGCGCCGCCGCCTCGCCAGTCTGTTCGGCGGCTTGATTGACACCAAGGATATTGGAACTGACCTCGGAGGTGGCCTGGGCCACCTGCTGAACATTGGACGCGATTTCGCCGGTGGCCATGTCCTGCTCGTGCACGGCCTGGGCAATCCCCGACGCCGTCTCGCCGATTCGTTCGATGACCTTCGCAATGGACGAAATGGCGGTCACCGCATCGGCCGTGACCTTTTGCACCGTCGCGATCTGGCTGCCGATCTCGTCGGTGGCACGGGCGGTCTGGGTGGCGAGGCTTTTCACCTCGCCCGCCACCACCGCGAATCCCTTGCCCGCATCTCCGGCGCGCGCGGCCTCGATCGTCGCGTTGAGCGCCAGCAGATTGGTCTGGGCGGCGATGTCGGCGATCAGGCCGACCACATCGCCGATCTTGCCCACCGCAGCGGCAAGGCTGTTCACCAAGGCGGTCGTCCGGCTGGCTTCATTGGACGCGTTTTCGGATATCTCGACCGATTCACTGACCCGGCGGCTGATCAGCTCGCCAGAGGTCGCCAGTTGCTCGGCCGAACCGGCGGCGGTGCGCATATTGACCGCCGTCTCTTCAATTGCGGATGCCACGGCGGTTGCTTGACTGGACGCACTTTGGGCGGTCGCGGACAGGCTTTCCGAGGTGGTTTCCAATTGGGTCGCGGTCTCGACCATGCCTGACAGCGCCTCGGTCACTTCCTCGTTGAAGGATTTAAGCAGGTTGTCGACCACCTGCGCCCGCCTGTCCTTGGTCCAATCCGCCTGACGCTGCTGTTCCGCCAGTTCCTCGGCGACAATCAGCCCCTCCTTGAAGATTTCCACGGTCCGCGCCATGTCGCCCAATTCATCGAGCCGATGGGTGGCGGGAACCTCGATATGAAACTCTTTCTTGGACAATTGCGTCATGGTGTCCGACAAGACGGCCAGGGGCCTGGTGATGCGGCGCGCCACCAACATGGACAAAAGCAACATGGACCCGGCCACCAAGACGACGCCCAGACCGAACAACAGCGCCCGTGACCAGAAAACGGCGTTCAGATCGTCGATGTAGAGGCCGGTTCCGACCACCCACCCCCAAGGGGCGAAGCCCTTGACATACGAGATCTTGGAAACCGCCTTATCCGATCCCGGCTTGGGCCAGGTATAGGTGTGGAAGCCCGCCGCCTGCGCCTTCACCACATCGTTCATGCGCACGAACAGCGGTTGCCCCGAGGCGTCCTTGATGGCGGTGACGTCGGTGCCGTCAAGGTCCGGCTTCATGGGATGCATCACCATCTTGCCGTTCAGGTCATGCACCCAGAAATAGTCATTGTCGCCGTAGCGCAGCGCCTTGATGTCGCGCAGCGCCGCCGCCTTCGCCTCGTCCTCGCCCATACGACCGGCCTTGGCCTCGGATTCATAGGAGCCCAGGATGCTGGCGGCGGTCAGGACCAGATCCTGGACCTTGGTCTTGCGCGCCGACAAAATCTCATCGTCGAGAAGGCTGAGTGCCCCGAAAGAGATAATGCCCATGCCCAGAAAGGCGGTCAGCACGATCAATCCGATCTTTATTCCGATCTTCTTGTTGTCGAGCCACGTCATAGACCACCCTCGCCATTGCTTAACAAGGGGTCAATATATGTTTGGTTGCTGCAGTCATGTCAATTCATATGGTTGCAACGCAACAATCCAACACATTGTGCAATGGATTAAGGCAAAGATGCATTGAATCTGTGTCTATTATTTTTGGGATATGGTTAGCTATACTTAAGTTTACACCAACCCACATGCACAGTCCCGCATGTAAATGGAAGGGATTTCATTAACATTTATGGGAGATCTAATTTCCATGAGGTCGGCACCGCTTCCGGCGTCGCATTCCCATGCGGTCGCATGGTCGTTTTCGGGTTTCGGCAAGCGGCGGAACGGGGCATGCTGCCCTATTGCGCCATGAATTCGCCATGCTTCGCAGTCAGCATGCGATCCCTTACCGATGGAGACCGGAAATGCCTCATTGCAGACTACCCCTAGCGCTCGCCATGGTCGCGATGACCGCCTTGCCGGTTCTTGCCCAGCCATCGGCGGGAACGCCGTCCTGGGCGAATCCGCCCGAATCCGCGACCTCGGGCGCGCCGAGGAAAGTCGAGGCGGCGTCGGCCTGCGTGCCCGGCGCCCAGATCGAAGCCTTGTCGGAAGGTGCGTGGTACCCGGCCGTGGTGCTGGACCCGCTGCGCGACGGCCGCTGCTTCATCCATTACGACGGCTATGGCAGCGACGACGACGAAGCCCTGAGCGCCAGGGAAATCCGGTCCCGGCGCTGAAGCAAACAGGCCCCGGGCGATAGTCCCGGGGCCTGTTTCTTATTCCGCCGGACCGATGGTCAGGGCGATGGTGCCGACGCCTTCGATGACGCCTTCGATCCTGTCGCCCGGCTTGACCGGTCCGACGCCTTCGGGCGTACCGGTATAGATCAGGTCGCCCGGCTGCAGGTGATAGTACTGCGACAGATGGGCGATCAGGGCCGGAACCGGGTGGATCAGCTCCGCCGTGCTGGACGACTGCTTGGTGGCGCCGTTGACGGTGAGAGCGATGGCGGCCTTGGCCGGATGGCCGATGCGGCTGGAGGGAACGATGGGGCTCAGCACCGCCGAATCCTCGAAATCCTTGCCCAGATCCCAGGGGCGCTGCTTTTCGCGGGCCTGGGTCTGCAGGTCGCGCCGCGTCATGTCGAGACCGCAGGCATATCCGTAGACATGATCCAGGGCCTTGTCGGCGGCGATGCGGAATCCGCCCTTGCCGATGGCCACCACCAGTTCCATTTCGTGGTGATAATTGGCGGTGCCCGGCGGATAGGCGATGGTGGCGCCCGACGGGCAATAGGCGTAATTGCCCTTCATGAAGTAGAAGGGCGCCTCGCGGTCGGCCACCACGCCCATTTCCTTGGCATGGGCCTCGTAATTGCGGCCGACGCAGAAGATGCGGCGGATGGGGAAGCGGTCATCGCTGCCGTCGATGGGGGCCGAGACGGTTTCGGGCGGGGTGAAGATCATGCTCACGTCGGGGGCCTCCTTCAGGCGAAGTCTTCGTAATAGCCGAGCTTGCGCTGCATGGGCGCGTCGTCGACCATGAACAGGAAGGCCGGCGCCTTGGCGCTGGCATTGGTGATGGTGACTTTGGCGTGGGTGGGAACCGCCATGGTGTCGCTTTCGTCCCAGGTCAGGGTGACGCCGTCGATCTCGGTCTGGCCGCTGCCCGATACGGCATGGATCACCGCCGAGGCGGAGCGCCTTGTCGGCCGGACCGTCTCGCCGGGCCGCAGCATGATCGCGGAGAAGCCCAGGATCGGCAAGCATTCCTGGCCGGTCTCGGGATTGACATAGGCGAGGTGGACCATCTCGTCGCGCGGAGTGACTCCGGCCAGCGCCTCCAGCGACTCGCGCACGTCGCGCCAGGGGAAGCGCAGCAGCGGATAGGGCGAGCGGCCCTTGCCCAGCGCGGTATAGGGCAGCAATCCGGCGCGGCGATAGCGGGTCTGCGATGAATCCGGCTCGTTGCGCACGGTCTGCGACTGGCCCTCGATGCAGTACGAGGCTTCCAGCGCGTAGACCGCCGGAAGGTCCAGGGCGTCCAGCCACACCACCGGCCCCTTGCCGGTATGGCCGTGCTCGTGCCACAGGCCCGACGGCGTCAGGATCAGGTCGCCCTTTTCCATGGGCAGCCGTTCGCCGTCCACGGCGGTGAAGCCCCCCTCGCCCTCCACCACGAAGCGCACCGCGCTGGGGCTGTGGCGGTGGTTGGGCGCGGTCTCGCCCGGCAGGATCAGCTGCATGCCGATATAGATGGAGGGCGTCGCCTGCATGTTCTCCAGCCCCAGGCCGGGATTGGCCAGGACCAGCACCCGGCGCTCCGCCTTGTGAATGGGGGTCAGCTCGCCCGCCTTCAAAAGGTTGGGACGGATCTCGCCATAGCGCCACACCACCGGCTTGGTGCGCCGCGCCGGGATGCCGTAGGGCAGGACCGAGCGCAGGCTGGGCCACAGCGGCACCAGATTGCGCGCCGTCAGACCCTCCACGTACTCGACCGGAAGATCGGCCAGGGTTCCCAGTGAACTCATGGTGTCTCTCCTACTCGGCGTCGGGCTGGCGGCCGGGCTCGGCCGCCTGGAAGGCTGGCAAGGCCCGGAGAGCGGCGGCGATGCGGCGAATGGTGGGATAGGCCTCGGTGGGGCAGTTCATGCGCTCGGCGTTGAACAATTGCGGCACCAGGCAGATATCGGCCAGGGTCACTTGGTCGCCGCAGCAATAGGGTCCGACGCGGGAATCCTTGGCCAGCATGGCTTCCAGCCCCTGCAGGCCCACCGCGATCCAATGGGCGTACCAACGGTCGGCGGCGGCCTGGTCCAGGCCCATGCCCTCCTTCAGGTAGCCGAGTACCCGCGTATTGTTGAGCGGATGGATGTCACAGGCCACCGCCAAGGCCAGGGAACGGACCCAGGCGCGATCTTCCGGGCTTTTGGGCAGAAGGGCCGGACTGGGCTGAATCTCGTCGAGATACTCCATGATGGCCAGGGACTGGGTCAGGGGCTGGCCGGAATCGGTGATCAGGGTGGGCACCAGCGCCTGGGGATTGATCTCCACATAGCCGGGCGCCTGCTGATCCTTCCGACGCAGATGGACGAAAGCGTGATCCACGGCGATGCTCTTGAGGCCGAGGGCGATGCGGACCCGATAGGCCGCCGACGAGCGGAAAAATCCATAAAGCTTCATGGGGATCAGCCTCCCAATCCGGTGCCGCCATACAGCCATTCCAGGCTGTTGTAGAAGTCGTTCGGGCTTTTGGCGCCAAGCACCGCGTTGCGGATCTTACGCTCGACGCCCTGGGCATGATAGAGCAGCCCCAATTGCCGCGACGACAACACCACCCGGTAAGCGCGGATGATCCGCTCGTCCTGATAGGCGATGAAGGCCGACTTGAAGTCACCGTCGAATTTCTCGACCCGATCGGCGAGGCAAACCGCGTCCTCCATGGCCATGCAGGCGCCCTGGGCGAAATACTGATGGGTCGGATGGGCGGCGTCGCCCAGCAGGGTGACGTTGCCGTCGGACCAGTTCTCGATGGGCTCGCGGTCGCCCAGCACCCAGCGCCGCCATTCGGTGGGCACCTCCAAAAGCTTGCGGGCACGCGGCACGATGTCGCCGAACCGGGACAGAACCTCGTCGCGGTGGCCCGGTTCGTTGGTTCCCACGTTCTCGATATCGGTGACGAAGGTGGCCACCAGATTGAAGGTCTTCCAGCCCTGCAACGGATAATGGACCATGTGGCACTTCGGCCCGGCCCATAGGGTGGCGGCGTTCCAGCGCAGGTCTTCCGGCATCTTGTCGATGGGCAGCACGGCGCGGTACGCCACGTGACCCGACAGGCGCAGGGCGTCGCCGCCGGTCAGCTGTTCGCGGAGCTTCGAGCGAACCCCGTCGCAGCCGATGACGGCATCGCCCTCGTAGACGCTGCCCTTCTCGGTGATGACCTTGGCCCCAGACGCGGTGTTTTCATAGGCGACCGCCCGCTCGGTGTTGATCAGGGTGATGTCGGGATGCTTGACGCAGCCGTCCAGGAACACGCCGTGCAGATCGGCGCGGTGGATCACCGCATAGGGATTGCCGAAGCGCTTGCGGAACGGCTCGTCCACCGGGATCTGGGCGATCTGGTCGCCCGACAGCCCGTCCATCATCACCAACTTGTCGATATAGACCGCCTTGGCGCGCCCGGCATCGCCGACGCCCAGATAGTCCATGGCGTGGAAGGCATTGGGGCCGATCTGGATACCGGCGCCGATTTCGCCGAACTTTTCCGATTGCTCCAGCACCGTCACCGAACAGCCCTTGTTGGCCAGCCCGAGAGCCGCCGACAAACCGCCGATGCCGCCACCGGCAATAATCACCTTGCGCTTGGCCTTGCTACCCATGGGGACGCCCTCTTGTCGTTCTTTAGAGACAATCCAGGGTTATCAAATTAATCAGCATACTGTCAATTATATTTTCGGAGGTTCGCTTGACGCCCGGTTGCCCCCTCCCGCATGCTCGACCATTGTGCTATTGACAGGCCGCTCCGCAATGGACGAGACCCACAGCCCACCCCTCGCGCTGGACCAGCTTCCCGGACATCTGATCCGCAGGCTGCACCAGATCGCCGTGGGCATTTTCCTGGACGAGTCTCGTCAATTCGACCTGACGCCGGTGCAGTTCGCGGCATTGGACGCCATCTGCGCCCGTCCGGGCCTCGATCAGATCGGCCTATCGGGCGCCATCGCCTTTGACCGCACCACCATCGGCGGCGTGGTGGAGCGGCTGGAGGCCAAGGGACTGATCGACCGCCGCGTCGGCCAAGCGGATCGCCGCACCCGCGAGCTTTACATCACCGAGCAGGGCCGCCAGCTTCTGGATGCCATCACCCCGGCGGTGCTGCGTACCCAAGAGCGGATTCTCTATCCCCTCGCCCCCGAGGAGCGGCGGCAGGTGCTGATACTGCTGGATAAGCTGGTCAGCCAGAACAACCCATTCAGCCGCTCGCCCATCAAGGGGGATTAAAACAATCGATAATCAAATGGATAGAAGGAAAATGGGCCACAGATGCACACAGATACTCGCTACGCGGGGCACAGATATGGAAATCTCTCAATTCATCTGTGTGTATCTGTGTTCATCTGTGGCTAAAATTCCTGCCAGACAGACGTTTCAAGCTGAAATCGGCCGAATTCCCTGAATATCGATTGGCCCTAGCGAAACATCTGGCGGCGGATGGCCTGGGCCATGTCGGCCACGGGAACCCCCGACTTGTACCACTCCACGAAGCCGCCATGGGGTCCGACCAGATAAATGATGGTGGTATGGTCCACCGCGTAATTGCCGTCCTTATCGGGCGGATGGCGGACGAAACGGGCGCGGAAGCGCTTGGCGACCTCGTCGATCTGGTCCGTCGAACCGGACAGTCCCATCAGGCGCGGATGGAACATCGTCACATACTCGGCCAGCCGTGCCGGGGTATCGCGGGCGGGATCGAGGGTGATGAGAAGCGGCTGAATACGCTCGGCCAGTGGCCCAAGGGCATCCAGCGCCTCCGTCATGCGCTGAAGATCGGTGGGGCAGGCATCGGGACACGACGTATAGCCGAAATAGACCAGCATCCACCGGCCGCGAAAATCACTGTCGCTGACCACGCGGTTCTCGGGACCGGCCAGGGTGAACGGCCCGCCGATAGGATCGGCCCGCGCCGTCCCGACCGCCAGCAAAACGCTCAGCAGCAAAGCCGTGAGATATGCGCTGAACTTGTTCATCGTGGCAGTCTGAGCATATCCGTACCCAGTCTCCATGATGGAGATCAAGCCTAGACCTAAGTCGAGAGTGAAACACCTCATACTTTCGAGTAAGACGTCTGTGACGACTCCCCTAATTGACGATGGTCACCGTGGGGAGGGCCGCACCGGCCTAGGTTGCGCACGATATGGATGGAACACCGTGATGGGCCGTATGATACCGGGCAGGATTTGGCGGACGGCGGCGGCGGCGCTGCTGGCGGTCGCCTTGTGCCTGGGATCCATCGGCGATGTCATGGCCGGGGCGCGTGCCCTTGCCGGTGATCCGGTTTTCGGCGGCGACATCTGCCATACGCCCCGCCCAGGTGAAAGCAAGGCGGCGGAAAGCGACGCGCCGACGCCCGTCCATAATTGCTGCGTCTATTGCCATGTGGGCCAGACCGTGGAATTGGCCCCGCCCATTCCCGGCTTGTCCCCGCCCACCACGCCGTCGGTCCGGATCGCCTATTCCCCGACCCAGACGGACTTTTCGCCCGGGACCGCTCCCGGCCACAATCGCGCCCGAGCCCCTCCCCTTTCCTGAGCCCAAGACGACCGAATCGAGACGCCCATGGCCTTGGCCCGAAGCGTCGCTTCGTCATGACTCGGCCCTGATCCAAGGCGGATCACGGCCAGCGGCACGCCATGCCACGGCGTGCCGACAGGGGAATCAACATGCTTGCACGACTAAAAGGATCTACCTCCGTCCATGCCCTGCTGACGGGCATGTCCATTCTTCTCACCCCCCTGGGCGCCAAGGCCGAGGAGGCCCCGGTGTCCCAAAGCGACCCGTCGGCGCGGGATTTCGGTGAAGTCATCATCACCGCCCCCCGGATGAACGAGCCCATGGTGATCGAGACCGATCCGCGCAATCCGCGCCAGCCGGTCCCGCCGGCCGACGGGGCCGGTTACTTGAAGAACATTCCCGGCTTCTCCGTCGTCCGCCAGGGCGGCATCGACGGCGAGCCGCTGCTGCGCGGCCAGGGCGGATCGCGCCTCAACGTCCTGCTGGACGGCACCCCGCTGCTGGGCGGCTGCCCCAATCGCATGGATCCGCCCACCGCCTATATCTTCCCCGGCTCGTTCGACAAGCTGACGGTTCTGAAAGGGCCGCAGAGCGTCGTCCATGGCGGCACCGCGCTGGGCACCGTCCTGGTGGACCGAGACACCAAGCGTTTCTCCGAGCTGGGATTCCGGGCCAATGCCACCGGCCTGTACGGCTCGTTCAACCGTAACGACGAGACCCTGGACCTGACCAGCGGCGCCAAGACCGGCTATATCCGCATGATGGGCAATCACTCGTCCAGCGACGACTATCGCAGCGGCGTCGGCGACCTGGTCCATTCCAACTACTGGCGGGCCAGCGGCACCGCCATGCTGGGCTGGACCCCCGACGACACCACCCGCGTCGAGGCCACCCTCGACCACAGCCAGGCCCAGGCGGCCTATGCGGGCGGCGGCATGGACGGTGTCCGCTTCGACCGCGACAGCGTCAAGCTGGGCGTCACCAAGACCCAGTTGACGCCCTTGATCTCGAAAGCGCAGGTCATCGGCTACTACAATTACGTCGATCATCTGATGGACGGCTATACCATGCGGCCCTATGTGGGCATGGGCGCCAGCAATGTGGATCACCTGATGGTGGGCGGCAAGGCGCGCCTGGAACTCACCCCCACCGACAGCACCCTGGTGACGACCGGCATCGACTACAATCAGGACAAGCATTCGTCGCGCGCCCTGACCGCCGCCCAATATACCGCGGGCCAAAACATCAACGATAAGAACCGCCTTGCCGACATGACCTTCGACACCGTCGCCGCCTTCGGCGAAGTGCGCCAGGACATCACCCAGGCAAGCCGCGTCATCGGCGGTTATCGCCTCACCCATATCGAGGCGGTCAAGCACAATGCCTGGCCCAATCTCAGCGACACCCGCGATCTGCATTCCGGTTTCGGCCGTTTCGAGCATGACATCGACCTGGGCCTGCCGGTGACTACCTTCGCCAGTCTCGGCCATGTGCAGCGCGCCCCCGATTACTGGGAACGCTCGAAATCCACCGCCTCGTTCTCCATCCAGTCGGAGCGAACCAATCAAGTGGATGTGGGGGCGCTGTTCAAGAGTGCGGATTGGAGTGGTTCGGTTTCGGCCTTCGCCACCCGGACCAGCAACTACATCCTTGTCTCATCGGGCTGGTCCAAGAACATCGAAGCGCAGACCAGGGGCGTCGAAGCTGAACTGGCCTATTCCTTCCTGACCAATTGGACAGCCGAGGCCACCGCCGCTTTCGTTCGCGGCGAGAATCTGACCGATGGCCGGGCGCTGGCCCAGACGCCGCCGTTGAACACCACCTGGGCGGTCAAATACGACGATGGCACATTCCTGGGCGGCCTGTTGCTGCGCGCCGTGTCCAGCCAGGAACAGGTTCAAGTGGGTTGGGGTAACGTGATCGGCCAGGATATCGGCCGCACCAGCGGCTTCGCCGTCCTGTCGGCCAATGCCGGTTGGCGGCCCCACGACGCCATCACCGTGACCGGCGGCATCGACAACATCTTCGACAAGAACTATGCCGAGCATGTGAGCAAGACCGGCACCCTGACCGGCATGAGCAATCTTGCCGCCTATCAGGATACAAGGCGGGTGAACGAACCCGGCCGCACCCTTTGGATGCGGGGTACCGTCCGGTTCTGATGTGACGATGGCGAGGAGCCCGGAGATGATCCGGGCTCCTTTGCTCCCCTGGTTATTGCCAACGGCTCGCACTCGGGAGTAGGGTTCCAGCCCGGCTTCACCAGGATATATCCCATGCGCCCCGATCTCGCGGCCAAATACGACCTTCGCGTCCCCCGCTACACCTCGTACCCCACCGCGCCGCATTTCCATCCCGGCGTGACCGGCGAGGCCTATGGCGGCTGGCTGGCCGAGATGGACCCGAATCTGGAACTGTCGCTCTACCTCCACATCGCCTTTTGCGCCGAGATGTGCTGGTTCTGCGGCTGCCATACCAAGATCACCAAGAAATACGGCCCGGTCGCCGCCTATATGGACGCCCTGTGGCGCGAGATCGAACTGGTGGCCGAAGCCCTGCCCCGGCGCATGACGGCGCGCCACATCCATTTCGGCGGCGGCAGCCCGACCATCCTGAAATCCGACGATTTCGTGCGCACCATCGACCTGCTGAAAAGCCGCTTCCTGCTGAAGGACGGCGCCGAGGTGGCGGTGGAACTGGACCCCCGCACCGCCGACGAGGCCTATGTCAAGGCCATGGCCGGAGCAGGGGTGACGCGGGCCTCCATCGGGGTGCAGGATCTCGACCCCAAGGTGCAGCAGGCCATCAACCGCATCCAGCCCTACGAGGTCACGGACCGAGTGGTGGGCTGGCTGCGCCAATACGGCGTGCCCGAGGTCAATATCGATCTGGTCTACGGCCTGCCGCATCAGACGGTGGACGGACTGCTGGAAACCATCGACACCGCCATTCGCGGCTTCACGCCGCGACGGGTCGCCCTGTTCGGCTATGCCCATGTGCCGTGGATGAAGAAGCACATGCGCCTGATCCCCGACGAGACCCTGCCCGATACCGAGACCCGCTGGCAGCAATACGAGAAGGGCTGCAAGCTGCTGACCGAGACCCATGGCTATGTGCAGATCGGGCTCGACCATTTCGCCGCCCCCGATGACGCCATGGCCGTGGCCCTGAACGCCAAGAAACTGCACCGCAACTTCCAGGGCTACACCACCGATTCCGCCTCGACCCTGATCGGCTTCGGCGCCTCGGGGATCGGTTCCCTGCCCCAGGGCTATGTGGTCAACGAAGGCGAGGTCCACGCCTATCAGCGCACCATCGCCGAAGGCCGACTGGCCACCTCGCGCGGTGTCGCCATCAGCGACGACGACCGCCTGCGCCGCGAAATCATCGAACGGCTGATGTGCGATCTGGAAATCGACCTGGACGCCGTGGCCGCCCGCCACGGCGTTCCCGCCGACTTCGCCGCCGAACTGGACAGCCTGAAGCCCTTGCAGGCCGACGGCATGGTCAGCCTCGACGGCAACCGCATCACCGTCACCCATGACGGCCGCACCCTGGTGCGCGCCGTCTGCGCCGCCTTCGACCGTTATCTGAAAGCGGGCGAACAGCGCCACTCCAAGGCGGTGTAGGGGCTAGAGTGCATCAGCTTCAAGCTGATGCACTCCAGGATTCTGTCTGAACGAAAAAGCTTCGCTTTTTCAGGACTCAAGCGCCGCTCGGGCTTGAGAGTTCTTCGACTTTCCGATTCAGCTTAAGTGCGAAAAACTCTAAGCCCCATACATCGAAACAAACGTCATGGTGAGGTAGATCGTCACCGCAGTAAGCATGGCCCCCAGACTGAGTCTGCGGTTCCAGACCTTCGCCTCGTCCTTCTTCCCCTTGGACATCATGGTCTGGATGAGGATGATGGCGAAGATCATCGACACCACGAAGGCATAGGCCACCAGGAAGTAATAGTCGGCGACCATGGTATAGCCGACCTTGGGAAACGAGTTCTTCTGGGACATGTGGTAGACCAGCACACCGATCAAGCCGGAGATCGTGGCATTGATGCGGGGAGCGAACTGGTCGAGCGGAACCCACAGAATGATCAGGATGATGCCCAGGATGATGAGCAGGGGCAGGAAGAAGGTGAAGAGGTAAGGCTTCAACATTCTATGGATGTTGATATCCAGATTGACCGTCGAGAAATAGACCGGGCTCTTGTAGCCCGTCCCCAGACGGTAATCGGGATCACCGAACGTCGAATCGTAGCGATAAAGATCCGAAAACACGCTCCGGCCCGTGTAAATCCACTCCTGCGGCTTGATATCCTTCACCGGCACCGTTTCCATATGACGGGTGTCGGGAACGAGCATCACATGGGTCGAGTTCTTGTTGATATGGGCGATCTCGAGCGGCAAGACCTGCGAATCGAACGGGAAGTTCGACAGATCGTAGGGCGCGGTCAGGGTCAGACGCTTGCGATAGGCGCGGTACTTGGTCGAATGCGAGAGATCCTCCTTGAACAGGGAGGATTGCTCCTTGACCGCGTTGATGGCGCCGATCTTCTCGATATCCTTGGCGTCAAGGCGGCCGCCGGCCCATTTGAACCACATGAAGACGTCCACATCCCACTGCATGTCCTTGATGCTGACATCATTGATGCGGATCACGTCGACGCCGACCGAGACCACATCGACGACATGATAGGGCGTGCCGTCCACCAGGGTGACCTGCCCCTTGCCGATACGCTCGGCCAATTCCTTGAGCACGTATTCCTCGTGCGGAATCAGCAGTTGCACCGAGGCGGTCTTGAAACGGCCATCCTTCATCACCGAGACATAGACATCCCGATAAGCGGACTGGACCGCCGTCTCGCCAAGCGGACGCGGGGGTTCCGTCACCCCCTTGGCCTCGCGCAGATATTTGGCGACGTATTCAGCGGTCATGTCGCGGCCGTTCTTGAAGAACAGATTGCCGGTCACCCCCTCGACGAAGCCGTGCCACTCGATCCCGGCGATGTAATCGCGGACGGAAGACCGGGTCGCGCCACTTGAATCCGCCGCCTTGATGGCGTTGCTGACCAGATTGACCGCATCGTAGGACATGGCGGCGGCGACCGAGGGCCGTCCCCCGAACCGCTTGGCATAGGTACTGGCGAAGGCGGAGGCCTTCTGATTGGCGATTTCCCACAGGAAGGCAGAGGCGAGATAGACATCCGCCGTGTATTTCTCGTCCACCTCGGTGAGGAATTTCGGGTTCGACCACGTGTTTGGCGCCATGACCGGAACCTTGATGCCATGATCGCGCAGTTGGGGCAGGAAGGACAGGCCGGACTCGCTGTGGGTCAGCGCGGCGACGATGCCGAATCGCTGGTTCTCGGCGGCATCGGGCAAGGTCGCGGCAACCCAACCCTTCTGCACCGGCCCAACCTCCACCGGCTGCGTCTTCAAGACCTTGAGGCCCAGGCGGGCCGCCTTGTCGAGAAAGGCATCGCGCAGCGCCGTGCCGAACGGGTCGGTATTGTGGATCACCAGCACGTTGTCCTTCTTGAGGACTTCCTTGATATAGGTGGCCAGGAAAGCGCCTTGAACGCTGTCCGGCATGTTCATGGCGAACATCCACTTATTGCCGGAAAAGGCCGCCGGGCTGCTGACATTGGGCGACAGGAACGGGATCTTGGCATCGGCGAAGATTTTGCCGGTGGCCAGGGCGACGCCAGGATAGTAGTGGCCGATCACGGCGATCAGGGACTCGTCCTTGACCAATTCGGCGGCGGCGGCCTTTGCTTTTTCCGGATCGTCGAAATCATCGCGGACGACGAGTTCAATCTTATTGCCGCTGGCATCGGCGCCGGTATTGAATTGCTCCGCGAACAGCTCGGCGGCGTTCTTGAGCGGAATTCCCTTATCGGCGGATGGGCCGGTCAATGGGACCAACACCCCGACCTTGTACGTCTTGGCTTCGGCCTCGGCCGTGAACAGGACGGCAAGAAGGGCGAGAAGTACGGTCAAAAGTCGGCGCATCGTCATTTCTCCGTGGGATTCTTAACTGCCTGCCAGGCAATGCCTCCATGAGGAATAGCCCAAAAAAGCTATGCAGGAAACATGCAGCTGCCGCGTCCCAAATCCGACCCCCTTGGCCTATTGACGAAGCTGGCCGCTGTCGCTAGTGCTCTGCTCCTGAGTGGATGACCAAAGACGGGAGGGTGGACATGAACTGGCAGGACTACTTCATGGGCTTCGCCAAGCACGCGGCGGCCAAGTCCAAGGATCCCTCCACCAAGGTGGGCGCCGTCGCCGTCGGCCCCGACGGCGAAATCCGCGCCACCGGCTATAACGGCCTGCCGCGCGGCGTCGAGGACCGGCCCGAGCGCATGGAACGCCCCGCCAAATACCTCTGGACCTCCCATGCCGAGGAGAACCTGGTGGCCCATGCCGCCCGGGTCGGCGTCAGCCTCAAGGGATGCCAGGTCTTCGTCACCCACTATCCTTGTTCGCGCTGCGCCCGTTCGCTGATCCAGGCGGGCGTCACCGCCGTCACGGTGGCCAGCGGCACCACCTCCATGCCGGTCGAGGAGTTCGACACCGCCGCAACCATGTTCAGCGAAGCCGGTGTCACGGTGACAAAAGAAGGCTGAAGCGCAGCCCCCCACCCTTTCGCCGCCCATAGGGATGGCTTTTTCCCCACCCATGTCATTTTTCCACACTCCCCGCATGGGTGTTCTCCTCCCCTCGCGATGACGCCAGAGTGGGGGCAACGAAAAAAGACCCAGGGAGATCATCCGACATGGATCAATCAAAGCGCTATGCCAATCTCGGCCTCAAGGAAGCGGCCCTGATCGAGGGCGGCACCCATGTGCTGTGCGCCTACCGCATGAAGCCCAAGAGCGGGCACGCCTATCTGGCAACCGCCGCCCACTTCGCCGCCGAATCCTCCACCGGCACCAATGTTGAGGTCTGCACCACCGACGACTTCACCCGCGGCGTCGATGCCCTGGTCTACGAGATCGACGAGCAGCGCGAACTGATGAAGATCGCCTATCCGGTGGATCTGTTCGACCGCAACATCATCGACGGCCGCGCCATGATCGCGTCCTTCCTGACGCTGACCATCGGCAACAACCAGGGCATGAGCGACGTGGAATACGCCAAGATGGTGGATTTCTACGTGCCGCCCAAATTTCTCCAACTGTTCGACGGACCGGCGACCAATATCGCCGAGATGTGGCGCGCCCTGGGCCGCCCCCAGACCGATGGCGGCATGGTGGTGGGCACCATCATCAAGCCGAAGCTGGGCCTGCGCCCTCAACCCTTCGCCGACGCCTGCTATCAGTTCTGGCTGGGCGGCGATTTCATCAAGAACGACGAGCCCCAGGGCAATCAGGTCTTCGCGCCCTTGAAGGAGACCATCCGGCTGGTGGCCGACGCCATGAAGCGGGCTCAGGACGAGACCGGACAGGCCAAGCTGTTCTCGGCCAATATCACCGCCGACGATCCCGCCGAGATGCTGGCGCGCGGCCACTACATCCTGGAGACCTTCGCCGAGAACGCCAGCCACGTCGCCTTCCTGGTGGACGGCTATGTCGCCGGTCCGACGGCGGTGACCACCTGTCGGCGCAACTTCCCGGCCCAGTTCCTCCACTATCACCGCGCCGGTCACGGCGCCGTGACCTCCAACCAGTCCAAGCGCGGCTATACCGTGCTTGTGCATATGAAGATGGCCCGGCTGCTCGGCGCCAGCGGCATTCACACCGGCACCATGGGCTATGGCAAGATGGAGGGCGACCCCACCGAGAAGATGGTGGCCTATATGCTGGAACGCGACGTGGCCGAGGGGCCGTACTATACCCAGGACTGGTGCGGCATGAAGTCGTGCACGCCCATCATCTCGGGGGGCATGAATGCGCTGCGGCTGCCGGGCTTCTTCACCAATCTCGGCCATTCCAACGTCATCCAGACCTCGGGTGGCGGCGCCTTCGGCCACAAGGACGGCGCCGTGGCGGGCGCCATGAGCCTGCGTCAGGCCCATCAGGCCTGGATCGAGGGCGTCGATCTGGTGGATTACGCCAAGTCGCATCCCGAATTGAAGGGGGCGTTCGAATCCTTCGCCGCCGATGCCGACCGCATCTATCCGGGCTGGCGCGAGAAATTGCGCATCGGCTGAGTCGAGGGATTCTGGGGGAGCACCAATATGTCGAGAAAACATCCCATCATCGCGGTGACCGGCTCAAGCGGCGCCGGAACCAGCACCGTCAAGGAAGCCTTCGAACACATGTTCCGGCGCGAAGGCATCAAGCCCGCCATCGTCGAGGGCGACAGCTTCCACCGCTATAACCGGGTGGACATGAAGAAGGCCCTGGCCGAGGCGGAAAAGAAGGGCAGCCGCACCTTCAGCCATTTCGGCCCCGAGGCCAATCTGTTCGGCGAGTTGGAGGAACTGTTCGGAACCTATGGCGATACCGGACGCGGACGGCGCCGCCTCTACGTCCATAACGACGACGAGGCGGCCGAACTGGCCCATCTCGGCGTCAAGTCGGGCGAGTTCACCCCCTGGGAGGAAATCCCCGAGGATACCGACTGCCTGTTCTACGAAGGCCTGCACGGCTGCGTCTCCACCAAGACCACCAATGTGGCCCAGCATGCCGACCTCAAGATCGGCGTGGTGCCGGTGATCAATCTGGAGTGGATCCAGAAGATCCATCGCGACACATCGGAACGCGGCTATTCCGAGGAAGCGGTCATGGAGACCATCCTGCGCCGCATGCACGACTATGTTCACTACGTGGTGCCGCAGTTCAAGCTGACCGACATCAACTTCCAGCGCGTTCCCATCGTCGATACCTCGGACCCCATCATCGCCCGCGACATCCCCACCGCCGATGAAAGCCTGGTGGTGATCCGCTTTCGCAAACCCGACCGCTTCCGGGTCGACTTTCCCTTCCTGCTGCAGATGCTGAAGGATTCCTGGATGAGCCGCCGCAACACCATCGTGGTGCCCGGCGGCAAGATGGGGCTTGCCATGGAATTGATCCTAACCCCGATCCTTCGCCGGATCATGGAGGACCGCCGGTCCGTCCTTGGCTGACGAAGGAGCCAAACTGGGCCGGCGGATACCCTCCCGCCGGCCCTTTTTTTATGTCCCTCAGTCGCCGGGCGCTCACTCCGTTCGCTTGGCTTTCGCGCCATGGGGCGCGCGCCCTCAACGGGCTAGTCGCTTCGCTCCTCTATATGTCCCTCAGGCGCCGGGCGTTCGCTCCGCTCTCTTGGCTTTCGCCGCACGAGCGGCGGGCGCGCAATGCGCCAGTCGCGTCGCTCCATATATGTCCCTCAGGCGCCGACGTGCTTGGAGCGCGGGCGTCCCGCCCGCTCCCCTCCTCACCCCACCTTGGGCAATTCGGCCAAGGCGGCGTCCAGGTCGGCCTGACTGTAGAGTGTGTCCTTCAGCTTGCCCGAGAAATAGTCGGTATAGGCCTGCATGTCGAAATGACCGTGGCCCGACAGATTGAACAGGATGGTCTCGGCCTTGCCCTCTTCCTTGCAGCGCAAAGCCTCGTCCACCGCCGCCTTGATCGCGTGCGAGGATTCCGGCGCGGGCACGATGCCCTCGGCGCGGGCGAACAGCACGGCGGCCGCGAAGCACTCGGTCTGGTGATAGGCGCGGGCCTCCATCAGCCCCTGTTCCTTCACATGGCTGACCATGGGGGCCATGCCGTGATAGCGAAGCCCTCCGGCATGCGAGCCCGGCGGCATGAAGGTGGCGCCCAGGGTGTGCATCTTGACCAGCGGGGTCAGCTTGCCGGTATCGCCGAAGTCGTAGGCGTAGAGGCCCTTGGTCAGGGTCGGGCAGGAAGCGGGCTCGACGCCGATGACGCGGACCTTCTGGCCCTTCAGCTTCTCGCGGATATAGGGGAAGGCCAGACCGGCGAAGTTGGAGCCGCCGCCGGTGCAGGCGATGACGATGTCGGGGGTATCGCCTGCCATCTCCATCTGCAGCATGGCTTCCTCGCCGATCACCGTCTGGTGCAGGCAGACATGGTTGAGCACGCTGCCCAGGGCGTATTTGGTGTCGTCGCGCGACGCCGCCACCTCCACCGCCTCGGAGATGGCGATGCCCAGCGAGCCGTTGGAATTGGGATCCTTCTCCAAGATGGCGCGCCCGGCATGGGTCAGCGGCGACGGGCTGGCGATGCACTTGGCGCCATAGGTCTCCATCAGGGCGCGGCGATAGGGCTTTTGCTCAAAGGAGATCTTGACCATGAAGACCTCCACTTCCAGGCCGAACAGCGATCCGGCGAAGGCCATGGACGATCCCCACTGGCCCGCCCCGGTCTCGGTGGCGATGCGCTTGACGCCTTCTTGCTTGTTGTAGAAGGCCTGGGGCACCGAGGTATTGGGCTTGTGGCTGCCCGCCGGGCTGACGCCCTCGTATTTGAAATAGATCCTGGCGGGGGTATCCAACGCCTTTTCCAGGCGGCGGGCGCGGACCAGCGGCGACGGCCGCCACAGACGATAGACCTCGCGCACCGGCTCGGGGATCTCCACCCAGCGCTCGCTGCTGACCTCCTGGGCGATGACCGCCATGGGGAAGATGGGGGCAAGGTCATCGGGACCGATGGGCTGGCCGGTGCCGGGATGCAGCGGCGGCGGCGCGGGCACCGGCAGATCGGCGTTGAGATTGTACCAAGCCTTGGGAAGCCGGTCCTCGGACAGCAGGTATTTGGTGCTCTCGGTCATGTCCTCGATCCCCTGTTCGCGGGTGTATTTCTGCCCGTGGTTTTACCCCCGCCGCGACCCTTTGCAAAGGGGCCGCGATCCGGTTGGAAAGCCTTTGCATTTTCCCCTTGCGCCATGCCCCGTATCGACATATAAAGCCGCCCTCCGCCAGGGGTACCAACGCCTCGCGGATCTTATGGGTGCATAGCTCAGTTGGTAGAGCAGCTGACTCTTAATCAGCGGGCCCAAGGTTCGAGTCCTTGTGCACCCACCAAGTTTTTCAAGGCCTTAGCGGGCAACCGCTAAGGCCTTGTTTCGTTGCGGGGAAGCCGGGTGTAAGGGGACACTAGGTTCTGAAGGGAACTGGGACTATCCGGGATAGATTGGGATGTGGCGGGATGCCTAGTGTTCCGAGGTGGAGCGGTGGCGGCGGTAGGTTTTGCATTGACCGCAAAAAATTGGCTCCTGGACACTTGGTTTTAAAGTCACTTCCAAGGGTCAAGAGCGGGATGATACGCCTTCGCGCCTTTGGCGATGATCATGGTCATCATGACGTCGGACGTCCGTTCAAGCCGCATTGAATAGGCGCCGAATCGACGTTCCTTGGCTTCCGGGACGTAGAGCTTTTTCAGGCAGCTTTCAATGAAGCACTGCCCCTCTGGCCAATCCTTATCGTCAAGCAGGTTGCGCATGACCTTGACCATGAAGACATGGCTGTCACCGGTATTCTTGGGCCTCAGATCGACCGTGGCTTCGACGGCGACGGGTTCGGCGCCTGGGCCAATGACGTGCACGCCCTGCATTCGGCTGCGGCACTCGACATAAGCGCTGCGCGTCGCGCCCTCGCCTGAGACGACGGCCTTGGCGCCGCACAAGGCTGACAGGTCGCCCTGCAGGGGAGAAATGTCCTGTCCCAGGGCAAAGGAGGGGTGCAGGGCGGCGGCCAGCGCCAAGAAACGCCAGTTCATGTCCGGAACTCCCGGATATGAACGCACGGCTCCGACCTCGTGAAGCGGTCCAGCCTGGCCAGCACGGCCCGCAGCTGCTCCACGTCGAGAAAATCGACGCCGCACCCGGGGTAGACCTCCTGCACTCGCATCCAGAAACTGATGCGGTCGGCCTCCGACAGATCCTTCAGCTCCAGATCCAGGGCGGAGCGGAGGTCGGTGATGGTATTGGCTGCCGCCCGATTCGGATAAAATGACGGCGCTGCCTTCTGTAGACGAATCACCGTCCTGGATGGCCTGTTGTCATTCAATCCGGCCACTTCGGCAAGAATACGGCGCATATGGCTGATTTTCGCTTTCTGATCCTTGCCGTCCATCCGTCACCGCCCCCTTGAGACAAGACGGAACAACTGTGCAACGTATCCAGGCGTTGCCACAACCTCTTTACTCTCCTGATCGATATATAATGAGTATAGGGCTGCAACTAATGCTGCCTTTTGGGGCGACGTCGGGTGTAGATCACGCTCCGTGATGAATTCCTCGATGGCCTGGATGGCGGCCTCCAGTGCCCCTTCATCCAGCGTTGAGTTACCATGCCACGGCACTCAATTCGAAGTTCCGCTTGATCGCCCCGGCCTCCCAACGCCGGACATGAAAAAAGCCGCATCCCGGCGGGATGCGGCTTCAATCTTGGCGGCGCCCCTTGCGGGGCGGGGTGCCTGATTACTTCTTCACGGACTTCTGCACGGCCTCGACCTGCTTCTTCACCGGCTCGAAAGCGGCGTTGAAAACCGAGGTGGTCAGCTCGGCGATCTTGGTGCTGTCGGCGACGGCGGCGTCGACGGCTTCCTTGACCAGCTTCTGCTGCAGGGAGACGAACTCTTCCGGCGACTTCACGGTGGCCAGCGCCTGGATGGAGGAGGTCAGCTTCTCGGCGTTCTTGGTGGCCAGAGCCTGATAGGCCTTGGCCAGCTCCTGGAAACCGGCGATGGCGGCGTTGCCGCTCTGGGTCAGGGCTTCGGCATTGGCCTTGGTGGCGGCGGTGATCTGTTCGAAAGCGGCGGTCGACATAGCGGACGTCCTTTGGTTTGGGTTCCACAGCATTTTGCTGCGCTGCAACATGATGCTGTTATACGCCCCTCACCCGAGAACGCAAGCCCAATGTTGCACCGCAGCAAAATATTTGACTAGGCCTGAATCCCCCGCCGCTTCAGCATGGGCGCCATGACGCCGACGATGCCGCTGCGGAACAGCAGCACGCAGACCACGAAGATGGCGCCCTGGATGATGGTCACCCACGACCCGATGCCCGAGAAGTAATCCTGGATGGCGACCACCAGGAAGGCTCCGGCGCTGGGGCCGAACACCGTTCCCACCCCGCCCAGCAGGGTCATCAGCACCACCTCGCCCGAGGCATGCCAGTGCACGTCGGTGAGCGAGGCAAGCTGGAACACCAACGACTTGACCGACCCCGCCAGCCCGGCCAGCGCCGCCGACAGGGTGAAGGCCAGCAGCTTGTAACGATCCACCTCGTAGCCCAGGCTGATGGCGCGCGGCTCGTTGTCGCGGATGGCTTTCAGCACCTGGCCGAACGGCGAATTGACGATGCGGTGGAGGAACAGCAGCGACGCCACCAGCACCGCGAAGACGAAGTAATACATGGTCAGGGTGTCGTTAAGGTCGATCAAGCCCAGCAGATGGCCGCGCGGCACGCCCTGGATGCCGTCCTCGCCATGGGTGAAGGGGGCCTGGACCGCGACGAAATACATCATCTGCGAAAAGGCCAGGGTCACCATGGCGAAATAAATGCCCGAGCGGCGGATGGCCAGCCAACCGGTGACCGCGCCCAGCACCGTTGCCGTGGCGACGCCCAGCAGGATGGCGATTTCCGGCGTCAGCCCCCATTCCTTGGCGGCATGGGCGGTCACATAGGCGGAAAAGCCGAAGAACATGGCGTGGCCGAAGGACAGCAGCCCCACATAGCCCAGCAGCAGGTTGAAGGCGGCGGCGAACAGGGCGAAGCAGAAGCCCTTCATCAGGAAGATGGGATAGACGCCGAACGGGGCGATCAGGCCCAGCGCCAGCAGGCCGAACACCAGGATGCGCTGGGGCGTCAGGCCGCCGGATTGGGCGATGGCGGGGTTTGCCGAGGTCATGGCGTCAGTTTCCCTTTCCGAACAGGCCGGCCGGCTTGATCATCAGCACGATGGACATCACCACGAAGATCACGGTGCTGGCGGCTTCCGGGTAGAACACCTTGGTCAGGCCCTCCACCAGCCCCAGCATGAAGCCGGTGATGATGGCGCCCAGGATGGAGCCCATGCCGCCGATCACCACCACCGCGAAGACCACGATGATCAGGTTGGATCCCATCAGCGGATTGACCGAATAGATGGGCGCCGCCAGCACACCGGCGATGGCGGCCAGGGCGACGCCGAAACCATAGGTCAGGGTCACCATCATGGGCACGTTGATGCCGAAGGCCTGTACCAGGGTGGCGTTCTCGGTCCCGGCGCGCAGATAGGCGCCGAGCTTGGTCTTTTCGATCAGCAGCCACGAGCCCAGGCACAGAATCAGCGAGGCCACCACCACCCAGCCGCGATAGATGGGCAGATACATGAATCCGAGATTCCAGCCGCCCGCCAGTTCGGGGGGCACCGCGTAGGGCATGCCGGAAATGCCGTAGAGCTGACGGAACGCCCCTTCGATGATCAGGGCCAGGCCGAAGGTCAGCAGCAATCCGTAAAGGTGGTCCAGCTTGTAGAGGCGGCTCAACATGGTGCGCTCGATCAGGATACCGAACGCGGCGACCACGATGGGCGCCAGCAGCAGCGACCACCAGTAGCCCACCCCCAGCAGGTTGAGAAACAGCCAGGCCACGAAGGCGCCCATCATGTAAAGGGCGCCGTGGCTGAAATTGATGATGTTGAGAAGGCCGAAGATCAGCGCCAGTCCCAGGCTCAGCATGGCGTAGAAGGCGCCGTTGATGAGGCCCAGCAGCAATTGCCCGAACAGGGCTTGGGTCGGTATGCCGAAAATGGTCATCATGTCTTCGTATCCCTTTGAGCGGCGGGACGCCGGAGTGTCCGGCGTCCCCTCCGTCCCCTTACTTCTTCACCAGCGGGCAGGTGCTCATGGACAGAGGCTGGAACGCCTCGTCGCCCGGAATGGTGCGCAAGACCTTGTAGTAATCCCAAGGCCCCTTGGACTCGGACGGCGCCTTGACCTGGGCCAGATACATGTCGTGGACCATACGGCCGTCGGCGCGGATCTTGCCGTTCTTGGCGAAGAAATCCTGAATGGGCAGTTCACGCATCTTGTCGGCGACCTTGATGCCTTCGTCGGTCTTGGCGGCGGCGGCGGCCTTCAGGTAGTGGGTGACCTGGGAATAAACGCCCGCCTGCACCATGGAGGGCATCTTGCCCTTCATGCGCTCGGCGAAGCGCTTGGAGAAGGCGCGGGTGCCGTCATCCATGTCCCAGTAAAAGCCGGTGGTCAGCACCATGCCCTGGGCGATGTCGAGGCCCAGCGAGTTGACATCGGTGATGAAGACCAGCAGACCGGCCAGCTTCTGGCCGCCTGCGACGATGCCGAATTCCTTGGCCTGCTTGATGGCGTTGATGGTGTCGGCGCCCGCATTGGCCAGACCGATGATCTGAGCCCCCGAGGCCTGGGCCTGCAGCAGGAAGGACGAGAAGTCGGCGTTCGGGAAGGGATGCTTCACCGAGCCCTTGACGGTGCCGCCATTGGCCAGCACCACCCGCTCGGTCTGGGCCTGAAGGTTGTGGCCGAAGGCGTAGTCGGCGGTCAGGAAGAACCAGGTCTTGCCACCGCTTTTCACCACCGCGTCGCCGGTGCCGACGGCCATGGCGTAGGTGTCATAGGTCCAGTGGAAGCCGGTGGGCGAGCATTTGTCGTTGGTCAGCGGCGTGGAGGCCGCGCCGGAATTGAGGTCGATCTTGCCCTTCTCTCGGGCGACCTCGCGCACCGCCACGGCGGCCGCGGTGGTCACCAGTTCGGCGATGGCGTCGACGCCTTCGTTCTCATACCACTTGCGGGCGATGCCGGACGCGATGTCGGCCTTGTTCTGGTGATCGGCGGAGATCAGCTCGATGGGCTGGCCGTTGATCTTGCCGCCGAAATCCTCGATGGCCATTTGGGCGGCGACGATGGCGCCCTGGCCCGCCAGATCGGAATAGGTGCCCGACAGATCGGTCAGCACGCCGATCTTGACCTTGCCGTCGGTGAACTGGGCATGGGCCAGTCCGGTGGAAAGCGCCAGCGCCGCGGCACTGAGCAGCAACCGTTTCATAATCATCTGCCTAGTCCTCCCAAGTGTGTTTCATACGCCGAGATAGGATTTCAACTTGTCCATGTTCGAGGCCAATTCTTCGTTGGGGATCATGTCGATCACCTGCCCGTGTTCGACCACGTAGTGACGGTCGGCGACGGTGGCCGCGAAATGGAAATTCTGCTCCACCAGCAAGATGGTGAAGCCCCTCTTCCTCAATTCCCTGATGATGTCGCCGATATGCTGGACGATGACCGGGGCCAGGCCCTCGGTGGGCTCGTCCAGCAGCAGCATTTCGGCGCCGGTCCGCAGGATGCGGGCGATGGCCAGCATCTGCTGCTCGCCGCCCGACAGTTTGGTTCCCTGGCTGTTGGCGCGTTCCAGCAGGCGGGGAAACAATTGATAGACCTCTTCCAGCGGCATGCCGCCCGGCTTGATGACCGGCGGCAGCACCATGTTTTCGCGCACCGACAGCGACGAGAAGATGCCGCGTTCCTCCGGGCAATAGGCGACGCCGAGCCGGGCGATCTTGTTGGAGGCCAGCCCGATGGTCTCGGCGCCATTGTAGCGGATGGAGCCCGCCCGCTTGCCGACGATGCCCATGATGGAGCGCATGGTGGTGGTCTTGCCGACGCCGTTGCGGCCCAGCAGGGTCACCACCTGCCCCTTGGGAACGTCGAAGTTCATGCCGTGCAGCACATGGGACTCGCCGTAATGGGCGTGCAGATCCTTGACCGACAGCAGGATTTCAGGCTCAGGCATGTCCGGACCCCATATAGGCTTCGACGACCTCGGGATTTTTGGAAATCTCGGCGTAACTGCCTTCGGCCAGGACGCGGCCCAGTTTCAGCACCGTGATGGTGTCCGACAGATCGGCCACCACCGAGAGATTGTGCTCCACCATCAAGATGGTGCGGTTGGCCGACACCCGCTTGATCAGCTCGGCGGTGCGCTTGATGTCCTCGGTGCCCATGCCCGCCATGGGCTCGTCCAGCAGCAGCATCTCCGGGTCCAGCGCCAGGGTGGTGGCGATTTCCAGCGCCCGCTTGCGGCCATAGGACAGCTCGCCCGCCGGGGTGTCGCGATATTCGGCGACGCCGACCGCCTCGATCAGTTCTTCCGCCTTGGCATTCAGGCTGTTGAGGCATTCGTCCGAGCGCCAGAAGTGAAAGGAGGTTCCCTCCACCCGCTGCAAGGCGACCCGGACATTTTCCAATACCGTCAGATGGCCGAACACCGCCGAGATCTGGAACGAGCGCACCATGCCCTGGCGGGCAATGGCGGCGGGCTTGGCCTGGGTGATGTCCTTGCCGTTGAACAGGATCTGACCGGCACTGGGAGTCAGGAACTTGGTCAACAGGTTGAAGCAGGTGGTCTTGCCCGCCCCATTGGGGCCGATCAGGGCGTGAATGGTATGCCGCTTGACCTTCAAATCCACGTCGGAGACGGCGATGAAGCCCTTGAACTCCTTCGTCAGTCCCTTGGTCTCGATGATGTTGTCGCCGCTCATACGCGCTTGCCCCCTGGCTTTGCTAACCCTTGCGCTGATTCATTTCCTCGGCGGCCTTCCGAAGCTGGAACTTCTGGATCTTGCCGGTCGAGGTCTTGGGCAGGGAGGTGAACACCACCGTCCGTGGGCATTTGAACTTGGCCAGATGCTCGTGGCAGAACGCGATGATGTCCTGTTCGGTCACCGTGACGCCGTCGCGTACCGTGACGAAGGCGCAGGGCGTCTCGCCCCATTTCTCGTCGGGCCGCGACACCACGGCGGCTTCCAGAACGGCGGGATGGCGGTAGAGCACCTCTTCCACCTCCACCGACGAGATGTTCTCGCCGCCGGAAATGATGATGTCCTTGGAGCGGTCCTTGAGCTGGATATAGCCGTCGGGATGCATGACGCCGAGATCGCCGCTGTGGAACCAGCCACCCGCGAAGGCTTCCTTGGTGGCGGCGGGGTTCTTGAAGTAGCCCTTCATCACCACATTGCCGCGGAACATGATCTCGCCCATGGTCTCGCCGTCCCACGGCACCGCTTCCATGGTGTTGGGATCCAGCACCTGGACATCCTCTTCCACCGGATAGGGCACGCCCTGGCGGGCCTTCAGGCGCGCCCGCTCGGTCAGCGGCAGGTCGTTCCACTCGTCCTTCCAGACGCAGCTGGCGGCTGGGCCGTAAACCTCGGTCAGGCCGTAGACGTGCTCGATGGCGAAGCCCTTTTCCGTCATGGCGGCGATGATGGCGGCGGGCGGCGCGGCACCGGCGGTCATCACCTTGACCAGATGCGGCTTGTCGCGCACTTCGTCCTTCTTGGCGTTGATGATGAAGGTCAGCACCGTCGGCGCGGCGCACAGATGGTTGGCCCCGTGATCGGCGATGGCGTCGTAGATGCCTTTCGCGGAAACCCGGCGCAAGCAGATGCTGACGCCCGCCACGGCGGCCAGCGTCCAGGGGAAGCACCAGCCGTTGCAGTGGAACATGGGCAGCGTCCACAGATAGCGCGGATGCGGCCCCATGTCCCATTGCAGGGCGTTGCACAGGGCGTTGAGATAGGCGCCGCGATGATGCGTCACCACGCCCTTGGGATTGCCGGTGGTGCCCGAGGTATAAGACAGCGAGATGGCCTGCCACTCGTCGGCCGGCGGCTTCCATTCGAATTCGGGATCGCCCTCGGCCAGGAAGCGTTCGTATGCGGAATTGGGATCGCAGCCTTCCTCGTCGATGACGATCATGGGCGGCTGGACCTTGGACAGGGCAAGCGACTGCCTGGCCAGTTCGAGGAAGTCGCCCGACACCAGCAGGAACTTGGCTTCGGCGTGATCCAGGATGAAGGCCACGGCGGCGGCGTCCAGGCGGATATTGATGGTGTTGAGCACGGCGCCGATCATGGGCACGCCGAAATGGCATTCATACATGGCCGGAATGTTCGAAGCGATCACCGAGACCGAATCATTGAGGCCGATGCCGCGCTTGGTCAGCGCCGAGGCAAGACGGCGGCAGCGCGTATAGGTCTGGCCCCAAGTGAATTTCACGTCGCCGTGAATGACGGAAGGATAGTCAGGGAAAATCCGGGCGGCGCGCTTGATAAGGCTGGACGGAGTCAGCGGAACGAAATTGGCGTCGTTGCGATCAAGATCGTGCAAATACGGGCTATCGGCAGTCACGGACATCGAAAACCTCCCTGGCGGCGGCCAGCATCGCTGCTGGCGGCCATTCTTCGAGCAGAACGCGCTGAACGCTTACGAACCAATATTGGTCAATTCGGATGAATTGCACCCCCCTGCCTTCCGATGCGCCCCTCAAGGCCCATCCCCCGCCCAATCAATCGGTTCGAACGGTTGATCCGTTTCTTCGAAGACTGGGACAACAAATCCTGTCATCGCCCCGCCCCCGTTGCAAGGCAATGTTGGGGCCTCCGCCGCCTTGGGGCCAGCGCATTCTTGTTACGGATAAAGACAAGTTGGCGGCGATACCGCCAACTCTGCGTCACTTTTCCAGTTGGAGATAGACCGCCTTCGCGAGCGGCATCAGCTGATCTCGCGGCAAGTCGGCCACGATGGCATACCCAAAAGGCCCGTCCATCCAGTAAAAGGCCTCGACGCCGTTCTGGTTGGCGAAGCGGAAGGCGGTGGCACCGCCGTCGCCGCGCCGCAGATAAAGGGTCAGCCGCAGGCCGGTCTTGCTCTCATACATGAACTGCGCCGCCGGTCCCGTGCTGGCGGGCAGCAGACGCCCACCAATCAGCGCGTAGCCGGAGGGAGAAAGGTCGGGAACCTTCAATTCGGCGCCCAGACGCTTGGACAGCCAACCCACCAGATGGGCCCGCTCGGACACCGCAACTTCGACCGGATGGCGGACTTCCGAGGCGAAGACCACATGCGCCGACAAGGCGTCGCCCACCATGGCCACCGCGCCGCCGGTCCCCGCAAGCCCCTGCTCGTCGCGCAGCCACCAACCGCCGACAGCGCCCAGCATCACCAGCGCCAAGGCGGCCGCCAGCCGCGGCAAAGACCGCCCTGCCCATCTCCGGCGGGCGGTGATGGCGGCGATGGTCAGACGGGGTGGAACCGGCTCGTCGAGCACCCGGTCGAACAGCCGATGCAGGCCGTCTTTCTGCTCGGCCCATTGACGAACCCGCTCGGCATCGATGGGGTCGGAGGCCAACCAAGCCTCCACGGCGGCGACCCGCTCCGGCTCCAATTGGCCGTCCAGATAGGCATGCAGATCGTCCTCGCTCACGCGCCCGTTCATCTCGTCCTCGTCATTTCACACGCCTGATGGCGGGCTCCGAGCCGTTCATCAGGTGACTCAACCGGTCACGACCCCGTTTCAGCCGCGACATCACCGTTCCCAGCGGAACACCCGTGACCTCGGCGACCTCGGCATAACTCATACCTTCCAGCCCGACCAGAAGCACCACCTCGCGCTGTTCCGGCACCAGTTGCTCCAAGGCCGAGGCGAGGTCGCGCACCACCATGCGATCACCCTGGGTCGGCGCGGCGGATTGTCGGTCCAAATCCTCGTCGGAGGCGGTCATGTCGGGCCGCGTCCGCTGTCGGGTCAGGTCATTGACCCGGATATTGCGCATGATGGTGAAGAGCCAAGCCCGCAGGTCGCTGCCGCGCCGCCACAGGGCGAGACGCGACAGCGAGCGCTCCAGGCAATCCTGAACCAGGTCGTCGGCGACGCTGATATTCCCGGTCAAGGCCCGGGCATAGCGCCGCAACGCCGGAATCAGCTCCTCTATCTGGCTCTCCACCGTACTCATGGGCGAAGATTACGGCTTGGCGACATGCCAGATGTCCTTGAAGCCGTCGCCGGTGGTATCGCCGGGCTTGGAATCCTTGCTCCACAGATAGAGCGGCTTGCCCTTATAGGCCCATTGCATGGAGCCATCGGCCCGCTTGATCACGCTGTAGTCGCCTTCCGCCATGGCCCCCGAGGCGGCCATCAGCGGCGGCCAATTCTGGGCGCAGGCATCGACGCAATTGGACATGCCGCCCGCGTCCTTGTCGAAGGTGTAAAGGGTCATGCCCTTGGCATCGGTGAGCACCGGCCCCTTGGCGGACTGCCCGGTCATGGCGGGCGCGGCGACGGCGGCGGATGCGGCCAAAAGGGCGGCGGCGGCAATGGCGAAAGAGCGAATGTTCATTGGTTCCTCCATGCATGGCGATAAGCGGCCATATGGAGACAACAGCAACGCGGCACGGTTTATTCCCCGAGCCGAAAAATAAAATCAGCCGCCTTGAATTTTCTTCAGCGCCGAGACCAGGGTGTCGCGGGTGAACGGCTTTGCCACGTAGCCGTCGGCGCCGTGGCTATGGGCGGTCTTGACATCCTCAAGGTCGGTCTTGGCGGTCACCATGATCACCTTCACCCCCGGCAGGCGCTTCTTGGCGGCGTCGAGCACGCCCATGCCATCGATGCCGGGCATCACCCAGTCGCAGATAATGATATCGGGCCGCGCGGCACCGCCGTCGAGCTTGGCCAGGGCGTCAGCCCCATCCACCGCCGCGACGACCTTCTTGGCACCCAACCCCCGCAGCAGACTGGATTCCAGCATGCGCGACGAGGCCATGTCCTCGACCACCAGGAAGGTCTTTTCCGACATCCAGGCGATAAAGCTGTCATCGAACGGGCTGGTCATGAGTACGGTCCCCTGAAAAACGACGACACAAACTTTCGTCCGTATCGCCCCATAACAGATGCCACTTTCTTCCGCGTCGCTCAAGGGGGGCGGGAAAAGAAAAGGAGGCCAAAGCCTCCTTTTCACCGTTGCGTCACGCCGTTCCCGACGAACCGCCCGACCCGAGCGCCGCCTGGGCGGCGGCCAGCCGGGCGATGGGCACCCGGTAGGGCGAGCACGAGACATAGTCCAGTCCGGCGGTCTGGCAAAATCCGATGGAGGCGGGATCGCCGCCATGCTCGCCGCAGATGCCCAGTTTGAGACCGGCCCGGGCGGCGCGGCCGCGCTCGGCGGCGATCTTGATCAACTCGCCGACGCCCGCCTGATCCAGGCTGGCGAAGGGATCATGCTCGTAGATGCCCTTCTGGCGATAGACCTCGATGAAGGGGCCGGAATCGTCGCGGCTCATGCCGAAGGTGGTCTGGGTCAGGTCGTTGGTGCCGAACGAGAAGAAGGCGGCCGTCTCGGCGATCTCGCCCGCCAGCAACGCGGCGCGCGGCAATTCGATCATGGTGCCGACCATATAGGGCACCGAATGGCCCTTCTCGGCGAAGACCTCGGCCGCTTCCTTGTCGACGGCGGCCTTCATCAGGTCCAGTTCCTTCCTGGCGCCGACCAGCGGGATCATGATCTCGGGCACCACCGAGCGCCCGGTCTCGTGCGAGACGGTCACCGCCGCCTCGAAGATGGCGCGGGCCTGCATCTCATAGATCTCGGGATAGGTGATGCCGAGACGGCAACCGCGATGGCCCAGCATGGGATTGGTCTCGTGCAGGGCGGCGCTGCGGGCCGTGACCACCGAAGGCTCGACCCCGGCCGCCTTGGCGACCTCGGCGATGTCCTCCTCGGTCTGGGGCAGGAATTCGTGCAGCGGCGGGTCCAAAAGGCGGATGGTCACCGGCATGCCCTGCATGATCTCGAACAGGTCGATGAAGTCCTGGCGCTGGTAGGGCAGCAGCTTGGCCAGGGCGGCGCGGCGTCCCGTCTCGTTCTCGGCCAGGATCATCTCGCGCATGGCGATGATGCGCTTGGGGTCGAAGAACATGTGCTCGGTGCGGCACAGGCCGATACCTTCCGCCCCGAACTTGCGCGCCGTGGCGGCGTCCAGCGGAGTCTCGGCATTGGCGCGGACCTTCAACGTGCGGATGGTGTCCACCCATTCCATCAGGGTGCCGAAATCGCCGGTCATCTCCGGCTGGATGGTGGGCACCGCGCCGAGGAAGACCTCGCCGGTGGAACCGTCCAGGGTGATGACGTCGCCTTCCTTCACGATCTGCCCCATCACCTTCATGGTCTTGGCGGCGTAATCGACGCGGATCTCGCCGCAACCGGCGACGCAGGGCGTGCCCATGCCGCGCGCCACCACGGCGGCGTGGCTGGTCATGCCGCCACGGGTGGTCAGGATGCCTTCCGAGACATGCATGCCGCCGATATCCTCGGGGCTGGTCTCGACCCGGACCAGGATCACCTTTTCCTTCTTATTGACGACCCAGTCCTCGGCCTCGTCGGCGGAGAACACGATCTTGCCCGAGGCGGCGCCCGGCGAGGCGGGCAAGCCACGGGCCAGCAGCTTGCGCGGCGCCTTGGGATCGAGGGTCGGATGCAGCAACTGGTCCAGCGAGGCGGGATCGATGCGCTTGATGGCGTCCTTGCGGGTGATGACGCCTTCGCGCGCCATGTCGACGGCGATCTTCAATGCCGCCTTGGTGGTGCGCTTGCCGGTGCGGGTCTGGAGCATCCACAGGCGGTTCTGCTGAACCGTGAACTCCATGTCCTGCATGTCCTTGTAATGGGCCTCCAGCTTGTGGCGCACCGCGTTCAACTGCTTGAACACCTCGGGCATGCACTCTTCCATGGCGGGCAGGTCCGAGCTTTGCGCCTGCTTGCCGGAAATGGTCAGTTGCTGCGGCGTGCGGATGCCCGCCACCACATCCTCGCCCTGGGCATTGACCAGGAATTCGCCGTAGAACTCGTTATCGCCATTGGACGGATTGCGGGTGAAGCAGACGCCGGTGGAGCAGTCCTCGCCCATATTGCCGAACACCATGGACTGGATGTTGACGGCGGTGCCCCAGGCTTCCGGGATCTCGTGCAGGCGGCGATAGGTGATGGCGCGCTGGTTCATCCAGGAGCCGAACACCGCGCCGACGGCGCCCCACAACTGGTCGTGGACGTCCTGGGGGAAGGGCTTGCCGATCTGTTCCTTGACCTTGTCCTTGTACTTGGCGACCACCTTCTTCCAGTCGTCGGCGGACAGGTCGGTATCCAGGCGATAGCCCTTGTCCTCCTTCACCTCTTCGAGCACTTCCTCGAAATTGTGGTGATCGACGCCGAGGACGACGTTGGAATACATCTGAATGAAGCGGCGATAGCTGTCATAGGCGAAGCGGGCGTCGCCCGACCGCTTGGCGAGGCCTTCCACCGACTTGTCGTTGAGACCCAGATTGAGGATGGTGTCCATCATGCCGGGCATGGAGGCCCGGGCGCCCGAACGCACCGAGACCAGCAGCGGATTGGCGACGTCGCCGAATTTCAGGCCGATGATCTCCTCCACCTGCCCCAGCGCCGTCATCACCTCGTCCTTGAGCGTCGGGGGATAGGATTCGCCATTGGCGTAGTAGTAGGTGCAGACCTCGGTGGAGATGGTGAAGCCGGGCGGCACCGGAATGCCCAAGGCACTCATCTCCGCCAGATTGGCACCCTTGCCGCCCAACAGATTCTTCATATCGGCCCGGCCCTCAGCCTTGCCACCACCGAAGCTATAGACCCACTTTTCCATGGTCGTCCTCGCACCCAAAAAAGGAGTTCACCGGAGTATAAGAATAATGCTCTTTCCCAGGCCCGATGCCTAGTCTGGCCGAGTGTCGCTCCCCGGCCTTTTTCTCTCTCGTCACCCCCGCGAAGGCGGGGGTCCATGTTTGCTCCCGGCCGATACTCAACGCTAAGAATCGTGCCGCCGGACGCATGGATTCCCGCTTTCGCGGGAATGACGAAGAATCCGAATGCTCACCCCTCCACCCTGGAGAAGTCCGCCAGTTGCCCCATGGTCGAACCGATGTGAGCCAGCAGCCTCAGGCGGTTCACGCGCAAGGAGGCCTCGTCGGCATTGACGGTCACCTTGTCGAAGAAAGCGTCCAGCGGACGGCGCAGCTTGGCCAGGGCAGCCATGGCGGACGCGAAATCCTCGGTGGCGAGGGCGTTCTTCACCGACTGCCCGACATCGGTCAAGGCATGCTCAAGCGCCTTCTCTTCATCCTGGCGCAGCAGTTGGACGTCCGCGTGGCCCGTGAAGGTGGTTCCGTCCTTCTTCTCCTCGATGCGCACGATATTGGCGGCGCGGCGATAGGCCACCAGCAGATTGGCGCCGTCGTCGGATTTGAGGAAGGCGTCCAGGGCATCGACCCGGGCCAGCAGGCGGACCAGATCGTCCTCGCCACCCAGGGAGAAAACGGCGTTGATCAGGTCGTGACGGACGCCCTTTTCCTTCAGGGCGACGGTGAGACGATCGGCGAAGAAGGCCAGCAGGTCGGCGCCGACCGAGGCGGCATCCGCCGACAACGGCGACTCAAAGCTCTTATGCCCCTCGGCGAAGAGGGCGAGCAGCGAGACACGCAAGCCGTTCTCGACGATCAGGCGGATGACGCCCAGCGCGGCGCGGCGCAGCGCGAAGGGATCCTTGGAGCCGGTCGGCTTCTCGTCGATGCCGAAGAAGCCCACCAAGCTGTCGATCTTGTCGGCCAGGGCCACCGCCACCGAAACCAGGGCGGTGGGGCAGGAATCGTTCGGCCCCAGCGGCGAGTAATGCTGGGCGATGGCGTCGGCCACCTCGGCGGGCAGGCCGTCGTTGAGCGCGTAATAGCGGCCCATGATGCCTTGCAACTCGGGGAACTCGCCCACCATCTCCGCCGACAGATCGGCCTTGCACAGGGTGGCGGCCACCAGGGCGTTGGTCTTGCTTTCCAGCGACAGGAACGGCATCGCCCCCACCAGATTCTGGATACGGATCACCTTGTCGGCGAGCGTGCCCAGCTTGGCGTAGAACAGCCGTTCGTCCAGCTTGCCCAACCGGCTTTGCAAGCTGTGTTTCCGGTCGGTGTCCCAGAAGAACTTGGCGTCGGACAGCCGGGCGCGCAGGACGCGCTGATTGCCCGCCACCACCGCCTTGCCGCCGTCCGTGGTCTCCATGTTGGAGATCACGATGAAGCGGGGCGCCAGGGAACCGTCAGCCTTGAGCAGCGAGAAATACTTCTGGTGCGAGCGCATGGAGGTGATCAGCACCTCGGCGGGCACGTCCATGAAGCTGTCGTCGATGGAGCCCACCAGGGGAACCGGCCATTCCACCAGACCGGTGACCTCGGCCAGCAGACCGTCGTCGGATTTGAGCGTCAGCCCCTCGGCCAGCGCAAGGGCTTCCGCACCGGACAGGATGGCGTGGCGGCGCTCGATGGGATCGAGCATGACCTTGGCGTGACGCAGCTTGGCAAGGTATTCGGCGAAGTCCTTGACCCGGAAGGTCTCGGGCGCCAGGAAGCGATGGCCGGAGGTCAGGTTGCCCGCCGTGACGGGACCGAAGGAGACCGGCACCACCGCGCCGTCCAGCAGGCAGATGATGGATTGGATGGGACGCACCCAGCGTTGGGGATTGGCGCCCCAGCGCATGCTCTTCGGCCAGGGGAAACCGGCCATGGCCTCCTCGACGACCTCTTTCAGAACCTCGGCGGTGGGGCGGCCCTTGCGGTTGATCACCGCGAAATAGAACACGCCCTTGCCGGTGTCGCGGCTTTCCAGTTGATCGACACTCATGCCGGTGGATTTGAGGAAGCCCTCCATGGCCTGGGCGGGCGAGCCGACGCGGGGGCCGCGCTTTTCTTCCGACACGTCGGGACCGGCCAGCGGCAGTCCCTCGATCACCAGCACCAGACGGCGCGGCGTCACATAGGAGCGGGCGGCGTCGAAGGTGATGCCGTTCTTGCCCAGGCCGTCGCAGACCATGCGGTGCAGATCCTCGGCGGCGCGGGCCTGCATGCGGGCGGGAATTTCCTCGGACAGGATTTCCAGGAGCAGTTCAGCCATGGTTATGCTCCCTTCTTGTCGGAAGGAGTTGCGGCCTGCGCCGCAGGGCCGCTACGCGATGCCAGCCAGCCTTCGCAGCAGGCTTTCGCCAGGGCGCGGACGCGGCCGATATAGGCTTGGCGCTCGGTCACCGAGATGACGCCGCGCGCGTCCAGCAGATTGAAGCGGTGGCTGGCCTTGATGCACTGGTCATAGGCGGGCAGCGCCACGCCCTTTTCCAGCAGGTTCTGGCATTCCTTCTCGGCGTCGAGGAAGTGCTGCAGCAGCATGTCGGTATTGGCGTGCTCGAAATTATGGGCGGAGTATTCCTTCTCCGCCTGAAGGAAGACGTCGCCGTATTTGACGCCGTCGCCGTTGAAGTCCAGGTCGTAGACGTTCTCGACGCCCTGGATATACATGGCGAGGCGTTCCAGACCATAGGTCAGCTCCACCGCCACCGGGTCGCATTCGATGCCGCCGACCTGCTGGAAATAGGTGAACTGGGTGACTTCCATGCCGTCGCACCACACTTCCCAGCCCAGGCCCCAGGCGCCCAGCGTCGGGCTTTCCCAGTCGTCCTCGACGAAGCGGATGTCATGGGCCAGCGGGTCGATGCCCAGGCGCTTCAGGCTTTCCAGGTAAAGCTCCTGGGAATTCTGCGGGCTGGGCTTCAGCAGCACCTGATACTGGTAGTAATGCTGCAAGCGGTTGGGATTCTCGCCGTAGCGGCCGTCCTTGGGGCGGCGAGACGGCTGCACATAGGCGCATTTCCAGTGATCCGGCCCCAGGGCGCGCAGCGTGGTGGCGGGATGGAAGGTTCCGGCCCCCACCTCCATGTCGTAAGGCTGCAGGATGACGCAGCCCTGCTCGGCCCAGAAGGCCTGGAGAGTAAGGATCAGGCTTTGGAAGCTGGGCTTCCGCGCGCCGTTCATGCCCATGGGAATCCGCCGTATGCAAAGGGGTCAACAAATTCGACGCAACCCTAGCGGTGAGGCCGGACACGGTCAAGGGTGGCGCCGTCCCAAAGCCATCTCGATATCGCAGGCCAGCTTGGCCAGACGCGGCCCCAGATCCTGTTCCAGCCGTTCCGGCGGCAACAGGAAGGCGGCACCGCCGCAGTTCAAACCCATGATGGGGCCGGTTCCCGGCTGGCGTACCACCGCGCCGACGGCGTGCACATCGGTCTGCCATTCCGACAGCGAGGTGGTGAAGCCGCGCTCCGCCATGTCGCGCACCGCCTGCTCCACCCCCGCCTTCAAGGCTGGCCATTCGCCGGGATAGCGGCGGCGGACCTCGTCCAGGATGACGTCGCGCTCGCTCTCGCCCACCGCCGCCAGATAGGCGCGCCCCATGGCGGTGGCCGCCACCGGAATGCGCGAGCCGGTGCCGAGGCGGACGGTCAGCGCCCCCTTGCCCCGGCAGATCTCCACATAGATCATGCTGGTGTGATCATGGCTGCCCAACGCCACCGCCACGTCGGAATAATCCGCCAGCTCCTGCATCAGCGGCCGCGCCACCTCGCGGATATCCATGCCCGCCAGGGCGGTATAGCCCAGCGACATCACCGCCGTGCCCAGACGGTACTTGGCGTAACGCTCCACATGGACCAGATAGCCCAGCCGGGTCAGGGTATGGGTCAGGCGCGACACCGTCGGCTTGGGCAGGCCGGTGCGCGCCGCGATCTCCTGATTGCCCAGCATGGGATCAGAGGCGCGGAAGCAGCGCAGGATGTCGAGCCCCCGCGCCAGGGCGATGACGAATTGGCGGTCGTGGGTTTGGCTCATGGCTGCGCGCCAATACCGTCGTCATTCCCGCGCAGGCGGGAATCCATGGCGCCGCCGCCCCTCGCCCCAAGCATGGATCCCCGCTTTCGCGGGGATGACGAATGTAAGGAAGGCACCGACCGCTCCCGTTCCCCGGATGACAGGCCTCGAATAATGGGCTAAAAATGCGGTTCTGTGAAATGCATTTTCGCACAGCGAAATTACGAGGCGGCCATGAGTGAAGTTCTGCTGGAACACCCCCTGGACGGCGTGGCGCTGCTGCGCATCAACCGGCCCGAGGCCAAGAACGCGCTGAACGCCGAGGTTCGCCGCCAGTTGGCCGAGCATATGGGGGTGTTGGGCACCGACAAATCCGTCCGCGCCATCGTGCTGACCGGCAACGCGGAGGCCTTCGCCGCCGGGGCCGACATCAAGGACATGGCCGAGATCGGCGCCATCGAGCTGATGCTGCGCAACAACCATCTGCTGTGGCGCACCATCGCCCAGTGCCCCAAACCGGTCATCGCCGCCGTCAACGGCTATGCCTGGGGCGGCGGCTGCGAGCTGGCCATGCATGCCGACATCATCGTGGCGGGCGAAAACGCCAGCTTCTCGCAGCCCGAGGTGAAGGTGGGTATCATGCCGGGGGCGGGCGGCACCCAGCGTCTGGTGCGCGCCGTCGGCAAGTACAAGGCCATGTGGCTGGCCATGACCGCCCAGCCCATCACCGGCATCGAGGCCGGGCAGATGGGATTGGCCAGCACGGTGGTGCCCGATTCCGACGTCCTGAGCGCCGCCCTGGACATGGCCAAGACCATCGCGCGCATGCCGCCGCTGGCCATCGCCCAGATCAAGGAAGTGATGCTGGCGGGCATGGACGCTCCGCTGGAAACCGCCCTGATGCTGGAACGCAAGGCCTTCCAGATGCTGTTCGCGTCCCGCGATCAGAAGGAGGGCATGAAGGCCTTCCTGGAAAAACGCAAACCCGCCTATGAGGGACTATAGATCATGACGCTCGACGCCAATCGCTCCGACCTCGTCTTCGGCATGGTGGGAACCGGCGCCATGGGGCGCGGCATCGCCCAGATCGCTGCGGCCTCGGGCTGCACCGTCATCCTGGTGGATAGCCGCGACGGCGCGGCGGCCGAGGCCCGCGACCATGTGGTCAAGATGCTGGGGAAACTGGCCGAGAAGGGCAAGCTCGCGCCCGAGGCCCTGGCCAGCGCCACCGCCAATCTGAAGGTGGCCGCCAGCATGGCCGATCTGGCCGGGGCGCATGTGGTGGTGGAAGCCATCATCGAGACCCTGGACGCCAAGCAGGCGCTGATGCGGCAGTTGGAGGCCATCGTCGCCGACGACTGCCTGATCGCGTCCAACACCTCGTCGCTATCGGTCACCTCCATCGCGGCGGCCTGCCGCCTGCCCGGCCGGGTCGGCGGCTTCCATTTCTTCAATCCCGTTCCCCTGATGAAGGTGGTCGAGGTCATCGACGGTGTCCTGACGGACTCCTGGGTGGGCGAGGCGCTGACAATCCTGGCGCGGCGCATGGGCCATAGCCCGGTCAAGGCCAAGGACACCCCCGGCTTTATCGTCAATCATGCTGGTCGCGGCTATGGCACCGAGGCCTTGAAGCTGGTGGGCGAAGGTGTCGCCGACTTCGCGGCCGTGGACCGGGTGCTGCGCGACGCCGCCGGATTCCGCATGGGGCCGTTCGAACTGCTGGACTTGACCGCTCTGGATGTCTCGCATCCGGTGATGGAAAGCATCTACGACCAGTATTACCAGGAACCCCGCTTCCGCCCCTCGCCCATCACCCGCCAGCGTCTGTCCGCCGGTCTGCTGGGCCGCAAGACCAAACGCGGCTTCTATGTCTATGACGGCGACAAGCCGGTGGTCACCCCCGTCCCCGCCGCCCCAACGGTCAAGCCGGATTCCGTCTGGGTCGCCCCCGGCGACGGCTGGGCCGCCGTCGCCACCCTGGCCGCCAAGCTGGGCAATTCGGTGGAATCGGGCGAACGTCCCAGCAAAGGCGCCCTCTGCGTCGTCGCGCCCCTGGGCGAGGACTGCACCTCGGCCGTCGTGCGTCTCGGCCTCGACCCCCGCCGCACCGTGGCGGTGGACCCGCTGTTCGGCCTGGACAGCCACCGCACCGTCATGACCAATCCGCTGACCGAGGCCAAATGGCGCGAGCGTGCCCACGGCCTGTTCGGCGCCGACGGCAAGCCGGTCACCGTCATCAGCGACAGCCCCGGTTTCATCGCCCAGCGGGTGATCGCCACCATCGTCAATATCGGCTGCGACATCGCCCAGCAGCGCATCGCCACCCCCGACGACATCGACCGGGCGGTGACGCTGGGCCTCGGCTATCCGTTCGGGCCGCTGGCCTGGGGCGACCGCGTCGGAGCGGAAAAGATCCTGTCCATCCTTCACGCCATGCAGGAGATCACCGGCGATCCCCGCTATCGCCCCAGCCTGTGGCTGCGGCGCCGGGCCTTGCTGGGCGTGTCGCTGCTGACCGGGGAATAATTCATCATCCTGTCACTTGAGCGCGATTGCGCACCGTCCTACCCATTCCCTGAACACAAGGGGAGAGACGGATGCGAATCGCCATGGTCACCGACGCCTGGACGCCGCAGCGCAACGGGGTGGTTCGAGTCCTCTCCAGCCTGATTTCGGGACTGGATTCCATGGGCCATACGGTCAAGGTGATGGAACCTTCGGCCTTCGCTTCCATCCCCTGCCCCAGTTATCCTGAAATCCCCCTGGCCCTGTTCCCCAAGTCCAAGCTGGCCGCCATGCTGGATGAATTCCGCCCCGACGCCGTCCACCTCGCCACCGAGGGGCCGCTGGGCTGGGCCGGACGGGCGTGGTGCCTGCGCCACAAATTGCCCTTCACCACCGCCTATCACACCAAGTTTCCCGAATACGTCCAGGCCCGCACCAAGGTGCCGCTGTCCTGGCCCTATGCCGTCATGCGCCGCTTTCACGGCAAGGCGGCCGCGACCCTGTGCCCCTCTCCCTCGGTCTTTCGGGAATTGCGCCAGCGCGGCTTCGGCGGCGCGGTGGAATGGTCTCACGGCGTCGATTCCGAGACATTCCGCCCCCAGGGCAAGGACTTCTTCGATCTGCCGCGCCCCATCTTCATGTATGTGGGCCGAGTGGCGGTGGAAAAGAACCTGCCCGCCTTCCTGGGCCTGGACCTGCCCGGCACCAAGGTGGTGGTGGGCGACGGCCCGGCGCGGGCAGGTCTGATGAAATGCTTCCCCGACGTCCATTTCCGCATCGTCGACGGCGATGCCCAATTGTCTGCCGCCTTCTCGGCGGCCGATGTCTTCGTCTTCCCCAGCCTGACCGACACCTTCGGCCTCGTCATGCTGGAAGCCCTGGCCTCGGGCGTGCCGGTGGCGGCCTTCCCGGTGACCGGGCCGCTGGACGTGATCGGCGACGCCCCGGTCGGCATACTGTCCCATGATCTCAAGGCGGCGGCCCTGCAGGCGCTCCACCTCGACCCCGGCGAATGCCGCCGTCATGCCGCCCGTTTTTCCTGGGTGCGGGTGGCCAGCGAATTCCTTGGCCATCTGCGGCCGATCATGCGTTGAAGTTTGCGCCCGCTTGACCGACACTCACGCCCCATTCCCGTGAGGAGATCGTCCGTGCATCTGGTCCGAACCGCCGTCTGCGCCGTTCTGCTGTGGAGTTCGCAAGCAGCGGCCGAATGCGCCAACCCGGAACAGTTCCAGGCGGCGCAATTGCGCCAGTTCCATTACCAGCTTCAGGTCGCCGCCCTGAATTGCCGGGGCGACGATCCCTCGCTGCCGGGCAAATGGCAGGACTATATCCGCCGCCACGCCGCCTTGCTGGCCGACAACGCCCGCACCCTCAAGGCCTATTTCAAGAGCGACTCGGCGCTGGATCGCCATAATACGGTGGTGACCAACCACGAATCCGTGGCGGTGCACGAAACCCCTGGATATTGCGAGATGCGCGCCCCCATGTTCGACAAGGTGCTGACCCTGACCCGGCACCAGATGTCGGATTACGCCGTCGAACAGGTACCGTCGCCCGACAATGTCCGGGCCTGCGGCGAGGCCAAGAAGGTCAAGAAGGCGAATTAATCCTCGTCCTCGGCCTTGCGCCGGGCGGTTTCCCAATCCTTGGGCAGCACCATGTCGGCCGCCCACAGCCCCTTCTTGCCCTGCACCGCCTGCTTTTGCGAATCGGCATAGGGACCGTCCTTGGCGGCGCGGGCGACGCCGGATTGGACCAGCAGACGTCCGATATCGCCGTCGGGCGTGCGGCAGCGCCCCCACAGCTGGCCCGACGCCACATCGAGGATCTCGCAGGCGACGCCCTTGGCGACCAGCTCCGCCATGCGCTTGCGGGCCGGGCGGGCGCAGTCGAACTCCTCCTTGGCGGCACGGCTGGCGCACAGATCCTTGCGGGTCGGCACCACCACGCCGGCCAGGGCGATGTGCAGCCCCCGGATCTGGACGGCACCACCGTCGAAGCCTTCCACCTTGCCCCAGACGCAGGCGCCGCCCTCTACATCCTCGGGACAGCGCAACGGCGCTGCTTGGGCCGAGGCGATCCAGGCGAGAATGACGATTGGAAGGAGGATGATCCGATGCATGCAAGCGACGATAGCACGCCGCCCCGCCGCTGGACAGGCCTTAGCCCCACGGGTTAAAAAGACCGCCTTGCCTTAAGTCTCAAGCCTCTTGCCAGCGATGGACACCATGCAGACAGCCAATGACATCCGCACCACGTTCCTCGACTTCTTCGCCAGGAACGGCCATGCCGTGGTTGCATCCAGTCCGCTGGTGCCGCGCAACGACCCCACCTTGATGTTCACCAATGCAGGCATGGTGCAGTTCAAGAACGTCTTCACCGGGGTCGAGAAGCGCGATTACGTCCGCGCCACCACCTCGCAGAAATGCGTCCGTGCAGGCGGCAAGCACAACGATCTCGACAATGTGGGCTATACGGCGCGGCATCACACCTTCTTCGAGATGCTGGGCAATTTCTCGTTCGGCGACTACTTCAAGGATCTGGCCATCGAGCTGGCCTGGAACTTGATCACCAAGGATTTCGGCATCGACAAGAACCGCCTGCTGGTCACCGTCTATCACGACGACGATCAGGCCGCCGACGCCTGGAAGAAAATCGCCGGACTGCCCGAATCCCGCATCATCCGCATTCCCACCTCGGATAACTTCTGGGCCATGGGCGATACCGGCCCCTGCGGCCCGTGCTCGGAAATCTTCTACGATCACGGCGACAAGATCCCCGGCGGGCCGCCCGGCAGCCCCGACCAGGACGGCGACCGCTTCATCGAGATCTGGAATCTGGTGTTCATGCAGTTCGAGCAGGTGGACAAGGACACCCGCGTGCCGCTGCCCAAGCCCTCCATCGACACCGGCATGGGGTTGGAGCGCCTTGCCGCCCTGCTGCAGGGCAAGCACGACAATTACGACGTCGACCTGCTGCGCGCGCTGATCGAGGCCTCGGCCGACGCCTCCAACACCGACCCCGACGGCCCCCACAAGGTGTCGCATCGGGTGGTGGCCGACCATCTGCGCTCGGCCTCCTTCCTGATCGCCGACGGCGTGCTGCCGTCCAACGAGGGGCGCGGCTATGTTCTGCGCCGCATCATGCGCCGCGCCATGCGCCACGCCCATCTGATGGGCTGCACCGATCCCATGCTCTACAAGCTGTTCCCCGCCCTGGTGCGCCAGATGGGCGAGGCCTATCCCGAACTGGTCCGCGCCAACGCCCTGATCACCGAGACCCTGAAGCTGGAGGAGACCCGCTTCAAGGCCACCCTGGACAAGGGCCTGAAGCTGCTGGAGGAAGAGACCGCCAAAATGGGCAGCGGCGCCAAGCTGGCGGGCGAGGTCGCCTTCAAGCTCTACGACACCTACGGCTTCCCGCTGGACCTGACCCAGGACGCGCTCAAGGCCAAGGGGCTGGGCGTCGATACCGACGGCTTCGCCAGTGCCATGGAGCGCCAGCGCGCCGAGGCCCGCAAGGCATGGTCCGGCTCGGGCGACGCCGCCACCGAGACCCTGTGGTTCGAGCTGCGCGACAAACTGGGCGCGTCGGAATTCCTCGGCTATGACGCCGAGCAGGCGGAAGGCAAGATCGTCGCCCTGGTGGAAGACGGAAAAAGCGTCGAAGCCGTCCATCCCGGCCATTCCGTGGCGGTGATCTCCAATCAGACGCCCTTCTACGGCGAGTCGGGCGGCCAGATGGGCGATACCGGCATCATCACGGTGGCGGGCGGCAAGGCGGTCATCACCGTCACCGACACCCAAAAGAAGCTGGGCGATCTGATCGTCCATTTCGGAACGGTGGAAGGCGCCCCGGTGGCGGTGGGCGAGGATGCCCATTTCGCCATCGACATCGCCCGGCGCGATGCCACAAGGGGCCACCACTCGGCCACCCATCTGCTGCATTCGGCGCTACGCGACGCGCTGGGCGATCACGTCACCCAGAAGGGCAGCCAGGTCGGACCCGAGCGCCTGCGCTTCGACTTCGCCCACAACAAGGCGCTGAGCGCCGAGGAGACCCGCAAGGTCGAGGCCGCCGTCAATTCCCAGATCTGGCACAATGCCGAGGTGGCCACCAAGGTCATGACTCCCGACGACGCCATCAAGGCTGGCGCCATGGCCCTGTTCGGCGAGAAATACGGCGAGGAAGTGCGCGTCGTCTCCATGGGCGCATTCTCCACCGAACTGTGCGGCGGCACCCATGCCCGGCGCACCGGCGATATCGGCGGTTTCAAGATCGTCGGCGAAAGCGCCGTGGCGGCGGGCGTGCGCCGTATCGAGGCGGTGACCGGCCCGGCCTTCCTGGCCTGGGCCCAGGGACAGGAAGACCTGCTGGCCCGCGCCGCCGAGGTGCTGAAGGCCGCCCCCGCCGACCTCCCCGCCCGCATCAGTGCCATGATCGAGGATCGCCGCAAACTGGAGCGCGACTTGGCCGAAACCCGCAAGCAGCTCGCCACCGGCGGCGGCCAGGGCGCCACCACCAAGACGGTGGCGGGTCTCACCTTCGCGGGCAAGGTGCTGGACGGCGTTCCCGCCAAGGACTTGAAGGGCATGGCCGACGAGATCAAGAAGCAGATCGGGTCCGGTATCATCGCCCTGGTCGCTATCGCCGATGGCAAGGCCTCCATCGTGGTCTGCGTCACCGACGACCTGACCGCCAGGCATAGCGCCGTCGATCTGGTCCGCATCGGCTCGGAAGCCCTGGGCGGCAAGGGCGGCGGCGGCCGTCCCGACATGGCCCAGGCAGGCGGTCCCGACGCCTCGGCGGCCCAGGCGGCCATCGATAAGATCGAGGCGGCCATCGCCGGATAGGAAGGTGGGCGGGATAGGAAAGCGGGCGGGACGCCCGCGCTCCATTCCATCCGGGAGCGCGGGCGTCCCGCCCGCTTTCACAAAACAAAAATGTCGGCAGCCTTGCGGCGCCGACATTTCATCATCTCAGGATGACGTCAGTTTACTGAACGGAATCCTTAAGGCCCTTGCCGGCCTTGAACTTCGGCTGCTTGGAAGCCGGAATCTTGATCTTGTCGCCGGTGCGGGGATTACGCCCCTCGGAGGCCGCGCGGGCGGCGACGGCAAAGGTGCCGAAGCCGACGAGGCGGACTTCGTCGCCGCTCTTCAGCGCCGCGGTAATCGCCTGGAAGACGCCGTCGACGGCCTTGGCCGCGTCGGACTTAGACTGACCAGTGGCGCTCGCCACTGCCGTCACGAGATCGTTCTTGTTCACTGATGGCCCCCTTCGTTTTCCCATGAATGATAGCCGGTCCCGCCGCCTATCAGATTGGATGCTAGCAGTCTAATTCAGGAAATTAGAAAGCGTCAATAGCACAAAAATTTGGCGGATTTGCTCGCCTGCCGACCCATTACACGACCGCATCGCACAAACAATCGCGGCCGCCCCCAGGGGAGCGGCCGCGACAGTCATCAAGACAAACCATGGCGTCAGTGGGTGACGACCCCGCTGACGGACTCGGCGTCCTTCGCGACCTTGGGTTCGACCTTGTCTTCAACCTCTTCCCACTCGATGGCGACGGGCATGCGAACCAGGGCGTGTTGCAGAACCTCATCGGCGGTGGAGACGGGGACGATGGTCATTCCCTTTTTCACATTGTCGGGAATTTCGGCCAGATCCTTTTCGTTTTCCTTGGGGATCAGCACCGTCTTGATGCCGCCGCGCAAGGCGGCCAGCAGCTTTTCCTTCAGTCCTCCGATGGGCAAGACCCGACCGCGCAAGGTGATCTCGCCGGTCATGGCCACGTCGCGGCGGACCGGAATGCCGGTCAGCACCGAAACGATGGTGGTGCACATGGCGACACCGGCCGAGGGGCCATCCTTGGGCGTGGCGCCCTCGGGGACGTGAACGTGAATGTCGCGCTTCTCGAACACCGTCGGCTTGATGCCGAGACTGACCGAGCGCGAGCGCACATAGGAGCGGGCCGCCTGCACGGATTCCTGCATGACGTCGCCCAGCTTGCCGGTATGGGCGAAAGTGCCCTTGCCCGGCATGCTGACCGCTTCGATGGTCAGCAATTCGCCGCCCACTTCCGTCCAGGCCAAACCGGTGACGACGCCGACCAGATCGGTCTCCTCCACCTCGCCGAAGCGATAGCGGTGGACGCCCGCGTATTTTTCCAGATTGCGCGGCGTGACGCTGACCTTGGTCTTGCGGGTCGAGACGATTTCCTTGACCGCCTTGCGCGCCAGATTGGCCAGTTCACGTTCCATGCTGCGCACGCCCGCCTCGCGGGTGTAGTAGCGCACGATGTGGCGCATGGCCTCGTCGCTGATGGACCATTCGCCCGCCCGGAGTCCGGCGGCCTTGATGACCTTGGGCAGCAGGTGGCGCTTGGAGATTTCCACCTTCTCGTCCTCGGTATAGCCCGACAGGCGGATGATCTCCATGCGGTCCAGCAGGGGCTGGGGCATGCGCATGGTATTGGCGGTGGTGACGAACATCACGTCGGAGAGGTCGTAATCCACTTCCAGGTAATGGTCGTTGAAGGTCGAGTTCTGTTCGGGGTCCAGCACTTCCAGCAGGGCCGAGGCGGGATCGCCGCGCCAGTCGGCGCCCAGCTTGTCGATCTCGTCGAGCAGGAACAGCGGATTGGACGATTTGGCCTTCTTCATGCCCTGGACGATCTTGCCCGGCATGGAGCCGATATAGGTGCGACGGTGACCGCGCACCTCGGCTTCGTCACGGACGCCGCCCAGGCTCATGCGCACGAAATTGCGCCCGGTAGCCTTGGCGATGGACTTGCCCAAGCTCGTCTTGCCGACGCCAGGGGGACCGACGAGGCACAGGATGGGGCCGCGCACCTTCTCGGTGCGAATCTGTACGGCCAGATATTCAAGGATGCGCTCCTTGACCTTCTCCAGGCCGTAATGGTCGGAATTGAGCACCTTCTGGGCGAGGCCCACATCCTTCTTGACCTTGGTGCGCTTCTTCCACGGAATGGACAAGATCCAGTCGAGATAGTTGCGCACCACGGTGGCTTCGGCCGACATGGGGCTCATGGATTTCAGCTTCTTGAGCTCGGCCAGGGCCTTTTCACGCGCCTCGGCGGTCAGCTTGGTCTTGGCGATGCGTTCCTCGATTTCGGCGCCTTCGTCCTTGCCGTCCTCGGTCTCGCCCAGTTCCTTCTGGATCGCCTTCAGCTGCTCGTTCAGATAATACTCGCGCTGGGTCTTCTCCATCTGCCGCTTGACGCGGTTGCGGATCTTCTTTTCCACCTGAAGAACGCCGATCTCGCCCTCCATGTAGGAATAGACGCGCTCCAGCCGCTCGGAGATGACTTCGACTTCCAGCAGTTCCTGCTTTTCCGAAATCTTCAGCGCCAGATGGGAGGCCACGGTATCGGCCAGCTTGGCGGAATCCTCGATCTGGTTGATGGAGACCAGAACCTCGGGCGGAATCTTCTTGTTCAGCTTGATGTACTGCTCGAACTGGCTGACCACCGAGCGGGACAGCGCCTCCAGCTCCTGGGGGTCGCCCTCGCGTTCGTCCACCACCTCGGCATAGGCCTGGAAGAAGCTGTCGTTATCGGTGAAGCCGGTGATCTTGGCGCGCTTGCCGCCTTCCACCAGCACCTTGACGGTGCCGTCGGGCAGCTTGAGAAGCTGCAGCACGGTGGACACCGTACCCACCGTATAGATGTCGTCGGTGGTGGGATCGTCCTGGGCCGCGTTCTTCTGGGCCACCAGCAGGATCTGCTTGTCCTCGCGCATCACGTCTTCCAGGGCGCGGACCGATTTGTCGCGACCGACGAAGAGCGGAACGATCATATGGGGAAAGACGACGATGTCACGAAGCGGAAGGACCGGAAAAATATCGCCACGCGGGTTTTCGACCATGCTGCCTCGCTTACGCCTGCGGTCCGAGAACGCCTCGAATCGCCAATAAATCATATACCAATAGCTGGGGGGCTTTCTGCCGCCGTCAAGTCCGGACTGGGCGACCCGCGTTTTGGGCCGCCCGATCCGCTATGCACTGGCGCCGGTATCCTCGCGACGCTCGGAGTAGATGTAGAGCGGCTGCGCGCGCCCTTCGACCACTTCCTTGTTGATCACCACCTCGTCGACCGCTTCGAGGCCGGGCAGATCGAACATGGTGTCGAGCAGGATGCTTTCCATGATGGAGCGCAGGCCGCGGGCGCCGGTCTTCCGCGCGATGGCCTTCTCGGCGATGGATTTCAGCGCGTCATCGGTAAAGGCGAGGCGGGTGTCTTCCATTTCGAACAGGCGCTGGTACTGCTTGACCAGGGCGTTCTTCGGCTTGGACAGAATGTCGATCAAGGCATCGACGTCCAGATCCTCCAACGTTGCCAGGACCGGCAGGCGGCCGACGAATTCCGGGATCAGGCCGAATTTCAGCAGATCCTCGGGCTCGACCTCGCGCAGGATCTCGCCGGTTCGGCGCTCGTCGGGACCGCGCACATCGGCGCCGAAGCCGATGGAGGTTCCGCGCCCGCGCGACCCGATGATCTTTTCCAACCCGGAAAAGGCGCCGCCGCAGATGAACAGGATATTGGTGGTGTCCACTTGCAGGAATTCCTGCTGGGGATGCTTGCGGCCGCCCTGGGGCGGAACCGAGGCCACCGTGCCTTCCATGATCTTCAAAAGCGCCTGCTGCACACCCTCGCCCGACACGTCGCGGGTGATGGAGGGGTTGTCGGACTTGCGGCTGATCTTGTCCACTTCGTCGATATAGACGATGCCGCGCTGGGCGCGTTCCACGTTATATTCGGCGGACTGCAACAGCTTGAGGATGATGTTCTCCACGTCCTCGCCCACATAGCCCGCTTCGGTCAGCGTGGTGGCGTCGGCCATGGTGAACGGCACGTCGAGGATGCGCGCCAGGGTCTGGGCCAGCAGGGTCTTGCCGCAGCCGGTGGGGCCGATCAGCAGGATATTGGACTTGGCGAGTTCGACCTCGTTGCTCTTGCCGCCATGCTGCAGGCGCTTGTAGTGGTTATGCACCGCCACCGACAGAACCTTCTTGGCGTGGCCTTGGCCGATCACGTAATCGTCCAGGACGGCGCAGATATCCTTCGGCGTCGGCACCCCGTCGTGGGAGCGGACCAAGTGGGTCTTATGCTCCTCGCGGATGATGTCCATGCACAGCTCGACGCATTCATCACAGATGAATACCGTCGGCCCGGCGATAAGCTTCCGCACCTCATGCTGGCTCTTTCCGCAGAAGGAGCAGTACAGAGTGTTCTTGGAATCGCCGCTGGTGGACTTTGTCATCGAAACTCCATTGAATCTAAGCGGCCGCATCCGCAAAGCCATGTTAGCCACAGCCGCAAGCGCCAGACAATGACAAAACTGACCTAGCCCCATACGCAAACGGCCGGGCACCCCATATATAGGGTGCCCGGCCGCCCGCGAACAGTCCAATCAGGACTTGGATTCGTCGTCTTCGGGAATCGGACGCTTGTTCACCACTTCGTCGATCAGGCCGAATTCCTTGGCTTCGTCGGCGGTCATGAACTTGTCGCGCTCCATCACCTTCTCGATCACCTCGAGCGGCTGGCCGGTGTGCTCCACATAGATATTGTTGAGTCGGGCCCGCAACGCCAGAATCTCGCGCGCCTGGATCTCGATATCCGTGGCCTGACCCTGGGCGCCGCCCGAGGGCTGGTGCACCATGATCCGGGAATTGGGCAGCGAGAAGCGCTTGCCCTTCTCGCCCGCGGTCATGAGCAGCGAGCCCATGGACGCCGCCTGCCCGATGCACACCGTCGAAACCTTGGGACGGATGTATTGCATGGTGTCGTAGATGGCCAGACCCGAGGTCACCACGCCACCGGGCGAGTTGATGTAGAACGCGATGTCCTTGGACGGGTTCTCGGATTCCAGGAACAAGAACTGAGCGCAGATCAGGCTGGCGACCTCGTCGAACACTTGGCCGGTCAGAAAGACGATCCGTTCCTTCAACAGTCGCGAATAAATGTCGTAGGACCGCTCGCCCCGGTTGGTCTGTTCGACCACCATGGGAACCAAGGTATTCATGTAGAGGTCGATGGGATCTCTCTCTCGCATGGTACTTCCTTATTCAAATCGGTTCGACCGGGGCGGACGGATCCTCGAAATTCAGCCTATTCGGCGGTCTTCTTCTTGGCGGCGGCCTTTTTCTTCGGCTTGGCCGGAGCGGCATCGGCGGCGGGCGCCTCGTCCGGATCCTTGCGCAGATCCTCGACCGAGATTTCCGTGTCGGTGACCTTGGCCATCTCAATGATGAAATCGATCACCTTCTCTTCATAAAGGGGAGCGCGCAGATTTTCCAAGGCTTCCTGATTCTTTTGGTAGTACTGAAGAACCATGTGCTCCTGGCCGGGATAGTTCCGAGCCTCGGCCATGATGCCGCGATTGAGGTCGTCCTGGGTCACGGTGATGTTGTTGACCCGGCCGATCTCGGCCAGCAGCAGGCCCAGGCGCACGCGGCGCTCGGACAGGGCCTTGTACTCGGCCTTCAGCTCGTCGTCGCTCTTGCCGGCGTCGGAGGGATCCTGACGGCCGGCGGCCTTATCTTCCTCGACCTGCTTCCAGATATGCTCGAATTCCTGTTCGAACATGGTCGGCGGGATGGGGAAGTCGTGAGCGGCGGCCAGGGCGTCCAGCAGGGTCCGCTTCAGGCGCATGCGCGAAATGCCGTCCAGCGAACGGCCGATCTCGTCGCGAATGGCGGTTTTGAGCGCGTCCAGGCTTTCCAGCCCGACGGTCTTGGCCAGTTCGTCGTCGATCTCGGCGGGTTTGGGGGCGCGCACTTCCTTGATGGTGACGTCGAAGGTGGCGGGCTTGCCGGCCAGATCGTCATTGCCGTATTCGGCGGGGAAGGTCACTTCGACCAGAACCTCGGCACCGGCCTTCTTGCCCACCAACTGGGCCTCGAAGCCGGGGATGAAGGTGTTGGAGCCCAGCTTCAGGGAATAGCCCTCGCCGGTACCGCCGGGGAAGGCGACGCCGTCCTTCTTGCCGACGAAGTCGATCACGGCGACATCGCCATCCTTGGCGGCGCGCTTGACCGGCTCGGAGCTTTCGTTGCGCTCGGCGATGCGGGCCAGGGTCTCGTCCACCTCGGAATCCGGGGCGGTCGCCTTGTCGCGCGACAGCGCCAGGGTCGAGAGGTCCATGATGGTGATCTCGGGCAGCACTTCCACCGCCACCGAGAATTCCAGGTCGCCGCCTTCGGCGTAGGTGGTGATCTCCACCTTGGGCTGCATGGCGGGCCGCAGGGCATTGTCGGTCAACGCCTTGCCGGTGCCTTCATTGACCGCGCCCTCAAGAATCTCGCCCATGACGGCGGGGCCGTACTTCTTGCGGACGATGGCCATGGGGACCTTGCCGGGCCGGAAACCGGGCATGGCGACGGTACGGGCGATTTCCGCCAGCTTCGCCTGCATCTTGGTCTCGAGGTGTCCAGCGGGAACGACGACCTTGAAATCGCGCTTCAGGCCTTCGGCATTGATCTCGGTTACCTGCATCAGTCTATCGCCAATCGAATCGAGTGGGTTGCATCCATGATCCCGCAGAGGAGCGCAAGCCGCCAGCCCTAGAACCGGTGGTCATCGGCGAGCATTGGGCGGTCTGGTGCGGGCGAAGGGATTTGAACCCCCATGGCTTGCGCCGCTGGAACCTAAATCCAGTGTGTCTACCAGTTCCACCACGCCCGCACGGACCGAGCACGCTCACCGACCCGCACGCGCGTTAGAGCTGCCCCGTCGGGAGGGACTGTCTATAACATGTTCGTTTCGGGGGAAATAGGGAAAGTCGAGTCGGAACGCGATTCCTCCGCCCCCTACCCCGTTCATGGCATTTGACGGACTCCGTTGGTACCGTATAAACCTATTGCATCACTTGACATTGATACCCATTCTAATTCCGGAAAACGCTTTAGCTATTAGGTGGTGGTAATGGAACTGGATCGCTCGGGCAATATCGCATTCTTGCAGATTGATGAAGAGACGAAGCGCGCCCTGCGTGAATTCAGGGAAGTTCTTGCCAAGCATATCGACCGGGTGCTCGACACTTTCTACAAGCATGTGGCTAGTAATCCTGGCACGTCGAAGATGTTCGCAAGCCCGGAACGCTTGGCCCATGCCCGCGCCCAGCAGAAGCGCCACTGGATGGAGAGCGTCTTCAACGGTCAATTCGACGACCGCTACTTCGCCCAGGTTACGGAAATCGGCAAGGTGCACCAGCGCATCGGCCTGGAACCAAAGTGGTATACCGCAGGCTATTGCTTCGTGCTGAACATGGTCATCGCCGTCGCCATCGAGCACTATCGCAAGAATCCGCAGCGGCTCGCTCAGGTTCTCGCCGCCGTCAATAAGGCCGCCTTCCTCGACATGGATCTCGCGACCTCCGTCTATATCGAGACCAATACCGCCGCCATCATCGCCCGCGAACTGGGCGCCAAGGCCGACACCTTCGAGCGTGAAGTCAAGGGACTGGTCAATTCGGTCGCCGGCGCCGCCACCCAGATGGAATCCGCCGCCAAGGGCCTGACCGCCACCGCCGAGGAAACCTCGCGCCAGTCCACCACCGTGGCCGCCGCCGCCGAGGAAGCCACCGTCAATATCCAGACCGTGGCCGCCGCCGCCGAGGAACTGTCCTCCTCCATCACCGAGATCAGCCGCCAGGTGGCTCAGTCGGCGCAGATCGCGTCCGGCGCCATGGCCGAGGCCGACCGCACCAACCAGATGGTGCAAAGCCTCGCCGAGGCCGCCAGCAAGATCGGCCAGGTGGTGAAGCTGATCAACGACATCGCTTCGCAGACCAATCTGCTGGCGCTCAACGCCACCATCGAGGCGGCCCGTGCCGGTGATGCGGGCAAGGGCTTCGCCGTGGTCGCCAACGAGGTGAAAAGCCTCGCCAATCAGACCGGCAAGGCCACCGAGGAAATCGCCAGCCAGATTTCGGCGGTCCAGGCCGCCACCCGCGACGCCGTCGGCGCCATCGGCGGCATCGCCACCACCATCGGTCAGATCAACGAGATCGCCGGGTCCATCGCCTCGGCGGTGGAAGAACAAGGCGCCGCCACCCAGGAAATCGCCCGCAATGTTCAGCAGGCGGCCCAGGGCACCATGGAAGTGACCTCCACCATCTCCATGGTCAATTCCACCGCCAACGAAACCGGTGTGTCGGCCCGGCAGTTGCTGGACGCCGCCACCAATCTGTCGCGCGACTCCAGCCTGTTGGAAAATCAGGTCGATCACTTCGTCAGCGGCATCCGCGCGGGCTGACCAAAAGCCACGAAGCAACACCCCCAAGGGCGACCTTGGGGGTGTTTTCGTTTATCCCTTCAGCAAAGCCTTGACCCGCCCGGACATGGCGGCCTTTCCGGTGGCGGAATAGGCTTCGTGATTGGCCTCGATATGATCAAGGTCGTAGAGGTAGTTGACCATGACGCCGGATGACTGGACCAAACCGTTTGGCGACAGGTCCGCCATCCAGTTGATCCGCTCGACGCGGGCGCCGTTGGACAGGTGGAAATGGGCGACCGGGTCCAGCGCCTGCCCATTGGACCGCTTCTCGGCGGTCAGATAGCGCGCCGCCAGTCGGGTCAGCGGAGCCTCCAAGGCCTCGGCCAGGGTCTGCTCTGTGATCCAGTCCGGTTCCGACAGCAGCGCTTTCAGGCTGCCCTTGGCGCCCAGGCCGCCCGACGCACGGGTCAGCGCCTTGTGCTCGGCCGCCGTCAGCAGCCCGGGTTCGCCAGTCACCAGCTTGTCGTCCAGCCAGCGACGGAAGCCGGGAATCGGCGACAGGGTGGCGAAGGTCTTGATCTGCTTGAATTCCCGGGAAAGATCGTCCACCACCCGCTTGATCAGGAAATTGCCGAAGCTGATGCCCGCCAATCCCTTTTGCGCGTTGTTGATGGAATAGAAGATGGCGGTATCGGCTGCCTCCACATCGCCCAGCGGCGCCGACGGATCCAGCAGATCCTGCACATTGCCCGCCATATCCTCCACCAGGGCCACCTCGACGAAGATCAGCGGCTCGTCGGGCATGCGGGGATGGAAAAAGGCGTAGAGCCTGCGGTCGGAATCCAGCCGGTTCTTCAGATCATCCCAGCCCTGGATGGCATGCACCGCCTCATAGGCCATGATCTTTTCCAAGACGGCGGCGGGCGAGCGCCAGGTGATGCGCTCCAGCACCAGGAATCCCACGTCGAACCAAGACGTCAGCAAGCCGCGAAGATCGCTTTCCAAGGACGCCAGGGCGGGTTCGCTCGCCGTCGCGCGCATGAGTTCGGCCCGCAGATCGACGAGGAATTTGACGCCTTCCGGCAGGGCGTTGAACTGGGTCAACAGCTTGAGACGGGGCGGCTCCAGCGCCGACTTCAGCGCAAGCTCGGCCTTGAAACGCCCCTCGGGCGCCGCCGCCATCAGGGTCTGGGCCGCCCGGTCCAAGGCATCGCGGTCAGGTCCGAATTCAACGGCCAAAAGCCGCAGGAAGCGGATACGCCCCACCCCCGACAGCGACAGATAGGCCCGCCCCAAGGCGGCCGCCCGCCCGCGTGCCGACACCTCGCCGCCCCGCGCGGCAAGGCAGGCCCGCATCTGGCGGCGCAATCCGTCCATGTCGGAATCGGGCAAGTCCGGCGACAAGCTGGGCATCTCGTCACCATCCGCTCGGGCCACTTCGCGCCATAATCCCTTGAGACGCGCCAGCAGCCCGACCGCCGTGGACGGTGATTTGGAGATGTCGCGGATTTCGGTCATGACAGGCCTCCGTTTCTCTCCAATATGATCGGATCGCGGCCACGCTTGCGCAAGCCCTTTGCCTTTAAACATCCGCCCAATTCACCTATGATCCGGCCATGGCTAAAGGGAGTCCGAGGATGACGCGCGCCATCACATTCGTCGTCACACTGTGTCTTTCGGCGGCGGTTTCCGCCTGCGCCATGGAGCCGCAGATCTCGGATACGGCTTCGCCCCCCAAAGCCACCGCGCAACCGGCCAAGGGCAAGGACCGACCCGGCGCTCCCCGGCTTGCCGCCATGATGGAATCCCTGAACGGCGCCCTGGTCCGGGCCGAGGATTCCTTCAAGGCCGGAACCATGGACGCGACGGCCTACGAGCGCGTCCTGCGCGATCATCAAAGAACCATCGCCACCATCGCCGCCATCCAGGCCTTGGGCTGGGGCGACTATCCTCCTCCCATGCCTCCGGGCAGCGTGACGCCGCGCCCGCCGACGCGGGTCGAGGCCATCGAGCGGCTGATGGAAATGCTCAATCGCCCCGAAGACGCCGCAGCACCCGCGGCAAAGCCTCGGACAAGTCCTCGGAAATAAGGCCCGGCCCCACCGCCGCGCCCGCCTGACCATGCAGCCACGCCGCCGCCGACGCCGCCTCGTAGGCGGGCATTCCCTGGGCGATCAGGCCAGCGATCAAACCCGCCAGCACGTCGCCCGACCCGGCGGTCGCCAGAGCGGGAGAGGCGTCCGTGGTGATGGTGGCGCGGCCGTCGGGATGGGCGACGACCGTGTCGGGCCCCTTCAACAGAAGCACGGCCCCGGAGCGCCGGGCGCCTTCTTGCGCCCGCTCCAACCGACTTCCGGTCGCGGCCCCGAACAGGCGGGTGAATTCGCCGTCATGGGGCGTCAATACGCATGAGGCGGACAAGGCCTTGAACAGGCGATCCGGATCTTCCGAGAAGCTGGTCAGGGCATCGGCATCCACCACGCAGGCCCGCCCCGCCGCTAGGGCCGCGAGAGTGCGATCCGCCAAGCCTTCGCCCACGCCGCCGCCCGGCCCGATCACCACCGCATTGCGCCGCGTATCGGCCAAAACCGCGTCGAATGGCTCGGCATCGATGACGATGGCCCCCGGATCACCGGCGCGATAGGTGACCAGCGCCTCGGCCGGGGCCGCGATGGTCACAAGACCGGCGCCAATCCGCCGTGCCGCCCGCGCCGCCAACCGTGCCGCCCCCGTCATGGCGCCGCCGCCCACCACCAACACATGGCCGCGAGCGTATTTGTGGCCATCCGGGGCCAAGGCGGGCAGGCGCCAGACGCCGGGACCGTTCTCGGCCAGACTCGGCTGGATTTCATCAAGGACCGAGGCGGGAATGCCGATATCGGCCACCACCACCTCACCACATTTGGCCCGCCCCGGCACCAGGCAGTGCCCCGGCTTCTTGCGAAAGAAGGTGATTGTGGCGACGCAATCGGGCGCCAGCCCCAGCACCTGCCCGCTATCGCCATGCACGCCCGAGGGCACGTCCACCGCGATGACCGGCAGGCGCCGCCGAAGGGTCTCCTCGATCACCGCCTTGGCGATTCCATCCAACCCCCGTGCCAGTCCGGCCCCGAACAGGGCGTCGACCACCACGTCGCAGCGGTCCAGGCAGCCGGGCGACAGCGTCTCGACCGCGCCGCGCCACCGCGACGCCATCACGGCGGCATCGCCCTTCAAGGCTTCCGGTCGTCCCAGCAAGGCAAGGCGTACCGCCCAGCCGTCGCGCTCCAGCAGCCGTGCCGCCACGAATCCGTCGCCGCCATTGTTGCCCGGCCCGCAGAGGATGGCGACCCGCCCCTTGGGAAAGCGCCTGCGAACCTCGCGCGCCACCGCCCAGCCGGCCGCTTCCATCAGGCGCTCGCCCGGCACGCCAGCGGCCATGGCGAGGCGGTCTGCCTGGTACATCTGGGATACGGTAAGGAGTTCGTTGACCATGGAGATAGCCTACACTAAATCTGTCCCACCCCAAGACCGACGAGCTTTGCTCGGAGGCAAGGCCAAAGGCCGCCGCACCGCGTGGTGCGAAAGCCAAGGGGCCGGACGGCCCCGCCCGGCGCCTGAGGGCTTCTAGTAATGGGAGATGGAAGGTGAAGGTCGTCGTCATCGGCGCCGGAGTGGTTGGGACCGCCTGCGCTTGGTATCTCGCCAAGGAAGGCCACGAGGTCGTCGTGGTCGAGCGGCGCGAGGGCGCCGGACTGGAAACCAGCTTCGCCAATGGCGGACAGGTCTCGCCCTGCCACGCCGAACCCTGGGCCAATCCGAGCGTGATTCCCAAGGTGATCAAGTGGCTGGGGCGCGAGGACGCGCCGCTGCTGTTCCGCTGGGGCCGCTGGGATCCGGCCCTGTGGGCCTGGGGCCTGCGATTCCTCGCCAACTGCACCTCCGAACGCGCCATCACCAATACCGAACGCACCCTGCGGGTCGCCCTGTATTCCAAGCTCTGTCTTCAGCAACTGCGCGCGGAGACCGGGATCGAATACGACCAACGGAGCCAGGGCATCCTGCACGTCTATCGCGACGGCCGCGAATTCGACCATGCCTGCGCCGCCGCCGAGGTGATGCGTCGCCATGGTCTGGCCCGCCAGCCCAAGAGCGCGGCGGAAAGCGTCGCCATCGAACCCGCCCTGGGGGCAGTCGCCCATCAACTGGCGGGCGGCATCTTCACCCCCGACGACGAAAGCGGCGACGCCCACAAATTCACCCGTGAACTGGCGCGCCTCGCCATGGCCAAGGGCGTCGAATTTCGCTGGAACGTGCCGGTGCTGGGCCTCGCCCGCGACGGCAACCGGGTGGGAGGACTGGCCACCGAGGCGGGAGCCGTCACCGGCGACGCCTATGTTCTCGCGGCGGGCTGCGACAGCACGCTGCTGGCGCGCCCGCTGGGCCTGCGCCTGCCCATCGTTCCGGCCAAGGGCTATTCCGTGACGGTGCCGGTGGCCAACCATGCGGGCGCACCTTGCGTCTCCATCACCGACGACGAACACAAAATGGTCTATTCCCGCCTAGGGAATCGCCTGCGCGCCGCGGGAACCGCCGAAATGGCGGGCTATGACCCGTCGCTGAACGAAAAGCGGGTCGCCATGATCCTAGGCCATGCGCGCGCCCTGTTTCCCGACGGCGGCGATTTCGAGCGAGCCGAACCTTGGGCGGGCCTGCGCCCGGTCACCCCCGACAGCATACCGTTGCTGGGAGTCACGCCGTTTTCCAATCTTTGGCTGAACACCGGTCACGGCACCCTGGGCTGGACCATGGCCTGCGGCTCGGGACGGCTGATCGCAGCCATGATTTCCGGCAAGCCGACCGAAGTAAGCCTCGACGGACTTTCCATGCAACGGTTCACCTGACATATTATTCGGTAGAATTGTAAACGGCGGCGCGCTCGGGTACCTTCCATACCAATGAGATAGACGACGAGGATTGCATGCTGATCTGGCGCGACGCCATGAGCACCGGGCACAAGGAGATCGATGCCGCCAACCGGCAATTGATTCACCGCGTCAATACCTTCCAGAAGGCCCTGGGCGCCCAGGGTCCGCGCATTGCCATCGGCCTGTTCCTCACCGGCCTGTACGAACAGGCTTCCATCAATTTCAGCCGCGAGGACAAGGTCCAGCGCGAATGCAACTTCACCTTTCACGAGGTTCACAAGAAGGAACACGAGGCGCTGTTGCGGTCCCTGAGCCAGATCAGCCATCAATACGACGACCTGGACGAGGGCGGCGACCATGCCCAACTGCTGCGCGAGGTCGCCGCCCTGGTCAAGGAATGGGTCGCCCAGCACATGGTCAAGAGCGACGTCAAGTTGAAGCCCTATTGGCTGCGCAAGAACGGCGTTTTCGTCAAATCGGGGTGGTAAGGCCATGGCCGGGCGTGTCCCACGGCTGGCCGGTTTAATTTCGGCGACATGATCCGCGACTGCCGAGGGTATTGACCACCAAGGCACCAAGGGCACCAAGAAGACGACACGGTTTTTTGCCTTCCGTCATGCCCGTGCTTGTCCCGCGTATCTACGTCCATCCGTCTGGATTATCGGCTCATAATGCTTTCAAGCGGAACCACGGGACACGCCCGGCCATGACGAAGAGGAAAGGTGATCAGTCGTCGTCATCATCCTCCCGGTCCGTCTGAACCGGCGGCCGGACCGGCGCTTCCGCCTTCTTCTTGCGGGGATGGGGATGCCAGGCCCAGGGCCGGTCGCCCTGCCACCCCGCCACCGTCTCGATCCTGACGCCCTCGGGGCCGAACCACAGGGCATGCGGCCCCCGCCGCCACAGGTCGAAGCGATCCACCACCACCTTGGTTCCACGGCAAGCGCCGCGCAGCGGCACGCTGCTGATCACCACATCGGCTCCGGCACAGGCGGCCTCGGGAGTCGTCTCGTCCTTTACCAGCGCCACCACCCGGCCGTCCTTGCGCCAGATACAGCCCAACGCATCGCAGCGCAGGAACCCATCCCGCGACGAACTCTTTTTCGGCCAATATTCCGACGCTTGCGGCCCGGCGCGCCGCGTCCAGGTCTCCTTGAGGATGCGGCCGCCCTTGCCGTTGATCAGCAGCCGCCCATCCGCCGTGCGAATGGCGAAGGCGTCGCCCCGGCTGTCCACCAGCAGGTCGGGCTGGCTGACCAACGCCATGGAGGCCAGCCCCAGCGCCATGGGGAGCAGCCCCCAGAACCGCCACGACTTTTTCCAGATGCACAGCCAAGCGCCCCCCAGGGTGAACACCACCATGCCGCCCTGCGGCAGGATGGGCACCGTCACCGCCGAACTGGGCCAGGACGCCACCCACACCGCCACCACATTGACGCCCTCGACACCCCAGCCCATGGGAACCAGCGCCCATTCCTCCAGCCCCAGCGGCAGCAGCAGGAACATCAGCAGCGCCCAGGGCATGACCCAAAAGCCGGTCAGCGGCACCGCGATCATATTGGCCACCACCGACCACACCGCGAAGCGATTGAAGTGATAGACACCGTAGACCGCCGTGGCGGTCCCGGCGATCAGGGTGCTCATCACCACCCCGAACACATACAGCCCGGCCCCTTCCAACCAACCGGGATGGGCCTGTCGCCATGCCACCTGCTTGGGCGTCAGGGTCTCGTAGGCCGAGATCAGGGCGACCACGGCGGCGAAGGACATCTGGAAGCTGGGGCCGATCAGCTCTTCCGGCTCCCACAGCAAGATCACCACCGCCGCCCAGGCCACCAGCCGCATGGACAGCGCCACCCGGTCCAGCAGCACCGCCAGCAGGATCAGCCCGGTCATGAAGAAGGAGCGCTGGGCCGGCACGGGCGAGCCCGCCAACAGCGTGTAGAACAGGGCGAAGAGGATGGCGAGCCCGGCCGACCATTTCTTGATGGGATAACGCAGCGCCAGGGCGGGAATCAGCGCCATCAGGCTGCGCAGTCCGACGAAGACCAGCCCGGCGGCCATGGTAATGTGCAACCCCGAGATGGACAGGATATGGGCGAGGCCGGAATCGCGGTAGGCCTGCATCATGGGGGCCGAGATGGGCATCTGGTCGCCGGTGGTCAGGGCCGCCGAGACGGCGCCGCGATCGTCGGGCAGCACCGCCAGGATACGGGCGGTGATGGCATGGCGAAGCTCGTTCACCGCGATGGTCCAGTCCGCCCGCCACCCCTTGGCCTCGCCCGCCGACAGCAGTTCCGGCTGGCCGAGCGCGCTGCCCACCGCGCCCAATTGCTTGAACCACGCGAAGCGGGCGAAGTCGAAGGCTCCCGGCATGGCGGGCTGCGGCGGCGGCATCAGCATGGCGCGCACCCGGATGCGATCACCGGCGGTAATGGGCTGGGCCACTTGGCCGGGCTTGACCGGCTTGACCCGGATGCGGGCCTTGGTCGGCACCACCACATCCTCCTTGTCCAGCGAAAGCTGGGCCAGCGTCACCCGCATGCCGCCGTCGGGCAGCATCTCCACCTCGCCCACCACGCCTTCCAGCATCAGGGCGCCGGTATGGCGTTCCACCACCGGGGCCGCCATCAGATTGGACCGAAGTTGAGCGCCGCAGAATCCGACGGCGACGGCAAGCGCGGGCGCCAGCACCAAGAACAGGGCCAGACGGCCGCGTGAAAACGCCAATGCGGCCATCAGGCCGAGCAGCGCGACCGGGCCATGCCAGGACGGCGGCTCTCCGGGGAGGGCGAAATAAAGGCCGATCCCCACCCCCAGGAACACCGGCAGCCACAAGGGCCAACGCTCCCGCTCCGCCAGCAGCCTTTCGGCCAAGGCGGACAGGAAGTCGGTTGCCACCGGCGTCAAGGCCAGGGAAAGTCCCATACTATCGGGCGGGTTTTTTGCCATCCGACTCCAACACCGGGCTGTCACGGCCCGAAGAATATGCTACACAGGGCAGCTCTGTCTTTCACGGTGAAGGATGCGATACGCACCGTCATGACCGTCGTCACCCGTTTCGCCCCCTCTCCCACCGGCTTCCTCCACATCGGCGGAGGGCGCACGGCTTTGTTCAACTGGCTGTTCGCCCGCCATCATGGCGGCCAATTTTTGCTGCGTATTGAAGATACCGACCGGGCCCGCTCCACCGATGCGGCGGTGGAAGCCATCTTCGACGGCATCCGCTGGCTGGGCCTCGATTGGGACGGCGAGGCGGTGATGCAGTTCGCCCGCGCCGGTCGCCATGCCGAGGTCGCCCGTAAGCTGCTGGACGAGGGCAAGGCCTATCGCTGCTATTGCAGCCCGGACGAGCTGACCGCCATCCGCGAGGAGCAGAAGGCCAAGGGCCTGCCCATGCGCTATCCGGGCGTCTGGCGCGACCGGCCCGAATCCGACGCCCCCAAGGACACCCCCTCTGTGGTCCGCCTGCGGGCGCCCAGCGAAGGCGAGACCATCATCGCCGATCTGGTCCAGGGCGACGTGCGCGTCGCCAACGACCAGTTGGACGACATGGTCCTGCTGCGCGCCGACGGCACCCCCACTTATATGCTGTCGGTGGTGGTGGACGATCACGACATGGGCATCACCCATGTCATTCGCGGCGACGACCACCTGACCAACGCCTTCCGCCAGTATCAGCTTTACAAGGCCTGCGGCTGGGACGTGCCGGTCTTCGCCCATATCCCGCTGATCCATGGCCCCGACGGCGCCAAGCTGTCCAAGCGCCACGGCGCCCTGGGCGTCGACGCCTATCGCGACATGGGCTTCCTGCCCGAAGCCATGCGCAATTACCTGCTGCGCCTGGGCTGGAGCCACGGCGACGACGAGATCATTTCCACCGAGCAGGCCAAGGAATGGTTCACCCTGGACTCGGTGGGCCGCTCGCCGTCGCGTTTCGACTTCGTCAAGCTGACCCAGTTGAACGGCCATTACATGCGCGCCGCCGACGACGGCTATCTCGCCGGTCTGCTGGCCCCCGTTCTGGCCGCCAAACTGGCGCGGTCGCTGAATGAAGCCGAGACCAAGCGCGTCGCGCTGGGCATGACCGGATTGAAGGAACGGGCCAAGACCATGCTGGAACTGGCGGATTCCGCCCTGTTCTACGTCCAGGCCCGGCCGCTGGCGCTGGACGAGAAGGCGGCCAAGACCATGGCCGACCCGGCGTCCCGCGCCGATCTCACCGATTTCGCCGGCCGCATCGGCGGCCTCGAGACCTGGAGCCGCGAGGCTTTGGAGGAAACCGCCCGCGTCTTCACGGAAGAGCGCGGGCAAAAGCTTGGCAAGATCGCGCAGCCCCTGCGGGCGGCGCTTGCCGGATCATCGGTATCGCCCCCCATCTTCGAAGTGATGGAGGTGTTGGGGCGTGACGAAACCTTGGGCCGGATCGGTGACGCCACCACGGGAGCAAGGCCTTCGGAATCAACCGCCGCCTAAAGGCGGCACGTTTGAGCTGACACAACGCAGAACACGGGGATTGTAGACATGACCAAAGACAACGCGTCGCCCAAGGAAACCGTCACCCTGATCAACAACAGCACCGGTAAGAGCACCGAGTTCCCGCTGCTGTCGGGCAGCGTCGGCCCCAAGGTCGCCGACATCCGCTCGCTATACGCCAGCCAGGACATCTTCACCTATGATCCCGGCTATATGTCCACCGGCTCGTGCAAGTCCGCCATCACCTATATCGACGGCGACGCCGGCGTGCTGCTGCATCGCGGCTATGCCATCTCCGATCTGGCCGAGCACGGCGACTATCTGGAAGTGGCCTACGCCATCCTGAAGGGCGAGCTGCCCAACACCGCCCAGAAGGCGAAGTTCGTCAAGGACATCACCAACCACTCCATGGTGCATGAACAGATCAACTTCTTCTTCCGCGGCTTCCGTCGCGACTCGCACCCCATGGCGGTGCTGTGCGGCGTGGTCGGCGCCATGGCGGCGTTCTATCACGACTCCATCGACATCAACGATCCGCATCACCGCATGATCGCCAGCTATCGCCTGATCGCCAAGATGCCGACCGTGGTGGCCTGGACCTATAAGTACGCCATGGGCCAGCCCTTCATCTATCCGCGCAACAATCTGGGCTATGCCGAGAACTTCCTGCACATGATGTTCGCCACGCCTTGCGAGGAATACAAGGTGAGCCCGGTTCTGGCCCGCGCCATGGACCGCATCCTGGTCCTGCATGCCGATCACGAGCAGAACGCGTCCACCTCCACCGTCCGTCTGGCCGGTTCGTCGGGCGCCAATCCGTTCGCCTGCATCGCGGCGGGCATCGCCTCGCTGTGGGGCCCCGCCCATGGCGGCGCCAACGAGGCCGTGCTGGCCATGCTGCACGAGATCGGCTCGGTCGATCGCATCCCCGAATACATCGCCAAGGCCAAGGACAAGGACGATCCCTTCCGTCTGATGGGCTTTGGTCACCGGGTCTACAAGAACTATGATCCGCGCGCCAAGATCATGCAGAAGACCTGTCATGACGTGCTGAACGAGCTGGGCGTCCATGACGAGCCGCTGCTGAAGCTGGCCATGGAGCTGGAGCGCATCGCCCTGTCCGACCCCTACTTCGTGGAGCGCAAGCTGTTCCCGAACGTGGACTTCTATTCGGGCATCATCTTCCGCGCCATGGGCATCCCGACCTCCATGTTCACCAGCCTGTTCGCGCTGGCCCGTACCGTGGGCTGGATCGCCCAGTGGAACGAGATGCTGACCGATCCCGATCAGAAGATCGGTCGTCCGCGCCAGCTGTATGTGGGCGCGCCGCCGCGCGACTACGTCCCGCTCCACAAGCGTGCCTAAGACCGGCGGGCAAGATCGCACGTCTCGGGACCGGCTCCCCAAGGGGCCGTTCCTGAGGCTGCCGTCGCCTGCCAACGATAACTATGATTCCGGCGGCCGCAAGCGATTGAAGATCGCTGCGGCCGTCGCTCTTTTCGCGATCGCAGCGGTGATGCTCTATGCTCAAATTTCTTGACCGACGCGTCGCCGCCCCCGGTGAAATCATCTTCAAGGAGGGTGAAACCGGAGATAAAGCCTTCATCGTCCAGTCCGGTATCGTCGAGCTGTGCAAAAGCTCTCAGGCCTTCGCCGAAGTCGGCACCAATGCCATTTTCGGCGAGATGGCGCTGATCGATGGCGCGCCGCGCATGGCCACGGCACGGGCCAAGACCGAAGTCACCCTGATCGTGGTCCCCCGCGCCTTGTTGGACAACAAGCTGAAAGGTGTCGATCCCTTCGTCACCCGCCTCCTCGCTATCTTGGTGCAAAACGTCCGCAGCATGGCGGACAAGCTGTAGGGTCCATGGCCGATTGACCCGTTGGCGGCGATGGCGCACCATCGGACCCTGTTGACCGGCGACGGTGCCGGTCATTGACAATGATGGGGTAAGGATATGGTCGCCGAAATGTTCGCCGATGGCGTGGGACGGGTGGATTTCGTCAGCGGCGTGGTCCGCATCGAATTGGTGTCGCTGGAACCCGCCGAATCCGGACAGGGCAAGATGGAAGTGCGCCAACGCATCGCCATGCCGGTGGACGGCTTCCTGCATTCGCTGAACACCATGGGCGATCTGGTCAACAAGCTGGTGGAAGCCGGGGTGCTCAAGCGCAACGAGCAGAACGCCCCCACCGCCAAGAAATAGGCCACATGGCCCCTTGCCACTTCGCCGCCGCCCCCTGGGTCGGCGGCGTTTTTGCGCCCGTATTTACCCAGCATTTACACTTTCGCATGGGTGCATTGATCTTTCGCATATATTCGTTTTACACCAGAATCCTACACTCATGGGTAATGAGGCAGGCTGGGGGCCCACGCTCAATGGCATATTCTCTCTTACTCGACCCGACCGGGGTCATCATCCGGTTGACCGACAGCTTGATTGACGACGATTACGACCGTATCCAAGACGATTTCGAAGCCGCCATGGAGCGCGGGGCGGGGTACGTTATCTTGGACCTGGAGCAACTGGGCGGTGTGACAAACGCGGTGGTCGGATTGATCGGAACCCTGCGTTTGCAGTGCCGCCGCAGGGGGGCCGTTCTCGAACTGCGCAACGTTGGCCCCCGCCACATGGGAACCACCGACTCCCGTACCAAGAGCGATCTGCTGGGCGCGACGTTGTAAGGGCCGTTGCGGACAGCGCTCAATCATGCAAATGTCGTGGACAGATATTCCGCATGAGGGAGGCCCGAATGTTTCCGTCTTTCGACCCCAAGTTCTTCGAACAGTTCAGCCTTAACCCCGCCTCTTTCCTGACCAAGATTGCGGAATTCCAGCGTGCCAATTTCGAGGCTGCCCGCGAGATCGCCGAGAATAACACCAAGGCTTTTCAGCAATTGGCGTCCATCCGCGACCCGCAATCCTTCGTGACCATGCAGCCGGCCATTCTCCAGGCGGTGATCGAGCAGAACGCCCAGATCATGACCAATCTGTGGAGCTCGCTCGGCGACGACATGGCCCCCCAAGGCCCCAAGACCCGCCGCAAATAGGCCTTGCCCTTGCTCCTCCGGCCTTAGGTGGTTAGTGTAGCCGACCTTTCGACCTCGGCCGGAGAGTCTCTGCCTTGAAGTATGTGAGCACGCGCGGCAAAGCGCCTGTCCTTGATTTCGACGACGTCCTGTTGGCGGGCCTTGCCCGCGACGGCGGTCTGTATCTGCCCCAATCCTGGCCGAGCTTCAGCGGTGCCGAGATCAGGGCCATGCGCGGCCTGTCCTATGCCGAATTGGCCGCCCGCGTCATGCGCCCCTTCGTGGAAGGATGCCTGAGCGACGCCGAACTGGCCAAGCTCTGCGCCGAGTCCTATGCCGGTTTCACCCATCCCGCCGTGGCGCCCTTGAAGCAGTTGGGCCATAACCAGTGGGTGATGGAGCTGTTCCACGGCCCCACCCTGGCCTTCAAGGACTATGCCCTGCAACTGGTCGGCCGCCTGTTCGACCATGTTCTGAAAAAGAAGGGGCAAAAGGTCACCATCGTCGGCGCCACCTCGGGCGACACCGGATCGGCCGCCATCGAGGCCTGCCGCGACCGCGCTGCCGTTGATATCGTGATCCTGCATCCCAAGGGCCGGGTGTCCGAGGTGCAGCGGCGCCAGATGACCACGGTGCTGTCGTCCAATGTGCGCAATCTGGCGGTGGACGGCACCTTCGACGATTGCCAGGATCTGGTCAAAGCCCTGTTCAACGACGAAGCCTTCCGCGACGAGATGAACCTGTCGGCGGTGAACTCCATCAACTGGGCGCGCGTCATGGCCCAGATCGTCTATTATTTCGCCGCGGGCGTGGCGCTGGGCTCGCCCGATGTCCCCATGACCTTCTCGGTGCCCACCGGCAATTTCGGCAATGTCTTCGCGGGCTATGCCGCCAGGCTGATGGGGCTGCCCATCGACAAGCTGATCGTCGGCTCCAACACCAACGACATCCTGACCCGCTTTTTCGAGGGCGGGGTGATGAAGACCGACGGCGTCGTCCCCACCTTGTCTCCCAGCATGGATATTCAGGTTTCCTCCAATTTCGAGCGGCTGATGTATCTGTCCCTGGGCTCGGACGGAGCGGCGGTGGACAAGCTGATGGGCGAGTTCCGCGCCCACGGCGCCATGGTCATGCCGCAAGGAGCGTGGAGCGCCATGCGCGCGGTGTTCGAGGCCTATCGCTTCGACGACGAGGCCACCCTGGCCGCCATGCGGGCGTTGAAGCGCTCCACCGGCGAGACCCTGGACCCCCATTCGGTGATCGGTGTCGCCGCCGGGCTGAAGGGCCATTCGGCCAAGGATGCCACCGTGGTGGCGCTGGCCACCGCCCATCCGGCCAAATTCCCCGACGCGGTGGAACAGGCGACCGGCAGCCGCCCCCCCTTGCCGCCCCACATGGCCGATCTGTTCCAGCGGCCAGAGAGGCTGGACAGCCTCGCCAACGATGCCGAGGCGCTGAAGACCTATGTCCGGGCCTTCGCCGGTCGGGCAAAAGCATGAGCACCATCCGCGAAAGCGTCCTCGCCTCCGGCCTGAAGGTGGTCACCGATCCCATGGAAACGGTGGAAACCGTCTCGCTGGGCGTCTGGGTTGACGCGGGCACCCGCCATGAACCTTCCGTTCTCAACGGCGTCTCCCACCTGCTGGAGCACATGGCCTTCAAGGGCACCGAACGCCGTTCCGCCCAGGACATCGCCGAGGAAATGGATGCCTGCGGCGGCCACCTCAACGCCTATACCGCCCGCGACCACACCGCCTATTACGCCAAGGTGCTGAAGGAAGACGGCGGGCTGGCGCTGGACATCATCTCCGACATCCTGCAGCACTCCACCATGGACTCCGAGGAACTGGCCCGCGAACAGGCGGTGGTGGTCCAAGAGATCAACCAGGCGGTCGATACTCCCGACGACATCATCTTCGATCATTTCCAGGCCACCGCCTATCCCGACCAGCCCCTGGGCCGCGCCGTGCTGGGCACCGAGGAGCTGGTGCGCGGCATGAGCCGCGACAATGTGCTGGGCTATCTGCGCAGTCACTATTCGGCACCGCGCATGGTTCTGTCCGCCTCGGGGCGCATCGACCACGACCAGTTGGTGGACGCCGCCGAAGCCGCTTTCGCCGGTCTGCCCGCCCCGGCGGCGACGGCGACCGAGCGCGCCCATTATGTGGGCGGTGATTTCCGGGAAGAGCGCGACCTGGAACAGGTCCATGTGGTGGTGGGCTTCGACGGCATCGCCTATGACGATCCCGACTACTACTGCGCCTCGGTGCTGTCCACGTTGCTGGGCGGCGGCATGTCGTCGCGCCTGTTCCAGGAGGTGCGGGAAAAGCGCGGCCTCGTCTATTCCATCTATTCCTTCGCGTCGTCCTATGACGACGGCGGCCTGTTCGGCGTCTATGCCGGAACCGGCGAGAACGAAGTGGCCGAACTGATTCCGGTCATGTGCGAGGAAATCGTCAAGGTCGGCGCGGGTGTGCGCGACGACGAAGTCCATCGCGCCCGCGCCCAGCTCAAGGCCTCGATCCTCATGAGCCTGGAAAGCACCACCTCGCGCTGCGAGCAACTGGCCCGCCAGATCTCGGTCTATGGCCGCCCCATCCCGGTGGCCGAGGTGGTCGCCAAGGTGGAGGCCATCACCGCAGAAGACTGCGCCCGGGTGGCGCGCCGCCTGTTCGCCGGAACCCCGACCTTCGCCGCCATCGGCCCGCTGGCCAAGGTGGAAAGCTTCGATCAGGTGGCAGCGCGGCTGCGCTGATCCCCCCCCGCGACAAGGATTAAGGGCCGCCCCCGTGAGGGAGCGGCCCTTTTGGTCGCGAGGCCAGAGAACGTTCGTTCGGCCCCGCGCCCTGACTTATAGCGACCGCCGCGTGGGCGGACCTCTGCGGGCGAGACGCCCGCGCTCCTGGTAGAGCGTCCATTGTTGGAGCGCGGGCATCCTGCCCGCTTTCCAGACCTAAGCCCCCCCGTTCAGCTGCAGCCGGTGGTGCCACCGCAGGTGTCGCACTTCAGGCAGGTGCCGTTGCGCACCAGGGTGAAGTTGCCGCATTCGGGGCAGGCGTCGCCCTCGTAGCCCTTCATGCGGGCGGTGCGGATCTGTTCGGCGCGGGCGTCGAACTCCTGGATCAGGGCTTCGGTGTCGCCGCCGACGCTAACCACCGTCTGCGCCGCCGACGCCGCCAGCTGCATGCCGCCGGAAATGTCGGTGGACATGGAGGTCGGGCCGCCGCGCTTCAGGAACAGCAGGTTGGACGAGCGCACATAGCCCTTGGAGGCCACCTTCTCCACCACCGCCATGTGCTGGGCCTGCTGCTCCAGATGGCTTTCCGAGGCGCCGCGACCGACGGTGTCGGGGGTGAGGTCGGCCGGTTCCACATGGGCCAGATCGTTGCGGCCCAGATAGGAGATGGCCAGTTCGCGGAAGATATAGTCCAGGATGGAGGACGACATCTTGATGGTCTCGTTGCCTTCGACCATGCCCGAGGGCTCGAAGCGGGTGAAGGTGAAGGCCTCGACGAACTCTTCCAGCGGCACGCCGTATTGCAGGCCCACCGAGATGGCGATGGCGAAATTGTTCATCATGGCGCGGAAGGCGGCGCCTTCCTTGTGCATGTCGATGAAGATCTCGCCCAGCTTGCCGTCCTCGTATTCGCCGGTGCGCAAATAGACCTTGTGGCCGCCGACGATAGCCTTCTGGGTATAGCCCTTGCGGCGATCGGGCAGCTTGGAGCGGCGCTGCATCTGCACGATCCGCTCGACCACCCGCTCGGCGACGATCCCGGCCTTGGCCGCCATGGCGGCGTCGGCCAGTTCATCGGCCAGCGCCCCGGCATCATCCAGCAGCGAGGCCTGCAGCGGCTGGCTGAGCTTGGAGCCGTCGCGATACAGCGCGTTGGCCTTCACGCCCAGGCGCCAGGACAGCATGTAGGCTTCCTTGCAATCCTCGACGGTGGCCGAGTTGGACATGTTGATGGTCTTGGAGATGGCGCCCGAGATGAAGGACTGGGCGGCGGCCATCATGCGGATATGGGCATCCACCGACAGCGAGCGCTTGCCGATGCGGCCGCAGGGGCTGGCGCAATCGAACACCGCCAGATGCTCGGCGCGAAGATAGGGCGAGCCTTCCAGGGTCATGGCACCGGTGCAATGGGTATTGGCCAGCTCGATCTGTTCGCGGGTGAAGCCCAGCCATTCCAGCATGTCGAACGTGTAGTCGTTCAGCTTGGCCGCCGGGATGCCCAGGGTCTCGGTGCAGAACTGCTCGCCCAGGCCGTATTTGTTGAACACGAACTTGATGTCGAAGGCGGCTTCCAGCTGCGATTCGATCTTGTCCAGCGCCTCGTCGGTGAAGCCCTTGGCGCGCAAGGAGTCGTGGTTGATGTGGGGAGCGCCGCGCAAGGACGCGTGGCCCACCGCGTAGCGGATCATCTCGGCGATCTCTGCCTCGCCATAGCCCAGGGTGCGCAGCGCCTCGGGGACCATGCGGTTGATGATCTTGAAGTAGCCGCCCCCGGCCAGTTTCTTGAACTTCACCAGGGCGAAGTCGGGCTCGATGCCGGTGGTGTCGCAATCCATCACCAGACCGATGGTGCCGGTCGGCGCCACCACGGAGGTCTGGGCATTGCGGAAGCCGTGCTTCTCGCCCTTGGCCAGCGCCTCGTCCCAAGCCTGACGGGCGGCGGCCAGCAGCGGGGCGTCGGGGCAATTGGCGGCGTCCAGCGGAACCGGGAGCACCGACAGGCCCTCATAGCCGTTGCCCAGGCCTTGGGCGGCGCGGCGATGGTTGCGGATGACGCGCAGCATGGCGGCGCGGTTCTTCTCGAAGCCTTCGAAGGCGCCCAGCTCCTCGGCCATGTCGGCCGAGGTGGCATAGGCCTCGCCGGTGGTGAGCGAGGTGATGGCGGCGATCAGGGCGCGGCCGGTGTCGCTGTCATAGGGAATGCCGGACGCCATGAGCAGGCCGCCCACATTGGCATAGCCCAAGCCCAGGGTGCGGAACTCGTAGGATAGTTCGGCGATGCGGGGCGACGGGAACTGCGCCATCAGCACGGAGATTTCCAGCACCATGGTCCACAGCTTCACCGCGTGGCGATAGCCCTCCACGTCGAAGCTGCCATCCTCCTTGCGGAAGCACATCAGGTTCAGGGACGCCAGATTGCAGGCGGTGTCGTCCAGGAACATGTATTCCGAGCAGGGATTGGACGCGTTGATGCGGCCCGATTCGGGGCAGGTGTGCCACTCGTTGATGGTGGTGTCGAACTGGATGCCCGGATCGGCGCAGGCCCAGGCGGCCTCGCCGATCTGCTCCCACAGGTCGCGAGCCTTCAGCGTCTTGGCGATCTTGCCGTTCTTGCGATGGGACAGGTTCCAGTCGCCGTCGTTGATCACGGCGTTGAGGAAGCCGTTGTCGACGCGCACGGAATTATTGGAGTTCTGGCCCGACACGGTCAGATAGGCTTCCGAATCCCAATCGGTGTCCAGCACCGGGAAGTCGATCTGGGTATAGCCCTGCCTAGCGAACTGGATGACCCGCTGGATGTAGTTCTCCGGGATCTCGCACTTGCGGCCCTCGACGATGGCCTTCTTCAGGCGGGCATTGACCTTGGGGTCGAAGCGGCCGTCGCCATCGGCGCCGTCCCATTCGCGGCAGGCGGCCATGACCTCGGTCAGGGTGCGGGCGGCAAGGCGGGAACCGGCCACCAGGGCGGCCACCTTCTGCTCTTCGCGCACCTTCCAGTCGATGAACTTCTCGATATCGGGATGGTCCACGTCGACCACCACCATCTTGGCGGCGCGGCGCGTGGTGCCGCCCGACTTGATGGCGCCAGCGGCGCGGTCGCCGATCTTGAGGAAGCTCATCAGACCGGAGGACCGTCCGCCGCCCGACAGCTTCTCGCCCTCGCCGCGCAGCTTGGAGAAATTGGTGCCGGTGCCGGAACCGTACTTGAACAGGCGGGCCTCGCGCACCCACAGGTCCATGATGCCGCCTTCATTGACCAGATCATCCTCGATGGACTGGATGAAGCAGGCATGGGGCTGGGGATGCTCGTAGGCGGACTTGGACCGGACCAGCTTGCCGGTCTTGAAGTCCACATAGGAATGACCCTGGCCGGGGCCGTCGATGCCATAGGCCCAATGCAGGCCGGTGTTGAACCATTGCGGCGAGTTGGGGGCGCCCATCTGGCGGGCCAGCATATGGGCCATCTCGTCGCGGAAGGCCAGCGCGTCGGCCTCGCCGTCGAAATAGCCGCCTTTCCATCCCCAATAGGTCCAGGTTCCGGCCAGACGGTCGAACACCTGCTTGGCGCTGCGCTCGCCGACGATGCGTTCCTTCTCGGGCAGCTTGTCCAGGGCGTCGGAATCCGGCTCGTGACGGGACAGCCATTCGGGGACGTTCTTTTCGGCCGAGCGCTTCAGCTTGGCGGGAACCCCGGCCTTGCGGAAATACTTCTGGGCCAGAACGTCGCACGCCACCTGGGACCAGTCGGCCGGAACCTCGATATCGCCAGCGGAGAACACCACCGAACCGTCGGGATTGCGGATCTCGCTGCTGGCGTTGCGGAACTCGATGCCCGCATAAGCCGACTCACCGGTCTTGGTAAAATGACGCTGGACCCGCATTTGCTTCCCCTCTGTTCGACTGGTCTTGACCGACTCTGGGTCGAAGTGGCGCAATGACAGCGGGCATGCCGGTGCGGCAACATCCCCCCCTCCTGCGTCGCGCCACTAGATGTTGTGGCTCTCCCTCGACAGCGACGCATAAGCTATGTCAGCGGCGCCGGTTGCGTCAACAGCTACTTACAATTCATTCACAGCATATTGTGTCTGAATCTGTCTAAAATTGGCACGGATAGTATGGGAGGCGGCTCGGAAAGGCGCGGCGGCGGCCAAATCTCTGCGAGCCGATGCAACCCCTCTGGACGGAGGCATGGGGTTTTGCCTATAGTCCGCCACACATTTGCTTCGCGAGGACGATGATGGCGACGCTGGGCACCCTGCTTTACACTTGGACCAAGGGCAAGCTGGTCGGTACCGATACCACCGGCAACCGCTATTTCACCGAGCGCTCGGCCGCCAAGGGTCGGCGCACCAAGCGTTGGGTCTTGTTCAAGGGCAAGCCCGAGGCCTCCAAGATTCCGCCGGAATGGCATGCTTGGCTGCACTACACCTCGGACAAGCCGCTGACCGACGCCGCCCGGCAGTCCTGGCAAAAGCCGCACGAAGCCAACAAGACGGGTTCGCCGGACGCCTATCTGCCGCCGGGCCACGATCTGGCGGGCGGCGTGCGCGAGCGCGCCACCGGCGATTACGAGGCGTGGCGCCCTTAAATCCGGTCCGTTTTCAAAGGGGGTGGGAATGCCGAGCCGTAACGACCGCGACACCGTGACTGGCGGCGCCGTCGTTTTGGTCGGCGCCTTGCTGTTGACGCTGGCGTTTTCCATCGGCGGCAAGGCCACCGAATCCACCGACGGCTATACCTTGAAGGCCCGCTTCAACCGGGCCGACGGCATCAGCATCGGCAGCCAGGTCCGGCTGTCGGGCACCGTGGTCGGTCGCGTGGTGGAGCAAAGCCTGGACGACCGCTATCGCGCCGTGCTGACCCTGCGTCTGCGCCCCGACCTCCAACTGGCCAGCGATACCGCCGCCGTGATCTACACCGACGGCCTGCTGGGCGCCAAATTCGTCGAGCTTAAGCTGGGCGGCGAGGACAAGCTCCTGAAATCCGGCCAGGAAATCCAATATACCCAGGATGCGGTGGTGATCGAGGATCTGCTGGACATGATCATCCAGCAGGCGCGCTCCAAGCGCGGCTATCTCGACAAGCCTTTGCCGTCATCGACCAATTGAAGGACAGCCCATGGGACGGAACCTGATTGAAACCATCATGGGGGCGGTGGTGCTGGTGGTGGCGGGGTTCTTCCTGGTCTTCGCCTATAGCCACGCCAATTTCAAGAAGATCGAGGGCTATACGGTGACCGCCACCTTCACCAGCGTCGGCGGCCTGGATACCGGCGCCGACGTCAAGATCAACGGTATCAAGGTCGGCACCGTCCTGTCCCAGGGTCTGGACCCCCAGACCTATGACGCGGTGGTCAAGCTGACCATCTCCCATGGCATCCAACTGCCCGACGACACCGTGGCCAGCGTGTCCAGCGAGGGCCTGCTGGGCGGCAAGTTCGTCAAGCTGGCGCCGGGCAAGTCCAAGACCATGTTGGCCGCCGATTCCAATCTCGGCCCGACCAAGAACTTCAAGTCCATCGAGGAAATGGTGGGCAATCTGATCTTCCTGGCCACCGCCGACAACCAGCCCCCCGCCAAGGCCCCCCAAGCGGACGCGGCGCCGTCCAAATGAGGCGCGCGGTCCTCGCAGCCCTGCTTCTGCTCCCCGGCGCCGCCATGGCCCAGACGGGACACGGCGGCGATCTGGCCTATGACATCGCCATCCTGCAGGGCCTCGACAAGGTCACCGCCCGGGTCGTCACCATCGAGGCGCCGGTCGGCGTGCCCGTTCATATGGGGGCGCTGGAAATCGTGGCGCGGGCCTGCAAGAAGCGCCGCCCCGAGGATCAGCCGGAAAGCGCCGCCTTCCTCGATATCTGGGAGTTGCGCCCGGATCAACCGGCCGCCGGTCTGTTCCGAGGCTGGATGTTCGCCTCCAGCCCGGCCCTGTCGGCCATGGAACACCCGGTCTTCGACATCTGGGTGCTGGACTGCCGCAACGCCAAGGGGCGCTAGACCATCGAGGCCTCCCAGGGAACTTCGGGGCTGCGGTCGAAATAGGCGCGGCGCCGGATAGCGTCGGCCAGACGGGCCAGATAGTCGTCGCGGGGAATCTCCACCACGCCAAACTGCCGCAGATGGTCGGTGACGAACTGGACATCCAGCAAGGTGAAGCCCCCCCGCTTCAGCCGCGCCACCAGATGGACCAGAGCCACCTTGGAGGCGTCGGTGGCGCGCGAGAACATGCTTTCCCCGCAAAACGCGCCGCCCAGGGCAAGGCCGTAAAGGCCGCCCACCAGACATCCATCCCGCCAGGTCTCCACCGAATGGGCCAATCCCAGCCCGTGCAGGTCCACGAAGAGGCGAATGATCCCCTCGTTGATCCAAGTGTCGGGCCGATCCTCCGCCGCTTCGCCGCAAGCTCGCATGACCTGTTCGAACGCGCTGTCGCAGCGAATCTCGAACACGTCGGCCCGCAGGGTTTTCTTCAAGCTCTTGGAGATGTGGAAGCGCTCGAGCGGCAGGACGCCCCGCTCTTCCGGATCGATCCAATGGATCTTTGGGTCGTCACGGGTGCGCGCCATGGGGAAAATCCCCATGGCGTAAGCACGAAGCAGTATGTCTGGCGTCAGCGGACCCATTCACAATAGCTACCCCATTCGTCGTGGGACGCGAAAGCGGGAATTCCTAGGTAGGACGGACTGCCTGCCAGAATCGCGGATCGACCAGCGTATTTGCGGAAATGGTCATGGAACCGTTCTGACGCCCGCCATCGCGCAGCCGCGCATGGAGTATGCCGTCGACGGCGACCTTCAGGTCGAAAACCTCCCACACCTTGCCATGGGGCTCGCCCACCTTGATGAACCTGTCGCCCGCATGAACATTGGGAACGCTTTTCTTGACCATCAACCTTGCCACCTATTTTGCCGCATCGCAGCACAGCCTATCTCGGCGCGGCCGGAATGCAAAGGAACCCCTGCGTCATCCATCGCTTGATCGCCCCCGAAACCTTGCCGAGCCCGCGCATCTGCACATATAATGGGCCAGCGCCAAACTGCGCACAAAATTTATGCATGACGGGTGATCGGCATGAAGCCGGAAAAATTGCGGTGGGAGTTTTGGAGCGACGATCTGGCCGTCGGCCATGTCGCCATCGACGACGACCACAAGCGTATCTTGCAGTTCATCGCCCGCCTGCGAAATGCCTTCCAGATGGGAGAAGACGAGCAGGTGGTCGCCGACGGCATCAAAGTGATCGCCGATTACTCCGACAGCCATTTCGTGCGCGAGGAGCGCATGCTGGAAGCCGCAGGCTATGCCCATCTTCAGCAACATCGCGCCCGTCACGAAAGCTTTCGCGACTATGTGGCCTATGCCAACAGCGCCCAACACCCCATCGACCAGGGCGAACTGCTGTCCTATCTGGTGGACTGGTGGGTGGGCCATATCGCCGCCGAGGACAAGATGTACCGCTCCGCCCTGGTGGGCAAGGACGCGCTGATCGCAGCCGCCTTCGCCGAACCCTAAGACGAGAAGAGAAGCGCATGAGAATCGCCAATACCCCCATCCTGGCGGTGGACAGCTATAAGGCCAGCCACAAGTGGCAATATCCCGAGGGCACCGAATTGGTGTCCTCTTATATCGAGGCCCGCGCCAATAACAGTGGTCTCGACTTGCCCGGCACCGTCTTTTTCGGCTTGCAGCCGCTGCTGCGCCAATTGGCCGAGACGCCCATCACCGCCGACGATATCAAGCGTTCCGCCAAGGTCTTCGCCGCCCACGGCGTCCCCTTCTTCGAGGAAGGCTGGCGGTGGATCCTGACCCAGCATCAGGGCCGCTTGCCGGTGGAGATCCGCGCCGTCGCCGAAGGCACCGTGGTGCCGTTCAACAATGCCGTGGTGCAGGTGGTCAATACCGATCCCAAGGCCTATTGGCCGACCTCCTATATGGAAACCACGCTGCAGCGCGCCGTATGGTACGCCTCGACGGTGGCCACCGTGTCCTGGGCGGTCAAGCGCATCTTGCGGGAATTCTGGGCCAAGACCTCCGACGCGCCGGTGGAAAGCCTCGACTTCAAGCTGCACGACTTCGGGGCGCGGGGCGCCAGTTCGGCCGAAAGCGCGGCATTGGGCGGCATGGCCCATCTGGTCAACTTCAAGGGGACCGATACGGTCGAAGCCCTGCTGGCCGCCGACGAATTCTACGGCGAAGCCATGGCGGGCTTCTCCATTCCGGCCGCCGAGCATTCCACCATCACCAGTTGGGGCCGCGACGGAGAGGTCGCCGCCTATGCCAATATGCTGCGGCAATTCGGCGGACCGGGAAAGCTGGTGGCGGTGGTCTCGGATTCCTACGACGTCTTCCACGCCGTCGAGAAGCTGTGGGGCGAGGAACTGCGCTCTCAGGTTCTCGACATGGGCGGCACCTTGGTGATCCGCCCCGATTCCGGCGATCCGGTCGAGGTGGTGGCCAAGGTTCTGGCCCTGGCGGCCCAGGCCTTCGGCACCGAGACCAATTCCAAGGGCTATCGCGTCCTAAACCCGGCGGTGCGGGTGATCCAGGGCGACGGCGTCAATCCCCATTCCATCCGTGCCATCCTGGCCCGCTTGGCGGCGGACGGCTTCGCCATCGACAATATCGCCTTCGGCATGGGCGGCGCCCTGCTGCAAAAGGTGGATCGCGATACCTTCTCGTGGGCGATGAAAGCCTCGGCCATCCGCATCGGCGGAACCTGGCGCGACGTCTATAAGGAGCCGGTCACCGATCGCGGCAAGGGCTCCAAGCGCGGCCGCCTCGCCCTCGCCTTCGACGAGTCGGCGGGATGGCGGACGGTTCCGCTGGAGGACTGCGCCGAGGCGGACAACCGCCTGCGCCCCGTCTTCGTCGATGGCCGCCTCGTCGCCACGACCACCCTGGCCGAGGTTCGGGCTAGGGCAGAGGTTTAGGCTGGTAGAAGCGCCCCGCCCCCCCAACCCGCTTAAGCTCATAGGACCGATCCAACTCATCGAAGACGTTGTCGGCGAAATTGACGAATCGCTGAGGGGCCGTCAGGAGGCCGGGGGATTCCGGCACCGGGTGTTCGCGCACGCTTTTGATTTCCACCACCGCGATCTCGCGGCGGCGCAGCTTATCCACCAGCAGATCCTCGGGCAGCCGCCCGGTCAGCATGGCTTGCAACGCATTGTACGGATCCACCCACAGCCGCTTGCCGGCCCGATGGCACAGCAGCATGGATTCGCATAGGACGGGGCCTTCGATCCCCTTCATCCATTCAACGTCCTGGCGGAACAGCATCTCCCGCTCGCGGTAGTCGCCCAAGGCATCCACCGCCATGCGCCCCAGGGTCTGCGGCGTCAGAAGAAGCAGCCCGGCATTGGCCAAGACGGCCAGCGCCGCCGGGGCGAGCCTGGGAAGGTGGGCCTGCTGGCGCAGCCATGTGGCCGCCAGACCGACGCTCATGGACAGCGCGATCATGGCGTCGAAGAAAATGTTGTAGTCGACTCCCGCCCCGCCCGAGAACCCCATGCCCAATAGCAGACTGCCGACCAGATAGGCCGCCACCTTGACCTTGACCGAGGTCATGCGGGTCAGGGCGAAGAACAGCCCCGCCACCGCCAGCAGCGTCTGGAGATAGCCCAGCACCTCCTGGCTCAACAGGAAGCCCCGTGTCACGTCGTAGATGCGCGGCGCCAACAGGGCGGTGAAGAAGGCCGGGCCGAAGACCGCGTGGATGAGGGCGGCGGAAAGCCCCGCCAAGGCAAGCCCCACCCCAAGATAGGTCCAGCGCGACGCCGCCGGACCGCGCCACAGCACATGCATGGTGACCACCAGCGGCAGGATCAGGACGTTATGCTTGGTCAGCAATCCGGCCGAAAACAGCACGGCGATCACCGCCATGCGCCCCGGCGTGCCCCGCCCTCCGGCATAAAGCGCGAAGCCGACGCACAGAAAGGCCTCGGCCAGCAACTGCGGGTCATCGACGCCCACATAGTCGATGGCATAGGTGCAAAAGATGCCCAGGCAGGTCACCGAGGCCAGCATCGCGTCATTGCGCCCGCCACCCGCCCGCCGAACCACGACACCGCAACAGGCGGAAATCACCGCCACCGACAGCGCCGACAGCAGCCGACCAGCCAGCACCGGATCACCCAGCAGAACACCAAGCCCGCCCACCAGATAGAACGACAGCGGCGGGTAGTTATTGAGGAACAGAGGCCCCGGCGCCGTATAGGGCGATTCTCCGGCCATGGCCAGGGTCTGGAGAAAGGCGTTCCAGCCCTCGTTATAGTCGATCTCGAATTCGGCGAAGACGCGAACGCAGGGATAGGCGAACATAATCGCCGTCAACAGCGCGAGAGCAAGGACCGTTATCCGATAGGAGTCGAGCGTTCGCACCTTGTCTCGGCTCCCCTTGGCCAGTTCCACGGAGGGGTGGTGTAACGCGTCGGCCCTTCGGAGTCTAGTATGGCCTAAAGGCGATGATAGCCATGTCGTCGCGCCGATTCTGCCCGCCGCGATAGGTGCTCAGTGTCTCATCGATGCGGTCGAGTTGCCGCGACAGCGGCAATGTCTGCGACTCGGCGATCAACTCCACCAGACGGCGACGCCCGAACAGTCGGGGCGGCGATCCCCCCACATGGTCGGTCATGCCGTCGGTGAACATATAGACGGTGGTGTCGGGCTCAACTTGGAAAGCCTGATCGACAAAGGCGTCACGCGCCCCGCCGGTGCGGTAGCCCAACGACCGCCGACTGCCCTTGATCACCTTGGGCTTGCCCTGGACGGAAACGACGATGGGCATGTTTGCCCCGGCGAAGGTCAGCCGCCGCTCGTCGCCATCCCACAAGCAGATGGCGGCGTCGAGGCCGTCATCGCTGGTCCCGTCCGGGCGATCCTGGCGCAGTCTTTCACGCACCACCTTGTCCAGCCGCTCTAAAATGGCGGCGGGCAGCAAGTCGCCCCCCTCCATCAGGATGCGGTCCATGGCGGTGGCGACCACCACCGTCATGAAGGCCCCCGGCACGCCGTGGCCGGTACAGTCGGCCAGCAGGATCAGCGCCTTGCGGCCGAACGGGTGCAGCCAGTAATAATCGCCGCCCACCTGATGCAGGGGCTCCCAACGCACCTGGAATTTTGCCACCACCCCGTCCAGGCTGGCGGCGTCGGGCAACAACCCGTCCTGGATCTTGCGGGCATAGCCGATGCTGTCGAGCACCAGTCGGCTGGCTTTCTCCAGGGCGGCATTGTTCTCGATCAGCTTGGCCTGGGCGATTTCCAGTTCCTTCAGCAACCGCTTCGCCTCGTCACCGGACCGCAGCCCGTCCACCATGCGATTGAAGGCGGCGGCCACCTGACCGAGTTCGTCGCCGCTGGACCATTCCACCTCTGTCCAATTCTTGCACTCCACCTTGGCCATGGCGTCCAGCAACGCGGTCAGCGGCGCCACGATCAAACGACGGGTCGCGAGATGGATGGTGGCGAAGGTCACCAACAGCAAAGCCAGGATGGCGGCGGCGCCAATGCCGATCAGGCGCCTGGCGCTGGCATCGAGTTCCGCCTTCGAAAGAACAAGCTCGAACTCGCCGATCTTGCCGGGTCCGGACGGATCGGGAATAGGATAGCGGGCCCGAATCACCGGGCTGCCCTCGGCAGGGTCATCGCCATGCTGGAACGCCACCTGTCCGGTATCGTCAAGCACCCTGGCCATCAGAAAGCTGGCATCGCTTTCCACCGCCGACACCTGGGCCCGGTAGACGGCCTTGTCCAGATTCCACAGCGGCCGGGAAATGGCCTGCGCCGTCAGGGTCGCGATCAGTTGCGCCCGCGCCGTCAAGGCCTCCAACTGGGCGGAATAGTTCATCCACCCCACGACCAGCTGGGTCGCCAACACGGCCGCCACCACCACCGGCAAGGTGGCGGCGAAGACCTTGAAAGCCAGACTGTGGCCCTGTGTGAAGCGTGATCGCCCCGTCATGTCAATCCTTGATGCCGTAACCGCGCCACAGCTTTGTCAGGGTCTGATCCTTGGCCATGGACGCGAACAGACGATCCATATCCGCAACTGTCAAAGCGGCCCCGGGACGCACCAGGGCACGGTGAGCATAGCGCTGATCGAAGCGGTCGGAAACCAGGAGGCGTGAATCCGTCCCGGGATGGGACTTGAGGTAGCGCTTCAGATAGGCGTCGGTCACCACCGCCACATCGCCGCGATCCTTCAAGATCATCTCGATGCTGGCGGCGTTGTCGTTGACCAGGGTCATGCGATAGCGCGACGCCAGCAAAGCGGGGTCCGACTCGAAACCGGCGAAGCCATAATGGTAGCCCAGGATACCCACCATGCGCTTGCCCGCAAGATCGGTGAAATACTCCTGGCCGCGCCCGGCGGCGGCCTTGGCGATATACAACTCGCCGCCGTCCAGGAACACCTCGGAGACATCCACGGGAATCTTCTTGGCCGTCCAGCCCCAATCCGGGCTCTCGAAGAAGATGAGATCGAACTTGCGATCCTCGAAATCCTTGTAGCGGCGCGACGGAGAGGTCAGGACAAAGCGGAACTCGAAACGATCCTGATAGCGGTTCAAGGCGTCGATCAGCGCCAGGGTCAGGCCGGTTGTCTTGCCGTCCGCCTCGGCGTCCACGAAGGGACCGAACTCGTAGCCGCCGACGGTGACAATTTGACGCGCCCAGGCGGACGAGCCGATCACCATGGCCAAAACAACCACCAGCGCGCGCAGCATTCCCATCCCCGAATGTCACAGTGTGTCACCTGATGGCACTATGCCCCACGAGGCGGAAAAGCGAAAGAGCGGGCCGATCATGATAGCTATCTATTTGCCGGATGGTTGACATTTGCCATAGTTGGACTGGACCACAATAGCCGGGGATAGCGGGGATGACCTTCAAGTCCACCATCGACGATCGATATTTCGAGGATTACGTCAAGGGCGCTATCCATGAATTCGGCCGCTACGAGGTCACCGAGGCGGAGGTCATCGACTTCGCCAGCCGCTACGACCCGCAAGACTTCCACACCGACCCGCAGGCGGCGGCCAAGACGGTGTTCGGCGGCGTGATCGCCAGCGGCTGGCATACCTGCGGCATGATGATGCGCATGTATGCCGACCACTATTTGACCAAGGTCGCCAGCCTCGCCTCGCCGGGCCTGGACGCCTTGCGCTGGATCATGCCGGTAAGGCCCGGCGACGTGCTTTCGGTGCGCGTCACCATCGAGGAAGCGGTCCCGTCCAAGTCGAAACCCGACCGGGGGGTGGTCACCTCCTTCATCGAGACGCTGAACCAGAACGGCCAAGTGGTGATGTCCATGCGCGCCGTCAACATGGTGGCCCGCCGTCGCTAGCGCCGTGCGTCAGATGACGCGCGGCGCGATCAGCGGCCATTGAGGCCGCGGCCAAGACGCCGAAGGCGGCGCCCGGCGAGGGACAAAAAAGTGAGATCAGCGAACGCCGCGCTCGGCTCCGCTGGCGGCGATGATGTCGGCGACCTGCTTCTGGTTCTTGGCCAGCCAGTCGTTGAACTCCGCGATAACCTCCGGCGACTTGGCCGAGGACAGCAGATAGGAATCGTGGATATTGGGCAGCTTGGACGCGAAAACCAACCCGCCCTGCATGTTCAAGACCGTGTCGGCGACATCCAGCGCCACCGCCACATTGGCATAGGCGCCGTCGATACGGCCCGTCTGCAATTGCCGCAGCAGGGCTTCGAAACTTGGATTTTCGGTTAAGGTCACCTTGCCCGCAGCGATTCGATCCTGCCACGCAAAGGGGGTGAAACCGGCCACGGTGCCTATTCTGGTGACCGCATCCACGCCCATATGGGCGCGGTCTGCGCGCACGATGGTGCCGTCGATATAGGCGATCACCGGATCGGAATAGGCGATGGCGCGCTTGCCGCGAACCGCGGTCTGCCAGTTGGGGCTGTCGGGAAACTTAAGATCGATCCCGCCATGGATCAGTTCGGCCAGCAGCCGCTTGATGGGGAAGGCTTGGTAGCTCAGGCGATGCCCCTTGGCGGTAGCGAAGGCGTCAAGCACGGCCCTGCCCGCACCGATGAACTGTCCGTCGCGATAGCCGTAGACCGGGGAATAGTCGATGGCCTCCACCCCGACCACGAGGTCACGCGCATCCGCCATCCGCCCAAAAGGCAGAACGGCGCAAAGCGCCAATGCCGCCATCGCGGCCCAAGCTCGCCACTCTCGCATCTATTGCCTCGCTGGGATCCGCATGGTGGGATTGAAGCATGGCGACGTAAAATCTTCAACCTGAGCAAATGCACTCAGCGGCGGGGTGTCGGCTTCCAAGCGGCGACAAAGCCGTCAATCCCGCCGGGATCGATGCCCAGATCATCCAATTCACGGTGATCAAGACCGATCAATTCGGCGTGAAGGGCGCGGCGGGCGTTCAGCACCCCGATGGCGGCGACGATCCGTTGGCGCAAGACGCCCAGCAGAACCCGAAGCTGGGCGCCGTGGCGGGCTTGCGGCGCGGAATCGGCAACGCCGGGGCTCATGGTCGGGGAAAGGGACATGGCCGTAATCCTAACTTTGGAAGTCATTTAAACTAGATAGGCCGCTCTACCGCACCGCAGCAATGCATGAGGATGCATGGGCTCCCCGCGAAATCGCGGCCCTTCCAACTCTCGCGCCAGAGCGCTACCCTTGCCGTCCAACGCTATCGGGAGAATTCGCATGACCGGAACCGTCGCCGCCCGCCTGAAGGAGCTGGGGATCGAATTGCCCACCCCGGCCGCAGCCGTCGCCAATTATGTTCCGTTCGTGGTCACCGGCAGTCTGGTCTTCGTCTCGGGGCAATTGCCGCTTGAAGCCGGGAAGATGGCGGTGACCGGCAAGCTGGGCGATTCCGTGTCACTGGACGACGGCGTTCGCGCCGCCCGCCTGTGCGGCCTTAACCTGCTGGCCCAGGCCAGGGCGGCGGCGGGAGGCGCGTTGGACCGGGTTCGGCTGATTCGCTTGACCGCCTTCGTGGCCAGCACGCCGTCTTTCACCGATCAGCCCAAGGTGATCAACGGCGCCTCGGATCTGATGGTCCAGGTTCTGGGCGAGGCCGGGCGTCACGCCCGTGTCGCGGTGGGCGCGCCAGCCTTGCCGCTGGACGCGGCGGTGGAGATCGAGGGAATTTTCGAGTTGCGCTAAACCTCGGCGGCGACCAAGAGGATATCGCCACAGCCGATAGCGCGGTCCTTGCCGTTCTTCTTGGCGGCATACATGCGCTGGTCGGCCTTTTCCACCAGATCGCTCCAGGTTTCGCAGCCGTCGATCAGCCGCTCCGCCACACCGATGGAGGCGGTCAGCGGCTTGCTTTCGGGGCGGATGCCCAAACCGGTCTGACGCATGCGGCTGACGGCCATCATGGCCCCCGACGGATCGGTATGGGGCATGACCACCAGAAATTCCTCGCCACCCCAACGGATCAGGATATCGCCGCGCCGAAGCACCTTGCGCAAGAAGGCCGAGGCGCCGCGAAGCGCGTTGTCGCCCTCTTCATGGCCGTATTTGTCGTTGATGGACTTGAAGTCATCCAGATCGATAAAGGCCAGCGCCATGGGCGATTGCGCCCGCACGGCGGAGATGAATTGCTGCGCCAGCATTTCCTCGCCGACCCGGCGATTATAGGCGCGGGTCAACCCGTCATGGGAGGACTGGTCCACCAATTGGCTCATGAAATGAAGCTGGCTCATGCCGGCCAGGGTCGAGACCGAGGCCAGCAGCAACAGCAGCCATTGCGCCCCCAGATGGGACGCGAAGGGCAGCAATTGATAGCCCAGGACGCCGGTCAGGAAATAGGCGAGCACCAGGGGAAGCCCCAGCAGCGCGCCTTCGACGGCGGTGATGGGAAACACCGACAGCCCCGCCACCATGACGAAGGGCAGGAAGGCGTATCCGGCCGCGATCACCTGCTGCGCCGGATCGGTGATGGCGAACTGGCCCAGCAGGGGATGGCTGATCAGGAAGAAGACGGTGGGGATCACCAGCAACCAGACCATTCCCCAGCGCGCCAAGACCACACTGTCCGACCCACGGAACGACAGCGCCAGAACCGCGAAGGCGATACAGGCGAGAACGCGCAGCGCGGCCAGATACATGGCAAGCGCCGTCTCGAAGATGAAGAGGTCGACCGGGATCCACAACGGCGTCAGGACGGCGAAGGTCGCCGCCACCAAACGAACGCGCGACAAGATCAAAAGTGCCCGTCGTCGCTGCACGAAAGCCGACTGCCGCGTCGGCAGGAACAGATCGAAAATCTCGGCCATGGTCATGCCCGAGAACACGACGGCAAGGACTTTCTTTATAAACTCTTTAATAACAAGCACCTGTGGGTATCCTTTTGACCTAGCAGGCCATGGCTGACCGTAATGCCTGGCTGGAATCGTTGCAAGTGAAAGAACCAGATGCCACCGGCCGTCCGCCGCCGCCGAAAGCCGCCCCGCCCCCGTGTTCATGTTTTGTATTGACATTTTCTCTCAATGGTTATATTAAAGCCTCACCCACACCACATCCGCGCCCGGACACCGCCCACGGTTCCGGGCGTTTTTCATGTCCAACGCGCCCTGCTTGCGCCCGGCCCGCTTGGCGGCCGCGGCTGGTGTCGAGGCATGCCCGGATGCGCGCAATCCAAAGGAGTTCCCCATGCCCCCCTTCAAGTTGAGACAGACCATCGACCCCGCCAGCTCGGCGCATCCCGACGATCTGGTGGAGACCAAGACCGCCCTGAACCGGCTCGGTCATTATACCCCACCCACCGGGGTGATCGATGTGGCCGCCCACGACCGCTCTTCCCCCGGCGGCGGCACCCAAGCCTGGAAAGGCAAGAGCAACGAAGCCTTCCGCCAGAAGATCGCCGAATCGGAACAGAGCGCCGACAAACCCAACAACGGCTATGGCGAGGAACACGACACAAGCCACGCCCTCGGCCGCTATCAGTTGATGCGCGACACCCTGAAACAGATCGGCTGGAAGGAGAACGGCCGCTGGACCGACAAGGCCCGCCGGGAGGGTGTCGCCACCGATCAGGACTTCAAGACCAATCCCGAAGCCCAGGAAAAGGCGCTGACCGAGGCCATGCGCGACTACGAGCGACAGGCCAAGGCCAAAGGGGCCCTGGATCAGGCCGGCAAGACCTATACCGGCACCGACGGCAAGCCGGTCATGATCACCGAGGGCGGCATCGTCGCCGCCTCCCACCGCGAGGGTGCCGGGGCGACTCATGCCTACCTCGCACGCCGGGCCGCCGGACGCATCGCCAAAGATTCAAAAGTGCAAGCATCGGATATCCGCATCCAAAAACGATTGCGCGATTATCAGTCGGCGCCTTACCATCGTGGCGAATGGTAGCATCGGGATCTTTCTCGCATGATCAAGCGCATCCTGCTTTGCGCGATCCTGTTTCTCCTCGCCCCGCCGACCCCGTCGTGGGGCGAGGAGGCCTGCACCGTCCTATTCCACCCCCTGACCAAGAAAAAGGACATCGCCTTCGCGTTGAACGTACTAAAGCGTCAATATCCAGACGAAATACCATCTTTCGAGGACCAGTTGAAGGAACGCGGAGAGTTCAAGATCGCCTATGTCGACCTGAACCTGGATGGCCAAAAGGAGATGATCCTTCTGGCTGAGCTTCCCACCCGTTGCGGAAACCCCGGCTGCGACGCCACCATTCTTCAACGCCGTGGCAACAAATGGGTCAGGATCGGCGGCGGTCTCATGCCGGAGTTCGGCGTGGAGGTTCGGTCGCCCCCCATCAATGGCTGGCGCTATCTCACCTATTGCGAGACCCGCGATGACACGACCCTGGTCTATGATCCCAAGCTGGACTCCTACCACGAATCCCCCGAACTGAATCGCAAAATCGCCGATGGCAGGCCTTATTGCCGAGCGGTCACCTGCACCCATGGCCATGATTGCCCGCCGGAATATTATGCCCCCCCGCCCCCACCTTGCCGATAGGGAGACCAATTTCCAAACCGATACGCCATTGACGGCCCGGCCCCTAATTCGGTATTACAATACCTAATTAAACCGCCGAGGCCTCTCATGCCGCAAAGCCGCAATGCCCAGTCCCTGGCCGAACGCGTCGCTGCCGCCATCGGCGAGCGCGAGGCGGTGTCGCGCTTTCTGGGCATTTCACTGGACGAGGTCGGACCGGGCCATGCCACGCTGTCCATGACGGTGAGCCCGGACATGTTGAACGGGGTGGGCACCTGCCACGGCGGCATGTCCTATACCTTGGCCGACACCGCATTCGGCTATGCCTGCAGCTCCGGCAACCGCATCGGCGTCGCCGTATCGTGCACCATCACCTATCCGGCCGCCGCCAAGCTTGGCGACCGGCTTACCGCCCGGTGCCGCGAGGTCCATTGCAAGGGCCGCAGCGGAACCTATGACTGCACCGTCACCTCCCAGACCGGCGAGGTGGTGGCGCTGTTCCGCGGCCAATGCCGCTTTATCCAAGGCCATATCGTCGAAGGGAATGAATGATGTTCGAAGCGCTGATCTGCGACGCGATCCGCACCCCCGTCGGCCGTTACGGCGGCGTGTTGTCGGGCGTGCGCACCGACGATCTGGCCGCCCATCCCATCAAGGCGCTGATGGCGCGCAATCCCGGCCTGGACTGGTCGCTGTTGGACGAGGTGATCTACGGCTGCGCCAATCAGGCGGGCGAGGACAACCGCAATGTGGCGCGCATGGCCTCGCTGCTGGCCGGTCTGCCCATGGAGGTGGGCGGCACCACGCTGAACCGCCTGTGCGGCTCGGGCATGGACGCGGTGGGCTACGCGGCGCGCGCCATCATGACCGGCGAGGCCCAGCTCAACATCGCGGGCGGGGTGGAAAGCATGAGCCGCGCCCCCTTCGTCATGCCCAAGGGCGACAGCGCCTTTTCCCGCGACGCCCGCATCTATGACACCACCATCGGCTGGCGCTTCGTCAACGCGCTGATGGAAAAGCAGTACGGCACCGATTCCATGCCGGAAACCGCCGAGAACGTGGCCGCCGAATTCGCCATCTCGCGCGAAGACCAGGACGCCTTCGCCCTGACCAGCCAAGCCAAGGCCTCGGCCGCCCAGGCCAACGGCCGCCTCGCCCAGGAAATCGCCCCGGTCACCATTCCCGGCCGCAAGGGCGAAAGCACCGTGGTCGATAAGGACGAGCACCCCCGCGCCACCACCATCGAGGCGCTGGCCAAGCTGAAGGCGCCGTTCCGGGCCGGTGGCTCCGTCACGGCGGGCAATGCCAGCGGTGTCAACGACGGCGCCTGCGCCCTGCTGCTAGCCTCGCGTCCGATGGCCGAGCGCCTGGGCCTTACCCCCATGGCCAAGATCGTCGGCATGGCCACCGCTGGCGTGCCGCCGCGCATCATGGGCATCGGACCGGTCCCGGCCAGCAAGAAGCTGCTGGACCGCCTCGGGCTCACCATGGCCGATATCGACCTGATCGAGTTCAACGAAGCCTTCGCCGCCCAGGCGCTGGCCTGCACCCGCCAGTTGGGGCTCAAGGACGGCGATGCCCGGCTCAACCCCAATGGCGGCGCCATCGCCCTGGGCCATCCGCTGGGCATGACCGGCGCCCGGTTGATCACCACCGCCGCCTATCAGCTTAAAATCACCGGCGCCAAGCGGGCCTTGTGCTCCATGTGCATCGGCGTCGGCCAGGGCATCGCCATGGTCATCGAGAGCGTTTAAACCTTATAAAATCCGGCGAAGACCCCGTCAGAGGGTCTCGCCCCTTCGGGAGGGTATCATGTCCAATTCCGCCAGCCGGCTGGTTCCGCCGGCCAAAGACCTGCTCGACCCCATCGAGATCGCCAGCCGGGACGAGATCACCGCGCTGCAGACCAGCCGCATGAAGTGGTCGCTGACCCACGCCTATAACAACGTGGAGCACTACCGCAAGAAGTGCCAGGACAAGGGCGTCACGCCCGACGACTTCAAGGAATTGAAGGATCTGGCCAAGTTCCCCTTCACCACCAAGTCGGACCTGCGCGACACCTACCCCTTCGGCATGTTCGCCGTGCCCATGGAGGACGTGGTCCGCGTCCACGCCAGTTCCGGCACCACCGGCAAGCCCACCGTGGTCGGCTATACCCAGAACGACATCACCATGTGGTCCGACGTCATGGCGCGCTCCATCCGCGCCGCTGGCGGCCGCAGGAAGGACAAGTGCCACATCTCCTACGGCTACGGCCTGTTCACCGGCGGCCTGGGCGCCCATTACGGCGCCGAGCGGCTGGGCTGCACCGTCATTCCCATGTCGGGCGGCCAGACCGAGAAGCAGATCCAGTTGATTCAGGACTTCAAGCCCGAGATCATCATGGTGACGCCCAGCTACATGCTGGCCATCGCCGACGAGATGGACCGCATGGGCGTCGATACCAAGACCTGTTCGCTGGAAATCGGCATCTTCGGCGCCGAGCCCTGGACCGGCGCCATGCGCGAGGAAATCGAGGCCCGCATGGGCATCCAGGCGGTGGACATCTACGGCCTGTCCGAGGTCATCGGCCCCGGCGTCGCCTGCGAATGCGTCGAGACCAAGGACGGGTTGCATCTGTGGGAAGACCACTTCTATCCCGAGATCATCGATCCCCATACCGGCGAGGTGCTGCCCGACGGCTCCATGGGCGAACTGGTGTTCACCAGCCTGTCCAAGGAAGCGCTCCCCATCATCCGCTATCGCACCCGCGACCTGACCCAGCTTTTACCGGGCACGGCGCGGACCATGCGCCGCATGGGCAAGATCACCGGCCGCTCCGACGACATGCTGATCATTCGCGGCGTCAACGTCTTCCCCACCCAGGTGGAGGAACTGATCCTCAAGGACTATCGCCTCGCGCCGCACTACCAGCTGGAAGTGACCCGCGACGGCCACCTGGATTCGGTGACGGTCAACGTGGAGGTCCGCGCCGACCAGCCCTTCGACGATTCAGCCCTGGAGGCGGCGTCCAAGGACTTGCAGCACCACATCAAGAGCTTCATCGGCATCAGCACCAAGGTCAACGTGCTGGCGCCCAACTCCATCGAGCGCAGCATGGGCAAGGCTAGGCGCGTCATCGACAAGCGCCCCAAGGCTTAACCCTTCATTCCCCCTCCCCCGGCTCTGCCGGGGGAGGGCTGGGGTGGGGGCATCGCTCCCGCAGCATATCCAGGATGTGCCGCAAGACTCCGGCTTCGTTTTCCAGAATTTCGTTGTTCCAGAACCGAAGCACCCGCCACCCTGCTCGCTCGAGAAATGCCGTCCGGGCGTGGTCTCGCGAACTTTCACAATGCTGACCGCCATCGGCTTCCACCGCCAATTTGGCGGCGAGACACGCGAAGTCGAGGATATAGGGATGCACCGGATGCTGACGGCGGAAGCGATACCCGTCCAGGCTACCTCGCCGCAGCAAACGCCATAGCCGTTTTTCCGTTTCGGTGGGATCTGAGCGCAGGGCCCTGGCGTTCTTCTTCAGACGATTGTCGAGCTTTGCCACCTTGTCGGCCCCCACCCCGGCCCTCCCCCAACACAGTTGGGGGAGGGAGTTACACTGTTCCGCCGCATTCCCCCTCCCCCGGCTCCGCCGGGGGAGGGCCGGGGTGGGGAGCCTTCTCCGCGCCATCCAAATGCCACCGGATCAATTCGTCCATGTCCACTAGGACAATTCGCTCCGACAGGGCCGCCGAGGTTCTTGCCTCCTCGGTAAAGCTCGACGTGGTTACGATATAGCCCCGCCAAGCGCCATTTTCCTCGACCACCCCTTTGAACTGCTGCACGACCGGTCGTCCCACCGGGTTTCCAGGCCCATTGCGCTTGCACTGCACAACGATCAATCCGTCCGGATGACGCGCAAAGCCGTCGACACCAAAATCATTGGATTTTCGGGTGACCCAAGCCTCCATGCCCTGGGCGGCGAAGAAGCCAACCACATGGGATTCGAACGCGAAGGGATCCATGGTCAGCAACGCATCGCGCAGTTCAATTTCGGCCATGGGCATGTCCCGGCGAAAGGCGCCCTTGGGCTCGTCCTGCATGGCCTTTTGCATGGCCGTGCTGGTCCTGCGCAAGATCTCGTCATGGGCGATGAGCTCCAGCACCCTGGCCAGATCCCCCATTCCAGCCCCACCCTGGGCGAGCGCTTCAAGAATGGAAGAAATCCCGGCAGCCCCGAGAAAGACCAGCAGGAGCGCGGGTACTCCCGCCGCCGTCCCCAGGGCGGCAACGCCTGCCCCCTGCCCACCGACGAACGGAACCGCCAGCAAGGTGACCGGAACGGCAATCTTGACCGGCAGCGGCAAGTCTGAATTCTTGTAGTTTCTTACCGCCTCGGCAACCGAGTGAGCGATGACGGATGCCGTCTTTCTGGCGTTGATTTGAGAGTTCAGCGCGACGAATTTTTCCCTGGCGGACGTGTCACTGGCGACAATATCCTGGGAGAGGGCCAACCAGCGGACGGCATCGGCCCGATCCTCTTGCCGCGACATGCCGTTGATCGCCTTGACGAACAACGCGGCCAACCATGTCCGGAGTCGAGTGGAGACGGCGCTGACTTTCATGATGGACCTCCAAGTACCCAACCAGCGCTATTACGCCATCAGCCGTCGTATTCATCCATGCGGAGAATCTCCTTATCCCGGCGCGGCGTCAGTCCCCTGTCGGGGACAGGCGAAATTCCATCAGGTCGTCACGCCCGCGCAAGCAGTCGACCAGCTTTTCCACATTGTCCTTGGCGGCGGTGCGGATCACCATCTTGTATTCGAACACGGCGCCGGCCTCGCCCAGGCGATAGCTCATGTTGGAGATGGTGAAGCCGTGGTCCTCGATCAGACGGCGCACCTCGGCCTCGGGCAGGGCCTTGTCCTTGGTGAAGCGCAGCAGATGGTGGGCATAGAACTGCGTCGGCATGCGATATTCGACCATGCGGAACAGCGCCAGGGTGGCGATGGTGATGATGGTGACGATGACGGCCGGATAGTAGAAGCCGACGCCATACATGATGCCCAGGGCCGAGGTGATCCAGATGGAGGCCGCCGTGGTCAGGCCGCGCACCGTCAGTCCCTCCTTGAAGATCACGCCCGCCCCCAGGAAACCGATGCCGGTCATGATGCCCTGGGCCATGCGGGTGGGATCGGTGCGGATGGATTCCAGCGGCACCGCGCCCATCCATTCCCACTGATAGACCGTCACCAGCATCAGCAGTGCCGAGGCGAGGCAGACCAGGGCATGGGTGCGAAACCCGGCGGGGCGGCCGTGAAAGCTGCGCTCAAGTCCGACGAGGCTTCCCGCCCCCCAGGCGCTGGCGAGGTGAATGGCGATGTCCATGTGCTGCGGCGTCATGTCGGCCTCCCCGTTGACGGAGAAAGCTGACATGTTGCGCTTTTATGACACCTCGACAACCCATACCCAGCGCCAGTGACAAAAGCGATATCTTTCCGATATCGCTTTTCGATCACATGGGGCTCAGCCCCAGCCGTCCGAACAGGCTCTTGTCCTGGCCCGGAGCGGCGTTCTTGGCGGTCAGCAGCTTCTGGCCGCAGAAGATGGAATTGGCGCCCGCCAGGAAGCACAGGGACTGCATTTCCTCGCTCATGCCCTCGCGCCCGGCCGACAGGCGCACGAAGCTTTTCGGCATGATGATCCGCGCCGTGGCGATGGTGCGGACGAAATCGAAATTGTCGGGGCGCTCGGCATCGGCCAGCGGGGTTCCGGCGATGGGGATCAGCAGGTTGATCGGCACGCTGTCGGGATGCTTCGGCATATTGGCCAGGGTCAGCAGCATCTTCACCCGATCCGCGCGCCCCTCGCCCAGGCCGATGATGCCGCCCGAGCACACATGCAGACCGGCGTCGCGCACCACGTCCAAGGTGTCCAGGCGGTCCTGGAAGGTCCGGGTGGAGATGACCTCGGAATAGTGTTCCGGGCTGGTATCGATATTGTGGTTGTAGTAGTCGAGCCCGGCCTCTTTCAGGCGGCTCGCCTGCCACTTGTCCAGCAGGCCGAAAGTGGCGCAGGTCTCCATGCCCAGGGCCTTGACGCCTTCGATCATGGCGACGGCGACCTCGAAATCCTCACCCTTGGGGCCGCGCCAGGCGGCGCCCATGCAAAAGCGCGACGCGCCTTCGTCCTTGGCCTGGCGGGCGGCGGCCACCACCTCTTCCACCGCCATCAGCTTTTCCTTTTCCAGGCCGGTGGCGTAGTGGGCGCTTTGCGGGCAATAGGAACAGTCCTCGGGGCAGGCGCCGGTCTTGATGGAGATCAGCCGCGAGACCTGGATGCGGTTGGGATCGAAATTGGCCCGGTGCACGGTCTGGGCCTGGAACAGCAGGTCGTTGAAAGGCTGGGAGAACAAAGCCTCCACCTCTTCGGCCGTCCAATCGTGGCGCAACCCGTCATCCGTGGTCGCCAACACCGTCTTCGCTGCCTGCATGGTCACCGGGGACATCCCTTATGATGCATTTCGGGGAGCGCAATGTAGTGCCGTGCATCACTCCTTTGCAACAGGAGCGAAAACCCTCTATGACGACTCGACCATGACCCTGCTGAACGACACCGCCGCCCGCTTCCTTGCCGGTCTTGACCAGACCGGCCGCCGACGTTCGCTCCGGCCCATGGAGCCCATGCCCAGCGGACGAGTCCGCATGGGCGGCCGCGAACTGATCAATTTTTCCTCCAACGATTATCTCGGGCTCAGTCGCCACCCCATGCTGGTGGAGCGCGCCAGCCGCTGGGCCAGGGAGTTCGGCGCGGGCTGCGGCGCCTCGCAACTGGTCACCGGCCATCTCGCCGCCCTGGAGATCATCGAGGCCAAGATCGCGCGGGCCAAGGGGACCGAGGCCGCCCTGGTCTTCGCCAGCGGCTGGCAATGCAACGCCTCGGCGCTGCCCGCCCTGCTGGACAAGGCCCTGTGGGGAGTGGAGCCGACGGTTTTGTCCGACCGCCTGATCCATGCCAGCCTGCATGCCGGACTGCAATTGAGCGATGCCCATTCACTGCGCTACCGCCACGATGATTTCGACCATCTGGAACAGTTGCTGACCACCAGGGCCGACCGCCCCGGCCCTCGCGTCATCGTCACCGAATCGGTCTTCAGCATGGATGGCGATGCCACCGACGTGGAACGGCTGGCCGCCATCGCGCGAAGCTGGAATGCCGTGGTCTATCTGGACGAGGCCCATGCCACCGGCGTGCTGGGCGAGACCGGCTTCGGCCTGTCGCACGGCCATGATATCGACCTCGCCATGGGCACGTTCTCCAAGGGATTGGGCAGTTTCGGCGCCTATGTGGCCTGTTCCGCCGCGGTGCGCGACACCCTGATCAATCGGGCATCCGGCTTCATCTATGCCACCTCGCTGCCCCCCGCTGTCCTGGGTGCCATGGATGCCGCCCTGGACCTGGTTCCCAGCATGGACGGAGAGCGCGCCCATCTGCGAAGGATGGCCAGCCGCCTGCGCGCCACCCTTCAGGCCGAGGGACTGGACACCGGCCCGTCCTCCACCCAGATCGTGCCGGTCATCCTGGGCGACGAGCGCCGGGCGCTGGCCGTGGCCAAGGCGCTGGAAGGCCGGGGAATCCTGGGAATCGCCATCCGCCCGCCCACGGTGCCCAAGGGCACCAGCCGCATTCGCTTCGCCCTGTCCTCGGTCCATTCCGAGGCCGATATCGATGTCTTGATCCAGGCCGTCCTGGATGCGGTCAAGGAGGTGGGATGACCACCCTTCTCTGCGTCCATGGCTGGGGATTCGGCGGAGGGTTCTGGGAGAGCCTGCTGGCGCGCCTGCCCGATTTCGAGTCCGAGCGGATCGACATGGGATTCTATGGCGAACCCTATATCCCGGCGGTCAGGCGGCCGCTGGTGGTGGCCCATTCCATGGGGCTGGCCTGGGCACTGGCCCATATTCCACGCCCCTGGGCGGGCGTGCTGGCGGTCAACGCCTTTCCCCGCTTTACCCGCTCGCAGCATTTCATCGAGGGCGTGGCGCCGCGCATGATCGAGCGCATGCAGGCCCGCTTCGCCCATGAGCCCCAGGCGGTGACCGCCGATTTCCTGTCCCGCTGCGGCGTGCAGGCCCCCGATGTCTCGGCGATCGACCCCGTGCCACTGGACGAGGCGCTGGCCTGGTTGGGCAAATGCGACGAACGCACCAGCTATCTGATGCTGTCGTGTCCGCGCATGGCCCTGGCCGGTCTGGCCGATCCCATCGTGCCCAAGGAAATGAGCGTCGCAAGCTTTCCCGCCGAGGAGCTGATCCTGGCCGAGGGCGGCGGCCATCTGCTGCCGCTCAGCCATCCCGATTGGGTGGCCTCGCAGCTTCGCCAGTTGGCGGCGCGGGCGTGATGGACCGCAAGCAGCGCATCCGCAACGCCTTTTCCTCGGCCGCCGCCGGTTACGATGCCGCCGCCGCCGCCCAGGAGCGGGCCGCCGATCTGGTGGCAGAGCGCATCAAGCCCGCCGTTCGGGTGCTGGAACTGGGCTGCGGCACCGGACTGCTGACCCGGCGACTGCTGGCCCGGCTGGGACCGGAGGCGCGGCTGCTGGCCACCGATCTCAGCCCCGCCATGATCGAACGGACGCGGCAAGGCATCTCGGACCCCCGCCTGTCGCTGGCGGTGATGGATGCCGAACAGCCGACTGGTGGCGGCTATGACCTGATCGTGTCGTCCCTGGCGGCCCAGTGGTTCGGCGATCTTCGGGCCACGCTTGGCGGTCTGGCCGGTTTGCTGGCCCCCGGCGGAACCCTGCTGGTCGCCACCCTGGGGGCGCGGACCTTCCTGGAATGGCGGGCCGCCCATGCCGATTTGGGTCTGACCTCCGGGGTCGCCGATTACCCCGACGCGGCGGAACTGGCCGCCATGCTGCCGGGAGCCGAGGTGGAGGCCGCCCCCTTCGCCATGACCTATCCCGATGCCCGCGCCTTCCTGAAAGTCCTGGCCGCCATCGGCGCCGCGACGCCGCGCCCCGGTCATACGCCGCTGCCCGCGAGCCGCTTGCGCGCCATCATGGCGGCGCTGGGCTCGCCCTGCGCCGTCACCTGGGATATCCTGATCCTCTCGTTCAGCAGGAACTCGCAATGACGCATGGATCACAGGAGCGCGGGCGTCCCGCCCGCCCGATGATATGCGGGCGGGACGCCCGCGCTCCTGCCCCATGAAAGGCGTCTTCGTCACCGGCACCGACACCGATGTGGGCAAGACCCTGGTGTCGGCCTGGCTGGCCCGCAATTGGAACACCGATTACTGGAAGCCGATCCAGACCGGACTGGCGGACGGCGCCGATTCCGTGACCGTCGCCCGTCTCGCCCCCCATGTGGTGGTTCATCCCCCGGCGGTGGAATTGCAGGCGCCGCTGTCGCCCCACGAAGCGGCCAAACGGGAAAATCGCCGCATCGATCTGTCGTCGCTGAACCTGCCCGCCACCGATCGCCCCCTGGTGGTCGAAGGCGCGGGCGGCGTCATGGTGCCCATCAATGAAGTGGCCTTGATGGTGGACCTGATGGTCAAGCTGAACCTGCCGGTGGTGGTGGTGGCGCGTTCTGGCCTGGGAACCATCAACCACAGTCTGATGACGCTGGAAATGCTGCGCCGCCGCCATGTCCCGGTGCTCGGCGTGGTGATGAACGGCCAGCGCAATCCCGCCAACCGCCAGGCTATCGAGCATTTCGGCGGCGTCCAGGTACTGGCCGAGATCCAGCCCCTGCCGGTGGTGAGCGAGTCCATGCTGGCCAGCCTGCCGCCTCCCGATTTCCCCTGTCCCGGGTGAGACCCATGACCCTGTCGCCAAAGACCCTGTCATACGACGAGCTTCGGGCGCTGGACGCCCGCCATGTCTGGCATCCCTTCACCCAGGCGGGCACCGCCAAGCCGCCCATCCTGGCGCTGGGAGGCCGGGGAGCCACCATCTACGCCGCCGACGGCCGCGAATACCTGGATCTGGTGTCGTCGTGGTGGTGCAACCTGCACGGCCACGGCAACCCCGCCATCGCCCAGGCCATCGCCGATCAGGCCATGCGGCTGGAACAGGTGATCTTCGCCGACTTCACCCACGAACCCGCCGCCCGCCTGGCCGCTCGGGTCACCCGGCGGCTGCCGGGCGATCTCGACCGGGTGTTCTATTCCGACGACGGCTCCACCGCCGTGGAAGTCTCGCTGAAGCTGGCGCATCAGTACTGGCGCAACAAGGGCCAGCATCGCGACGTCTATGTGGCCTTCGAGGGCGGCTATCACGGCGACACCGCCGGAGCCATGTCGGCGGGCCATTCCTCGGGCTATTTCGAGCAGTGGCGGGAAATGCTGTTCCCGGTCAAGACGGTGCCCTTCCCCGCCACCTGGGACGACGACCCGGAGGTGGAGGCCAAGGAGGCAGCGGCGCTGGACGCCCTGGATCTGGTCTTCGCCTGCCATCCCGACCATGTCTCGGCGGTGATCGTCGAGCCCTTGATCCAGGGTGCGGCGGGCATGCGCATGTGCCGCCCGGAATTCCTCCGCGCATTGGAGCTCAAAGTCAGGGAAGCCGGTTCGCTGCTGATCTTCGACGAGGTGATGACCGGCTTTTCCCGCACCGGCGATCTGTTCGCCTGCGTCAAGGCGGGCGTCACCCCCGATCTGATCTGTCTATCCAAGGGGCTGACCGGCGGCTTCCTGCCGCTGTCCATGACGGTGGCGCGTGAAGCCATCTTTCAGGAATTCCTGGGCCAAGACCTGTCGCGGGCCTTCCTGCACGGCCATTCCTACACCGCCAATCCGCTGGGCTGCGCCGCCGGGCTGGCCTCGCTGGATCTGCTGGAAGCCGCCGAATGCCAGAGCCGCATCCAGGCCATCGAGGCGCTGCACCGTGCCCGCCTCGACCGGCTGAAATCACGTCCCAACGTGGCCCGCACGCGGTTGTGTGGTACAATCGCGGCAATGGACATTTCCGGCGGTGGCGTCGGTTACGCGGCGGAGGTCGGACCGAAACTGAAGGCGGCGTTCCTGGAACGGGGCCTGCTGCTGCGCCCCCTGGGCAATGTTTTGTATCTGCTGCCGCCCTATTGCACCACCGAAGCCGAGTTGAACCGCGCCTGGGATGCCGTGGAGGATGTCCTGGCCACACTCTGAGAGGGGGCCGGTCATGCTGAGGATCGAAGAGATCTGCACCAACGTGGACGACGACTTCCGCGATCATCTGCTGGAGATGGACGACGAACGCCTGCGTGCCCTGCTGGCGGATTCATCGGCGCTGCGCCATCTGGTCCCCATGGGCGTCTCCTACAAGGAGGCGGTGATCGCCATCTACGCCATCCTGGACTTCCGCGCCCAGCCCCCCGAGGATACCGTGACTGAGGCGCCGAAGAAGAAGCGGGCCCCTCGCAAGAAAAAGGCGATGGCGCCCCCCGACGTGTCCCCTGCGGGCGAGACGCCCGCGCTCCCGGACACTCCTCCCGACGTGTCCCATGCGGGCGAGACGCCCACGCTCACGGACTGTTTGGAGCGCGGGCGTCCCGCCCGCATTCAAACCGAGCCTCACAGCGAGGCGCAACGCCCGGTCTTCCCGCCGCTCAAGCCGCGCTGGCGCGATCAGGCTATTCTGCTGGTTCCCGTCGCCCTGGCGGCGGCGGTGCTGGCCTTCCTGCTGATTAGGCATTAAATTCGCTTTCCATGATCCATCGCCTGCTTTCCCGCCTCCCCCTGATCCTGGTTCTCGTCGTCCTGGCGGCGGGGGGAGCCTGGGCTTGGCGGGCCAATGGAACCATCGAACTCGCGGCGGCGCCGCCGCGCCGGGGACCGGCGGTGGAGGCCATCTATGCCACCGGCACGGTGGAGGCCGAGAAATGGGCGCGCATCGCCCCGGTAACCCCCGGCCGCATTTCCGAGATCTTCGCCGTCGAGGGCGACGCCGTGAAGGCGGGCCAGCCGCTGATCCGCCTGGATGACCGCGAGGCCAGCGCCAGGATCGCCGAATTGGAGGCCAAGGCCGCCTATTGGAAGGAAGAGATCGCCCGCTCGGCGCCGCTGCTGGCGGCGGGATACCGCTCGAAGGAGGCCGACCAGAAGGCCCGCAGCGAATACAATCAGGTGGTCGCGGCCATCAATGCCGCCCGCCAGCGCCGCACCGACCTGATCGTGGTTTCCCCCATGGACGGCGTGGTTCTGCGCCGCGACGGCGAAGTGGGAGAACTGGCCGAGGTCAAGGATGCCCTGTTCTGGGTGGGCGCCCCCCGGCCGCTGCGCCTGACCGCCGAGGTGGACGAGGAGGATATCGCCCGCGTCCGGGTCGGCCAGAAAGTGCTGATCAAGGCCGATGCCTTCGCCGAGAGGATTTTGGAAGCCAAGGTCGATCGCATCACCCCCAAGGGCGACCCCATCAACAAGACCTTCCGGGTCCGGGTGGTGCTGCCCGACGACACGCCCCTGCTGGTGGGCATGACCACCGAGATCAACATCATCACCAAGGAAAGCCCTGACGCCCAGCTTATCCCCGCCACGGCGCCAATCGACGGCAAGGTGTTCGTGGTGGAGAACGGCACCGCCCAGTCGCGTCCCGTCACCATCGGCATTCGCGGCCGGACCATGGTGGAAGTTCTGAACGGACTGGCGGCCGATCAATTGGTGATCACCGCGCCGCCGACCGGACTGAAGACCGGCGACCGCGTCCGGGTGAAGTAGGAGAAGGGCGATGGCGCTCGCTCTCGACATCGCCCTGCGCCACCTGCTTCATCGCCGTCGCCAGACGCTGGTCTCGCTGCTGGGCGTCTCGCTGGGCGTGGCCTTCTTCATCGGTATTTCCTCCATGATGCAAGGCTTCCAGCGCGACTTCGTCGCCCGCATCATCGACGTGCAGCCCCATATCATCGTCAAGGACGAGGTGCGAACGGCGCCGCGCCAACCCGTGGAGACCGCCTATCCCGACGGAGCCGTCGCCTTGCGAGGCCTGAAACCCCGCGAGGAAGTGCGCGGCATTCGCGGTGCGAGGAACATGCTGGCCGGATTGGAGGAAACCCCCGGCGTCCATGTGGCCCCGGCGCTGTCGGGCAATCTTTTGCTGCGCTATGGCGGCAAGGATCTCTCGGTCAATGTCACCGGCATCGATCCGCCACGTGAACGCAAGGTTACCCACATCGAAAAAGACCTGCTGTCGGGCACCCTGGACGCCCTCTACACCACGTCCAACGGCATCATCCTGGGCGAGGGCGTCGCCGCCAAGGCGGGCATCCGATCCGGCGACCTGATCTCGGCGGTCTCGCCCACCGGCGTCCTGCTGAAAATGAAGGTGGTCGGCATCTTCCGCAGCAACATCACCCTGATGGACAATTTCGAGGTCTATGTCCTGTTGAAGAAGGCCCAGGTGCTGGCCAACCGCCCCAATGTGATCAACCGCATCAACATCCGCCTGGACGATGTCGAGGACGCCTCGCCCTTGGCGGCACGCATCGAGCGGCAATACGGCTATCGTTCCGAGCCCTGGCAGGAGCAATCGCGCAACGTGCTGGGCATCTTCGTCATCCAGAACGTCATCATGTATTCCTCGGTCTCGGCCATCCTGATCGTCGCCTGTTTCGGCATCTTCAACGTCATCTCCACGGTGGTGTTCGAAAAGACCCGCGACATCGGCATCCTCAAATCCATGGGTTTCCGCGACAAGGACATCCGCCACGTCTTCTTGCTGGAAGGATTGATCGTCGGGTTGCTGGGCACCGTGATCGGCTGGGCCATGGGCTGGGGATTGATCGAGTTCATGGCCTCGCTGAAATTCGACATGGAGGGATTCATCAAGTCCCAGGGACTGATCCTGTACCGCACGCCCCGCCACTACGCGTTGAGCGCCGCCATGGCCATCCTGTCGTCCACCCTGGCGGCCTGGGTTCCGGCGCGCCGGGCGTCCAAGCTCAACCCGGTCGATATCGTGCGAGGCGCCGGATGAGCATATCTTGTCAGCCCTCAATCACCGGGCGCACGCCTCCGCGTGCTTGGCTTTCGCGGCACGAGCCGCGGCGGGCGTCGCCCTTGCCTCGGAGCGCATGAATGACTTCATCCGCTCCTCGGGTCGAAGCCCGCACCCTCACGCGCGAATTGCCCGGTCCGGTGCCGGTCACCCTGGTGCGCGACATCGACCTTGTGGTGGAGCCCGGCGAATTCGTCGCCGTCACCGGTCCGTCGGGTTCGGGCAAGTCGTCCCTGCTCTACCTGCTGGGCCTGCTGGACGCGCCCACCGGCGGCAGCGTGCTGATCCAGGGGGAAGAAACCTCGGGCCTGTCGCCCGATCAATGGGCCGCCATCCGCCTGGCCCGCATCGGCTTCGTCTTCCAGTTCCACTTCCTGCTGCCGGAATTTTCCTGCCTCGCCAATGTGGAAATCCCCATCCGCCGCCTGGGACGCCTCAGCACCGCCCAGGCCCGCGAGCGCGCCGCCATGCTGCTGGATTCCATGGAACTGGCCGACCATGCCGGGAAGCTGCCCGAACAACTGTCGGGCGGCCAGCGTCAGCGCGTGGCCATCGCCCGCGCCTTGGCCAATGATCCGCCGCTGATCCTGGCGGACGAGCCCACCGGAAACCTGGATACCCGCACCGCCCACATGGTGTTCGACCTGTTCGGCAAACTGGCCCGCGAGCAGGGCCGCTCCATCGTGGTGGTGACCCATGACAGCGACCTCGCCCAATTGGCCGATCGCCGCATTCATCTGGTGGATGGCCGCATCGTCCCGTGAGACGAGAAGCCGCCTAAAGCCCCATCTTGGCGGCCAGGATGGCGGCCTGGGTGCGGTTCTCGCAGCCCAGCGAGCGCAGGATGGCGGTGACGTGCAATTTGACCGTGATCTCGGCCAGATTGAGGTCGCGGGCGATTTCCTTATTGGACTTGCCCTGGCGCAGCATGGCCAGCACGTCGCGCTGGCGCGGGGTAAGCAGATTGCGCAGTCGCTCGGCGTCAAACTCCCCTTGGGTCTGAACCACCACGTCGGGAACCGTGATATTGGGGCTGACGAAGGTATCGCCTTCCAGGACCGAGCGGATCCCCTTCATCATGGAGGCGGTGCCTGAGGATTTGCAGATATAGCCATGGGCGCCCGCGTCCAGGGTCCGACGCACCATCTGGGGATCCTCGGAGGCCGATACGACGACCAGATAAACGTCGGGAGCGGTGCGGCGAATGGAACTGATGGCGGAAATACCGTCCATGCCGGGCATGGACAGATCCACCAGAGCGATATCGATACTGGGATCGGCCTTCACATGGGCCAAGGCCTGAAGAAAATCGCCAGCCTCCACCGTTTCCAGCGGTTCTTCCGCCAGACTCTCCAGAACCATCCTCACGCCCTCGCGAAACAGCGCGTGATCATCAGCAAGAAGAACCTTCATCGTGCTCGCCCCCAAGACGCATCACAACAGGCTGCCAACGCAAAGCGCGAGCAGTCAAACGAACGCGCCATCGCACAACCTGGCGCGCTGATGATCTTCCCTTCCGAAAACAACCGACCGCCCCAAGCGGACGATGTAGTTCGGCATCTCCCAGAACCCGCCCGAATTAAGCATGCTTTATCCATTCCGGCAACGAAGGACTTCGCATAGGCCACGAGGCCAACACCGATACTATAGGCTTAGAAGCCGCATTTTCGGATGATAAATTGCGCCACGCCCTCTACGTCGTCGCGCAAGAATCGGGGCAAAGGCACCTCGGCCACCGGCAAGTCCGACACCACGGCGACGATGGAGGCTTCGGTCGCGGCCAGCAGGGGCTTTCCAAGGCCGGCATCCCATACTTCCAGCTTAGGGTGGGGCGCCCACTTAAACCCCTCGATCAGCAGCAGATCGATCCCCTTGAACCGAGTGACCAACTCATCAAGCGGCGGCTCGGCCCGACCATGGAACTCGTTGATCAGGGCAAAGCGCCGCCGGGACGCCACCAAGGTCTCCACCGCGCCAGCGGCCGCCAGCGCCCGGCAGTCGTCATCACCGACAGCCGGATTATGGTGGGTGTGCTTGACGGTGGCCACTTCTATGCCAAGACGGTTCAGCGCTGGAATCAAGCGCACCAACAAGGTCGTTTTGCCGCTGCCGCTCCAGCCCGCGATTCCGAATATCTTCATCCCCGCAGCCTATCAACTGGGCGAAATCGCGCAAGATGGCGGGTGAGAGTTTCCTTTCGTTCGGACATCGAACATAATATGCAAAATAGCTTCCAAGATAATGCGGCAAGGACAGCCATGGCTCTGCCTGGACGAGTGCTCTTGATCGACAATTCCCGCGCCTATGCCACCATCGTGTCCAGCGCCATCGCGGATCGTCTGGGGATCGAGGTCAGCGTTGCCGACAGCTTGGCCTCGGCGCGGCAATTGGTCGAACAATGGGGTGACCAGATCTTGCTGGTGTTGAGCGGCTTGGTTTTGCCAGACGCGGATGAAGCCAGCGTGGTTCATTATTTCACCCACCGCCGAATTCCGCTGGTGGTCGTCACCGGCGTCTTCGATCACGCCACCCGCGAACGCATCCTGGCCCAACCGGTGATCGACTATGTGTTGAAGGATAATCCATCCAGCGTCGATTATCTGGTCTGGCTGGTGCAAAGAATCAGCCGCAATCGCGCCCTGACAGCGTTGGTGATCGACGATTCCAACTTTTACCGCGGCCTCATCGGCAGCCTGCTTAAACTCTACGGCTTCGCGGTTCTGGAAGCGGCCGATGGCGAGGCCGGTTTGGAGTTGATCAAGGCCAATCCCCAATTGAGTCTGGTCATCTGCGATTTCGAATTGCCGGGAATCAGCGGAATCCAAGTGGTGCGCCGAATTCGCGGCAAATATGCCCGCGACCGCCTTGCCGTCATCGGCGTATCCGCAAGTGAATCGGTACGCGGTCCCATTTCCGCTCAGTTCATCAAGAGCGGCGCCAACGACTTCCTGCACAAGCCGTTCTTGCCGGAGGAATTGTTCTGCCGGGTCGCTCAGAACGTGGAGAACCTGGAGAACATCGCCTCCTTGCGCCATATGGCGACCACCGACCCGCTGACCGGGCTGCGCAATCGCCGCTCGTTCTTCGATACCGCGCAGCGCCGCTTCCAAGCCTTGGGAAGCCAATCCCGGTCTTTGGCCGTGGCCATGATGGATATCGACCACTTCAAGAAGGTCAATGACGGCCATGGGCACGATTGCGGTGATGCCGTGCTGGTGGGAGTCTCCCGCCTATTGGCCGCAAGCCTCCGCGACGACGATCTGGTCGCCCGTTTCGGCGGCGAGGAGTTCTGTGTTCTATTCCCCGACCTGGACGAGTCCAAGGCCAGGAAGATCTGCGAGACGCTGCGGAACGCCATTGAATCGACGACAATCACCTTCGGCGATGCCGTCATCCCGGTTACCATCAGCATCGGATTATGCAGTGATCGGCGCGATAGCCTGCACGGCATGCTGACCCAAGCGGACCAAGCCCTTTACCGCGCCAAGGCGGCCGGCCGCAACCGAGTGATGACCGCCTAGTTTCATTTTTGGCGGTTGCGCCGGGCGATTCGACCACGCATCATCCCGGCCCAGGTCAAACCACGCGTCAGGGATTTCCATGCAACTTTTTCTTGAAGCCTTGCTCCTCGGCATCGTCGAGGGCTTGACGGAGTTTCTTCCGGTTTCCAGCACCGCCCATCTCCTGCTGATCGGCGACATGCTTGGATTTGAAGGGCCGCCCGGCAAGACCTTCGAGATCGTCATTCAGCTCGGCGCCATCCTGGCGGTCTGCGTCGTCTATTGGCAAAGGCTGTGGGGCGTGGCGACGACCATCACCCATCCCCGCTCCTTCGCCTTCGCCCGCAATGTCCTGATCGCCTTCCTGCCGGCCGCGGTGATCGGCGCACTCGCCTACAAGTATATCAAGCAGATGCTGGACTCGCCCCTGGTGGCCTCCGCCGCGCTGGTGGTGGGCGGGCTGGCCATTCTCGCCATCGAGCGCATGGTCAAGCGCGCCCGCATCCAGGCCGTCGAAGACCTGTCCCCCGCCATGTCCCTGGCCATCGGCTTTTGCCAGGTGCTGGCCATGGTTCCCGGCGTGTCGCGCGCGGGCGCCACCATCATGGGGTCCATGCTGTTGGGAGTCGAACGCCGGATCGCCGCCGAATTCTCGTTCTTTCTCGCCATTCCGACCATGACCGGGGCGACCGTCTATTCGCTCTACAAGAACTGGTCGACCCTATCCTTCGACGGCAGCGCCCTGATCGCCATCGGCTTTGTCGCCGCCTTCTTCTCGGCCCTGGTGGTGGTGAAGACCTTCATCGGCTTCATCGGCAAGCACGGATTCGCGCCTTTCGCCTATTACCGCATCGTGTTCGGACTGGTGATGCTGGGCATGATCCTGGCGCGCTGATATGTCATAATAAGGACCAAGGCAACCTCATCGGGCCTTGGCCAGATCATCGCGCCATAAATCAGCGCCATTCATCCCCCCTCCCTCGGCAAAGCCGGGGGAGGGCTGGGGTTGGGGTGGGGTGGGGGTGGGGTGGGGACTGGCGGACGGCTTGGTGGTTGGCGCCGACGATTCACCACCAAGACACCAAGAACACCAAGAGGCCGACATGGTTTCTCGCCCACCGTCTTGCGCGGGCTTGTCCCGCGTATCCACGCAGATCAGCCCAGCCCGTTGCTTCACGAGATATGTTGGCGGAACCGCGTGGATCACCGGGACAAGCCCACTTCTGTCCGGTTTAAATTAGGCGACATGATCCGCGACTGCCGAGGGTATTGACCACCAAGGCACCAAGGACACCAAGAGGACGACACGGTTTTTTGCCTTCCGTCATGCCCGTGCTTATCCCGCGTATCCACGCCCATCCGTCTGGATTATCGGCTCATAATGCTTTCAAGCGGAACCACGAGACACGCCCGGCCAAAACGAACGACTGAGGCTTGGCCGTTTGCTCCGCCCTCTTGGTGTCCTTGGTGCCTTGGTGGTGAATCGGCTTTCGAGTCCCATACCGAAGGTGACGGCTTCAAATACAGGCAGACTCAGGCGCTCGATGAAACCACGCCAATTTAAACCGGACAGCAGTGGGACAAGCCCGGTGATGACAACTTTTGAAAGGCCTCTTGGTGTCCTTGGTGTCTTGGTGGTCATTGACCACGGCAGCCGCGGATCAAGCCCCCGGGGGTGACGAAAGGGGATATTCCGCTCGTGAGGATCTGCATGGGGCAAAAAAAGAGAAAGGGCCGCCGGCTTCCCGGCGGCCCCAGTCGTTTGTACTCTTTTGGTCTTAGTGCGACGCGGCGCCTTCGGCACCCAGACCGGTCTCGGACCGGATCGCCTGGGCTTCGTAGGCGGCGCGCTCTTCGGCGGCACGCGGGCTGTTGTCGAGGATCGAGAACAGCCACGAGAAGATGAACGCCGCCGGCACCGAGAACAGGGCCGGATAGGCGAACGGGAAGATTTCGGCCTGGAAGCCGAAGCTCTGCACCCACACGGCCTTGGACAGCACCACCATGATCACCGACATCAGCAGACCGATGGTTCCGCCGATGACCGCGCCACGAGTGGTCAGGCCGCCCCAGAACATGGAAAGCACCAGGACCGGGAAGTTGGCGGAAGCCGCCACCGAGAAGGTGAGCGCCACGATGAACGCCACGTTCTGCTTCTCGAAGATCAGACCCAGCAGCACGGCGACGATGCCGAGGCCGATGGAGGCGATCTTGGAGACGGTGACTTCCTTACCTTCGGTGGCATGGCCATGCATGATGACGCTGGCGTACAGGTCATGCGAAATCGCCGACGCGCCCGCCAGGGTCAGGCCCGACACCACCGCCAGGATGGT